>JAXDGW010000052.1:0-53245 GCA_034664845.1 Thermoanaerobaculia bacterium | reverse complement strand
TTCGGCGGGTCAGGATGACAGATGTTTTCTTGCTCGAACCGCGTCCACGATCACTGCCACCACTGCGGGGATATCCAAATCGGAGGTGTCGACGACCGTGTACGAGTCGTCGTACCGGAGCGGCGAGTCGGCGCGATTCGAATCCTGTTCGTCCCGCGCCACTGTGGCGTCAAGAATCGACTCGTAATCGACATCCTCCCCTTTTGCGGCAAGCTCGTCGCAGCGACGGCGGGCACGAACTTCGGGGCGCGCGGTCAAAAAGAACTTGAACGGCGTCTCCGGGAAGACCTTCGTTCCGATGTCGCGTCCTTCGAGCACGCCGCCGCTGCGGCGCCCAAGGTCCTGCTGCAGGCGGACGAGAACGCGCCGCACCGCGGGAATCGTCGACACGTTGCTCGCGGCCATGCTCATCTCCGGAGTGCGGATGAGCGAGGTCACATCCTCGCCGTTGAGCAGAACGCGGGCGCGCTCGCCGGCGATGAAGTCGATTTGAACGCGAGAGGCCAGCTCTTCGAGCGCGGTATCGTCGTGTGTGTCGATTCCTTCGCGAGTGGCAGCGAGTGCCAGCGCGCGGTACATGGCGCCGGTGTCGATGTGCGGAACGCTGAGCTCACGCGCGACGAGGCGGCTGGTGGTTGTTTTGCCCACGCCCGACGGACCGTCGATGGCGATGATCAGCGGCGCCGTCATCTGCGTGGATCAGCCGCGGCGGGCACTGCTTCGCGGAGGGCGGGTGGCGGAGCGCCGCGCCGGAGCGTTCTTGCCGGCGGCCGGCTTCTTTCCTGCCGCAATCTTCGGGCGAGGAGTGGCCGGACGCGGTGACGGCGTTCGCCGCGTGGAGCTGCGCGTCTCCGTGCGCGACGCACTTGCGCGCGATGCCGCCGGCCGCGCTTTCGAGCGAGCAGCCGTGGAGCGCTTTGCCGCGGTTGCCGGTTTCTTGCGCGAGACCGGACGCGCAGTGGTGCGCCGCGGCTTGGCAACCTTCTTCGCGTCCTGCATCGTCGCCAGCATCTTCACTTCCTGCTTCGTCAGCTCGCGCCAGACGCCCGGCGTGAGCTTCGGATCGGAGAGCGGTCCGATGGCAACACGCCGGAGCTTCGAGACCGGATGGCCGATGGCCTTGAACATCTTGCGGATCTGCTGCGTGCGGCCTTCGCGCAGTTTCACTTCGAACCAACTGTTGCCTTCGTCGTCGCGCTTGCCGGTGGTGCGCATTCGCTCGATGTCGCACGGGAGGGTTCGCTTGCCGTCGATGGTGATCCCGCGTTGAAGCTTGTCCACCAGGCGATCTTCGGGCACACCGCGCACTTTCACGTTGTAGGTCTTCACCGAACCGTGCGTCGGATGCGACACCTTGAACGCGAGCTCTCCGTCGTTCGTCAGCAGCACCAGCCCCTCGGAGTGAAAGTCGAGCCGGCCGACCGGATAGATGCGCTCACGAATGCCGCGCACCAGCTCGATGACGGTGCGGCGGCCTTGCGGATCTTCGACCGTCGTCATCACTTCTTTCGGCTTGTACAAGAGGATGTAGCGGTGCGGCTCGGCCTTCGTAATCAGCTTGCCGTCGACCTTGATGTGATCGCGGTCGGGATCGGCACGCGTACCAAGTTCGGTAACGACACGCCCGTTCAGCGTGACGCGTCCCTCCCGAATCATCGCTTCCGCTTCACGTCGCGACGAGACGCCGGCGTGGGCGATGATCTTCTGCAAGCGCTCTTGTTGCATCAGTCGTGGTTGTCGTTGACGACTTCGGATTGTACCTCGTTCGTTGAAGGCTGCGCGTCGTCATCGCTGCGCGCTTCTTCGACCGGCGCTTCGATGGGCGTCTCAAGCGGCGGCTCGATCGGCGCTTCGATTGCTGCGTTCTCATCGCCCGAGCTCAGCTCCGCGTTGAGCGCTTCATCGATCTGTTCGCCTTGTTCGAGCGGCACTTCAACCCCTTCGGCGATGTGCGTCGTCTCGATGGCGAGCACGAGATCGTCGTTGATCTGTTCGCCGATGAGGTCTCCGAATTCTTCGAGGCGCGGCATGTCGCGAATGTCGTTGAGTCCGAAGTGAACGAGGAACTCGCGCGTCGTGCGATAGAGAAACGGACTGCCGACCACGTTCTTGCGTCCGGCCACGCGGATCATGCGCCGCTCGAGCAGCGTGCGAATGGTCTGATTCGAGTTCACGCCGCGGATCTCCGAAACCTCGGGCGCCGTGATTGGCTGTCGATACGCGACGATGGCCAGCGTCTCGAGCGCGGCAATGGAGAGCCGGTTCTCGCCCTTTTTTGCGAAGTACTTCTTGAGAATGGGGTCGTGCTCGGCGCGCGTCGCGAAACGCCAGCCGCCGGCGGTCTGCTCGAGCATGAAGCCGCCGAGGTTTGCGTCGAGGGCGCGCTTGATCTCTTCGAGCTGCTCGACCACCGCTTCCCTCCCCTCGCCTGCAAACGCCTCGGCGAGCTCGTCGAGCTTCACCGGCTCGTTGCTGACAAAGAGAATGGCCTCGAGGGCCGCACGTAATTCTGTAAGTTCCATTGGCATGTTGTTTTAACTGTTGTCGAACACCGCGAACTGCGCCTCGTCGATCGTCTTGTCGGTTCCGGCGATCAGAATCTCGCCGAAGTTTTCGCTCTGCTTGAGCGAGATGCCCCCGAGCCGCACCAACTCGAGGGTGCCGAGGAAGATCGCGATCAACTCGTTGCGGTCGCGGCCTTCGAGAAACCACTGCAGGCGGATCGGCGATTTCTCCTGAAGTTTCCCATACAGCTCGCGCATCTTGTCGCTGATCTTGTGGACCGTGCGGCGCAACTCGATCGCCTGCGGGTGATTTTGTTTGTAGCGATTGAGTGCTGACCGGAACGCGTCGATGAGATCGAACAGGCCGACCTCGCTCATGTCGATCTCCGTTGCGTCGGTGCCCGGCAGCGGCGTGGCAGGCCGAGGCCAGACTCCCATCCGCAGCACGTCGAGCTCCGCGAACGACTCGGCTACCGCTTTGAACCGCTGGTATTCGAGCAGGCGATCGACAAGCTCCTGCCGCGGATCTTCGATCTCCCCCTCGGTCTCGTCATGCGGCAGCAACATCTTCGACTTGATGTGGATGAGGAGCGCCGCCATGTAGATGTAGTCGGCGGCCACGTCGAGGCTCAGCTCCTCCATCGCGTCGAGGTAAGCGTTGTATTGCTCGGTGATCAGGGCGATGGGGATGTCGTAGATATCGACCTTGTGCTGCTTGATTAGGTGCAGCAGCAGATCGAGCGGACCGTGGAACGACGGCAGCGTGACTTTGAGCGCGCCGCCGCTCTCTTCCTGCTCGTCGGCGGGACGGTCATCCGCCGGCTGTGAAACGGCTGCCGGCTCCTTCTCTTCGTCCGTCATCGTCGTCATCGCAACTCGGGGTAGTGGATTTTGATCGCGTCGCGCACGAGCTCCATCGTCTGCTGTGCACGCTCGCGCGCTTTGCGATTCCCGTCGCGCAACGTGTCCCAGACGATCGACGGATCGCGGTCGATTTCCTCGCGCTTCTCACGGATCGGACGCAGCGATTCGATCATGATCTCGGCAAGCAATTTCTTGTCGTCGACGCAGCCGATTTGCGCGGTACGGCACTCGTGATCGACGCGCGCGATCGTCTCTTCGTTCGAAAACAGTTTGTGAAACTGGAAGAGGTTGCAGACATCGGGCCTGCCGGGATCTTTGCGGCGGATGCGCTCCGGATCGGTGAACATCGTCATCACCAACGCGCGGATCTCATCAGCGCTCGTCGTGAGTCCGATCGTGTTGTTGTACGACTTCGACATTTTTCGAGCGTCGAGTCCCGGAACCTTCGGCGTCTCCGTGAGCAGCACCTGCGGCTCCGGGAAAACATCGCCGTAGAAATTGTTGAAGCGCCGCACGATCTCGCGCGAGATCTCGAGATGCGACGCCTGGTCCTCACCGACCGGAACGAAGTTCGCCCTATAGATAATGATGTCGGCGGTCTGCAGCAGCGGATATCCGAGGAAGCCGTAGGTGTTGAGATCTTTGTCCTCGATCTGCGCCTGCTGGTCCTTGAACGTCGGCACGCGCTCCAGCCACGGCAACGGCGTGACCATCGACAGAATCAGATGCAGCTCGGCGTGCTCTTTGATCTCGGACTGGATGAAGATCGTCGACTTGGCCGGATCGAGACCAGCGGCGATCCAGTCGGCGACCGCATCGAATGTCGCCTGCGTGATCTTCGACGTGTCGGCGTAGTCGGACGTCAGCGCGTGCCAGTCGGCGACGAAGTAGTAGCAGTCGTAAAGATCCTGCAGCCGGACCCAGTTCCGCACCGCGCCGAAGTAGTTGCCGAGGTGGACGCGGCCCGTTGGACGAAGGCCGCTCAGGACGTACTGGGATGATTGGGACGATGCGTTCAATGCTGACTCGTGGCTCGCTCGGGGGTCTGCCGCGATTCAGATCGCATCGCAGTACGCGCTCCGGAAATTTGAAGGCGAAGTGTAGCAGATGTGTTCGGACCCAGAAGCCGTATGGGTCACCGGAAGGCCTCAGGTCGAAGGCGAGTGACGAAGACTTCCCTCATAGCAAAGGCCGGAGATCCATTGCGCCCTTCCTGGTTTTAGAGCTGAGTCCATTCCGGAAAACAACATCGTGCGGAACTCACTCATCGTCAGGCCAGCGGGTTCTGAACCTTGACGCCCATAATCATCTGGCCGTGGTTCAGGTCCTCCGTGAGCAGAACGCCGCAGCCTGCGCTCGCAGCGGCTGCAAGGATTAGGGCGTCCCAGAACGAGATCGCGCTCAGGATTGCGCAATCGATCGCTTCATGGATCAGTTCAGGTCCAGCGGTCACAATTTCGAAAACGGCAAATGTCTTCAATACTGCCTTCGCAGCCAGAGGCGTGACGCCCAGCTTACGAGTGACAGAGACGAAGAACTCCTGCATGACCTGGGTAGAAATCACTCCGTCTCCCGAATCGGCAAGTCGGGTGATGAGCTCGCGGCTTCGTCTTTGTTTGTCCGGAGACCCTGCATCCTGAGCATAAACAAGGATGTTGGAGTCGAGAAAAACCTTACCGGACATAGAGCTCTTCTCGCGTCCAGCGCTTTCCATCTGAGTTGCCGGGATGTGCGTCCATCAACCGGAACATTTCGGTCGCTAGTGCTTGGCGATCACCCACCACGGTTCGGACCAAAAGCTCCCGAACCAGAGAGTTGAGGGTAGTTTTATGCCGGCTTGCGTAGCTACGCCCGGCTTCGAGCGTCTCGTCATCAATCGCAAGTGTTATGTTCTTCATTGACGCAGGTTACGCTCACACGTACACAGTGTCCACATGTTACGTGCGAAGTCCCGCCTGCTAGACGGCGGTGAGGGTCAGGAGGCGTGCTGACCGATGGCGGTGCTCGTTCGTGAATTCCGCCATGTAGTTTCCCTTGCGCGGGCGCGAAGTTCCGTCACGCAATGAAAACGGCCACCTCGCGGTGGCCGATTTCGTTTGAATACTCGTCTTCGTTACCAGATGCGAACGCGGTCCTCAGGCTTGATGTAGTTCGCGTCGCCTTCCTTCACATCGAACGCGGTGTACCAGGCGTCGACGTTGCGGAGCGGCTGGAACGCGCGGACCTGGCCGGGCGAATGCGGGTTCGTGGCGATGAGCTGGCGCAGCGCGTCGTCGCGCATGATCGTCCGCCACACCTGGCCCCATCCGAGGAACACGCGTTGATCGCCGGTGAAGCCGTCGATCATGGGCGCGGGTTGGCCGTGCAGAGAGAGGTGATAAGCGTCGAGGGCCATGAGGATTCCGCCGAGGTCGCCGATGTTCTCGCCCATCGTCAGTTTGGGAATGATGTGCGTGCCGGGAAGCTGCGGGAAGTTGACGGCTTCGTACTGCGCGCCGTACTTCGCGGCCTGGACTTCAAACTTGGCGGCGTCTTCCGGCGCCCACCAGTCGCGCAGCATGCCGGTTCCATCCGACTTGCGGCCCTGATCGTCGAAGCCATGCGTGATCTCGTGGCCGATCACCGCTCCGATTCCGCCGTAGTTCACGGCCATGTCCGCTTTCGGATCGAAGAACGGCGGCTGCAGAATGGCGGCCGGGAAGACGATCTCGTTCTTTGTCGACTGGTAGTAGGCGTTGACCGTCTGCGGCGTCATGCCCCATTCGAGCTTGTCGACCGGCTTGCCGAGGCGGGCCAGATCACGCGCCCATTCGAACTTCGCGACGCGCTCGGCGTTGCCGACCAGATCACCTGCGCGAATGTCGAGCTTTGAATAGTCGCGCCATTGCGACGGATAGCCGATCTTCACCGTGAACTTGGCCAGCTTGTCGAGCGCGCGGGCCTTCGTTTCGGGGCTCATCCACTGCACGTTTTCGATGCGGCCCTTCATCGCGGTGCGAAGGTCGGCGACGAGCTGCTCCATCTTCGCCTTCGACTCCGGCGGGAAGTAGTCGGCGACGTAGGTGCGTCCGATGGCCTCACCGAGCGACCCTTCGGCCGCCTGAACCGCACGCTTCCACCGGGGTCGCTGCTCCTTCGTGCCGTTGAGGAACTTGGAGCGGAACTCCCACTGCGTATCGACGAATCGCTTCGAGAGGAGCGGAGCCGCGTCATCGGCGACATGGAACGCTTCCCACGCCTGGAGCGTCGGCACCGGCGCGCCGGCGAAGACCTGAGCGATCTTCGGCAACGCAGTGTTCTGCCGCACGACGGCACGGTCGATCTTGTCGAGGCCCGACTCTTTGAACGCGATCATCCAGGGGAATCCCGGCGCGCTTTTTTCCAATTCGGGGATGGTGGTCGGGTTGTAGGTCTTGTCGCGATCGCGGCTCTCGGCGCGCGTCCACTGCGCCTCGGCGATCTTGGTTTCCATCGCCACGATGTCGGCGGCGTTCTTCTCGGGATCGTCCCATCCGATGAGCCGGAGCATGTCGGCGACGTATTTCTGGTAGCGCTCTTTCTGCGGCTTGAAGTTGTCGCGCAGGTAGAACTCGCGGTCGGCGAGCCCGAGGCCGGACTGGGAAAGATAGAGCGCGTACTTGTCAGGATTCTTGGCGTCGTCGCCGACTCCAGCGCCGAAGAACGAGCTGCCGAAACCTCTGGCCGACCTTCCCATCACGCGGGCCATGTCCTCGTGCGTCTTCGCTTTCTTCACGGCATCGAGGTAGGGCTGGATCGGCTTGGCGTCGAGCGTTTCCGCGGCTGCTTCATCGAGGTAGCTGCGGTAGACGGCGGCAACCTTCGCTTCGTCGGAACCGGCTTTCAGACTCTTGTCAGCAGCCCACCGGTCGAGCAGCGCGTGGACTCGCGCCTCGGAGAGATCGCCGAGGACGGCGAAGGCGCCATAAGCGGTCTTGTCGGCGGGGATCTGCGTAGAGGCAGCCCATTTGCCGTTGACGTACTTGAAGAAATCGTCGCCCGGTTTGACCGAACGATCCATGCCGTCGAGGTCGACACCCCAGGTGCCGTATCTCTGCGCTGCGATGGGCGCGGCAGGCGCGGCCGGCTTGGCGTCGTCGGCAAAAGCGATGGTGGATGCGAACAGGCTTAGTGCGATCGCACTGATCGTGCGATCAAGACGTCTCATGCTCATGCGTATTGTCCCTCTGGTTGGTTGGAGCGGTTATTGGAAGCAGGCAGAATAACAAACCGTCTCCGGAAAACGGGCAGCGTTGGGATTCGTTCACCGAGGCGTTGCCGCAGGCCGCTCGCTGTCGAGGACCTTCATCTGGTGCTCGTCATATCGCGTGCCGGCAACGGACTCCGCGGGAACGGCGTTCGCGATCTGCGAGAGCTCGTCAGCGGTCAAATGAATCGCGAGCGCGCCGAGCGACTCTTGAAGTTGTGCACGGGTCCGCGCTCCGATGACCGGAACGATGGACTCGCCGCGAGCCAATACCCAGGCGATGGCAAGCTGCGTTGAGCTGACGTTGTGGGTCGCGGCGATGTCTCGAAGCGCATCGATGAGCGCCTTGTTGCGCGCCAGGTTCTCATCGCGGAAACGCGGAAGATAGCTCCGGAAGTCGCCCTTTCCCTGCGGTACTGAACCGCTCAGCAAGCCGCGAGAAAGAACGCCGTAAGCGGTAACGCCGATCCCGAGCTCACGCAGCAACGGAAAGATCTCGCGCTCCGGATTGCGGCTGATGAGCGAGTACTCGATCTGCAAATCCGTAATGGCATGCACGGCATGGGCGCGCCGGATCGTATCGACACCGACTTCCGACAGACCGATGGCCCGGACATAGCCAGCTTTCACGAGCTCGGCGATCGCGCCAACAGTCTCCTCAATCGGTACCGATGGATCAAGACGCGCCGGGCGGTAGATGTCGATGTAGTCGACGTTGAGGCGTTTCAACGTGTAGGAAAGGAAGTTCTTTACCGCTGCCGGACGCGTGTCGACTCCGAGCCACGAAGCGTCAGGTCCCCGAAGAGCGCCGAACTTTACGGATAGCAGCACTTTGTCGCGCCTTCCCCGGATCGCGCGGCCGACGAGCATCTCGTTGTGGCCCATCCCGTAGAAATCGCCGGTATCGAGCAGATTGACGCCGCTGTCGATCGCCTGCTGGATCGTGGCAATGCTCTCGTCCTCATCCGCAGCTCCATACATCCCCGACATACCCATGCAGCCAAGAGCGAGCGGGAAGACTTCGAGGGAGCCGAGGGAGCGGGAGTTGGTCATCGGCCAACCATAGGACGGATCAACTGGCGAGACAAGACAGATTCAAAAGCATTTCACGCGGAGACGCGGAGGGCAGGGAGGTTTTCTCCGCGGCTCCGCGTGAGATGCTTTCCCGCTCACGCAGGGGGAGCTACACCAGCGTTCGGCCGCGACGATGATCCTCAAGCGCTTTGTCGGCCATGCGCTCGATCACATCGGACCGCTGGGCGAACAGCTCGTCCCATTTGCGATCGGCGTCGATCTCGGCCAACAGCCACGCCCCGATCGCCTCCTGCTCCTGTTCAGGCAATTCCTTCGCGGCAGCATAGGCTTCATCAAGAAGGTTGCTCATTCTCACATTCTAGTCCTTCACCGTCGCCAACATCGGCGTGCCTAGGAGCTTCTGGACGATCTTCTGCGCCGGGGCGAGGCCGTCCTTCTCGATGATCTCGATGGCCAGGTCGCGCGCTTTTTCCATCAGCTTGATGTCGCGGACGATGTTGCCGAAGCGGAAGCGCATCGCGCCCGATTGGCGGGTGCCGAGGAGCTCGCCGGCGCCGCGGAGTTTGAGGTCGAGCTCGGCGAGATCGAAGCCGTTCAGCGTTTTGGCGAACTGCGTGAGGCGGTCTTTCTCGATGTCGGAGACGAGGACGCAGTACGACTGCCGTGCGCCACGGCCGACGCGGCCTCGGAGCTGGTGCAGTTGCGAGAGACCGAAACGGTCGGCGTCGATGATCAGCATCATCGAGGCGTTGGCGACGTCGATGCCGACCTCGATGACCGTGGTCGAGACGAGGATGTCGATCTCGCCCCGCTTGAAGCGCTGCATCGTCTCTTCTTTTTCGGCCGGAGCCATGCGGCCGTGAATCATGGCCACGCGCCGGTTCGGAAAGCGCCGTGCTGTCGTTTCATAGCCGAGGGTGAGAGGTTTGAGATTCGATTTCTCGGATTCTTCGATGATCGGATAGACGATGTAGGCCTGCGCACCGGCGGCGATCTCGGTGTCGATGAAGTGATAGACGCGCTCAATCTGCGTGGCGGAGCGGACGGCGGTCTTGATCTTCTGCCGTCCCGGCGGAAGCTCGTCGATCACGGAGAGCTCGAGATCGCCGTACATCGCCAACGCCAGCGAGCGCGGGATCGGCGTCGCGGTCATGACGAGGATGTCGGGCGAGTCGCTCTTGGCGAAAAGACGCTGCCGCTGTTCGACGCCGAAGCGGTGCTGCTCGTCGACGATGGCCAGGCCGAGGGATTTGAAGACGACGCGATCTTCGAGGAGGGCGTGCGTGCCGACGACTAGTTGGATGACTCCGTCGCGAAGGCCTGCCAGAAGCGTTCGCCGCTCGCCAGCCGTTAGCGAGCCGGTGCTCTTTGCCACGACGAGGGACTGGTCAACTAGTTGACGGATGCGCTGGTAGTGCTGCTCGACCAGGATCTCCGTCGGCGCCAGCAGCGCGACCTGATGGCCGTTGCGCACCATGATGATCGCGGCGATCAGGGCCACGATCGTCTTTCCGCTCCCGACGTCGCCTTCGAGAAGCCGGTACATCGGCTTGTCGGATTGCAGGTCGCCGGCGATTTCTCGTACGACGCGTTTCTGCGCATTCGTCAGACGGAACGGCAGGATCCGCTTCACCTCGGCGCGCATCGCATCGTCAATGGTGATCTTCCGGCTCTTCGTGACCACCTCTTCGCTTGCCCGCCGCACGCGTAGCGCGAGCTGGAGCGTGAAGAACTCCTGCAGGATGATGCGGAAGTGGGCGCGGGACCGTCGGGCGAGAAACGCATCGTCGAGCTGCGGCGGGCGGTGGATCTGTTCGAGCGCCGGCGCGAGATCGATCACGCCGAGGCGCTTTCTCAAGGCGGGTTCGAGCGGATCGTCGATCGATGGAAGAGCGGCCAGCGCAGCGCCGACGATCTGCCGCAAAACCTTGGGCGGGATGTTGCCCACCTTCGAGTAGATCGGAACGATGGCGCCGTCGGCCTCATCGTCACCTTCGAACTTCTCCCAATCGGCGCTCTCCACCTGGAGTTGGCCGTACGACGAGAGTTTTGGCGTCCCGAACACGGCCAGCCGGTCGCCGCGCTTGATCTGATCGGCGAGGAAGCCCTGATTGAACCAGACCAGCTTCACCGCGCCGGTCCCATCCTCGATCACCGCTTCGAAGATCTTCATCCGCCGGAGCCGGGTGATATGCAGGTTCGCATTCATAACCTTGCCACGAAGCAGGACAGGCGTGTCGACGTGAGCGCCAAGGTCGATGATCCGGATGGGATGGCGCCGGTCTTCGTAGCGATACGGCAGGTAGTAGATAAGGTCGCCGGCGGTTGCCAGCCCCGCTTCCTCCAGTTGCTTGGCGCGGCTGGTCCCGGCGCCGGGAAGCGCACGGACGGGCGTGTCGGCGGTGATCGTCACGCGGCTATTCTGACGCAGAGGGATATCGATCTACGCGGTGTAGACGTTAGTCGAAGAGCGTGCGCATCGCGATCAGTCCGATCTTGATCGCATCGCCGCTGTGGATCGTCACCGGTGACCCTGTCGGAATGCGCTGCTCGTTGACGTAGGTGCCGTTGACGGTGCCGACTTCCTCGAGGATGCAGTACTCGTCGCCGCTGCGGATGATCTTGGCGTGGCGGCGCGACACGGAGCGGTTCGCGTCTACAGGGGTTAGATCGATGTCGGGGAGAATGCCGGTGACAGGATCGGCGCGGCCGATGGTCGTCTCGTCGGCCTTGCTGAAGGGAAACTCCGCGTTCGTCACGACGTCGATTAGACGATGACGATGCTGTTTCTCGGGCACGATGCTCACGGTGCTGTCGAGCGAACCATGCTCGCTGTGGACCTCGCGGCCGACGAGCCGCTCCAGCAGGGTGTTGGCTTCGCGCAACCGCTTCGAGTATTTCCTGATGATCCGGACCGCGACCTCGGGGTTCCTCCGCAGCATCTCGTCGAAGCGCGCTCCGTTGATGACCACCGCGCGGACATCGGTCACGGCGATTGCGTCGGCGGTCCGCGGAACGCTCTCGAGAACGGCCATCTCGCCGAAGAAATCGCCCTTCTCGAGGCGCGACAGAATGTGTGACTCGCCGTTGAGGTGCTTGACGATGTTCACTTCACCGTCCTGGATGATGAACATCTCCGTGCCGAGCTCTCCCTCCTGGAAGATCACGTCACCAGCGGCATAAATCGATGATCCGGAGTCCTTCACAGGTTCCTTTCCGCCGGTCGTTTTGAAGACAGTTTTCATCGCTGGACCGCCGGTTGCGCAAACGTGAGCGTGAGGTCCCGGGTGCTGACGCGGACGGGTACACCGATCGGCATCAGGAGGTTGTCCCCATGATGGCCGAACGGCAGATCGCGTATGACCGGAATGTTGCTGGAGGCGAAGAATTCGTGCAGCAGCGCCTCGATTTCAGCGTCGCTCCCGCACCCTTTCAGCTTCCCAATGACCACAGCTCGGATTTCTTTCAGTCTACCGGTAAGGCGTAGGTGGGTCAACATCCGGTCGAGGCGATAGACCGGCTCGTCGACATCTTCGAAGAACCAGATGCCGTCGTCGATCCAGAAGTCGTACGGAGTTGCGGTCAGCGCCGTCGTCAGCGACAAACATCCGCCGAACAACACGCCCTCGGCCTCACCATCAATGACGACTTGCGTTCGCTCGAAGCGATGCGTGAGCGGCGCATCGCCGCCGATCATCGACCAGAACCACTCCTCGATGCCGGCAGGCAGTCCATTGGCCCAATCCAGATTGAGCATCGGGCCGTGGAAGGAGCCGACCCCGCATCGGACCGCAACCGCCTGGTGAAGCGCGGTGATGTCGCTGAATCCGACGATGGGACGGGGATTGGCGGCGATGGCGTCGTAGTCGATGCCTTCGAGGATGCGCATCGCGCCGTAGCCTCCGCGGGCGAAGAAGAAGGCGTCGATGTCGTCAGAGTTCAAGTAACGGTTCAACTCCGCCAAACGCTCGGCATCGTCGCCAGCGAGATAGCCGCGATTACGGTGAGCGATGTTTGTGGCGAGAGTGACGCGCAGCCCACGCGACTCGAGCGTTCGCGCGGCCGCCTCGATGCGCGGCAGTTCGGAAGGCGATGACATGGCGAGGACGACGACGCGGCCGTTACGCGGCAGCGCGCGAGGACGTATGAGCACGAGCGGAGAGTAGCAAAGGAGATGCTAGTGCGAACGTGAGAGCGGAGGGTGCGCGAGACGCCGCTCGTTGTCGGCGCGAATGGCAGAAAGTGTCAGGAAGAAGTTCGAAGGTAGAAGTTGGAAGTGAGAAGTTCAAACGTTCTCACTTCGAACTTCAAAAGTGTGGAGTGGACCTGTAAGCCGAATTCTGTTCCCCTCGCCGAGGCTTGGGGTGAAGATCATTCGTCTGCCACTCGCGTTGCCGCGGTGGTCAAGCAACCTACCCGGAAGCTCATAACGGAGACGGGCGGCTCCATGACTTCCCTATTTGGTCTTGCTCCGCAGGGGGTTTGCCGTGCCGTCCACGCTTGCGCGGAACGCGGTGCGCTCTTACCGCACCGTTTCACCCTTACCTCCTCGCCTTCGACCTTGCGGCCTCGGGCGCGATCGGCGGTCTATTCTCTGTTGCACTTTCCGTCGCGTCGCCACGCCTGGCCGTTAGCCAGCCTGCTGCCCGTGAGAGTTCGGACTTTCCTCGACGCCTCGCAGCGCCGCGATCCTCCAGTCCACTCCACACGAGGAGCGTAACAGGAAAGGGGCGAAGTCATTCCGATGTAGGGCCGCCACCAACAATACATCCCCTTAAATTGTTGCTGTTTCAGTCGCTTACAATCGATGTCGGCAGGCCGACATCAAAATACGTTTCGGTTTTTTGGGTCGGAAAACCAAGCCAGCCACTCCTCGCCGCCGCCTCGCTCCTCCCCTTGCGGCAAGGCATCCAACTCGGCCATGAAACCGCCGGGATCGACGACGGAGACTTGCCTCCGCTTGATCCTCGCGGAGAGCGCGCGATCGGCGGTGACGACTCTCCAGCCGCTGCCGGTAGCGACCCGGTTGATGATCAGGTCATCGGCCGATCGCGTGCCACTGAAGATCACGCTCACGCTGCCGAGGCTCTTGCCGAAATGCTCGGGCTCAGGGCCGTCGAAGTAGCAGGCTACCTTCGTTCGATTCGCTCGCGCGAACGCCGACAGCGATCGGATCAGTTGGCGCTTCGCATCTGCGGTGTCGCGCGCGGCGCCGGCGCGGCCGAGGAGGTTGTTGCCGTCGATCACCCAACTCATGCCCGGCGCATGCGGCGAACGCGCCTGAACATCAGGATGAAGAGCATCGACATGACCACCATCGTGATGATGACAAGCCACGGCAGGAAGATGGCGATGACCGCGTTGACGAAGGCGAAGATGTCCTCGAGAACCGAGAGAACGGGATTGCCAAGACCGCCCGTCGTGAGCGTGCTGGCGCCGCGTAGCGTCGCCTTCGTAGCGTGCGAGCCGAGTGCAGCGCCGCCCGCAATGACCGAGGCGAGGATCACGGCTCCGTGCGGGATCCGGTCGGAAACCGCCGCCCAGGCGACCAGCGCGCCGGCGAGCGGACGAATGATCGTGTGGATGACGTCCCACACGTGATCGACGGTGGGGATCTTGTCTGCGACAAATTCGACGAGGTAGAGAACGGCGAGCGTGATCAAGACGGGAGTCGTGGCGAAGAAGCGCGCCAGCTCATCGTGAAAGATCGCCGGCTGCCAGCGCGACACGATGCCGAACACCAGCAGCGTGGCGTAGGCGTTGATGCCTGCGCCGAGGCCGAGTCCAGCCGAAGTGAGGAGCGAGGCGATCATCAGTGTGGGATCTTGACGACGACCGGCGTGGCCCCCAAGCCTGCCGGCATTTGCTTCGAGCCCGCGATTGCCTCGGCGCTCGTTTCGAACCTGCCCCAGAACACGCGATAGCAGGGCCGCCCGCGGTAGCTGATCGGCACAAACCAGACCTTGTCGCGGGACTCGCTCAGAGCACGCGTGATCGAGGCGGTCTCGCAGACGAGCTCGAACTGGACGGTGTAGTTGCCCCCTTTTTGCGCGGCAAAGTCGCGGGCCATTCCGTCGTACTTGCCGCGAGCAGCATCCGAGGCGGGAGCGCTGGCAGCGGGAGTATTCGTGATGGTGGCGCCGCCTGCTGACGTGCGCTCAAGATGGGGTGCGGCGGCCGAGGACGCAACGGGCGCGACCGTTGTCGTCGCATGGGTTGCTCGTGCGGGACGCACGGGTGAGGTCGTCGTCGTCACTGGAGTCTGCTTCGGCGTCGCAAGAGCCTGCTTTGGCGACACTGGAGTCTGCTTCGGCGCCGGGGCCGTCTGTTTTGGCATCGGCAGGGTTTGCGTCGCCATCGACGACAGCGGCGGCGGAGCTGCGGAGCTGGTCGTGCCAGGCGCGGTCGAAAGTCTCGGCGCGACCGTTGCCGTGGTGGCCGGCGCGCTTGCTGTCGATGGAGCCGCCTCAGCCGTCGGGGCAACGTCATTCCGCCGCTTCGCGCGATGCACCGCGATGATCGGTTCGGGCGCGTTGCGATCCTGCCACCACTGCCACGCAGGATATGCAGCGGCGCCGACCGCCAGCAGGAGAAGGATCAGCACCCAAAGCCCCGTGCGGCTTCGCGATTTGGGGCGCTTGCTCGTCGGAACGGTCACCTTGGGCGGGTCCTCTTTCGCGCGTACCGGCACCGCGGCGCGACGCGCGGCCTCGATCTGTGCCTCATCGAAGCCCCACTGCGGCTCGGAATCCAGTCCAACCTCGGACGCGCCCGCCACGACGGCCGCTGGCATCGCCTCCGTCCCGGAGAACTGGTCGTCATCCTCGGGCTCATCCCAAACGGAGCGCGACGGCGGTACCGGCGGCACGGCTTGCGCGGTTTCCCACGCGGGCAGGCTCGCCGCAGGAATCTCCATTGTCGCCGTCTCGGGCGACGGCGCCCACTCCTCGACCGGCGCGGAGCTGACGGCTGGCGGAACTTCGTCGTCCAGCGTGAAGTCGGGATTCTCGACATCCCACGGGTTCGAAGCCACGGGGAGAGAAACCTCATGTTGTACTGGAGGTTCGCCGATTCGGGTCACCAGCCTCAAGACGCGAAGGGCCTCAAGGAGCTTGTAGACGTTGAAGATGTCCTTCCCGGACCGGCTGGCTACCTCGGCGGCGGTGTTCGTTCCGTCGATTTGAGCCACGATCTGTTCGGCGTCTTCGTTGAGGCCGAGGCGGCGGAAGGCATCATCGAACTGCGGTGACTTCTCGAAGACCGCGTTGCCGCTGTCCATCGCCTGCTCCGACTTGGACCGATCGGCATCCGTCACGATCAGCTCGACGATGATCTGTGCGAGCGAGTAGAGCGTTCCCTCCTCCCGCTTCGGAAGGTAGTCGGCGACGATCGTGTAGGAGCCGGTGCTCCAGCCGATGATGGAGCGGATGATGCCGATGACCTGGACGCGCCGCGCCCACGTCAGCTCCTTGCGGGTGATGAAGCCGAGGCCTAACAGGGCATCGCCCAGGGTCTCGCTCTCTTTTCGCTTGGCCAGCGCCTGTTTGATGTGTTCGCGCGTGACCTTGTTCGCACGCTGCAGGATCTCGTCGATCGCGTCGGTGCGGTCGTTCGTCGAGGCGGAGAGAATGTCGCCGCCTTTGAAGTAGACGATCTTGATGATGCCGTCGCTCTCGAAACGGATCGCGCCGGTGAAATGCTCGCTTCCCAGCTCGACGAGCCGTTCCACCAGATCGATCTCGCCGATTTCGCCTTCGAAGCTCATTTCGTCCCCACCCTTTTTATCAACTCAATGTGGATTTTGCGATTATCGCACGCGTGTGCCGCGGATAGGCGTGCGCTGATGTTGAATTCTGCGGGATACCCTCCGATCCACATTGCCGTACAATTTGCGACCTACGATAAGGAGGATTCCATGAAACGTCTGGCCCTGGTGCTCTTTCTCCTGGTTTGCTGTGTTCCTCTAGCCTCCGCGCAGTCAACGTGCACGCTCACGTTTCAGACCGAGTCGCTCCCCGATTTCACCCTCGGCGATTCGGTTCATTTTCAGTTCGAAGGAGTGAGCGGGACCGAGCCATATACGTTCAACGTCGTGGGCGGCATGCTTCCCACTGGCTTGCATCTCAACAATCACGGGAAGCTCACCGGCCATCCGTCGGAGATCATCGACACGACCGTGCTGATCAATCTGACGGATGCCGCCGGTTGTCAGATCAATCAGGCCTTCCCGGTCCGCGTCGTCGCGCCGTAGCGTTTCCTCGGTCACGGCGGCTCGCGCGTCGCCGTGACTCAGGCGTGCAGCTCGTCGTAGAGCGTCTGCCCGACTTTGCGGCCGAGGACATTCCTCAGATCCTGCGCCGAGGCTTGCTTCACGCCGGAGAGGCTGCCGAAACGCTCGATGAGAAGGCGCCGTCGTATCGCACCGATGCCGGGCATGTCGTCCAACGCGCTGTGGAGCGTCCGCTTGGAGCGCCGGCGCCGGTGCGAGGAGACCGAGAATCGGTGCGTTTCATCGCGAACCATCTGCAGGAGTTGTAACGCAGGATCGCGACGCTCCAGACGGTACGGCTCTTCCCGGCCGGGAACGTAGATCTCCTCCTCGCGTTTGGCCAGACCAGCGATCGGGATCTCCTCGATGCCGAGCTTGTTGAGCGCGGCGAGAGCGGCGTTCAACTGACCGCGGCCTCCGTCGATGAGGATCATGTCCGGCAGCGTCTTGTTTTCCTCCAGCAATCGCCGGTAGCGCCGGTCCACCGCCTCGGCCATCGAGCGGAAGTCGTCGGCGCCCTCCACCGTCTTGATGTTGAAGATGCGGTACTGCTTCTTATCGAACTTCCCCCGGTCGAGCACGACCATGCCGGCGACGGAATCCGATCCCTGGATGTTCGAGATGTCGAACGATTCGATGCGGCTGATCTCGCGGTCGTAGCCGAGCACATGCCCAAGTTTCTGTGCAGCGATCTGGAGCCGGTCCTGGGTCGATTTCCGAAAGCGCGACTCGTGCGAAAGCCGCGCGTTCCGGTTGACGAGCTCCATCCGATCGACGCCCCTGCCCCGCTGCGGGACTCGCAGGCCGACCTTCCGTCCGGCCTGCTCGGTCAGCCACGCCGTCAAAAGGTCGCACTCTTCGACCTCGAACGGGATCAACACCTCGTGTGGGATGAACATGTTGTCCTGGTAGTAGCGCTGCAGCACCTCGCCGAGGAACTCCGGCGCCTGATACGCCTCGACCTTCTCCCAGAACAGCTCGCGCCGGTCGACGACGTTCCCGTCGCGGATGACGAAGAGCTGGACGGCGACGTCGCTCCCCTCCTCGTACAAGCCCCAGACGTCGGCATCCTCATCTTCCGCCGAGGCCACTTGCTGCTCGGCCTGGACGCGTTCGACCGTGCGTACGAGATCGCGGTAGTACGTCGCCATCTCAAAGTTCTCGGTCTCGGCGGCGTGGTACATCCGGTGCGTCAGGCGATCCTGCAGCTCCTTCGTCTTCCCGCCAAGGAAGAGGACGACATCGTCGACCATGTCGCGGTACAGCTCCGGAGTCGTCAGGCCGACGACGCACGGCCCGAGGCATTGGTGCATGTCGTAGTAGAGGCAGGGACGCGGAAGAGCGTTCTTGCCGATGACGATATCGAGATCGCAGCTGCGAAGCTTGAACTGGTCGGCGACGAGCTTGAGCAGGCGCCGCGCAGTGCCCGCGAAGAACGGCCCGTAGAAGAGATCGCCCTTCTTGCGGTCGAGGCGGCGAGTGAAAACGACGCGCGGATAGTCCTCCGACATCGTCACCTTGATGTACGGGTAACTCTTGTCGTCGCGAAGGAGGATGTTGTAGCGCGGCTGGTTCGACTTGATGAGGTTGTTCTCGAGGAGGATCGCTTCCAGCTCGTTGTTCGTCGTCACGAAATCGATCGTGTCGATCTCGTTGATGAGCGTCATCGTTTTGCTGTCCCGCGCTCCTCGGCCGGCGATGTACGACCCCACCCGGCTCTTGAGGTTCCTCGCCTTCCCGACGTAGATGACCTCCCCCTCGGCGTTTTTATGCAGGTAGACCCCGGGCCGGTCAGGCATCTCTTTGAGCCGTGCTTTCAGTCGGTCGAGGCGGTCGGACATTCGCACTTTGAACAGGTTACGAGCCGATTGTCATCCCGGCGGCGAGAGTCACTCCGGTGACTGATCAACTAGTTGACGAGTCAGCGAGCGTGGCTGACTCGGCCAGCCCTCCCGCCGGAGTCGACCGGTGGGCACGTGTGGGTTCAGCTCATGACCGGCGACGACGCGTCACGCCGGCGGGCGGTCAAGCGCTGAGGTTGAGAGGATGCCGGATTGCGGCAACCTCTGCACGAGAGCACCCTCAACTCGACGTGAGCTCGTTCAGAAACTCCCCCGCGGCCGAGCGAAACTCCGCCGTCCATTCGTGGCCGCCTTCGTAAACCCACGTTGTTACCTTCGTGATCGAAGAGAGGAAGCTCACGTCCTTCTTGAGCTTCTCCTCGGTGTACCACTCCTCGCGGGTTCCTCTCCCGATGAGGACCGGAGGCATCAGCGCGCGCGACTCCATCACCTCAGGTGGCATCTCGCCTCCAAGCGCAATCAGCCCGGTTGCCGCTGATCCCTGCGCTGCGCGATAGGCCATCGCGACACCTTGCGAAAATCCGAGGAAGACCAACTGCCTCGGATGTGGGAATCGATCGACGACGCTGCGCACGTAGGCACGGTTGTCCTCAATGGCAAGCTCACGATCCTGGCTCGTCATCCACGACGCCACGATCGCTCCCGTCCGGTGCATGTAGAACGGATGAAGCGCCTGAACCGCGACGATCGTCCAGCGCTCGATTCCCGGAATCTGGTGCAGCTCGGCCATGTGTACCTCGGCGTTTTCGCCGTAGCCGTGAAAGCCGATCAGAAGATGTTCGGCGGGACCCGGCCGCACGACATAGCGTCCATGAATCGAAGCGGGAATGGTGTGGATCTCGAGATCAGTCATTTTTCGAATCGTAGCTACAATGCGCGCGCGTGTCGCGCCTGACTCTGGTCGTTCCCTGCTACAACGAAGAGCGCCGGCTCGACGTCGAGGCGTTTCGAAGCGTTTCGGTTCCGGGCCACGACGTCGATTTCCTCTTCGTCAACGACGGCAGCCGCGACGGCACGCTTCGCCTGCTGCAGACACTTCGCAACTCCGACCCGCAGCGCTTCGCCGTCCTCGACCTCGAGCGCAACAGCGGAAAGGCGGAGGCGGTGCGGCGCGGATTTCTGGCGGCCCTCGACAACGCTCCCGACTACCTCGGCTTCTGGGATGCCGACCTCGCCACTCCCCTCTCGGAGCTCCCCGGCTTCCTCGAAATCCTCGAGACGCGGCCGCCGATCCATCTCGTCATGGGCGCCCGCGTGCGCCTCCTCGGGCGCGAGATCAGCCGCCGTCCGGCGCGCCACTATTTCGGCCGCGTCGGCGCCACGCTCATCTCCTCGAGCCTCGGGCTTGCCGTCTACGACACGCAATGCGGCGCGAAGATCTTTCGCCGCAGCGAGATGTTGCGAGACGCCTTTTCCGAACCGTTCCTCTCGCGCTGGATCTTCGACGTCGAGATCATCGCCCGCTACGTCGCGCGCTGGGGCCGCGATGCCGTGGCCGGCGCGGTCTACGAATTACCCGTCATGCGCTGGCACGACGTGACAGGCTCGAAAGTGAAGTCGCACGATTTTTTGCGAGCCCTGCACGATCTCTGGAAGATCCGTCGGGCGTATAAATGATCAACCACAGAGACGCAGAGCACACGGAGGTTTTCTCTGTGCTCTCTGAGCCTCTGTGGTTAAAAGCCTTTCGTCAATTTCGTCTTACGGCAACGCGATCGACTCCGTCGCCACGTTGAAGAACGCATCGACCGCTCGCACGATCACGAACTTGCCGGTCACCGCGCTCCGCTTGAGGCGGTACGTCTCGCTGGCCGAGTCGCCGATGCCGTCGCCGGGAGTGATGCGGATCCACTTCTGCGCATCGGCCGAGTATTCGACCTTACCGATCGGCGAGAGTTTGTCGGAGATGCGGATCACGACTTCGTCGCCCTCATTCGTGAACGTGATCACCGGCGGCGTGTTGTCGACACGAAGCTGGATGCCGTCTTTCACGTCAGTCAGCGCAGTGTCGGGATTGTCCTGAGCGTCGGTCACGGAGAGCCGCACTTCATAGTTCCCGTCCGGGAGTTGCGAGGTATCGAAGTTCATCGACGACTCGTCGAAGTTCTCGCGCAGGCGGAGCCAGTGTTCGCTTCCCACCTTGCGGAACGACAGTGTGTACCGCAACGAATCGCCGTTGTCGTCGTGGGCGCGCCAGGTCACGGTGCGGAAGCCTTTGCGATAGACCTTCTTCCCCTGCTCGTTCCTGTCGCGCGGCGTGTCGAGGCTCGTGAAGATGCCGTACTCGTCGGGGTTGGTCGATTCAACGACCTGCGGCGACTGCGGATAGCTGCCGGTGATGTAGACGACGGCCGGCTCCTGCACGACGACGGTGTCGATGACCGGCGCGACGTTTCGATTGATGAAAGCAACCGTCACTTCGTCGACCGCGACATTCGCCGACGGCTTCGGCGTCGTCAGCTTCCACTGCACATAACGCCCGGCGGGAACATCGATCGGACCGTCGCTCGCGGACGCGGCGGCACTCCACGAGCTCCAGGTCGCGTCCGGAGTCTTTGTGTTTCCGGAGCGGAAAGCGATGGCGAGATGGCCATCGCCGAGGTTGTCGCCTTCGATGCGGTAGTGTCCGAAACGGGAGAAACGCTCCACGTCCTTCGCGGCAGAGCGGAACTCCGCCTTCGACGACGGTCCGTTTTCCATCCGATAGACCGCGCCGCTGTTCGTGGTGGTGATCAGGGTCTGATTGTCCGTGGTCGAGATCGAGACGACCTGCTTCTCCGGAACGCTTCCGACGAGCGAGACCTCGCCGTCTTTCATTTCGTAGATGCGGCCCTGCGGTCCGGTGGCGAGAAGGATCGATCCATTCGGACCACCGGTGATGCTGTACGCCATCTCGTGCTCGAACTTGCGCACGAGCTCTACGAAACCGTCGGGATTGATTTTGTAGATCTCGCCGCTGCCTCCTGACCCGCCCGCCGCATCGTCAAATGCGATGCTGACTTCCACGCTGCCGGCGGAGTCGTCTTTCTTCTGATCGCTGGACGTCGTGCTGGCGGAGGTCGACGCGGCAGCACCTGTCTGCGTCGCAGGCTTCGGCGCAGTTGCTTTGACGGGAGCCGTCGCCGGCAAGACGTTGCTGGCCGCCGCGGCCCAACCGATCCCGTTCGCGTCGACATAGATCGACGAGATCTCGGAGAGCGTCGAGTCGTACAACGCATGCGCGCCGCCGTCGGGACGGATCTCGTAAATCCGCCCCTTGGCCGAACCGCCGGCGAAAAGAGTTCCGTCTTTCTTCACGGCCAGCGAGCGAAGATGCGTCTCCGGCGAGTCGAACAGAACCTTCCCTTCGCCCTTCGGATTGACGAGGAAGAGCTTCCCATCGACGCCGGTGGCGACCGCAAGGTCGCCGTTCGGCAGGAACTCCATCGCCCAGATGTACGCTTGCTTGGGGTCATAGAAGACCGTGGCCTTGCCGTCATTGGGATCGACGCGGTAGACCTTTCCGTTCGGCGAGCTCCCGACATACAGCGCCCCGCCGCGAAACGCCGCCGCATACACCTCCGGTTCCGGCGCGGTGTAAATCGCTTTCAATTCGGTGCCGCGCAGCCGGTAGACCTTGCCTTCGTTGCCGGTGCCGAAGAAGTGATCGCCGTTCGGCGCTGCAACCTGCGCCAGGACGAAGGGATCGGTGAAGGTCGCGAGCTTCTTGAGCGACGGTCCGGGGCGCAGCTCGCCGCGCGAGGTGACGGCAAAGCCTTCGATGTCGCCCGCAAGAAAGTCCTCCGCGTTGCGAACCCGCCAGAACTGCGGTGCGACGGCGAAGAGGCTGGAAGCTGTGAACAGCGTAACAACGAGCGCGACGACTCGGCGCATTTGCGTTCCTTTAGTAGCTGAAGTGAGAAGCGGGATCGGGGGCGAGTTGCGAGACGGCGATTGTCGACAGGAGATCAGAGACTAGAGATCAGGTAAGAAAACATCTCAAAACTTCTGACGCTCGTCTCTTGCCTCGGGTCACATTGTCTCCCCGATCTCTGATCTCTGGTCCCTGATCTCTCTCTCGCTCAAATCGCCGGCTTCACATCGAGATCGATCTTCACGACGCCGTCGATAATGTAGCCGAGTGGGCGCGCGAGATGTTGCGCGGCATGGTAGCGGACCGGAGACTGCGGCCCGTTCGACGTATCGCTGCTGACGATGGCGCGCATCGTCGGAGGTAGATTCGGCAGATAGACGCCCGCGGTCACGGCGCCGTCGGTCTGTTCGTAAAGGCCGAGGGTAAGTTCGGTGGATGGACGGAGGCGGCGAAGAACGGCGATCACCTGATCGAGGCTGCGCGGGTCGGGAGGAACGAGGAGGAAGTCGACCTGATTCATGACCGAGCCGCTGCCGACCAGAAGATAGGCGGTACCGGCGGCTTGATCATCGGGGATCGTCACGTCGAACGTCTCGATGAACGCCTCGCCGCGATACGGCTTCAGCACCGCGCGAACTTTCACGGTATCGCCCGCGTGGACCTTGCCCTTCGACGGCATTTGCAGCGAGGCCTCGAGGATTTTGGCGATCTTGAGGTCGTCGGTGTGGCGGAAGTGAATCTTCACCGACTCGATGTCGGCGGTATGAAACTCGTTCGACATCACGTAGCCCGCGACGACCGCGAGATACGACGGGATAGCCTGCCGCGCCTGCGCTCCGGCCCAACCCTCACGGAGCACGATCGGCTCCGGATAGCCTTTGATTTTGATCTCCGACTCCAGCATCACCGTTCGCTCGCCCGCGGCGCGCTGCGCGCTTGCGACGACCGTGTCGGCGGCCATGGCCAGGATCAGCGGCGTCAGCTGCGAGTGCCGCAGCACATCGACGTGATACTTCTGCGCCACGCCGCTCCCTTCGACTTCGAGGTCGACGGGGATCATGTCGGCCTTCTCCCCCATCACGCCCATGATTCCGACCGCGCGGTCCTGGCGGAACGCGCCGACGACAGCACCGGTGTTCGCGAATTTGAAGGAGCTGGCGAGGCTAGGCATCACGCCGACGATCTCGGATTTGGCCATCGGGAAGGCCACGACGCCCATGTCGAGAAACGGATGGCCGAATGCGTAGACGCGGTCACCATCGATGTAGGTCACGGTGCCGGTTGCCGCGACGTTGAAGTCTCCGCGCAGCAGGACGGCGCCGATGGCGTCACCCGCGGCGAACTCTTTCGAGGCCGGAGTGGAAGTCGTTGTCGAGGTCGACGAGGCGCCGGCCGGGACCGGCATGAAGCCCATCGGATCGAGGTACTTGCCGAAGCGTCCGAGCGTGTCGGGCGAGAAGCTGGACATTGAAAGCGGAACCGCGATCGGCTTGGCACCAGCCAGCGATGACGCGGGCGATGCGCCCGCCAGGCTGCTCATCATCAACTCGAATTTCTCGGCTGTTTTGTGCTCGATCATCGCGTTGAGAAACTCAGAACCGGTCATACGCGGCGTGGCCGCGGCCAGCACGCCCAGCGGACTTCCGTCGACCTGCGCGATCTTGAGCATCTCGTCGATCGGAGTGATTCCTGCGATCGATTCCTTCGCGAACTGCCACGAGTACGCCAGCGCGCCGATCACTTTGCCGTCGATGTAGACCGGCGAGCCGCTCATTCCGGCAATGACGCCAGCGCGATCGACGACCGGGCTGGACACTTTGGCCAGGATGAGGTCCTGTCCGGGCGCAATGTTCTGGAGCACGCCGGTAATCTCAACTTCGAAGCGCTCGAGCTTGGTGCCATCGAACACGGTCTCGCCGTATCCGCGCATGCCCTTGTGGACTTGCGAGAGCGGCATCGTTGTCGTTGCGGCCGAGGCCGCCGAAGAGACAAGGGTCAGGAGCGCGACGGAAAGGGAGAGGACGATTCGCTGCACGCCGGGTCTAACAGCACCGCGGAAGGGTGCTATTTCGATTTTGTGATTCGTTCGTCGATCCATCCCGCATTCCTTCAATCGTCGACACCACGCGGCCGCGCAACCGCGTCTTCATCCGGAATGAAGCAGGTGATGGCGATCCCTCCCCCATCCCGCCTTGCGATGTGGACGTTGCCGCCGTGGGCGTCGATGATCTCGCCGGCGAGGGCGAGGCCGAGGCCGGTGCCGCCGGGCTTTGTTGAATAGAAAGGGAGCAAGGCGTGGCCGAGAGTTTCTTCGTCCATCCCGCGTCCTCGGTCTTCCACGACTAGCGCGCTGCCGCTGCTGCGGCGGACTACGTTGACGACGATCTGCTCTTCATCGCTGCCGGCCTCGCGGGCGTTCTTGACGAGGTTGATGAGCACCTGCTCGAGCTGCGCGCGGTCGATCATGGCGTGGTGCGTTGGCGGCGGCTCGCCGATGATGAATGGCGTGACGTGTCGCACCGCGTCGAGCAGATCGCTCCAGGCGACTCGCTCGCGGCGCGGCTTCGGCAGCCGCGCCAGGTGGGCGTAGCCGTCGATGAACGTTTGTAGCGACGAGAGGCGCTCGGCGATTGCGGCGTTGATCTCGGCGAGGCGGTCTTCCTCACCGGAGCGCTCCCGGACGACGCTCGCGGAATGGAAGAGCGAGTGGATCGGCGCGAGCGAGTTGTTCAGCTCGTGATTGACGACGCGGATGGCGCGCTTCCAGACATCGAGCTCCTGTCGCCGAAGATCTTGCGTCAGTCGCGCGATGAGGTAGAGAACGTGCTCCCGCGTGTTCAGGTAGAACGTTCGCTGGGTGAGCTGGAACGTCTCGCCATCGACGGTGAAGATTGCGCCGGCCGTGGCGTGCATCGCATCGCGCAGCGCAGGCACGTCGCCCGCGAGCTCGTCGAGGCGGCAGCCTTCGATCCGCTCGCGGCCGCCGAAGAGCTCGCGGGCGGCGCGGTTGACGAAGACGATGCGGCCGTGGTCGCTGGTCAGAATCATCGACAGCGGCGAGGCTTGTAGCACCGTCTCGAACAGCAGCTCGCGCTGTACCGATTCGTTCCGCTGGTCGCGCAGGATGTTGCCGATGTCGTTGTAAATGGCGACCAGATCGGCGATCTCGTCGCTGCCGGTGACGTGAAGGCGGAGGCTGAAATCGTCGTCGGCGAACCCTCGGACGCCATCGACGAGAGCGCCGAGATTTCTGCGGATGCGGCGCAGTGGGCTGCGCATCGTGAGGGCTGCGATCGTCAGGCCGAGGAGCAGGAGTGCTGCTCCGAAGAGCGCGGCGACTCGTGGCGGGGCATGAAAGAACGTGTTCGCAGCGAAGGCCGCAACGATTGCGATGACGGCGACCGTGGCTGCGAGATACAGAGCGATCGTGCGGGTGAGTCGCATTTGGCGAGCAGAATCATGAACCACAGAAGCGCAGAGAGCACAAAGGTAACTCCGTGTCCTCTGCGCCTCTGTGGTGGAAAGCCTTTACGACTTCGGCCGCCGCTCCAGCACGATGCCTAGGCGCTGCATTTTGCGGTAGAGCGCCTGGCGGGAGACGCCGAGGGCTTTGGCGGCGTCGGAGACATTGCCTCCACCTTCGCGAAGCAGATTTTCGATCTGTTCCTTCTCGCCGTGAACCGGCGCGGCGGAGCGTGGGCGATCTGTTGAGAGGCCGAGGTCGGACGCGGAGAGAACGTCGGCGGGTGCGGTCACCGTAGCGCGCTGGATTCTGTTCTGTAGCTCGCGGATGTTCCCGGGCCAGTCGTACGCGACGAGCGCGTCGCGAGCGTCGGCGCCGAGGCGCCAGGCGCGGGCCGAGGTCTTGCGCGCGGAGGCCAGGAACGACTCCGCGACCGGCAGGATGTCGTCGCGCCTCTCGCGCAGCGGCGGGACGTGAATCTCGATCACGTTGAGCCGGAAGAAGAGATCCTGCCGGAACGCACCGCTGCGGACCGATTGCGCGAGATCGGCGTTCGTCGCGCACAGCAGGCGGACATCCACTCTTCGCGTCTCGCTGCTGCCGAGGCGTTCGAACTCGCCGTTCTGGAGGACGCGCAGCAACTTCGTCTGGCCGGCAGCTGACAGGTTCCCGATCTCGTCGAGAAACAGCGTTCCGCTGTTCGCCGTCTCGAAACGTCCGATGCGCAGCCGTTTCGATCCCGTGAATGCTCCCGCCTCGGCGCCGAACAACTCACTCTCGAGCAACTCGTCCGGCAGCGCGCCGGCGTTGACCTTGATGAATGGAGCTTTGCGCCTCGCCGAATTTGCTTGGATCAAGTCGGCGATCTTTTCCTTCCCCGCGCCGTTCGGACCGGTGATGAGCACCGGCACGTCGGCGGCGGCAACCTGAAGTGCCAGCGTAACGATGCGATGCATGGCGGTGCTCTCGTACACGGCGCCACGCAGATCGAAGGTCGACGCGAGCGCGGAACGTGAGCGCCGCACGTCGCGCTCCCCTCGGCGCTCCGTCAGCACATTGCCGACGATCGCCAGGAGTTTCTCGTCGTTCCAGGGCTTGGCGAGATAGTCGACTGCGCCTTCCTTCACCATCTGCACGGCGATTTCGAGCGCGGTCCACGCGGTCAGCAAAATCACCGGCATCCCCGGATCGATCGTGCGAACCGTGCGAAAGAGTGCAAGTCCTTGCTCGCCGCCGGTCGCGCCGGGAGTGAAGTTCATGTCCTGCACGACGACGTCGGCGTCGCCGCGCCGAATGACCTCTTCGGCATCGGCAGGCGTCGAGACCGCGATCGCATCGATGCCGTGGATGTCGAACAGCAGCAACAGCGCCCGCGCGACGGCCGGCTGGTCTTCGACGATGAGGACGGTTCCTCCGAGCCGGTCGTGTCCGTGCTTCGGAGGAGTCATCATCGGCGCCTGTTGCTGCGTTTCAATCAATCATGCTCCTCGGGTCGCGATGACCGGCGAAAACCGCGTCGCGCGCATGGCCGGAATCAGGGTGGCGATGATGCCCTGAATCCAGAGCAGAACGACGGCTGCAACGACGATTCGCCAATCGAGCTTTGCGCCGGCTGTTTTCGTGACGAGCAGCACGTTCAGTCCATACGCCGCGGCGACGCCGAGAATCAAGCCAGCATTCGTCACGATCCAGTTTTCCAGCAGAAAGTAACGGAGAACGGAGGCTTTGGTTGCACCGAGGGCGCGGCGGGTGCCGATCTGCTTGCGCCGCTCGGTCACGGAGAACGCGGTCACGCCGACGATACCGAGGCCGGTGACAAGCACGATCAGAGCGATGACCATCGACATCGTCGTGCGCACGATCCTTCCCTGTGCGAAGTAGTTGTCCTTGATCTCGCTGATCGTCTTCATGTCGATGTTGCGTCCATTGTTCGCTTGTAGCATGCGCTTTTCGATCAGCGGGACGGTCTGCTTCATCGAGCCCGGCGCGACGCGGACGAGGTACATGGCGCCGCGGCGCGAGACGTGTCCGGCGTAGAAGACCGCGTATTCATGAATCGGCCAGCCGTACGGGTTGTAGAACGGATCGAAGGTGCCGACGACGTTGATGACGGTGTTGTCGGAATCCTGGAGCTGCCGGCCGATGGCGCTCTTCCCTTTGAACACGAGCCGCTCGAGATCGCGCGAGATGATGGCGGTGCTCGGCGCTTTCGAGTTGGGATCGTCGTCGATGTCGGTGTCGCGCAGTCCTCGGCCGGAAACGAGATGAACACCGAGGGCGTCGAGAATGCCGGGCGTGTTGGTGTACATCTGCGTGCGGAACTTGCTGCCGTCACCGCCGCCAGCCGCGACTTCGCCGGAGCTGCCGCCGCCCTGCCACGGCAGGAAATTGGTGTTGGCTACCGCGACGACGCCAGGCGTGGCCTGGATCGCGCGGAGGTCGGCGTTGACCGCGGCGATGCGGTAGGGCAGGTCTTTGAAGCCCGGCGCGAACGGCTTGGTGCGGACCCAGACGATGTTCTCGTCGTCGAAGCCTGAAGTCTTCATCATCTTCACGCTTTCGTCGCGGATCATCGTGATCGCATTGGTGACGACGGCGAGCGTAATCGCGATCTGCACGACGATGAGCAGAAAGCGGACTTTGTTGCGTTTCAGGGCGCGGATGATCGGTCCAAATTCCATGGTCGTCTCCTTCGTCAGATCTTGAGTTGAACGGCGGGTTGCACGGAACAGATGCGCCAGGCGGGATAGAGGCCGGCCAGAAGTCCGGCGCCGAGTGACAGAAACAGCGCGGCCAGGATCATTTCGCTGTCGAGTGCGATGACCGAGGTGGCCGAAATGAACTTGCCGATGAGCTTCATCGCGCCGATGGAGAGCAGCATGCCGAGGGCGCCACCGGCCAGACCGACCAGCTCACACTCGGTGATGTGCTGCAGGAAGACATCGATGCGCGTTGCTCCGAGCGCTCGCCTCACCGAAACCTCGGGCGAGCGGGCCAGAAACTTTCCGAGCAGCAGCCCGGTCAGGTTCAGTGCGCAGATGGCGAGAAAGAGGATTGATATGGCCGCCATGGCGTTGATCTGGGGAGTGATCACGCCGAACTCCCCCATCAGCTCGCGGAGCGCCGTGACGCGATTCATGAGCGGGCGTTCGAAGCGGCCGTGTTTCTTTTCCTCGAGGACGTAGCCGTCGACGAATCGGTGGTACTGCTCCGCATCGGCTGGCGAGCGCAACTCGACCCAGAGCTGCACCCAATCGGTGTCGGAGTTGAGAAAGTCTTCGAAGGTGGTGCCCGCCGATTTCCAGCCGTCGCTGTTTCCGTTCGAGCGGATCTGCATGCCCGGCGTCAACGAGAACGGAAGGTAGATTGGTTCGGGTTGGGCGATGAAGTTTCCGTTCAGGTCGTACATCTTGATGAACGGGCGCCACGGTTTCAGCACGCCGACGACGGTGAATTCGCGGTCATCGATGCGCACTCGTTTGCCGACGGAGTTGACGCCTTTGAACAACTTCTGATTCATGGCGTCATCGATGACGACGACCTGCTCGGCTTTCGCGTCCGCGCGGCGGTCCCACGGTCCGCCGTATGCGAAGGGAACGTCGAACATCGTGAAGAAGTCGGAAAAGCAGAGGCGGACGTCTTCGCTGGAGGGACGAGCGACGCGCGGATCGGGATAGATCGTCAACATCGCCCGAAACGCCGCGGTCTGGCGAAGCGGGATGTTCGAGCGCATGAGCGCCATGGCGTCGCGATAGCTGACCTGCGGCGGCATGGTCGGGCCTGTGCTGTTTTGACCCGACGGATACGGCGTATGCGGGTCCCAGTTGTCCATGCGCACGTAAAACAGCCTGTCGCTTTTTCCCGGTAGCGGATCGCGGGCGAACATGTGGCGCACGGTCGTGAACGTCGTCGAAGCGCAGATGCCGAGGGCGATGCCGCCGATGATGACGGCGGTCAGAACGGGATTGCGGCGGAGACTCTTGATGGCGATGCGAACGTTGTAGAGCAGCATGGCGTCGTCCTCACTTCGCCGACTTGAGCGCGCCGCCGAAGAGTGCCGGCGGACGCTCGACGTCGATCACGCGGCCGTCGAACAGATGGATCTCGCGCGACGCGCGCGCGGCGCACTCGGGGCTGTGCGTGACCATGACGATGGTCGTGCCGCGGCGGTTGATCTCGTCGAGCAGGTCCATGATCTCGCGCGCCATGAGCGAGTCGAGGTTGCCGGTCGGCTCGTCGGCCAGGATCAGCTTCGGATCGGATGCAAGCACGCGCGCGATGGCGACACGCTGCTGCTGCCCGCCGGAGAGTTGCGACGGCAGATGGTGCATGCGCGACGAGAGGCCGACGACCTCCGTGGCCTTTTCGATGCGCGCCTTCCGGTCGTTGGCCGGCAGTCCGCGATACCGCAGCGGCACGTCGATGTTGTCGAAGACATCGAGGTCAGGAATCAGATTGAATCCCTGAAAAATGAAGCCGATCTTCTGATTGCGGATGTGCGACATCTCGCGGTCGGACAGCCGGCTGACATCCTTGTCGTCGAGCTCGTAGGTGCCGCCCTCGAAGACGTCGAGCAGCCCGGCGACGTTGAGGAACGTCGTCTTGCCGGAGCCCGACGGACCCATGATGGCGACGAATTCTCCGCTCTCGACGTTGAGCGAAAAATCCTCGAGGGCGTGCGTCTCGACCAGGTCGGTGCGATAAACCTTTCGTATGTTCTTCATGCGAAGCATCGGCGTTTTCTCCTTCACCGCAGAATGAGTGTGCGAACGTTTCCAAATGGCGATGTGTCCGAAAGGATCACGCGCTCGCCTTCGCGCAATCCGCTGACGATTTCGACTTCTGACGCGCCGACGGATCCGAGGGCGATGTCGCGCCGCGTGGCCAGGCTGTTGTCGACGACGTACGCACTGCGTCCGCCGCCGCTCTCGACGAACGCGCCACGCTGGAGCTTCAGCACGTTCTTCTTCGACTCGAACACGAGCCTCGCGCTGACCCTCTGGTTCTGCCGCATCCCCTCGGGCCACTGCTGATCGGGCACCGCACGCGCCGTGATCTGGTTGCCGACGATCTCCGGCGAGACCGCTGTGATGTGCGCGCCTTTCTCGCCGCCGCCGTACCCGATCATGAGCGGCGTCCCGATCCTCACGTCGCCCGCATACTCCTCGGGGATCGTGATCTCGAGCTCGAGCGACGAGAGATTGATGACGGTCAGGATCGCCTGGTTGGCGGCAACGGCATCGCGCTCATTGACGGTGATCGCGGCGATCATGCCGTCGAACGGCGCGCGGATGGTCAGATCTTCGAAGCGCTTCTGCAGTTCGTCGGTGGCCGATTGCTGCCGATCGGCCTGCAGTTTCCGGCTGCGAATGTCGAAGTCGGCGGTCTCGCGATTGAGTCCAATCTCGCGCCGCGCCTGCAAGAGTTCCAGCTCGGAGACGTGGACATCGTCCTGTGCGCGCTCGAAGTCGGTTCCGTTGATGAGTCCTTCGCGCCGCAACGTCTCCGCGCGCGTCAACCCTCTTTTCGCCGCCTGCAGCCTTACCTCGGCCAGCGCCACCTGCTGCCGCAATCGCGCATCCGATTGCGAGCCGCCAATCTTGCCGCGCTCGTAATCGGTCCGCAGCGAAAGGGTCTGCGCGCGTGATTGTTCGAGCGCACTGCGCAACTCCGGACTGTCGACGACGGCAAGGATGTCGCCGCGGCGAACCACGCTCCCCGCTTTCGTCCGCAACGACACGATCCCCTGCGCCGGACTGACGAGCGTCGGATGCAGCGCCGCGACAACGCGCCCCTGCACCGAGATGTCGCGAACCAGATCGCCTCGTACGACGGTGCCAATCGCCAGCGTCGTCGCGTCAACGGCGCGATCCGCGCGCGACCAGCGCCGAATGGCCGGAAAGGCAAAGGCCAGCGCGATGAGAACCGCCAGCAGCGCCGCCGCCGCAATCACCCGAGGCCGCGTAAACGCCGACGCCGGACCGACGGCCCGGTCCATCGAGGATGTGTTTTCAATCATTCGGCGACGCTAAAGCGCAACCGAGGTGCCATGAGCGATGTGCTTGATTCTTCGATGGTTGTGCGAATTCAACGCTGTCCGAGGAGTGTCCGATGGGACAGGTGTCCGCGGACAGGTGTCCGGCGTAGTCAGACGAAACCAATCGACCACAGAGACCCAGAGAGCACTGAGGTTTCTCTGTGTCCTCTGTGCCTCTGTGGTAAATGGTTTTGGATGAAAGTCACGCGCACCGCATCCGCAGCTTTCACCGCCGAGTTTGAGAGTGAGGAAGAACTGCGGGCCGAGCATGATGCCAACCTGTCGATGGGTGGTCTACGCCTCGCGACCACGGAATCGGTCACACTCAACGCGACACTGCTGCTGACGCTACGAGGTCCGTGGGGTGGTGAAGCATTCGCACGCGCCACGGTCGTCGCGGTGCTTCCGGATGGGATCGCGCTGGCAATCGACGGCAACAGCGACGAGATTTTCGCCCGGCTGATGGATAGGCCTCCGGGTGCGACCGAAGCACCCTCGGGTGAATCTCCCGAGCCGGACGAGACGATCGAAAAGAAGGAGAACGTCTGGGACCGCATCCGTGCTCTCTCGCAGATGGAGAAGCTCCTCCTGGCGATCAAGGCCGACCGGAGCGAACGCGCGCTCCTGCTCCAGGACAACGATCCCCGCGTCCTGCTCTCCCTCCTACGAAATCCGCGCCTCACCGTGGACGAAGTGGCGCGGCTGGCGAAGTCTTCGTTCCTGACCTACCAGATCGCCGACGTGATCATCAAGGCCAGCCAGTGGATGTCCAGCCTCGACGTCCGCCTCGGACTCATGCACAACTCCAAGACTCCGCCCGCGTTTGCATTGCGCATCCTGCCGACGCTGCCTGAGTCCGAAGTTCGGAGCATCGCCCGCGCTGGATCGAGCATGGCGCTGAAGACGGCTGCGCTGCGAATGCTGCAGGGACGTTAGGTTCGGCCTAAGACCCGATCAATGCCGGCGAATATGAGCTCGACCTTCGCCCGCGGCAGCTTGGAAACGCGTTCGATCAACAACGTCTTGTCGAACGTAAAAACCTGTGAAGCGTTCGCTACCGATTCTTTCGAAAGCCCCGTGGTGCGTGAGGTCAACAGCACGTTGCCCGGCGCGTTCGCCCATCGCAAACTGCTCGTTAGCGGAACGCACATCACGGTTGCGATCTGGCTTCGATTGAACGCGTCGCTTTGCACAACGACTACTGGCCTTAAGAAGCCTGGCTCCGATCCGGTCGGCTCCGGCAGATCGGCCCACCAGATCTCTCCTTGCGAGATTACCACTCGACCTTCTTTAGCAGTCGCCGGGCGGCGGCGTTCAAAAACTCTACGTCTTCACTCTGATCCACTTCGGCGCAGACTCGATTGATGGCTTCCGTCACTTCATCGGGAGAATGCCGCGCGACATACTCACGTAGCGCTGCGGTGAACACCTCGCTCCTGGACCTGCGGCCGTGCTTGGCCAGTCGCTCAACCTTTTCAAACACTTCATCCGGAATCGATACCGCAGTTTTCATACCGTAAGTATAACTGACTACCACCCCCGAACTGGCCGCCACTCATCGACGATCACGTTGTCCTCGATCACGTGATATCGCTCGTACATCGCCGCGGTGAGACAGGAGTGATTCGGCACGATGCGAAGACGCGTCCCAACCGGCGGTGGTGACGCCATCTTCAACTTTCCATGCTCCTGCGACAGCGCCACGAGGCGTGCGTCGAGCGGGTTGAGCGAGAGATCGCACACGAGTCCGTACCCGAAACTCGGGTCGAGATGATCGGGGCTGGTGTCTTTCGACAGCGCCAGCGCGCCGGCGTCGATGATGGCTTCGCCTCGCTCGGGATACGAACCGACCACTGTCGCGAGCACCGACACAGCGACGTCTTCGCGGGAGCACGAGCCGAGCGTGGCCTGGAAAGCGTCGAAGAAGACGTAGTTGCCGGGGCGCACTTCGTCGGTGTCGGTGAACGTGTCGACGACTGACGTTGTGGGCGTGGAGCCGATGCTGCGAATGACCTCGTCCAAACCGATCAGGGCGCGGAACCTCGTCAGCGATGCTGTCTCCTCCGCTGCGATGCGGCGGATCTCTTCAATGTCATGCGCGTTGTACGAATGGCCGGCGTGCGTCAGTAGTCCCTGAAAATGTGCCGCGGGCGAACGAGAGATGGCGATGGCCAGCCGAGCGCTGTCGGGATCGCCCGGATCGACACCGGCGCGGTGATAGCCACAGTCGACCTTGAGAAAGACATCGAACACGACGCCATTTGCCGCGTGAAACTCTTCTACCGCGTGTAGAGCCGTGGCGCTGTCGATGAGAATGTTGAGCCGCTCGATACGCCTCGCCAACGCCGCCGCGCGCGGCAGTTTTTCGGGCGCAATCGGCATGGCGTAGGTGATGTCCACGAAGCCCGCCTCCGCGAAGAACTCCGCCTCGGCCATCGTCGAAACGGTGATCGGACCGACCCCGCCGCCGTGCTGCATCCGTCCGATCTCGATTGTCTTGTGCGTCTTCACGTGCGGGCGGAACGCGACACCCGAGGACGCAGCCTTCGCGCGCATGCGCGAGCAGTTTTGCTCGACAATGTTGCGGTCGACGAGAAAGGCGGGCGTGGGAAGCGTAGCGACGTTCGGCTGTGTCATCGCTGACAGATTACACAACGAAACATGAGAAAGATCCTTCACATCGACATGGACGCCTTCTACGCCTCGGTCGAGCAGCGTGACCGGCCGGAGTTGCGCGGCAAGCCGGTCATCGTCGGATGGCCGGGCGAGCGGAGCGTCGTCTGCGCGGCGTCGTATGAGGCGCGCAAGTTCGGCGTCCATTCGGCCATGCCGGCCACGCGCGCGATGCGGTTGTGCCCCGAGGGGACGTTCATTCATCCCGACTTTGAGAAATATCGGGCAGCATCGAAACAGATTCGCGAGATCTTCGGACGGCACACGCCGCTCGTCGAGCCGCTTTCGCTCGATGAGGCCTATCTCGATGTCACCGAGGAGCTGACGGGGATTCCGACGGCGACGGAGACCGCCGAGGTGATTCGCCGCGAGATTCGCGCAGAGACGCAGCTCACCGCCTCGGCGGGCGTCGCCCCGAACAAGTTCCTGGCAAAGATCGCCAGCGACTGGCGCAAGCCCGACGGCTGCTTCGTCATCCGTCCGCATCAGGTCGAGAAGTTCCTGCAGCCACTCCCCGTTCGCAAGATTCCCGGCGTCGGCCCGGCGACTGAGAAAGTGATGACCGCCATGGGCATCGCTACCGTGGGCGATCTCTACGGCTTCAGCACCGAGCAACTCGTAGCGCGCTTCGGAAAATGGGGCACGCGTTTGTGGGAGCTGGCGCGCGGCATCGACGAGTCGCCGGTCGTCCCGTCGCAGAAACGCAAGTCGTGGTCCAGCGAGAACACCTTCCCCACCGACATCACGATGGACGAAGTCGCGGCGTACATCCGCGACGAGTCGCAGAAACTCTGGAAGGCGCTCAGCGACAAACAAATGGTCGGCCGCACGGTGACGGTGAAACTCCGCACCGGCGACTTCAAGACTGCCACGCGGCGTCTCACTCCCGAGGCTCCGCCGTCGAGCGGCGAGGACCTCGCGCGCATCGGCACCGAGCTGCTCACACGTTTCGACTTCCCTCCGCACAGCCGCTACCGATTGGCAGGAATCGGGATGTCGAATTTCGTCGATGAGGAGGATGAAGCAGAGATCAGAGACGAGAGATCAGAGATCGGGGGATTGTTCCCGGGGTCCTGATGCCGAGAGATCGGCGCGGGGTTTTCTGATCTCTGATCTCTTCATCTCTTATCTCTGATCTCATCTACAATCCGCGCACTTTTGCTCACGAGGTGCTCATGAATCCCGTTCAAACCATCAATGTCGCGCAGTATGGAATCGGTCCGATCGGCGCGGAGATCGCTCGTTTGCTTCTCACAAAACCGTGGGTGCGCATCGTCGCCGCCGTCGACGTCGACCCAAACAAGATCGGCAAAGACCTCGGCGAGGTCATCGGACTCGACCGCGAGGTCGGCGTCAAGGTGACTGCCGAGTTGTCCGGCCGTCCGGACGTCGTCTGCCACTCCACCGGATCGCGGCTTCGCGATGTCTCCGGTCAGCTCAAGGATCTTCTCAACCGCGGATGCCACGTCGTTTCCACCTGCGAGGAGCTTTCGTTCCCGCTCGATCAGGCCATTCGCGGGGAGTTGCAGCAGATCGCCCGCGCCAAGAACGTCACGCTCCTCGGCACCGGAGTCAATCCCGGCTTCGTGATGGACAAGCTGCCGCTGACGATCACCTCGGTCTGCCAGCGCGTCGATTCCGTCGAGATCATCCGCATCCAGAACGCATCGACACGACGCGAGCCGCTGCAGCGCAAAGTCGGCGCGGGCATGACGCCCGATGAATTCCGAGCCGCCGTCGCTGCCGGCAAGATCAAGCACATGGGCCTTCGCGAGTCGTTGATGATGGTCGGCAACGGCCTCGGCGCGGAGTTCGAATCGGTGAGCGACGAAGTGATCGAGCCGATCATCGCCGATCGCGAAGTCAAGACGCAGTACCTCACCTGCGCCGCCGGACAAGTCGCCGGCGTTCATCAAACGATCTACGGCAAGGGAAAGATCAACGTGAGCCTGGAGCTGCGCATGTACGTCGGCGCCGAGGACGTGGCCGCGGACAAGGTGATCGTGCACGGCGTGCCCGACGTGGAGATGGTGATCAAGGGCGGCGTCCACGGCGACCGGGCCACGGCGGCGATGGTGGTGAATTCGATCCCGCGCGTCGTGAATGCGCGACCGGGCGTGCTTACGATGGACGACATTCCGGTGAGTTTCCGGTAAAGGCTTTTAACCACAGAGACGCGGAGGACACAGAGTTTTTCTCTGTGCTCTTTGTGTCTTTGTGGTTAATGCTTTGTAGCCCTCACGACGAATGGTCGTACACGATCCGCCAGCCCTCGGCACGCCGATGGAGGATCAGCGTGAAGCGGCCGTGCGGCGTGTCGGCGTTGCGCGTCAGTTTCCAGGCGCCGGTGACGATGACGTCGTTGCCACCGAGAGGGCGGAGATCGAGGTCGGAGAAGACGAGAGTGCCCATCTTCGCCCGGGAGTCGTACTTTGCTTTGTAGCGGTCGCGCACTTTCGTCCAGCCGCGCGTGACGTCGGTGCCGACGAACATCGTGTCGTCGCTGCGGGCGTAGCCGTCCATGTAGCCGTCGATGTCGGCGCGATTCCAAGCCGCCGCTTGTGCGTCGAGCACGGCGCGAATGGCGGACAAATCGGCGGAGTTTGCAGCGTGGGCGGCGCTGACTAGAAGAAGACAAGCGATGGAAACGATGATGCTTTTCATATCGAGTCCTTTCGCGGCGTGCGCACATACCGCCGCGCGATCAACATGCCGAGGGTGATGATGCCGGAGACGATCCAGAGAACAGTCCACGCCAGCGGCGCGGACCGCATCCAGTTCCACATCGCCAGCGTGATCGCCCATAACGCGTAGATGAAGAGGAACATCCGACGGTGGCTGGAATCGTCATCGACGCCGGCGGCGATGCTGGCGCCGAGGATCAGCGTGGGGATGAGGCCGAAGACGATGTTGAGAAGATGAATCATCGATAGCGAACGTCGATCACTTTGCGGACGACATCCTTGGCAACGCCCGGGAGATTTTGCACACGCGATAGAACGTCGTTGAACGTGTGCGACTCGCCGCCGTGCTTGAAGCATTCCGCGCAGCGCGGCAGCTCCGTGAAATCGCGGCGCTCGAACGCGGCCTGCATCGTGGCGAAGCGGGGCGAATCGAGGATCTCGCCGAGCGATTGCGTTTTCAGATCGCCGAGGACTTGATCGCCGTGCGCGTCGTAGCAGCAGTGCGTGACGCGGCCGTCGGCGAAGATCACCACCCAGGTGAAGAACGCGCCTTGCACGCAGCCATAGAACTTTCCGTGCAGATCGGTCTCTTCATTCACATCGAGCGCTTCGCAGGTCTTTTCGATGACGCGGGCGTTGCGGTATTTCTTCAGATCGAAAAGCTTGCGGAAGTCATCGACGGTCTCTTCGAGAGTCAGCCGTGAGCGCATTTTCTGAATCTCGATGCGGATGGGATGGCCTTTGGCCTGCTCGAGGAACGCGCGCGTCAGGACGACGAGTTTCTCGAAATCGCCTCCCGTTCGCAGTTGGGGGTACACCTCGGGATTGACTGAGTCGACGCAGATGCGAATGCGCTTGAGCGGCGATGCGAGCAACTTCGCGCCGATCTCTTCCGTCAGCACCAGCCCATTCGTCGAGAGGCTCGCCTCGGGGAAAAGCCTGATGGCGTCGTCGATGCGCGCGTAGAGCAGCGGCTCCCCCATCTCGTGCAGCCACTTCAGTTTCAGCCCGGCGCCGTGGATCTCGCGCTCGGCCTTCTCCACCATCGGCCACACCATGTCCTCGTACGGCCGGCGCAACACCGGCAGCGGACACATGCCGCAGCGGAGGTTGCACTTCGAGGTCAGCTCGAGGCCGACTTTGATGCGGCGAGGGTTGAGTTTCATCTCCCGTCCACTAAGGCAGCGAACACCGCAGCGTATTCCGGCCATGAGTACTTGCGCGCGGCGGCTGCAGCGCTTCGCTCCATCGATGCGCGATCGCGAGTGGTGAAGAATTCGTCGATGGCGCGAGCTAGCGCCGAAGGATCTTCCGGCGGAACGAGGATGCCGTTCGTTCCGTCGATGACCTCAGGCAATCCACCGACAGTCGTGGCGATGACGGGCCGCGCGAAGTGGAACGCAGTCAATGCGACACCGCTCTGCGCTTCGATGCGATACGGGGCGAGAACGACGTCCGTAGCGGCAAAGTAGGTTGCGATCTCGGAGTCAGGGATGAAGCGAAAGTCGAAGCGGACTCCTCTGTCATCCTGAGCCGGCGAAACCCCGGAGGGGTGTAGCGCGGCGAAGGACCCCCTCCCTTCCTGCAAGTGGTGGGGGGGGCCTTCGCCGTCCTCAACCCCTCCGGGGTGTCGGCGGCTCAGGATGACAGACAGGCCCAGGTCCTGCGCAAGACGCTCGTACTCATCCGCACGCTCCCACCACGCCTCGCCGGCGACGAGGAGGATTGCATCGCAATGAATTTCGCGCCACGCGCGCAGAGCGATGTCGAGTCCTTTGAACGGACGCACATGGCCGAAGAAGAGCGCGACGTTGGCAGCGTTCTCGATGCCGAGGGTTGCTCGCGCATCCGCGCGTGCGGGAACCGCTCCGCCCAGCTCATGCACCGGCAGGAACGTCTTGACGACGCGCCGCCCACCGGAACGTTTCCATGCTTCGTCCGCCTCGGGCCGCGCATGCACGACGAGAGCGTCCGCGCGACGCAGTACGCGATTCGTCAGCCATCGTTTCCAGGCCGCCGGCTCTTTGTCGCCGACGTTGTGACATTGAAGGATCACGCGCGTTCGGCGCCGCATCGTCGCGATCATCACGAGATAGGCGGGCGCGAAAAGCCACACCCACCAGACGAAGATCACGTTGTCGTACTGCCGTAATCGCCATCCCGCACGCAGCCACGTGAACGGATTGATCACATCGACGATGAACGCCGCCTCGGCGCGCGGCAACGTGGGATCAACATCATCGCCGCCGGGATAGAAACGCTTCGGAAACTGGCGTGAGAACGAGATGACATCGACGTCGTATCGCTTCCTCATTTCCTCAGCGAGCCGCGTCGTGCAATAGGCGATGCCGGCGCGGAAAGGGAAGACAGGGCCGACGATGGCGACGCGTCTCATGGCAGGCGGTCCCGCCAATATCCCGGCCGCCGCTTCTCGTGCGCGACTGCCGCAACGAAGACCGTGTCACCTTCAACAAAATAGACGACGGTGTACGGAAACGTCCGGCACACAAAGCGTCTCGTGTTCTCCAAGTGGATGGGCCATCGAGACGGCGCGTCAAGAATTGAGTCGATGGCGCGGTCGATCTCGCTCAGAAAAGCAATGCGAGCGACTCCACTTCGCTTCCCATACCAGGCCGCTGCTTCCTCGACTTCTTCTGCAGCCTGGTCGAAGAAACGCAAGCGTTCGGTCATTGGCCGCCGCGATGGAGGCGCTCGCGAAGCTCAGACCAACCAATGGTCTGCACGCGCCCCGCACGAAAGTCGTTTAGGCGGCGCCGAATCTCGGCCGCCCAGGCTTCCTCAACACCGGGTTCGGCTGGACTGGAATCGAGGCTCTCGAAAAGCAGACCGGCAAGCGACGCGCGATCCTCATCAGAGAGCACCGCTGCCTGCGCGAACAGATCGTCAACGACCGCGCTCATGACTCCATTGTACTCACGCCGCGCTCAGGAAGTTCACCACCGTCGACGCAAAGTACGCGCCCCACGTGCGGACGTCGAACACCAGCGACGACGACATGAAGCACGAGTGCGTGCAGTGGCACTCTTTGGCTTTGATCGAGGCGCGCTGCGCATCGGCGGCAGGCGAGAACCAGAGCTTGCCGAAGTCGTAGCCGGTGTCTTTCACATTGCCGACCGCGTCGCGCAGCTCGCACATGCGCACTTCGCCGCGCGCGTCGAGCACGCCCGAGATCCGGCCGGCGTGGCAGGGTTTGACCTGCGTCTCCTGTTCGAGAATCTCCAGCTCCAGGCGGCGGGTGTAGATCTTCACGAACTTGAGGAAGCTGTCGTAGTGATCGTACGTGTTCCAGTAGGCCTCGAGCTTCGGCAGCAGCTCGCGATACTTGTCGGTCGAGATCGGCTGGATGTTCTTGTCGGGCTGATCGCCGCGCAACATCTCGAACGAGTGGAACGAGATGTCGGGGAAATCGCGGCGAATGGCGACGAACAACTCGTCAAGATCGTCGGCGTTGTAGCTGCACAAGCACGTGTGCACGTTCACGGTCAGGTTGCCGTACTTTTCCTTCAACGGCATCAGCGCTGCGTACGTCTTCTTCGCCCGCTCGTAATTTCCCGGAACGCCGCGGATCCAGTCGTGCTTTTCGCCGACGTGATCGATCGAGATGTTGACGACGATCTGCGTGTCGGGGCAACGCTGCAGCGCCGATTCCGTCGATCGCGCGGTCAGCTCACTGGCGATCGCGCCGGTTGGGATCGTGATCTGCTTGACGTGATTCTGCGACGCCAGCATCGCGCAGACATCCGGCAGATCGCGGCGCAGGAAGGGCTCGCCGCCGCTCATCACGACAAAGAGCAGATCGCCGAGGGAGGAGAACGTTTTCTGGAGCTCCTCGAACGACAGCTCGTGTTCCTTGTTCTTCCGAAGCTGCTCCCAGTTGAAGCAGGTGCGGCAGAACGAGTTACAGTCGTACGTCAGCCCGAGGATCATGTAGACGGGCTTCATGCCCCGCTTGTCGACGAGGTAACGCAGGTACTGCAGCTTGTCTGTGAACTTCATGCTCAGAAGCGCTCAACCGCAGCCCGGCGCCGGGTAATCCTTCACTTCGGCGCGGCCCATCCGCTGATGTCGAAAAAGAGCGAGACCTTCACGCCGTTCGCAGTTTGGATGTCGATCTGGTGCGCCGGCTTCTCGTTGCAGGTCGTCGCGGCGGTGGAGACCTTCGTTGCGCCGGGATAGTTCTCGGTGATCCAGGCGTCTTCCCTGGCGGCGCCGTCAGCCGCTGTCGTCGCAGCGAGAACAACGGCGCTTCGACATGTGCGGCCCGCGGAGGCAATGGGAACAATGCCCGACCGTTGCGGACGCACTTCCGCCGGTGCCTCGGCTTGCGCTGGCTGTGTCGCGGGGGCGGCGGCTGGCGGTGGCGTCGTCGAAGAACACGCCGCGATGAAAACGAGAGCGATGGGCAGAAATCGATTGATGTTGGGCATGAACAAATCCTAACGCAGCCTCGCCCGAATTGCGCCCCAGACGATTCCGGCAAAATACGTTGCGTGATGCGCGGCGAACGCGAACGGAAGCAGGAGCCAGTCGCGCCTGGGCAGGCGCGTGGCGCGAACGCCGAGGATCAGGGTGAAAACAAAGTAAGGGAGGATGGCGATCGGTGCGGCCAGGATCGCGATCGTGCCGGCGAGCAGAAACGCCCAGATCTTTCGATTCTTGACATACGCAGCCGATCCGCGCGTCAGCATCTCCCCTGTCTTGACGCGATAGCGCCAGCGCTGACGAAGATACGGACCGGGAAACGGACGGCGGCGATGAAACACGCGGACGCCGGAGTGGTAGACGACCGCCGGCATCAGCGACGCGATGAGCGCCGTGTCCTCGCCGATGTAGCCGACCGACTCGTCGAATCCATGAAACAGGCTGCGCCGGACGAACAGATTCACGAGGGCGATGTCGCTCGCGCTCTTCACCGGAAAAATGCCGGCCCGGTTCTCGTGGCAGGCCACTCCGCTGCCGATGAGCGGCGTCGAGAGCAGCGTTTCCGAGATGAGCTCGGCACGTGTCGAGTCGCGCGGAGCTGGATCGGGACCGCCGAGAATCGCGATCTCCGGATGCGCATCAAGGTACGCGACAGCAGTCGCAAGCCAGCCATCATCAGCCGTCGCGTCGTCGTCGATGAACGCCAGAATCTCTCCTCGCGCCTCGGAAACTGCTCGATTTCTTCGAGTTGCGGGATTACGATTCGGCTCGATGACGTTCCGTACCGCGGTTCCAAGCTCTATCGTCAAGGCCGCCGCGGAGACCAGAATCAGCTCGAAAGGAAACGGCGCCTCCTGACGCAACACCGACTCGATCGCACGCTCCGCGTCGCCTCCGATTCGCTCGACAGGCATGATGACGGAGACTTTGATTGCGGCGGGCATTTTCGTGGGTTGCAGATTAGCGGATGACTTGATCGATTGACTGAGAGATCCGCCGCTCCCTTTCGCTGCCGACTAAACTCACGAATTCAATAATCGACTAACCTACTGAGACACCACACTGCATGAAGCTTATCGTTCAAATCCCGGCGTTCAACGAAGAAGTCACGATCGCACAGACGCTTCGCGACATCCCGAAGAAGATTGACGGCATCACCGCCATCGAGACGCTCGTCGTCGATGACGGGTCGTCCGACGACACCGCCGCAGCTGCGCGGAAAGCAGGCGCGACGCACGTCGTTCAGCTCAAGAGCCACCGCGGGTTGTCCTCCGCCTTCCTTGCCGGCATCGACGCCTGCCTCCGCCTCGGCGCCGACATCATTGTCAATACCGACGCCGACAATCAGTACGCCGGAAGCGACATCCCCAAACTCATCGCGCCGATCGTGCGCGGTACCGCCGACGTCGTCGTGGGCGACCGCGAAGTGGCGAAGTCGCCGCACATGTCGGCGTTCAAGCGCCTGCTGCAACGCATCGGCAGCCGGACTGTGGGTTTAGCGTCGGGGCTGCGCGTCGGCGACGTAACCAGCGGCTTCCGCGCCTTCTCGCGCGAAGCGGCGACGCAGATCAACGTGTTCAATCCCTTCACCTACACGCTCGAAACCATCATCCAGGCCGGCAATCGCAACCTCGGCGTCCTGTCCGTTCCGGTGCGGACGAATGCGCCGACGCGCCCGTCGCGGCTGTATCACGGCATCGGCACGTACCTTCGTAAATCGATCGCCACGATCTTCCGCATCTACACGATCTACAAGCCGCTGAAGACCTTCTTCACGATCGGCTCGGTGCTCCTTCTCGCTGGCGCAATCCTCTGCGGCCGCTTTCTCTGGCACTTCGCCCAGGGCGACCGCGGCGGCCACATCCAATCGCTGATCCTGGCCGCTGTCTTTCTCATCATCGGATTTCAGACACTGCTGATCGGGCTCGTCGCCGATCTCATTTCCGTCAATCGCCGCCTCAGCGAAGAAGTGCTCGTGCGTTTGAAACGTGCCGACGCACCGGTCGCCGTCGAACGCCGTCCGCAGCCAGCAGCGGTCGTTCGTGACCAGCGCCCTGCACGCCCGCAACCTCCGCCGAAACGCGAGCGGCCTGCGGCTCCCGAGGCGGCGAAAGCGGCTTCTACGCAGTGGGTGTGGCTGCTGGATGAGGACAAGCTCCAGGATCGCGGCGTCCAACCTGAGACGCTAGTCGAGCCGGATTTGGATGACGACCTGCCGGATGAAACGCCTGCCGCAGTCGCTGTTGGCCCGCGGCGCAGACGTCGTCGCCGCGGCGCGGCCAAACCGAAGCCAGAGGCTTAGTGCTTATTCGGAGCTCCTGCTCATTGGCGGCGAGTCCCGTTGTGGTCTGCCGCCGGAGTAGTAGAATTACTTGGTGACGTGGCCGCCAGAAGACATTTCGCGCGTGATTGCAAATGCGTATGCACTGCGTGGAAGTAAGGGTAGTGATTTGCTTTCCCGCATGGGCAGTTTCGATCTTTGGCGAGGCAATCTCGCAGAGATGCGAGGCGATTCGCAGATTGAAGCTGCACCTGATTCAACCGAGCCAGCGGACGCCGACCAATTTCTTCAGACGCTGGCTGTAAGCCGCGCGTTCGATTACCTGCCCAGGAAGTGCGAGATAGCCATTCGGCTTGTGTACGGCGAAGGCAGGGATATTGGCGACATGGCAAACGAACTTGACGCTACCCATCGAGATGGGCTCGAGTCGGTTCCCAATTGCGTGCGCCGTTTGCTTGTTATCGCTAATGACAGGTATCTCGAGCTCATTGAGCCTTCTGGCGCAGCGCCCGATGAAGCTGCGCGAAGCCCTTACCACTCCGTCGCCGACCCGAGTTGACACGACGGGATCAACCGGGAGACGCAAGTGATTCTGGTTGATACCAGCGCGTGGATCGAGGTTCTTCGGGGCCGCCATCGCGAAAGATTCGCGTCCGTTGCACCGAACCACGAGATCGTCTCTTGTTTGCCCGTTATCCAGGAGGTACTGCAAGGCTTTGACAATCTTGCTGTGCAGCGCGTTGCACGCGCGGCGCTCAGTGATATCCCGACGATCGAGGAGCCTCTTACACGGCCTGTTTTCGAGGAAGCGATCAGCCTTTTTCTCGCCGCGCGCCGTGTCGGCTTAACCGTTCGCTCGGGGGCCGACTGCCTGATCGCAGCGTGTGCAATCCGTAACGACGCGATGCTGCTGCACGTTGATCGCGACTTCGAAAAGCTGATGCAGGTGTCGGCGCTAAGAACTCTAAACTTAGCAGGTTGAGTAAGGCAGCCAGAGGTCAAGGTGCTTACGAGTACACCCCGATGAACCGCGACGTCACTGCCGCGGCCAGGCTCAGCTCGAACGGAACGTGAACGAGCGGGTGGATGGCGTTGTAGGTGTGGCTGGCCTTCGCGATCACGATGCGGGAGGCGTCGCGCGCGTACGACTCGATCTCCAGCGACTCTGCGATCGGCACGCTCTCGTCGCGGGCGCCGTGAATGATGAGAATCGGCTGCTCGATTTGCGTCGTGCACTTGAGGATGTCGAGACGGTCGCGATGCGCTTCGATGTCGTCGAGCATCCGCGTCGACATCCGCATGATCTGTTTCGTGCGCGTGTTCTCGGCCTCGAGGTATCCGATGCGGCGCCACATCGTCTTCGTCGCATCATCCCAGCGATCCGTTCGCGCAATCGCGCTCCACGTCACGATGCCGGATAGGTTCTCGATCCCTTCCGCGGCCAGTAGCGAGACGCCGCCGCCGCGCGAGTGACCGACGAGAAACGTCGGCGCGTCCACGCGCTCCTGGCAGAAGCGAACGACCTTCTGCAGATCGGCGATCTGTCCCGAGTAGGTATCTTCCGCGAAGAGGTCGAGACGATCGAACGTCTCGGGATCCTCGCCGATCCCGTTGCGCGACATGTTGAAACGGCAGACGGCGAAACGCTCGTTGCAGAGCGTCTCGGCGAGCCAGGGAAAGAATCCCCAATCCTTGAATCCCTTGAATCCGTGCACGATGACGACGAGCGCTTTGGCACTCGCGGGCACGTCGAGATCGCCGCGGATCGGAAGGCCTTCGTCAGAGAGGATGGTGAACTGCATGGTTTATTGGCGGTCACGCGGTCGCGAGGTTTCGAAGTCTCGCAGTGCTTCGCACATAGGCATCCGCTGCGAAAAGCCGCGAGACCCCGAGACCGCGACACTCCGAAACCGCCGCTCACACATTGAATCGAAACAGGATCACGTCGCCGTCCTGCACAACGTAGTCCTTTCCTTCGCTGCGCATCTTCCCTGCCGCTTTCGCGCCCGGTTCGCCGCCCAGCGACACGTAATCGTTGTAGGCAATCGTCTCAGCGCGGATGAAGCCTCGCTCGAAATCGCTGTGAATCTTGCCGGCTGCCTGCGGGCCTTTCGATCCGCGATGGATCGTCCAGGCGCGCGCTTCCTTCGGCCCGGCGGTGAAGAACGTCTCGAGGTCGAGCAGCTTGTACGCGGCGCGAACGAGCGCGCTCAAGCCTGACTCCGCGAGGCCCATCTCGTTCAGGAAGTCCGTGCGCTCGGCCGGCGGCAACTGCGAGATCTGCGCTTCCAGTTCGCCGCAGATGACGACGATCTCGCCTTTCTTTTCCGCCGCCACGCTGCGCACTTTTTGGAGCAGCGGCGTCTCGGTGCCGAGGTCGGATTCGGTGACGTTGGCGACGTAGAGGACCGGCTTGAGCGTGATCAGGTTCAGCTCGCGCAACGAGTCGAGCTCGTCATCGGTGAGCTCGATCGCGCGCAGCGGCGTGCCCTTGTCGATGGCCACCTTCGCTTTCTCGAGAGCTTCGGCCTGGACGACGTACTCCTTCTGGCCGACGCGCGCCAGCCGCGCCACGCGGTCAAGCTTCTTGCTGACGGCATCGAGATCGGCGAGCAAAAGCTCCGTCTCGATCACCTCGATGTCGCGCTCCGGATCGACCGATCCTTCGACATGCACCACGTTAGGATCGTCGAAGCAGCGCACAACGTGGAGGATTGCGTCCGTCTCGCGGATGTTGGCGAGGAACTGGTTGCCGAGTCCCTCCCCTTTCGAGGCGCCGCGCACGAGGCCGGCGATATCGACGACGCGAAGGTCGGTGTAGACGGTCTGCTTGCTCTGCGCCAGCTCGGCGAGCTTGTCGAGCCGCGGATCGACGACAGGCACGATGCCGACGTTCGGCTCGATCGTGCAGAAGGGATAGTTGGCGCTCTGCGCTCCAGCAGCAGTCAGCGCATTAAAGATCGTCGACTTACCGACGTTCGGCAGCCCGACGATTCCGACAGAAAGACCCATGTGTGTGTTGACTCCTGTGAAGCAGAGATCGGGGATAAGAGATCAGAGACCAAGGCAGCGGAGCAACGTGAGTCGCGAGTCTCACCTGATCTCTGATCTCGTGTCTCCCTATCTCTCTACATGCAACCTGCCGCCGCGTGAACGGATGGGGGGCGGGTGCGATTCCGGGAGGGCAGAGATCAGAGACAAGAGATCAGGGATCGTAAGACGGCGATCGGCGATTAGAGATCAGTGATCAGATCAGTAGCGGCCATCTCCTGACCTCTGATCTCTCGTCTCTAGTCTCCGCCCTCACGCCATCCGCGCCGCCATCTCCCCCGCGCCGAGCAGCCCCACTTTCGGATTCGTGATCAGGTTCACCGGAATCTCCGCCAGGATGTGCTGGAAGCGGCCTTTGCGGAGAAACGCCTGCATGAAGCGGCCATCGGTGAATTGCGCAATGTTCTTCGCAGCCACGCCGCCGGCGAGATAGACGCCGCCGCGCGCCAGCAGCCGCAGCGCCATGTTTCCCGCCTCGGCGCCGTAGATGTCGACGAAGATCGCGAACGTCCGCGCAGCGATCGGATCGCCATCCGCCAGCGCCTTCGCGATCCCCATCGGCAACGTCTCCTCGTACGGCCGGTCATCGCCCGTCAGAAAGTTGTGGATGTTGACGAGTCCCATTCCCGACAGCAGCCGCTCCCAGCTCACATGGCCATACTTCGCGTGCAGCGAGAGAAAGAGCCGCGTCTGTTCTTCATCCTGCGGCGCGAAGTCGGCGTGACCTCCCTCGGACGGAACGACGTTCCACTTGCTCCCCTCGTGGACGAGATTGGCCTGACCGAGGCCAGTGCCGGCGCCGAGGATGGCGATGGGCCCGAAGTTGACGCGGGTGCCGGCGTTGAGGACGAGACAATCGCCCGGCGCAAGAATCGGAACGCCGAGGGCGACAGCGTAGAAATCGTTGATGAGAGAGACGCGCCCGATCGAGAACTTTTTCGCCAGCGCGGTCGCGTCCATCGTCCACGTCAGATTCGTCACCTCGGCGCGGTCGCTAAACACCGGACCCGCCACGGCAAAGCATGCGGCGCCAACCGAACCCGCCACGTGCTCGCTGAAAAACGCGCCGAGCAACTCATCGAACGTCGTATACGCGCTGCTCTCGTATCGCTGCTCCGCCGACACGAGCCGCCCCGCCTGCGATACATCCACGAGCTGCAGCAGAACCTTCGTCCCGCCGATGTCCCCAGCCACGATCTTCATGGCGCCATTCTATTGGACGCTCGCGAGTCGCAACAGCGGAACTGTCGCGTGAGGGCTTCGCGAAAAACCTACATCGCCTCGTCCGCGCTCGTCCCGTAAATCGCCGGCAGCGGGACGTCGAGCATGCGCAGGTAGACCGAAAGCTGGCCGCGGTGGTGATACGAGTGATTCATCAGGATCGATCGGATGATGATGATCTTGCGCGTCTCGTTCAGCACCTGACCGTTGCGCGAGAGCGTGAACGGCGACTTGAGCGTCTCATCGTCCATCGACGCGATCATCGCCATGGCGTTTTCCTGGTTCTTGCGAAAGGAATTCACGAAGTCAGGGTTCTCCGGCATCTGCGCCGGCCCGGCGTTCCCGATTTCAAAGTTGGACGCGGCCAGCACACGCAACGCGATCGCTGGGATCGAGGTGACGTGCCACGCCAGGCGCCCGAGGGACATCGACTTCGCGTGCGGCGTCCAGCCCAACTGATCCGCTGGCACCCGCTCGAGCATCCGCACCGTCGACTTCCCTTCCTGTTCCATCTCCGCAACCAGCGCATTGGCGAGTGCCATCCGTTCGTTCCTCCGACCTGATCATACGGTTCAGAGGTGCGATCCGATTTGTCCTCGATTCATTTCTGCTTCGCGCCGGCTCCTGAACCTACAATCACGCCATGAGTGTCGCAAGCCTTCTCGCCGCGATCGCGCTGAACGCTGCGCTTGCGCATTCGCCGCGGACGATACCGGCGGAGTTCGCGAAGCATCCGGCGGCATCGACTCTTCGCGGGAAATCACACGCGCTGCTGCTCGACACGGCGGAGAAGCGGCGATTTCGCACGATGCTTCGGACCGAGTCAGCCGAGGGAGCGAATTTCAACGGGCACTACCGCGTAGCTTCGTGGGGATGCGGAACGAACTGCATCGAGTGGGCGGTCGTCGATCTCGCCAAGGGCAAGGTTTGGATGGCTCCGGAAGCGGCTCACTCCTGTTGGGTACCCGAGGCGCCGGACGATCCGGAGATCACGGACTGGTTCGAGATGTACGAAGGCAGCAGCCTCCTGTACCTATACACGTGCCGCGACAGGGAGAACGATCGGACGTTTGATTCAAGAAGCGTGTATGAGTGGTCCGAGGGAGAGCTCAGGCTCATTCGCGTCGATCAGGTTCGTTCTCTGCGCGCGGATGCCACGCTCCGCAACGATCCATGACTGCATCCGAACGTACGATGATCGGAGCTCTCGCCCTTGCCGCGATTGATTCCACCTATCTCGCGTGGCGGTATCTTGCACTTCGCCTGTCGCTGGTGACACCTGGAACGAGCATCTGCTCATGGTCCACCTTCATCGACTGCGATCGCGTCCTCGTGACGCCCGAGGCGAATGCGTTCTACGTTCCCAACGCGCTCCTCGGCGCTGCGTTTTCCATCGGCTGTCTGATCTGGTGGTTCGCCGGAAACCGCCTCGGCGCCGAGTACCGCTTCCATCTCTTGCGAACGCTCGTCTTCTGGCTGTCCGTCGCGTCGCTCTTCACGCTGCGCTTCTTCTGGCTCCTCTTCCACCTGTCGCACTTCTGTCCCCTCTGCCCGCTGAACCACGTCATGATTTACGGGGCACTCATTTGCGCCGTCATCCTGTTGCGCCGCACGCCACGCCCGCGGGATCACGTCAAGCTGCAACCGCTGGTTCTTCTTGTCGCGACGTGCGTTGGCTTCTTCGTGCTCGTACAAGTTTTGTGGTTCGTCGCAGAGTCGAGCGGGAGGCTGCGCGTACCTGCGTTCTAGATTTGCACGGGACAAACTACGAAGTCGTATTTCACGCAAGCAAGAACGTCGACGGATTTCGCCCTCCGCCCTGACAGCACCCGGGCGAGGACGCCCGAGTGCCCGCGGTCGAGACGACCGCACTCCTTACGACGCCTCGGTGCGCCGAGGAGTGCGGGCGTCTCGCCCGCGGCCATCGAGGCGTCCCGCCTCGGTGGTTTGATACGGCCTGATAGCTCCAATGGGCTACCATCCAGCGATCCGTGACCCACAATCGACTTCGCTATGTGATCCTGACGATCGTCGTCGCGATGGCGAGCAACGCATTTGCCAGCGAGCCGGTCGACTGTTTCTATTCATCACGCGCGGCATTAAAGGATAAGCATTCCGAATTCAGCCTTCATCGGCGCTGCGCGACCGTGCAACCCGATGGCAGCATCCTCATTCTGCCTGAACACCTTCGAGCGCTCGATTTCCACTCCGATGGCTTGGCAACTCTCGCTCTCAAGCCCGGTGGCTGGTTCTACGTCCGGCCCAATGGGAAATCCTTGGAGGTTCTTACGTACGACAACGGACCGGACTACTTCGTCGAAGGCGTCGTCCGTGGCCGCCGCAACGGCAAAATCGCTTTCTTCGATCGGTCGTTCCGCATGGTGCTTCCACCAAAGTACGCCTTCGCGTGGCCATTCGAGAACGGGCTGGCCGCCGTGTGCTCCGGCTGCAAGGAAGAGCCGCCGTCCGCGTCCGATCCCGAGCACCACGCCGCTCTGGCCGGTGGGCTGTGGGGCTACATCGACCACCGCGGCAACGAAGTCGTTTCTGTCAGATTCTCCCGCGACGAAGCAGCCCGACGAAGAGCACAGCTTCCTCGGCACTAAACGAGCGATCGCTTACACCAGCATCTTTCGCACGAGCACCAGCTGCCCGAGGTGATACGTGTTGTGGTCGGCGGCCATGAGAATCTGAGCGAGCCACGTCGCGGAGCCGCGCGGGATCTTGCCGAGGAGATCGACCGACTCGTCGTTCACAATCGCGATGAGCGCATCACGATCGGCGCGGAACTTCGCCACGCTCTCGTCCCACGCCGCTTCGTCCGGCGGCTCCGGCGACGCCGGCCAATAGCCTGACGGAAAGTCGGGCGAGACATGCGACGCGTCGCCGCGCGAGTACTCGAGGATGTCCGACTGCGCGATGCGCACGTGCTCGAGCAGCTCCCACGGCGAATGCGCCGCGCCCGCGGGACGCTGGCCGCGCATTGCGACGGGAACATCGGCGACGGAGGAGTCAAAGTCGGGGTGCGCGTCGCCGCTTTTGAGAAGGGCTGCGATGTGCTCGCGGAGGATGTTTGGGGTGGTCATGGTTGCTCCTTTTCGGCTCATCAAAATACTACGGTGCGAGAATGAACGCGCACGGCCATGGACAGATCCGCCGAGGAGCAGCATGGTTTGTCGGTCATTCCGTTGGACAAGCACGGCCAACAGGGCCGCTCATGAGCGTACGTATGCATTCTCGACAACGCGACGGGAGACCCGACGATCCTTTGGTAGTTTGAAACTCAGGGCGCGGCGATGTCCCCCGGTGGAACCCCAAAGCTGATGCGGATGGCGGCGTATTCGGGATGGATCGCCCCTTCGCGGGTACGGATGATCAGCGGCGGCTCGATCCATGTTTCGCGGCCGGGCGGGAGGTCGGTGGCGCGCATCGCTGCGTAGAGGGAGATCATCGGCGGTTTGCCTTCTTTGAAGATGACCTCGCGGCGGCGGAGGAGCACGAGGCCGTTGGCTTTTAACGCCTCCTCGGCGAAGGCGACGCCGGCGTCTTCGCCGGGGTTTCGCGTCGTGTCGTCATCGCGGCGGCGAGACGCCGCCGGGCCAGCCGCCGGGACGGCTGCGTTCCGCTCGCTGCGCTGCGTCGCGTTGCGCTTGTTCGCGAAGACGAAGACGAACACCCCGCCGGGCGCGAGGATGCGCGCGGCTGCCGCTGCGTAGCCGGCGACTGTGCCTCGTACTTCGATCCGCGCCGGCACCGCCTGCGGATGGGCGGCTTCGGTGGCATCGGTCGTCGGCCAGTACGGAGGCGAGCCGGTGACCAGATCGAACGGCTTCTCGTTCGCGAGAATCGTCTCGTCGCGAAGGTCGCCGAGGTAGGTCGTAAATCGCGAGTCGAGTCCGTTGTAGCGGATGCTCTTGCGCGCCAAGCGCAGCGACATCTCCTGCGCTTCGACCGTGCAGAACGTGGCGCCCGGAAGCTTCCACGCGGAGAGCAGCGCGACGGAGCCGATCCCGGAGCCGAGGTCCGCGGCACGATCGACGCGGGAAGCCCATTGCGTGGCGTACCAGGCCGTCAGGAAGTCGTCGGTCGAATAGCGATGCCCACGCTCGTACTGAAAAATGCGAAAGTACCCGCACAGATAGTCGAGCGTCTCCCCCTCCTCGGGCTCGATGCCCCGAGGCGGAATCGGACCCGGCCGCCGCCAGCCGCGATACGCGTGTTCATCGTCGTTCTGCAATAATGGGAACCCTCGTCAGGTCAACACGTATCACAGAAACCGTTCATTCTTCGCGTCACGCGGGAGCGTCCGCCCGCCGCACGCGGAGAAAACAACAACCAACACTGGAGGCATCATTTGAAGGAAGCAGCTCGAAGACTGTCTGTATCCATCTTCCTGCTTCTGACGATCACGGCGACCCTGCACGCGCAGGATCTGGCCTCGTTCGAGAAGCGCATCACCGTGCGCACGCTCGACAACGGCCTGACCGTCATCGTCATGGAGCGCCCCGAAGCTCCGGTCTTTTCGTTCACGACGATCGTGAACACTGGATCGGCGCAGGAAGTCCCGGGGATCACTGGTCTCGCGCACATGTTTGAGCACATGGCGTTCAAAGGGACCGACAAGGTCGGCACCTCGAATTTCGGGGCGGAGTCGGCAGCGCTGGCAAAAGTCGAAGAGACCTACGCCGCCTACGACCGCGCCCGCCGCGATCCGGTCAACCAAGACGCCGCGAAGATCGCCGAGCTCGACAAAGCATGGAAGGCGGCCATCGACAACGCT
>JAXDGW010000051.1:0-120820 GCA_034664845.1 Thermoanaerobaculia bacterium | reverse complement strand
CGCCGCAGGACACGAAGTGCCGAAGGACGGTCGAAGGACCCCCCGCGCTTTCGCAGGGTTGGGCGGTAGGAACTGGTGACAATGCAAAAGCGCGGGGGGTCCTTCGACGTCCTCCGGCACTTCGTGTCCTTCGGCAGTCTCAGGATGACAGCGGTTGGGTTGCGGGCCCCCGCTCTCTGTACTCTGCGTCTCTGTGGTTCATTACACCGCTCTACGACAACAACAAATCCAAATCCTCCGCCGTCAACTGCCGCAGGATGCTGTTCTCCTCCCCAATGATCGCTGACGCCAGATCGCGTTTGCTCTGTTGCAGTAGCAGGATCTTCTCCTCGATCGTGTCGCGGGCGACGAGACGGTAGGCCATCACGTTTCTTGACTGGCCGATGCGGTGGGCGCGGTCGATGGCTTGCGCTTCGACGGCGGGGTTCCACCACGGGTCGAGCAGGAAGACATAGTCGGCGGCGGTGAGGTTGAGGCCGAGGCCGCCGGCTTTGAGGCTGATGAGGAAGACGGGGATCTTCGGGTCTTCCTGGAAGCGTTTCACCTCGGCTTCGCGATCGCGGGTCTTACCGTCGATGTAGGCGTAATTGATATCGCGTCGCAGCATTTCGCTTCGCACGATTGCAAGCAACGAGGTGAATTGCGAGAAGACGAGCACCTTGTGTTGTTCGTCGATGAGGATGGGAAGCTCCTCGAACAGCTTGTCGAGTTTGGCGGAGGGTTCACCTTCCTTTCGAAGGTCGATGAGGCCCGGATGACAGGCGGCCTGGCGCATTCGCAACAACGCCTCCAGGATGTGGATCTTCGACTTGGCGATGCCTTTCTCTGCGACGCGGCCGAGGAGTGAGGCGCGGTAGAAATCGCGAAGCTCGTCGTAAAGCTTGCGCTGCTTCGGCTCGAGGTCGCAGTAGACCGTCTGCTCGACACGGTCTGGAAGCTCGGTCGCGACCTGCGCTTTCGTCCGGCGCAGAATGAACGGCCTCACCGTCCGGGCCAGCATCACCCGCGCCTCGGCAGCTTGCGCCGTCTTGCCGCCGGCGTCGCGCAGCATCTTCGTCACCCGCGTCGTTTTCGCGCGGAGCATGCCGGGATTGAGGAACTCGAAAAGGCTGGCCAGCTCGCCGAGGTGGTTTTCGACGGGCGTGCCGCTGAGGGCGAGACGATGCCGCGCGTTCAGCAACGTCGCCGCCTTCGCCGCCTGGCTGCTGGCATTCTTGATTGCCTGCGCTTCGTCGAGAATCGCGTAATCGAATTCGAAGCCGGCGAAGAGCTCGACTTCGATGCGCAGCAATGCATACGTCGTGATCACCACGTCGTAGTCGAGAAAATGATCGGTGGCGCGAATGCGGTCCGGCGTAGCGTGGTCGAGCACGCGCAGGCCCGGCGTGAAGCGCGCCGCCTCCCTCTTCCAGTTGAAGACGACGGAGCGGGGAACGACGACGAGCGACGGACGACGGCTCTCCTTCGCATCATTGCCATCTCCACACAGGCGCCGCTGGTCGAGCAGCGCCAGCACCTGAATCGTCTTACCGAGGCCCATGTCGTCGGCGAGACAGCCACCGAAGCCGAGGCTGCGGAGAAAGGTGAACCAGCCGAGACCTTCGCTTTGATACGGACGCAACGCGCCGGTGAACGACGCCGGCGGCTCCTCGGGTTGAACAACGACGTCGAGGATCTTCCGCCGTGCCTGCTCGAACACATCGTCGAAGGCAACGTTCTTCCGCGTGGCCAGCAGCGCGTCGAGCAGCAGGACCTGATTCCGACGAAAGCGCAGCCCACCTGCATGTTCCTCGGATGCCGTCGCAAGAAACGGCTCGAGCTGTTCGCGCCACTCCGGCCGGATCATGCCGAGCTTTCCGTCGTCGAGCTTGACGAACGACTCTCCCTTGCGAAGCGCGGCAAGAAGGCGTGGCATGCGAACGCGCTCTTCACCGAACGTGGCGTTCGCATCGAGATCGAACCAATCGATGCTGCTGCGCAACGAGAGATCGAGCTCGCCGAAGCCTGCGTACGTTCCCTCGCTTCCACGCACTTCCCACCCGGCTGCGATCAGCTTCGGAATGGCTTGATCGAGATCCTCCGATCCAATCGCCAGGTGGTCGCCCATCCGTTGGAAGCGCTGTGCCCACAGCACTTCGAGTTTGCGCGATTCTTCGGCGAGGTCGCGGACGATGATGCTCCTCGACTTCTCGTCGTAGAGCGCCCTGGTTCTGACGAGCGCGCCGATCGCGTAGTCGCCGTACTCGAATACCGGAATCGCATTGGGACCGTAGTCCCGCCACGACGGATGCCGGACCTCGATCACCGCGTGCGGGATTCCCTGACTCTCCGTCCACGCCACGGCAGCAGGAAAGTCGATGCGAACCGGCGACGGCGATGCAGCAGCTTCCTTGATGAAGTCGTCGATCTCCGCCGCCGGTATCTCGATCTGGTCGCGCCGCAGCAGCGATGCCCAGGCATGCGTTCCTTCGTCCGCAAACCGTGCAATCGAGTTGGCGAAAATCAGAAACCCGCCCCGTGTGACTGCGAGCGGCTCCCCGACTGGCAGCGTCGCATCGCCGCGATGAAACGAGCCAGTCAGGACGTACTTCCCGTCTCTCTCCACAGCTTGAACGCGCAAGCGCCACGGCTCACCCGCGTCGAACGTCACATCCGACGCGTACTCCCCCTTGCCGGTGCGAATCCAGAGGTGACCGGTCTCAACGAGCCTCGGCACGAGGTGCTCGGCCAGCGGCCAACCAATCGACCGCGACGCATCCAATGACTCGTACCCATACTGCGATGTCGTAAGAATGGAAAGGATCTCGCGGTCGCGGCTGTCCGGAATGCGGCTGACCACCGCGGGATCGAGTTTCACCGCCTTCGGTTTACTGCGCTCGCCGTTCTTCTTGAGAGACCGCGATGTGATCTCGAGCGAGACCGAGGTAGCGCTCGTTTCCGGATTGATAACCCAGATGATCTCCTCCGGCACGACCATGGCGTCGGTCGAGTCCCGATGGTGGGAATGGATCGAGCCGACCTGCGAGCGCCAGCGGCTCGGCACCGCACGCAGATGCGGCGCGCGGGTGGCCGCAGGCGGCGCTACGTACCCATCATCGTCGTCGAATTCGTCATTCTCATCGAACGGTGATTCGTCGTCACTGAGAAGATCATCGACCGGCCCCGGAAAGGAAACGCTGTTCCTCTCACACTGAACGAGCGTGGCCCAGATGTGCTTGCAGATCTCGAAATCGCGATCGAAGTACGGGCACGTGCAGGTCGCCCAGAGCGCCCGTTGTTTGTAACGAAGAGAAACCCCGTAAAGATCGCCGCCGGAGATTTCCGCAAACACGGGATAGTCAGCAGACCGCGCCTTCCCGATCGTGACCGCGCCGCCGCGTGCGTACTCCATCCCGCGTTTGCGGATGGGAGCGGGGACAAAGCGTTCAAGTTTCGAGAGGACGATGAATGGCACGGGGGCGGGCGATTGTATCGAAGGCTGCCCAGGCTTCCCGCACCGATCCTGTCATCCTGAGCCGCCGAAGGACACGAAGTGCCGAAGGACGGTCGAAGGACCTCCCGATTCTGCGCGGCTGTTCAACGCCCACCCCACCGGCAGAAATCAGGGGGTCCTTCGACGTCCTCCGGCACTTCGTGTCCTTCGGCGGTCTCAGGATGACAGCGCGATGACCGCGGGATTGAGAGCGCAATCCTCACCGCTGCGCGCACCCCGCGCCATTGCAATCGAGCGCGACGAACAACTCCGATGCAATCGTCCACGATGGCAGGCCGGCGCTCGTCATCGTCTTGCGCCACACGGCCTGGTATTCGCCGCGCCAGTCGGCGAGGCCGGCCGGTGTCATCGCGTGGCCGGTCCAGGTGCCGCGCTCCGAGGCAGCGGGATCGCTACGGCTGATCTCAATTGAGGTTGGGGTGCGGACGAAAACCAGGTCTGGCTCTCGCTTCCAGCGTTCTTCGATCGTCTTCTGAAACTCAGCGCGGCCATGAATCAGTACGCCGCCGGCCGTCGTCACGATGCAATCGTCTTTCATGATCTGCGCGAACGCGGCACCGTGATGCACGGCCAGCGCCTCGTTCGATGCGGCGCGCGAATCGCGGATGATCGTCTCATCGCGCGGCGTGGAAACGAGCGCGATCCGATCGCCGCGCGGGCTTAGCGCGATGCGCGTGAGGCCCTGCAGCTCGGGATTGTCGAATTCGGCGGCCTTGCGCCAGTCGTCGGGATGCATCGGATTCCACTCGTAGATCGTGTGACCGGAGGCCATGAGCAGCGTTCCGCGTGACGTCCAGACGTGGCTCCCCGAGGTGGCGAAAGGGATCGTGGCGAGGGTGTTGACTTTATGGCTATCGACATCGAGCTGCCGCAGAACAAGCTTCCGCGGCGGCGCGCTCTTCGCCGCGTCCCCCTCGGGGGCCGGAAACGGCTCGACCGCAACGAACGTCACCTCGCGCTTGCCGGGAACACGAATCGGCGCCGTCGCCGCACCAACCGCCATCGTCTCCAGGTTCTTCGTCGTCGCGTCGTAGATCACGATGCGGCGCTGCTTGTCGTTCATGAACAGGACCCAGGTGCGGGCGTCGAACCGCGTGAAGTAACCGGCGTCTTTCGTCTCAGTCAACGCCGTTTCCTTTCCGACGGCATCACGAAGAACAACGTGCCCCTCGCGCAACATCATGAGCGACCCATCTGCAGCAGGCGTTGGACTGAATCCGAGCGCCCCAACAACCGGTACCTGCGATCCGCTCGCGAAGTCGTAGACCACCGCCTGCACTGCATGCCCCGTCTCATCCAACTCCGCAATTTGCGACGTAAACACGAGCCGCGAGCCATCCAAAAAAAACGATGGCTGGTTGTCGTAGCCAGGATGGTTGGAGATGTTAATGAGATTTGAAACCGCGAACTTACCTCCACTCATATCCATCGATCCGACCCAGACTTCGGCGTCGTTGATCTGGGCGCTCGCGGCTGTAGCCGAGGCGAGGAAAGCGAGGAAGAGAACGAGCTTGCGCATGGGGAGATCGTATCGCGAGGCCGCGCTGCCCGCCGAGCAACTTCGCCCCGTCGATCCCGTATTCGGAGGCTATACTCAGCGGCACTTCCACAAAAATACGAACGACCCATATGCCAGCTCAACAGGTGCGTGCGCGGGCTCTCGTTTCGCCACGGGCGAAAGCTCTCCTCGCGTTCGCGCTCGTTCTCGCAGCGGTAAGTGCGGTCTACTTTTGGGCGCGTGACGAGAGACCTCGGGACTTCACGGACGGAACAGAGCAAGTCTTTGCCGCCGCCGATCGCATGCCGTTCCGAACCATCGAGACGCGGCTCTCGGGCAACAGCACCCATCGGCCGCTGAAAACGAAGAGCACCGATGCCGAAGCAGCCTCGATCGACGCGATGCGCAGCGTTGCCAGAACGCAAACGCTGCACGGAAACAGCTATGCGGCCGCTCTTGCGACGCTGCTGTCAGGGAGGTTCGACGACGCCATCAAGACGCTCGAAACGGCAGCCGCGAATCATCAGGCGCTTGACAACCGACAGAAAGCGGCGAGATTGAACGACCTCTCCGCAGCGCTCGCGGCGCGCGCAAAATCTCGGGGCGCCGGAGATGAGATGCGCGCCGCCGATCTGGCCGAGCAGGCATGGCAACTCGACCACTCGCCCGCGATCGCATGGAACCGCGCACTGGCCCGGGAGTCACTGTATCTACGCCTGCCGGCAATCGATGCCTGGCGCGACTATCTGAAACTCGACCACGACTCGCAATGGTCCGCCGAGGTGGCCGCGCATATCCGGCAGTTGAGCGTACCGACCGACTCCGAGCGCTGGCTGGATGCCCGGGCGCGGCTCGAGTCAAAAGAGATCCCCATCGATTCCGCAGGCGTTGACGCAATCGTTCGCGACTTCCCGCAGCAGTCGCGCGAGCTGGCAGAACAGACGTTGCTCGGCGGAGACAACGCATCGCTGCGACTAGCCGGCATGATCGGCAGTGCGCTCGTCAAATATTCAGGCGACTACTTCGTCGCGGAGAGCGTGGCCGCCGCGCGGCGCGAGCCGAAGCGCCACATCGCCGCGCACGCTGCATACGTTCGCGGACGCGCGATCGTTCAACCATCTCCACTCGAGGCGATGGGGCCATTGCGACGCGCGGAGGATGGCTTCGGCTCGATCGGCAGCCCGTTCCAGTACCGCGCTGCGGTCTATAGCGCGTACGCGAAGTACTCCGCTGCGCAGCTTGACGATGCGATGCTCGAAATACACCGCACGATTGCGGCGATCGGCACGGCGGCATCGCGCTATCCGACTGTGATGGCACAACTCCAATGGGTGACCAGCCTCGTTGAGTTTTCGCGAGGACATTCGAACGAGGCGATGGCCGCCTGCGGTAGTGCCGCCGCACTTTTCGCTAGTTCACATGAGCGCGAGAACCAGGCCGCTATGGAGGCGCTGATCGCGGCCTCCTATCGTTCCATCGGCCAGGACTCTCAGGCAGATTCGCATCAACAACGGGCGTTGGAACTCCTCGCTGCGGTTGGAGAGTCCCGACGGTCTCACGCGATCTGCACCGATGCGGGCATCGGCGCATCGAAACACGGCTTCCCTCGTACAGCCCTGCTGTATCAGACCGAGGTGGTAGCGGTTGCGCGAGCGGCAGCAGATCCGGTGTCGGTCTGCGATGCTCTCGTCGGACACGCCTCCTACGCCGCGGAAGCAGGAGACCGATCCATTGCCACGGACGATCTTGAAGTGGCAGCCCAAGAGCTTTCCCTGATCAAAGACAAGGCGATGCACGACCGGCTTCGAGGCAATCTCCTCGCTGCCGAAGCCGTTGTCTGGCGAACGTTCGCGCCGGACCGCGCCGCCCCCGCCGCCAGAGCCGCGATCGCGGAGATGACGCGCCTCGGCCACCGGCCGCACGTGGTCCAGCTCGAGCTCGAAGCGGGGCGCGCCTTCGCGAAAATGAATCGCGACGATGAGGCGCTCGCCAGTTGGCGGGAGGGAATCGCGGAGTGCGAGCGGCGGCGGGCCGGCCTCCCGTCGAACGAATACCGGCAGTCCTACTTCGAGCAATGCCGCGCGCTATTCGACGAGAGCGTCGATATCCTCGCGCGCCACGAGCGCTTCGGCGATGCGTACCACCTGGCGGAGGAGAGTCGCGCTCGCGGTCTCCTCGACGCAATCGCACCCACCTCGGCGATCACTCCCGTTCCGGAGCGCGTGCCCGAGGGACTGACGGTCGTCAAGTACGCAATGCTGCCTGGCAGCGTCGTCATTTGGGTGATCGACAGCAGCGGCGTCACGGGCCAGACGCGTGCGGTCAAGCGGGAAGACTTGAGGCAGGCCATCGACCGGCTGGCCGCCAGCAAGACCACGACTGAATTCCATGCGCAGTCGGCATTGCTCTACGACGTCCTGCTCGGCCCGATCGCGTCGCGCCTCGCCAAACGTGTAATCTTCATTCCCGACGGCGATCTCTATCGCGTCCCGTTCGCAGCATTGCGCGACAACTCGGGCCAGTTTCTCGTGCAGAACCACGTCGTATCGGTCGCTCCAAGCGTCACCATCCTGATGCATCCTTCCGAAGTCCGACCGCATGTCGACAAGGTCAGAACTCTGCTCATCGACGCGGGAAGTGTTGAAAACGACAACAGCCTCGCCACGCTTGCGGGCGCATCGCGCGAGATCTCGGCAATCCGGCCGCTGTATCCCGATGCCGTGATGATCCGCGGCAGTTCATGCACGAAGGCGAACATCGAGCGCGCGTTGCGTAGCGCCGAGGAGGCTCACTTCGCCGGGCACGCACTACCGGGCGGGGAATCGATCGAACCGACGCTCGTGCTTCATCCAAGCGCGGGGAACACCGGCCTGCTTTACGCACGCGACATCGCCGCCATGCCGTTGCGCACGCTCCGTCTCGTCATCCTCGGCGCGTGCGGCACCGCCGGCGGCCACATCGGAAGCGAGGGTCCGCTGAGCATCGCCAGAGCGTTTCTCGCCGCCGGTGCCACTCGCGCAGTCGCCACACTCTGGCCGATCGACGACGATGCCTCAGTACCGCTGCTGGTGAGCTTTCACCGATCGCTGAAAGGAGGATTCGACGCAGCCTCAGCGCTGCAGGAAACCCAGATACGGGCGATCCATGCGTCCGTTTCTGCACACGACTGGGCCGCATTTGAAGTATTAGAAACCGAGGCAGATGTCCGTCTAGAAACTAGCATGAGGAGGTATCGATGAACGACTCTACCATTGTGATCACAGGGATGATTCTCCTGATGGCGCCGATCGCTTACGAACACCCAAGCAAGAACACAAAGATCCATGCTGCTGTGGCCGTGAACGCAATGAGTCCTGAAAGCTCCACCTACGGGGTCGATATCCCGGAGCATTTCGCCGCCCTTCTGTTACCGGCCAGAAAAGACTTAAAAACCAATGCGGGAGGGCGCCTCGTTGATGTAGACGGCGGGAAATCGACAAAGTTAGAATTATATGGCGACCTCGTCCAACTCGGAACCTTCAGCAGTGACACCTGCACGCCCATTACAGACGATCCCTATAACTTCGATCAACCAACGATAACCAACTCGATCAAGGCGCTTCCCCGGATGGCCGATCTCGTGGAAGACGTGGGCAAGCGTAAGTTGTATGAGGACAGTCATCCCACTTACGATGGCAAATACGACGGTGTCAACAAATACAAAGACAGAGTGGCCGCGTGGATGGAGATTCCGCTTGGCCGCTTGTCCGCGATTCATTCGCACCCTCCTCAAGTCGATGAGGCAATGTTCCTCCCTCTGCATCGAAACGCCCTAATGGCGAGCGGCGTGACATGGCATGTCCTCGATAAGGCTGACTGCGTACTTGTTACACCGTTCAAGGATGCGGCCTCCGCCGTTTATGTCGCCTTCAACTCCAAGAAGGTGTCCATGACTTACCAGAACGTAGCAGCAGAGCACTCTGGAGAAACAATGGCTGGCGTCGGATTTGACTTTGAACTTCTGTACAGTCTGTTCGAGGTTAAGCCGACAATGCCTCCCATTCCGTTTAGCGTCGGCCTCATGAACCAAGGTCATCCTCCGATGGACCCAGCCCCTGCTCCGAACGTACAAGGCCACGGACGTTCCCGAAGAAGCTCCCCTGCAGGCGCGAAAGCCAATGCCAAAGAAGTCGATATAGAAAACGCCAACACCGGTGTGAACTGCGGCCCTGCCACGATACCGAGTGGCGGATAGACGCGAACTTCTACGCTCATCTTCGCCGCGCGGACGGTCCGCGCGGCGAGAAGTTTCCAGCTGACCGGCATCTCGTCTGCTGCCCGAACCGAGAACAGCGTGGTTCCGACAATAGACCGGTCCGTCGAATCGCCCTCCCCCTGAATCGCGGGTAGGGATTCGCCGCCCAACCGACCCTCCCAGGTATGTACGAGAAAAACATCGCTCATCAAACGTTCCTCGAGTCCCTGATCCATAGGGTTAGCGGCGTGGCCGGCACTGTTCACGAGCAGCGCGGTGACGATCTCTATCTCACGGCGGCGCACAACATTCCGCCGCCGGTGGTGGCCATCGTTGCGCATGTGGCGCATGGGAAGGGGATGGCGGGGGTGGCGCAGGTGAAGAAGGCGCCGGTGCAGACGTGCAATCTGCAGACGGATGACAGTGGGACGATCAAGCCGGGGGCAAAGGCGGTCGGGGCGCAGGCGGCGATCGCGCTGCCGGTGCTCGATGACGCAGGAGAAGTGCGGGCGATCGTAGGCATCGCGTGGGATCACGAGCGGGAGCTCGGGGCGGAGCTCGAGCAATCGATGATGAAACTCGCGGCGGAGCTGCCGGAGGGTTGAGCGGTTGCCACGCACAGACAAGAGTGTCTGTGCTACACAGAACCGGCCTGTGGCGGGGGCTGCTTCCGACACCAGGCTTGCAACAGCGTTCGCCGGCTTTGCGACATGTCACGCGTTCGCGGCATGTATTTCCTTGTCATCCATAGCGCCGGATCGGTTCGGGCGATGATCCCGCTGGCGGCGGCCGATACTGCCGACTCTTCATTGAGCGGAATGTATTCGTTCATGACCGGGTAGAGCAGGTAATACGTCCGCAGCACTTTCGCGAAAACGATGTCGAACGTGAGTTTGTCGTTCCCAACCGGCTCCGACGCTGTTGGATCGACGTAATACTGCGAGAAATCCTCGTCGTTCGGCAGGATGCGCAAGGCGATCTGTGGAGCGTTTGTAAGAATTGTGAAGGGTGGGTTGAGAAACGCGCTGTAGCTCGACGGTGGGGGGGGTTGATTGCCGACGGTAAACGTGAAGGTGAAATTGCCGGGGAGCGACGTGTCGACAGTGAGCGGCTGGCCGGGCTGAAAGTTCTGCGTGACCTGCACTACTGCTCCGGGCGTTTGCAGCGGGACCGTGCTGTAGCTCCACACGGTCATCGGCGGACAGTCGCCAGGCGCGAGCTGCTTGCCATGCTGAAATACGCTGATCGTCGCAGGCTCCTCCGTTCCCTGATTGAGGAATGAATCGCCGGGACCGTACTGCTCGGCGTAAATGGCTTGCTGATTCGAGACGATGTAGTAGTCAGTCTCATTGAGAACGTTTCCACAACATCCGCTCTGCAACCGGAATGTGGCGGCCGGATCGATGAGAACCTTTTGCGCGTCGGCGTTTGTGAAGATGTCGAAGTCGAAGAGCCAGCCCCGCTGATCGCCTCCAATGGTATCGGTGTAATCGACGTCGCCGATCTTCGCGGTCGTTCCGCTGCCGTCGGCCATGAGCGTTACCGGTCCGAAGTTGTATTTGTCGTTCGTTGACCCTTGATTGTTGTCGGGAAACGTACCGACGAATTCGACGGAGATTAAGTTCTCGTTCTGCTGCAACACCGCCGGCGCCAACGCGATCGTTCCACTGCCATTGTTGTAATTCAGCGGGAGCGTGGAGATTGTCGGCGGCGGCGCGACGAGGAGCCGTCCCACCGGCCCGGTGGTGATCTCTTCGCCTTCATACAGCGGCGCGATCGTGGCCACGAACTGCAGCGACGCCGGATTCTGTCCGCCCGTCTTGTAGAGTGCCTCCAGCGCGGCATTGCCCGTGATCCTTTTGCCGATGTTGTAGAGGTAGTAGCGGAATATCACTCCAACGATCGACGGATCCTCGAAGCCGGGGATATTGAAGTTCGGGCCGCATACCGACTTGCGGATGACGTGATACATGTAGCCGCCCGCGCCGGCGTCTCCGACCTGATTCACATTGCGGTAGAAATTGATCCATTGGCAGGCGCCTTTCGAGGCAGGTCCCTGTAATGCGATCGCCGAGCCGTTCATCAGCGTCAATTGCTCGATGAAGAATTGCGTCGCGGGAGGCGATCCCTCCGAATTCACGTCTGTGATACCGCCCTTGTACGTGAGCTGGGATCCGATCAGCGCCGTTACAGGCACCGAGGGATCGGCGGCGGTGTAGAGCTGACCGGGTCCCGTCTGGACTCCGATCACCGAGGCGGCGCCGCTCTTGACGTTCGAAGTCATGTCGCCGTAGTAATTCCACTCCGCGGGAATGATCTGCTTCGTCGGGCCCCCACTCTGCGACTTGAACGTGTGAGCCTTCTGCACCCAGGTAATGAAGTCGGCATCCGACATCCCGAACGTTCGCGGCTGCACACGCTTGGAATCGATCAGAGCGAGCGTCTCGCCCTCGAACGGCCCCGCGGGGATGCTGTAGCTGCCGGCGTAGTCGTCGTTGTTGGCCGTGCCGGGGTTCAGCGTGACGTTGCCTTTGATGTTGATTCGTGGATAGTCGAACAGGCTCATGAGACTCCTTGTCGCGGTGCAGGTTTTTTCCGGGGATGTTGACATCATGGCGGAAAGGAATCGCAGCAGGCAAGTGGCGCCTCGTACAATCGCAGGATGCAGGAGGGGCAGGCCAGCAGGACAGCAGATCGAGTGGCGGAGCGGCGGGCGGCGCATCAGGTGCGCGACCGGCCGCTCGTTTTCGAGGACCCGCTGGCGTTGCGGATCATCCGCCCCGAGGTGGCGAGGGAGTTGCGTGAGCGCCCGCCGGCTCGCGAGTCGTCGCCGCTCGCGCCGTACCTCCGCGCGTTCTTCGCCATGCGCAGCCGCTTCGCCGAGGATGCGTTGCGCGACGCTGTCGCTCTCGGCGTGCAGCAGTACGTCATCCTCGGCGCCGGGTTTGATACCTTCGCCTATCGCAATCCTTTCCCCGAGCTGCGCGTCTTCGAAGTCGACCATCCCGCCACGCAGGCGACGAAACGCGAGCGGCTCGCCGGCGGAGAAATCGCGATTCCGCCTACGCTGACGTTTGTCCCGATCGATTTCACGATCACCGCGCTCGACGATGCCCTGCGCGGGGCCGGCTTCAACGCTTCATCTCCAGCGTTTTTCGCATGGCTCGGCGTCGTGCCGTATCTGGAGCGGCCGGCGATCGACCAGACGCTCTCCTTCATCGCGTCGTTGCGAACCGGCACCGGCGTCGTTTTCGACTACACGGTTCCGCCGGAAACGCTTGGCTGGACGAGCCGGGTCGTCTTTTACGCGATGGCCAAGCGCGTGGCGTCCATTGGCGAGCCTTGGAAGACATTCTTCGATCCGCCGGAACTATTGCGCGACCTGCATCGCCTCGGATTCACCAATGCCGAGGACTACGACGGCGACGCGTTGAACCGCCGTTTTTTCGATGGGCGCAGCGATGGGCTGAAGGTTGGCGCGGCGGGGCACATGGCGATGGCCAGTGTTTAATCCAAAAGCATTAACCACAGAGACGCAGAGTGCACAGAGGTTTCTCTGTGACCTCTGAGTCTCTGTGGTGGACTGGTTTTAAGAATCGGGCCTCGGTCTCAGGCACGTTGACCAGATCGTCATACGTTGCCCGTTGGCGGGCCAGCGCTTTCATGACGTCAATTGTACGGTCGCGTTCTTTGCGCGAACATCAACGCGAAACTCTTCCGGCGTCGGACCCCAAATCGACGCGAGATCAATTTCTGCTTCCGGAAACGGATCAGATCGGAAAACGTCATCGCCGGTGAATGCACAGCGCGATGTCCAGAATCCGTTTATGAGCTTGAAGGGTTCAAGAATGTGCTGTTCCGGATCGACGAGCCACAACCAGGCCACTCCGCATTTCGCGTAAATTCGACTCTTCTTTGCGCGTACGACAGCCGCCGACGCAGTGGAGATCACTTCGCAAACCCAATCCGGCTCGATGATGAAACGGTGATCGCGCGGAATCTCCGGCATCTTTTCCCGGCGCCAGCCGGCGAGTGCAGGGATGAGCACGTTCTCACCGAGGTGTAGCTCTGGCTTATCGACAATCCACCAACCGCCCGGCCCACCGCGCCCGCGGTCGTACGGCGGTCCGATTTCCATTCCGAGGACGGACGAGAAACGCGCGTGCGGTCCGGCAGGCCGCGGCCACGCGTACAACTCTCCGTCGATCAACTCCGCAACGAGGTTCTCCGGAACCTTCATCAGGTCCTCGTACGTCGCCTTCGCCAGGGTCCTCGCTTTCATGACGTCAATTGTACGCGCCAGCCTCGCGTCGGGCCTGATCCAGAACCATCGACCACAGAGACGCAGAGTACACGGAGATCTCTGTACTACTAACCATCGGTTTCTGCGCGCGACGCGGAGATTATCAAGCCTGTCATCCTGAGCCGCCGAAGGACACGAAGTGCCGAAGGACGGTCGAAGGACCCCCTTCGCTCTTGCAGGATAGGGCGGTGGCAAAACCAGGCAGAAAGCGCGGGGGGTCCTTCGACGTCCTCCGGCACTTCGTGTCCTTCGGCGGTCTCAGGATGACAGCGGTTGGGTTGCGGGCGTGCCGCTCTATGCACTCTGAGCCTCCGTGGTGCATGGTTCTCTTTGTGCGCCCTTTGCGTTAACGTCGCGGGCATGTTGCGACGAACACTTCTCACTCTCACGTTCATTTTTGCTTTCGCTGTGAACGCAGCACAGCGCAAGGTCGATCTCATCGTCACCGGCGGCACCGTCATCACGATGGCTGGGCCGAACATCGACGAAGGCGCGGTGGCCATCGACAAGGGTGACATCGTCGCCGTCGGCAAGTCGGCCGACATCGCCAAACGATTCACCTCGGCCGACACGATTCACGCGCGCGGCTCGGCCATCCTTCCCGGCTTCGTCAACGCGCACACGCACGTGCCGATGACGCTCTTCCGCGGCATCGCCGACGACCTCGACCTCATGGACTGGCTGCAGCACTACATCTTCCCGGCCGAGGCGAAGAACGTGGATCGCGACTTCGTGCGGTGGGGAACGCGGCTCGCTGCCGCCGAGATGATCGCCTCGGGGACGACCACGTTCACCGACATGTACTACTTCGAGAGCGACATCGCGACCGAGGCAAAGAAGGCGGGGCTGAGAGCGGTCGTTGGCGAGACGATGATCGACTTCCCCGTCGCCGACAACAAAACGTGGGACGCCGCGATCGCGTACGTGCGCGAGTTCGTCACGCGCTGGCGCGGCGACCGCCTCATCACCGCTGCACTCGCGCCGCACGCGCCGTACACGGTCTCGCGTGCGCACCTCGAGCAGGTCCGCGCGCTGGCCACCGAGCTTCATGCGCCGATCCTGATTCATGTCGCCGAAACGAAAGGCGAGGCGGCGCAGATCAAGGACAACACGACGGGCCTCTCCTCCGCCGGCTACCTTGACTCCATCGGCTTCCTCGGGCACGACGTCATCGCCGCGCACGGCATCTGGCTGACGCCGGACGATATCAACACCTTCGCCGCGAAGCGTGTCGGTGTCGCGCATTGCCCGGAAAGCAACATGATGCTGGCCTCGGGCGTCGCGCAGGTCGTGGCCATGCGCAAGATGGGTGTCTCGGTCGGACTCGGCACCGACGGTCCAGCCGGATCGAACAACAATCTCGACATGGTGGAAGAAGCGGCCAGCGCCGCGCGCCTCCAGAAAATCACCCTCGGCGATCCGAAAGCTCTGAGCGCCCGCGATGTCCTCGAAATGGCCACCATCGGCGGCGCCAAAGTCCTCGGCATGGAAGACCGCATCGGCACGCTCGAAGCGGGCAAACGCGCCGACGTCATCGTGATCGACTTGCAGCAACCGAAGACGCAGCCGGTCTACGCCGTCGAATCCGCGATCGTGTACGCCGCGTCAGGAAACTCGGTCGTCACGACGATCTGCGACGGCAAGGTGCTGATGCGCAACCGCAAAGTGCTGACGGTGGATGTGCCGGCAGCAGTGGCGAAGGCGAAGGAGTATCGGGATCGGGTGAGGAAAAGTCTGGCGGCGAAGTAGTCGCTGTCATTCCGAACCGGCGAAGCACGGAGAGGAATCCCCCGGTTAAGATCGATACTCGCTCCGTCGGCAGGGGATTCCTCTCCGTGCTTCGCCGGTTCGGAATGACAAATCCCTTCGTTCGTGCCGGTGAGTAGCAGGCCTGCATTAGACTTATGCCCATGAAGAAACTCCTCATCGCAACCCTCCTCCTCATCGCTGCCGCGGCGCAGGCCAAGGAAGTGCTGCCGTGGATCGAGAACGATTACAAAACCGCGATGGCCCGCGCCAAGGCGACAGACCGGCCGGTCTTCGTCGAAGCGTGGGCACCGTGGTGACACACGTGCCGCTCGATGAGGGCCTATGTCTTCACGGACAAGTCCCTCGAGCGGTACGCCGGACGGTTCGTCTGGCTCTCGATCGATACGGAAAACGCAACGAACGCGGCGTTCCTCAAAGCGCATCCGATCAGCGTCTGGCCGACGCTCCTCATCCTCGATCCTAAGGACAAGGTCGTCTTCCGCTACGCCGGCGGCGGCACTGTCCCGCAGGTCCGCAAGCTCCTCGACGATGGCGAGAGCGCCGCGCGCGGATCGCAGGGGAAGGCGGACATCGCGATTGTTCGCGCCGACGCGCTGGCTGGGCAAGGCAAGCCGGCGGAGGCTGCGAAAGCTCTCGATGAGGCGATCGCAGCCGCGCCGAAGAACTGGCCGCGTCTGGGCCGCGCTGCCGAATCGGTCGTCTTCGAGTACGCCGAATCCCGCGACTCACAGCGCTGCGCGGAGCGCGCCCTCACGCTCTACCCGCGTGTGCGCGGCACCGGCTCCGCCGTCAACGTCGCGGCAGTCGGCCTTTCCTGCGCGACTAGTCTCGATGAAAAAACATCCTGGAACCGCTCCGAGCTGATCGCCGGTCTGGAGAAAGCGACACGCGAGACGCTGGCCGCGGCGAACAAGATCGCGATGTCCGCGGACGATCGCTCCGGCCTCTACGAATCGCTCGCCGATGCCCGCGATGAAGCGAAGGACGCTTCCGCAGCACGCGCTCTCCGCGAACAGTGGGCAGCCTTCCTGGAAGGCGAAGCGGCGAAAGCGAAGACGCCCGATCAACGCGCCGTTTTCGACTCACACCGCCTCACCGCTTACCTCGCGCTCAAACAACCGGAGAAGGCCATCGCCATGCTCGAGCGGGACGAGCGCGATCTGCCGAACGATTACAACCCGCCGGCGCGCCTGATCTCCGCATACAAAGCCGCCGGCCGTTTCGACGACGCGCTTGCCGCCTCGGACCGCGCGCTGAAACTCGCTTATGGCCCTCGCAAGATCGGCATCTATCGCAACCGCGCCTCGGTCTACACCGCAAAGGGCGACAAAGCCGCAGCCCGCAAGACAATCGAAGAAGCGATCCACTACGCCGAGTCACTACCGGTCGAACAGCAAAGCGCCGGCATGATCGCGTCAATGAAAAAGCAACTCGACACGATGTAGGGAGTGCGCGCGTCTCGCGCGCGGGCACTCGGGCGTCTCGCCCGAGTGCTCGTCCTACGTCGCTTGACGTATGGCTACAAAAAGCGGGGCTAAGTCTTGTGGCCGCGCTGTGCCGTTAAGCGCGTCGGGCAATCGAGCGCCACACGACGTAACCGGCCCTTCCCAAAAGCCTCCGGGCGGGACGCCCGGAGGCCCGCGGGCGAAGACGCCCGCACTCCTTTAGACCCTCAGTGCTTCACTGCCCGGCTGCGGGGTGACACTGTTGCGGTGACGGTCGCCGCGTTGCTGTCGATCGAGCTGACGCACTCTGCGCTGACGCGTACCCAATAGCTGGCAGTCACACTGACAGGATCGGTGATGAAGGTATCGGAATCGAGGCCGACTTTCTTTGAGAGATCGCCCTTCGTGCCCTTGTACCACTGGTAGTGCAGCGGGCCCGCGGTGCCGACGCCGGTAGCGGTGGGCCTGGCGTCAATCTTCAACGTTGCAACGGTCCCAATGCCGGCTGAAACGGTCGTTGGCTGTTTCTCGATCGTCGGCGAGGGACAGGTCGCGGAGAGCGTGACCACGCCTGTCGTGCTGTTGGCGCCGATCGTGTTGCAACTGTTCGCCACGTGGACCCAATACGCGGTGATCGTCGAAACGGGCGTCACTGTGACCGACGAGCTCGTGGCGTTGGGAATCAGGTTTCCCGTGTTGCCTGACGTGCCGGTGTACCACTGGTAGGTGATCGGAGCCGTACCGGATATGACGATCGAGAGCGTCGTCGAGCTGCCTGGAAGGATCGTCACGAAGGACGGGTGCGACACGATGGAGACAGGGACGCAGACCGTGCTGGCAGCGAGCACATCGTCCGTGTTGGCGTAAGCCGCAGACGCTGCTACAGCAAGTGCGGCAGTCAGAATTCTGGCGACAATGTGCATTGGAGATTCTCCCGATGACAAGACGATGGCGAGACCTGAATGCCATTCTAGCGTTGGGTCTTCGGCGTGTGTGCCGGATTAGCGCGGTAGCGGGATCCGCCGCCGGCGCAGGCGTGCGGCGATGCCGCCGATGAAGAGAAGACCCAGCGTCGAAAACGAAATGGCGCGGCCGTGTACGAAGCTGTCCGGCATGTACGTCAGCCGGATCGTGTGCCCGCCCGGCGGAACGAAAACTCCAATGAACGCGGCATTGGCGTAGAAGTGCCGGACGCGGCGGTCGTCGATGTAGACGCGCCAGCCATCCCACGCAGGCTCGGTGATGACGACCCAGCCGCCGGCGGGCGTGACGGCGTCGACGATGAGATCGGCGTCATCGCGTCGGACACTCGCAACGGTCCCCCCTTCGTTGCTACGCTCCTGAGCCGGCAGCGGCGCTTCGATCCAGGCTCGCTCACGAAAATCGGCCGCCGCCTTCATGGCGTCCAGAGTGCCGTCGAACGAGGCGCCGAAGACCACGCGGTTTGGAACGAATGCGCGTGGAAACACGTGCGTGTTCTCCAGCAACTCCGCACCGCGCTGCACCGCCACGCGGCGCCAGCCGTCGGGCGGCGGCAGGGAATCCTTGGCGATGGCATAGCGGACGTTGAGCATGGAGAGGAAAGGCTTCGTCAAATCATCGACGCGGTTGAACCACACCGGCTGGTGCGTACACCAGGCGTCGTATGTGGCCACGTAGCGCGAGAACGTCAGCGCCTCGTAACCGCGCACGTCTTCGAGCTCGTAGAGTGCGCTGGTTCCCGGCACGAATGCGTTAGCGCGCCCCACGATGCGAAACGGCTCGCCGCCGCGTGGGAGCGAGCGAAGGATCGGAATCGGCGGATACGCCGCGTAGGCAGGAAGCGTGGGATAGATGTCGTGACCAGCAAGCCAGCGTTGAGCGGCGATGAGGAGAAAGAGGATCGTTGCAATCGCGGTCGCGCGGTCGCGTGGTTGCGCGGTCGCGCGGTCGTCGAGTTGCTCGGTTGCCGGGTTGCCGGCGGCGTCGCCTAGCGCGAGACCGCGCGACGTCGAAACCTCGAGACCGCGCGGCCCCGCGACCAGAAGAACGACGATTGCCGCCACGCCGACACATGCCAGCTCGCCAAAGAGCGTGTAGACGCCCCACTCCGGCAGGCTGTGCGCCATGACGTTGAAGTGATCGATCGCGAACGCGCCGCCAGTGACGAGGACCGTCGTCACCGCCAGCGCGTAGAAGAGCGCGCGGTCCTGTGCGCGCAACGCATGCTCGAGGCCGATCGCGGCGAGGACGACCAGCGAGAGCGCGGCAGCGAAGGAGAAGCGTTCGTTGAGCGTGATGTCGAAGAGCGGCAGTTTCTGCAACAGCGTTGCGAGCGGCGACCAGGCAGCGCGAGCCAGGATTCCGAACACTGCCAGCGCGGCGAAGAACGCCACCTCACGCCGTCGCACGCGAGCGATCGCGTACAAGGCCAGCGCCAGGATGATGCTGCCGGCTGCCGAGGTCTCGAGGGGAACCCAGTGGGGATTCTTCCAGTTCCAGTAGCGGCCGTGCAGGTGCGGGAAGAAATCGGTGAGTATCCGCGCCCCGCTCTCCCCCGCCGCAACTCCTCGGGGAATCTCGAGATACCCGCCCGTGCGGAACTGATGCTCCATCGTCTGCGGCGCCGCCTCGAACATCGGCAGAAGATAGATCGCACACAGCAGCAGCGCGATCACACCCGCGGCCAGCGCGCCGGCGATCGGACGGACGATGTTGCGCCGCATCGCCAGCATCTCGATACACGCGTAAAGGGACCCGCAGAAGACGATATGAAACGCCGTCTCGGGATGTCCGGCCAGCAACAGGAGCGTCAGCACCGTCGCCAAAACGGCCGCCGACCGGACTCCGGGTGCGTGCACGACGCGGCGCGCTGCGAAGAGCACGAGCGGAAAGAGCGCCCAAGAGCTCCCCAACGACCAGAGGACAAAAAAGGCCATCGGCCCTGCGTACATCCATCCGGCGGCGGCGGAGAGCGCGACCGACTCGCGGCAGCCGATCTCGCGCGCGAAGAGGAACGCACCGAGTCCGGCCAGGAAAAACGTCAGAGCCGCCGAGAAGGTGATGCTCTGCGCCACCGGCAGCAGACAGGCGATGAGCGTGAACGGCGAGTAGGCCGCAGGCTGCGCGGCGGCCGCGAGCTGCGTTCCGGAGAGGATGAACGGATTCCAGATCGGCCACTGGTGATGCGCCAGCGCGAACTGCACCGCTTTTCGCCACGGGATCATCTGCGCGTACAGATCGGACAGCATCCCGTTGTGCAGTTGTGGGACGCCGAGGGGGACGCGCATGGCGCGCAGAGGCTCGGTGAAGTACGGCAGGTCGACCGGCCCGAACACGCCGCCCGTCAGCAGCGCCTTGCCCGTCACGCAGAGCGGCAGGAGCAACACCACAATTGCCGCTGGCCGTGAGAGCGGAGCGAGCCAGCGATGCGAGATCCACAGCAGCAACAGTGCCGCGAGGAGGTACAGCAGGAATGACATTGATCTCGGAGTGTATCGGAGGTCGTGAATCGCGAAACGACAAAGACGGTTTCACGCGGAGGCGCGGAGCGAAACGGCGCGATCAGAACCTGACCACGTAACTAACCAACCAGCCGCACACGCTCGGGGTCATCGACGGTGTCATCGAGTGGACTAATCGCTGAGCACCTGGATTTCCGGGATATTGCGATACTTCTCCGCGTAATCGAGGCCATACCCGATGACAAACTTCGGGTCGATGGAGAAGCCGATGTAGTCCGCCTTGAACTCGACTTTGCGTGCGGTCGGCTTGTCGAGGAACGTCGCCGTGCGCACTTCGCGCGCGCCGCGGTCGAGCTTGATGTAGCGGAAGACCTCGTTCATCGAAAGGCCGCTGTCGATGATGTCCTCGATGATCAGGACGGTCCGGTCGCGCATGTCGAGCTGCGGCTCTTTGAGAATCGTGACGACGCCCGACGATGTCTTCTGATTTCCGTACGACGAGATCTGGATGAAGTCGAGGGCGACATCGAATCCGATCTGCCGCATCAGATCGCTGCAGAAGAACATCGCCCCTTTGAGCACGCAGAGCGCGATGAGATCGCTGCCGGCGAGATCCTTCGTAATCTCCGCGCCCATTTCCGCTACACGTCGGTCGATGTCGGCTTTGCTGAACAACGTCGTTTGCGCCATGGTTGCGGATTCTACGATTACAATTCGCCGCCGTGAAAATCTATCGCTTTCTCCATGAGGGCAGTCCGGCCGCCGGCGTCGCTGATGGAGGCCGGATCGTTCGCTACACCGGCATCGATGCGACCGCGCTGGGTGAGGCGACCGGCGACTCGATCGCGCTCGCCGATGCCTCGCTCCTGGCGCCGGTCGCGCCATCCAAGATCGTCGCCGTCGGCCGCAACTACGCCGAACACGCCAAAGAGCTCGGCAACGAGGCGCCATCCGAACCGATCATTTTTCTGAAACCGCCGAGCGCAGTTCTGCCGCCGAACGGAACGATCGTCCGCCCGCCGCAATCGCAGCGCGTCGATTTCGAAGGGGAGCTGGCCATCGTCATCGGCCGCACCGCCCGAAACATCGCTGCCGCCGACTGGCGCACCGTCGTCCTCGGCTTCACCTGCGCCAACGACGTCACCGCCCGCGATCTGCAGAAGAAAGACGTGCAGTTCACGCGCGGCAAGAGCTTCGACACCTTCTGCCCGCTCGGCCCCTGCATCGAGACCGATCTCGATCCCTCGAATCTCTCGCTGCGCACGCGCGTGAACGGCGAGACGAAGCAGAACGGCAACACGCACGACATGGTCTTCGACTGCGGCGCGATCATCGAGTTCATCACGTCGGTGATGACGCTCCAACCGGGGGACGTGATCCTCACCGGCACGCCCGCCGGCGTCGGCCCGCTCGCGGCCGGAGATCGCGTGGAAGTGGAGATCGAAGGAATCGGGGTGCTGCGCAATGTGGTGTCCGATTGAGACCCGATGACTTGTCATCCTGAGCCGCCGCAGGACACGCAGTGCCGGAGGACGGTCGAAGGACCCCCTGATTCTCTGCATCATCCACATCACCACCAACCCGCCCTGCACATGCGCGGGCGGTCCTTCGACGTCCTCCGGCACTGCGTGTCCTTCGGCGGTCTCAGGATGACAGCGGAAATTCATCCCTTTGATCCGCGCGGGAAGTCGCAGTGGATGTCTTGAAAGACGACCTCCTCCGCCTCTTCCCCCGCCTTCGCGATCTTCCAGCGGATGCCTACGTCGTCGGCGGCGCGGTCCGCGATCTGATCTTCGGCGCGGCGCCGGCGGACGTTGATGTTGCCTGTCTCGACCCTCTCGCCTGCGCGCGCACCCTCGGCCGGAAGGTCATTCGACTCGGGCGTGAGGATCATCTCAGCGCGTGGCGCGTCGTCGACGGCGCGCATGTTTACGACTTCGCCGCGCTGCTCGACGGCAGCATCGACGCCGATCTCGCTCGACGCGATTTCACCATCAACGCGATGGCGGTCAGCCTGGACTCGGGAATGCTTCTCGACCCGCATGGTGGCCGCGCCGATCTGGAGCGCCGCGTCGTCCGGATGGTCGATGCTGGCAACTTCGACGACGATCCACTGCGGATGCTGAAAGCCGTGCGCATGTCGGTGCGGTTCGATTTCGCGATCGATGAGTTCACGCTGGCGGCGATTCGGTTGCGTGCGGCACGCATCGCGGATGTTGCCGTCGAACGAGTTGCCTACGAGTTGCTGGTGATCCTTTCCGCGAGATCCTTCCGGCGTGCAATGACGCTTCTTCACGACACCGCCCTCGATGTGCCGCTCTTCGAACGCTCGCTCGATGCAAGTCTGTTCGCGGCTGATGATGTGCCGGTCGCCGCGGCGATGGCGTTGCTGCTGCCGAACGCGGAGTCATTCGCAAAACGCTGGCGCCTCAGCGCGGCGCTTCTGCGCGACATTCTCACGCTCCAACGTCTTCGCGAAAAGCATGGACCGCTTGATCTTTACGACGCGGGGGAACGCGTTGCCGGTGAGTTGATGCCCATGCTGCGGGCGCTCGGACGCAGCGAACACATCGAATTTCCTGACTTCAACACGCAGCCACTCCTGACAGGCGATGAGATTGCGTCGCTGGCGAGCATCGCTCCGGGCCCGCGGGTGGGAGAGTTGAAGCGAGCGCTTCTCGACGCGCAGCTCTCCGGCAGGATCGCGACGCGCCAGGACGCCGAAGCGTTCATCACTGCGTCAGCGTGACGTGCACCTCGCCGAAGGTGGAGTGAACGCTGACATCGGATCGTCCGGCCTCGTTGTGAAAGTGCGCAACCCGAGGAAAGACGCCTTCGTTCTCGATGTAGTGATCGCCGAAGTAAGTGTGAACTTCGCCGATGAGCACCGAGGCGCGAAGGTCGCGGACGTTCTTGCGGGGCGTGCGGATGTGAACCTCACCGGCGCGGAGATCGCTTTCGATGTTGCCGAACGCGCCGTCGATGTCGACCTCGCCGTAGTGCGTGGAGACATCCAGATCGAGTCCGGGCGGAAGATCGACGGTGATCTCGACCACGGAGTGGATGCTCTTCGCGTTCCAGCTCTGCGCGCCCGGGCCGTAATGCCTGCGCACGATTGCCTCATCGCCGTCGATGATGATCTCGGCGGTGATGTTGTCGGCGATCGTCTGCTCTTTAGCGCGGCGCCGGTAACCGTCGAAACGGCGGCGGACTTCTCCGCTGACGGCGATGCGTCCGGCGGCGCCGTTGCGGATCTTCACGCTGCCCGCGGGAATGTCGATGACGACGCGGCGGACCTGACCGCGCGCGGAAGATGTGGCGAAGGAGTGGGTTACTTCCTCGTTGGCCATCGCGACACTGGCCACGAGAAACGCTGCCGCCGCGAATAGAAGTTGCTTGCGCATGGGATGGGTCCTCCGCATGAGAGAACGGCGCGCCAGCAAAAAGGTTATCGAAAAAAAACGAGGGGCCCGAAGACCCCTCGAGTACGACTCCCCAAAAGTCGATGAAGTGCTTACTTCTTCTTCGCTGACTTCTTAGCTGGCTTCTTCGCTGCTGCCTTTTTCTTTGCGGCCATCAAGCTCACCTGCCTTTCATGCCGTACGGGACCTCACGGTCGCGCCTATTTGGCAAAAAACGCCGGATTTCTCCGGCCAATCGTTTTTTGGATTCGGGTTACGGCGGAGAGTGAAGAGACGACGACCTTCGACATTCACCGGAGCTTCGAGGTTGTTCTTCCAGTTCGTGGCGGTCATCGTTTTAACTTGTCGTTAATATGCGATCGTTAATCCATATTGTCAAGCAATTGTTTATGAAAATCGTAATTCGATACGCGATGTTCCACGCCCGTTCCACGAAAAGGGGCGCGTTTCAGCGCGTAATCGACGCGCGATACGCGTCACGCGCGCGCTCCGCGCAGCGCATCCACGTGAAGTTTTTCGCGCGATCGATGCCGCGCTTCGCGAGTGCGGCACGCAGCGCATCATCGGAAGCAACGCGCCGCATCGCAGCGGCCAGCGCATCGATCGACGCATCGACATGAAGCGCCGCATCGCCGGTGATCTCGACGAGCGCCTCCGCGTTCGACGTGATCACGGCGCATCCGCACGCCATCGCTTCCAGCGCAGGGAGTCCGAAGCCCTCTTCGCGGCTCGGCGTCACCAGCGCGATCGCGCCGCGGTAGAGCGCTGCGAGCTCCACGTCCGTCACGAACCCGCTCACGTTGACACCGTCGCGCTCGCGGAAGCGCTCGAACGGCGAGCCGGCGAGAACGAGCGACGGGCCGGAGATTTTCGCGAAGGCATCAACGAGCACATCGACGTTTTTATGCGGCTTGTCGTTGCCGACATAGAGGAAGTAGCGCCCTTCCGCCGCTTTTCCCTCGGCCTCGAACGGCGCACCGACCCCGTTCGGTGTGACGACGACGTGCTCCTCGCCGCAGCCGAATGTGGTCACGATCTCGCGCTTCACCGCTTCGCTCACCGTCAGCACCCGGCGGCTGCGGCGGACCGCGCGCCCGATCATCTGCCTCGCGTACATCCGCGCCAGCGGGTTCGGATGACGAAGGTGGATGAGGTCGTGGACCGTGACGACGAACGGGACGTTCGTGAAGGGCACGACGTAGTGCGGCGCGTGGAAGAGATCGAGGTTGGCCCGTTCGACCGCGCGCCCGACCGTGATCAGCTCGCGGATCGAGTAGTGCGGTGCGTCGACGACGACATGTTCGACCTCGGCCGGCAGAAAGTGAGAAGAGCCCCGCGGTGCGAAGGCGACGTATGTGTCGTCGCCACCAAGCGCAACGAGACCCCCGAGCAGCCCGCGGATGTAGGTGCCGATCCCGAAGTCGGCGATCTTCCTGGCGTCGATGCCGATCTTCATCGTGCCGCCTCGGCCAGCAACTCCGTCATCAGCGCAGCGGATCGCTCCCACGAATACATCCGTGCGCGCTCCGCGCCGGTGGCGTGCAGTTCGTCGCGCAACGCCTTGTCGCCGAGGAGCCGAACGAGCGCGTCACGCAACCCGTCGCGGTCGCCCGGGTCGACAAGAAGCGCCGCCCCCTCGGCGTACTCCGGAATGGCTCCTGTTCGCGTAGCGATGACCGGCGCGCCGCACGCCATCGCCTCGAGCGGCGGAATGCCGAACCCTTCGTTTCGCGATGGATAGACGAAGGCGCGCGCGCCGCGGTAAAGATCGCGAAGCCTCGCGCGATCGACGTAGCCCGTGACCTCCGCGCCGGCCGGCAGCGTCACGCTGCCCCATCCCGCGTCGCCGCAAAGGACGAGCCGGGGCCGCGGTTGCGGAAGCGAATCCCAGACGGCCAGCAGATCGTCGAGCCCCTTGCGCGGCTCGATCGTACCGACGTAGAGAACGTAGTCGGATTCGTCGCCGTCGATCGCTGGTGAGAAGAAATCGTCGACACCATTCGGCACGATCTCGATCCGCTCTCGTGCCACGCCAAACCACCGAACCGCTTCTTCAGCGACGGCGCGCGAGACGGCGGCGATGCGCGTGGCCATCTGCAGGCTGCGCCCGATGAAGGCGTTGAACGAGAGGACGGTCTTCATCCGGTGTCGGAGCGGCATCGTCAGCGAGCTGAAGTCGTGCAGCGTGGCAACCGACGGGATGCGCAGCGCGACCGGCAGCGTTCCGTGCGGTCCCCAAAGCACTCCCTCGGTAGCGATACGCGGCAGAACGAACTGCTGCCACATCACGCCAAGCGGCATCGGATCGACGCGAAAGCGGCATTGCTCGAGACCCGATCGGTCCGCGATCGCCGCATGCGACGCGATGAGCGGCGCGTCGAGCCGCCGCGCGATCTCGGCGGTGTGGACGCCGATGCCGGTGCGGTTGCCGACGAGGGCGCGGCCGTCGATCGTGATGTGCTGGTTCAATCAAGATCAAGTGTACGGTGCTTCGGAGAGACGATCACCACCGAGGCTCAGAGACACAGACTTAGATCCCAACTCTGTGTCCTCTGCGACTCTGTGGTTGATTGCTGTTTTCAATCCCCCGCAGCCTTCCGCAACACCGCCAGCGTCTGCTCCGCCGCCACATCCCACCGGAACTGCGCCGCGCGCCGAGGGCCCGCTGCGGCGAGTTGAGCGCGAAGCGCGGCATCGGAAAGGACTCGCGCGATCTGCGCTTCCAGCCCCTTCACATTGCGCGGATCGAAGTAGAGCGCGGCGTCGCCGCCGATTTCGGGGAGCGACGACGAACGTGCCGCGATCGACGGCACGCCGTACGCCATCGCTTCCAGCAGCGGAAAGCCGAAGCCTTCGTAGATTGACGGGAAGACGAACAGCTCAGCGTTACGGTAGACGGCGGCGAGCTGGCCTGCCGGAAGGTAGTCGAGATGACGCACCCCCTCGGCGCGGAGGCGCGCGCGCGTCGACTCCGCTTTCCATCCGATCCGTCCCACCACCACCAGCGCGCCCTCGTACGCGCCGCGCGCGCGGAGCCGCGCATACGCGTCGAGCAGGACGTCGAGGTTCTTTCGCGGCTCGATCGTGCTGACGAAGAGGATGTAGCGTGACGGGAGGTCGGAAATCGGGAGCGAAGCGTCCGAAGTGGGAACGGTCAGTCCGGAGTGGATCGTGATCGCGCGGTACGGATCGATGTTGTAGAACGCGAGCAGGTCCTGGCGCGTCGATTCCGAAACGCAGATCGCTGCGTCCGCATGCGCCAGCTCGCGGCTCATCTGATAGTCGAGGTTGACCAACGTCTCTTTCTGCAGCAGCTCGGGGAACCGCTTGAACGTCAGGTCGTGAATCGTGATCACGCGGCGGCGGGCCACGGCGCCGAGGAGGCGGGGGAGGAAGTAGTTGGAGGCGAAGAAAACGTCGGCGTCGATCAGCTTCATCCAGAGCACGTACGCCGCCGCCGTCAACGCGCGCCAGCGGCCGGAGATGATGCCGTGACCGCGCAGGTCGAACCAGCAGAGATGGGCATTAGGAGGAAGATCGGCGTGGAGATTCGGCCCGTAATCGGTGACGCGCGCATCGCCGAACAGGTAGAGATCCACGTCGTCGCGCTTCCCGATCTCGTGCAGCAGATGATAGAGATACCAACCGATCCCGGTGAGCGGCTCGTAAAAAGGGCGGATGTCGACGCCGATGCGCAGCTTCCGCTCGCGGCGTGTGGCGGCGCGGACTGTTCTCGCGACGCGCTCACGGACCGCACCGCTCAGAGTGTGAACAATGGTGCTCGCGATCGATGGGGGCGGTGACGACGGCATCGGAGGGGATCGTAGCTCATGCGCCCTGGGGCGCGTTGTCGGTTGTCGGTTGGTTGCGGCTTCGCCGCGTTTGAGACCGTGCGATGATCCGGTGTGACGCGACCGGCGCCAGGCAATGCACAACTCATGAGAAAGCTCTTCATCGTCATCGGCGCTCTTGTCCTCGCGCTCGTCGCCGGCGTCGTCATCTATCTGGCTGTGACGACGCCGAAGACTTCGGCGGGCCTGCGCTTTCCGCTGACCGCCGCGCAGCGCGCGCTGATCGCCTCGGTGCCCGAATCCGCCGAGTCGTTTGCGCTGATTCCGACGGCGGCCGCGCTCGACGGAAAGATGCGAGCGAATCCGGTCATGGCTCAGGCGGTCGACGGCTGGGAGCATTCACACTCGCTTCCGTCGCCGTGGATGGTTGGCGGTGCGGACCTTCTCGCCTGGCGCGACGCCACCGCGACGCGCTATCTGATCCGTCTCGATCCGATCCGCGCCGCGATCGTCCGTATCTACATGATGCTTGGCGGCGACCTCGGCGAAACGCTGCTCCTCACTCCGCCGGCTGGCCCATCGATCAACCCTGCCGCGCTCGATCAGATCCTCGCGCTCGCGGAAAAACTGCCACCGGGCGACGCCTTCGTCGTCCAGCGCAGCGGCTCGCGCGGCGCGTTTCCTCCGATCGCGCGGCCAGCGGTGACGTCGCTGTCCGTGACGCCGGAGGAGATCGTGGTCACGTCACGAGCTGCTCGCGAACAGTCGGATCCTGCAGCCACCCAGTCCCCGCAGCCCGCTCGATTCGCACATGGCGCGTTGCTGACGGCCAGCTTTGCTTCGATGCCGCGCATCGTGGAAGACCTCAACCGCGTCTTCGGCACGCACGTCTCCTCGCTGCTGGAGAACGGCGGCACGCTGGCGATCTACGACATCGACACCCACAAGTTCCTGCCGCGGCCGATCGGTGTGATCGCGATTCCCGATGATCCCGTGCGCCGCCCGGGCTTCGACGATTTCGTCTCCAAAGTTCGTCAGGGCGAGTCCCTCGGCATCCATATCGAGACGTCGGAGCAGAACGGCATGCTCCTCCTTTCGTTCGACGATTCCATCGCCCTATATACAAAGGATGCGTTCGATCCGGGCCGCTGGCCTGCGGGGAAGTGGGCGGTGCGTGCCGATCCGAAGCGGCTCGTCCCGATCCTCAGCCGGCTCGGCGACAGCCTCGGCCTTCGGATTGCCGCCGGACGCGTTTACCGCTCGGCCCGCGATCTCAAGCACTGGATCGAGCCGTTGCAGGAGGCCACGAGCATCGAAGCGGCGGACTCCGACGACGGCAACGCGGAGGAGCTAAAGGTAAGAATCGGGGCGAAATAGAAGCCGGGAGGGCGCAGTTAGAGCCTCGAACGTCCATGCCCGACAAAGACTTCATCGTCTTCGACGATATCGATAAATACGGCTCCGAGAGCTACGAGCGCTCCTTCCAATTCGCGGCTAACGAGTTGGACCGCATCGACTTGGCCGACATCGGCCCGGTCGCGCTCGCGGCCACTGCCAGCAAGGGTGATCTTGCGGGCGAGTACCTCGTCGACGGATCGACGTCGTTCTCGGGCGACCTGACGTGTGCGCGCTGCGTGGAGCCGTTCCCGTTTGCGAATTCGTCCGACTTTCACTTAAGATTCCGCCCCCGGCCGGCCCTCCTTGCAGAGAACGAGGTCGAGATCACCCCGGACGAGCTCGACATCGAGTTCTACACGGAGCGGTTGATTCCACTGCGGGATCTTGCCGCCGAGCAGGTTCAGCTTTCCATCCCGATGAAGCCGCTGTGCACGGAGAGTTGCCTCGGGCTCTGTCCGCAGTGCGGGGCGAATCGGAATCAGGAAGCGTGTTCCTGCCAGTCGCCGGTCAGCGACGAGCGGTGGGGAGCGCTGGCAGGGATTCGGGCGGAGTTGGCGAAGAAGAACGAGCAATGACAGTTGTCAGGGGCCAGCGGCCAGCGGTCAGGGATAGACTCCTGACCACTGACCTCTAACCACTGATCACTTCTTAAGGAGCAACACCATGCCTAATCCCAAACGGAGACACTCGAAAGCTCGCACGCGCACGCGGCGCGCGCACGACTTCCTGGAACCGAAGTCGCTCTCGACCTGTCCGCAATGCCACGAAGCGAAGATGCCGCACCGCGTCTGCCCGAAGTGCGGGTTCTACAAAGGCCGCGAAGTCATCGCCGTCAAAGACTCGTTCTAGAATCCACTTGCGATGAGTGACGTCTGTATCGCTCTGGACGCCATGGGCGGCGATCATGCGCCGTCCGAGGTGGTGAAGGGCGCGATCCTGGCGGCGGCCGAGTTTCCCGTCGAGATCATTCTCGTCGGCCAGGAAGACGTCGTGCAGAAAGAGCTCGCCGCTGCCGGCGGGACTCCGCGCAACATCACGATTTTCGACGCGCGCGAAGTCGTGACGATGGAGGACACCGCCCTGGCGCCGCTGCGCAGGAAGCGGAACTCCTCCGTTCGCGTCTGCGCGAATCTGGTGGCCGAGGGACGCGCCAATGCGTTCGTGTCCGCCGGCAACACCGGCGCGACCTGGACCTCCGCGCGCGCCGTCATGGGCATGATCGAAGGCGTGAGCCGTCCCGCCCTCGCCACCGTTCTGCCGAGCCTCAAGGGCCACACATTGCTGCTCGACGTCGGCGCGAACGTCGACGCCAAACCGAATCACCTTCGCGAGTTCGCTGTCATGGGCCACTTCTACGCGCAGATGCTTTTCGATATGGAAGCGCCGCGCATCGGTCTGCTGTCGATTGGTGAGGAGGAAGGAAAGGGCAACGAGCTGACGAAGGAGACGTATCGCGTCCTGAAGGAGACGGGACTCAACTTCATCGGCAACGCCGAGGGGCGCGATGTCTACAACGGCAACGCGGACGTCGTCGTCTGCGACGGTTTCATCGGCAATGTCGTGCTCAAAGCGTCCGAGGCGCTCGGCGAGTTCGTGTCGACGACGCTGCGGCAGGAGATGATGCGCACGTTGCCGCGGAAGATCGGCGGGCTGCTTGCGAAGAGCGCATTCGCCGACCTGAAAAAGCGGATGGATTACTCCGAATACGGCGGCGCCCCTCTCCTCGGCGTCAAGGGTGGCTGCATCGTCTGTCACGGCCGCTCGAACGCGAAGGCGATCAAGAACGCCATCCGCGTGGCCCGCATCTTTGCCATCAACAAGATCGACGAGAAGATCATGACGAAGGTCAACGACCTTCACAAACGCGAGCACGACAGCAGCGTGCTGGCAACTCAATAGGACGACGATGCAAAACCGTACGGCCTTCGTGTTTCTCTTCGCATTCGCCGCAGCCGGCTGCGCAACGCATACCGACAATCAGCTTCCCGAGCCGAACGTCGTTGCGCTGTACAGCGTCCCGCCGCATGCGTCGGTGAACCTCGACTGCGGCGCGGGTACGATCGCGCACGGCACCACTCCGATGCGCGTCGATGTCCCGCGCTATCCCGAGCGTTGCACGATCGAAGTGACGTCTGGCGGCTACCGCCCGCTCAACATGCGCTTCGACCGCGGCCTTGTGTTGAAAGAGGGCGTGCCACTGCACATGGACGCATCGCACTCGCTCGACCAAAAAGCCGGCACCATCGACATGATTCTCTTCCCGCTCCGCAACCTCGCGGACCGCGTCGAGAATGCGGCGTCGCGCGCGTGTAGCGCCGACTACCGGCTCGAACTGAAGCTGACGCCGCTCGGGCAGTAGCGCTATGTAATCGCCTTCGCGATCACGAATGCCGCCGTCGCGGCGAGTCCGCCTACGATCGTCGTCTGCATCGCGCTCTTCCACGGTCCGGCGCCGGTGTAGCGGCCTTTGACGTAGCCGAAAACGAACAGAGCGATGATCGTGACGATGATCGAGACGATCAGCGCGTCGTGTGCTCCGTGCAGGAACATGTACGGCCCGAGCGGGATCAGTCCGCCGACGAGGTAGGAGACGGCGATGACGGCGGCGCTGTTGCGGGCGCGCTTCGGCTCCGGTTTCTCGAGGCCGAGCTCGAAGCGCATCATGAAGTCGACCCACTCGCGTGGCCGCTCGCTCATCGCCTGCACGACCGGCCGGATGTGCTCGTCGGGGATGCCGTAGTGGCGAAAGATGTCGGCAACTTCGCGCATCTCCTCGCGCGGGATGTCGATGATCTCCTGTTCTTCTTTTCGCATTTCCGCCGCGTAGTGCTCGGCGTCGGATTTCGCGGCCAGATAGCCGCCGAGGCCCATGGCGATCGAGCCGGCGGCGATCTCGGCCAGACCGGCAGTGACGACGATGCCGCTGGCCGCGACCGCGCCGCTCAATCCCGCCGCGAGCGCGAAGGGAACGGTGAGGCCGTCGGACATGCCGATGACGACGTCGCGAACGGTATCGCTGGCGGTGAAGTGGCGCTCTGTGTGAATCGTTCGCGGCATGCGTCGCGCATTATGCGGCGTCTCGCCCGTTCCTGGGGCCGCGCGTTAGTGCCCGTCGACGTGCGCGCAGCGGCGGACGTCGGCGATCAGCTGCTGCATGTCGAACGGCTTCGTGTGGACCATGAAGACCTCGTCCTGCAGACCGAACTGGAGGCTCTGGCGCGGCACGGCGGTCGCCAGGATCGTGCAGTTCAGCAGCTCCGGCTGATGTTCGCGCATGTGCTCGAGGACGGCGTATCCGTCGACGTGCGGCATCATGAGGTCGAGAAGCACGACGTTGTAGCCATCGCGGTCGAGATTCTCGATCGCTTCGGTTCCGTCGCAGGCGGTATCGACGCTGATCCCCTGATGACGGACGATGGTCGACAAAAGCGTCCGGATCGGAGCGTCGTCATCGATGATCAATGCTCGTGGCTGCTTCATGCTGTCCGTTGCAATAGCAAGAAGCCCGCCGCGATCGAATTCACGAGAGTGAACTGATGATGGCGACGGGAGCGGCCACTAGCAGCGCCAGAATCGCCAGCGGGATCAGCAGCGCGAAAACGATCGAGCCGAAGGCGACCAGGAAAGCGAATTTCACGAGCAGCGCAATGGCGATGAAAGGGAGCGCCAGCAGCTTGAGCGGCATCAGCATCAGCTTGAAAGGAATCAGGATTACCTTCGCCAGCACTCCGAGGACCGCTACAGCGGTAATCGCGACCACTGCGAACATCGCCAGGCCGAACAGTGTCATCAGCGCAAACATGGGCAATGCCTCCGTTTCACGATGATACGAGAGGCGTGGCGTCAGGTTGCGCGTTTCGCTCCGCGGCGGGAAACCACGTCCGGTCGCGCCGGCCGCGATAGACCGATTGCGGCCGGATGAGGCGGTTGGCGCGGCGCTGCTCGAAGCAGTGCGCAATCCAGCCGGCCACGCGGCTGATGGCGAACGTTGGCGTGAAGAGCGGAACCTCGAGGCCGAGGCCGTGGAGGAGGAGCGCAGTGTAAAACTCGACGTTCGTCTGGAGATTGCGGCCGGGCTTGTACTCTTCGAGGAGGTGCAGCGCCGTCCGTTCGACTTCGAGAGCTAGCGTGTAGAGCGCAAGGTCGCCGCCGCGCGTGAACATGCGCTTCGCCGCGCCCGCCAAGACATCGGCGCGGGGATCGCGCACTTTGTAGACACGGTGACCGAAGCCCATCAACTTCTCGCCCGATTCGATTTTCCGCCGCAGTACTTCCTCGGCGCGGGCTGCATCTCCGATCTCGAAGACCATATCGAGCGCCGGTCCCGGCGCGCCGCCGTGGAGCGGTCCCTTGAGTGCGCCGATGGCGCCGGTGATGGCTGAGACAAGATCCGAATTCGTCGATGCGATGACGCGCGCGGTGAACGTGGAGGCGTTCAGGCCGTGATCGACGACGGTGTTGAGGTAGGTCTCCAGTCCTCGCACGCGTTCGTCCGAAGGCGCATGCCCCGAGAGCATGTAGAGGAAGTTGGCGGCGTGGCAGAGATCGTTATCAGGCGCGATTGGCTTCTGCTCATGGAGGAGTCGCCAGTAGGCGGCGACGATGGTGGGGAAGGTGGCCAGAAGGTTGCGGGCCGCTTCGTCGTCTGTGTTTGTTGATGGTCCGCGAAGGCTGATGGTCCCCGCCGCCATTCGAAGAGTGTCCATGCTGTCAGCCTTCTCGCTGGCTGCCGCGCGAAGAATCTCGTACGCGACCGGTGCCAGCTCGCGGCGCCGCGACAAGTCCGCGCGAAACGCGGGCAGCTCCGATTCGTCCGGCAGTCGTCCGTACCAGAGCAGAAAGACGGTCTCCTCGAACGTCGCGTTCATGGCCAGCTCCTCGACCGGAAAGCCGGCGATGACCAGCTCTCCGGCGGTGCCGTCGACCATGCTCAGTGCCGTTTCCGCGGCGATGATTCCTTCGAGACCGTTGTGAATGGTGGGTTGGCTCATGGCTGCAACGTAGATGCGGTCGTCAACATTGTCAATATTGATTGCGTCGTCAATGTTGGGATGATACCGTTACGCCATGGTCCGATGGCTTTCCTCCAAAGAAGCTTCCACCTTCCTCGGCGTCAGCGCCACGACGCTCTACGCCTACGTCAGCCGCGGATTGGTCCGCTCCTCCGCTTCACCGGGCAAGTCGCACCTGCGCCGCTACGCCGCGGAGGATCTGGAGCGCTTGCGCGGGCGGCGCGAGCTTCGGCGCGATCCCGCCAAGACCGCCGAGCGTGCGCTGCACTGGGGCATGCCGGTTCTCGAGTCGGCGATCACGCTCATCGACTCCGATCGTCTCTATTACCGCGGCCACGATGCCTGCGAGCTGGCGCAGAAGCGAAGCGTCGAGGAGGTCGCGGCGCTGCTCTGGACCGGCGATTTCGCCGTTGACCTCTTCGCGAACACGCCGTTGCACGTCGTCGCCGGCGGGGAGAGCGCCGAGGCGCTGCCGTTCATCAGCCGCGCGCAGTCGATGCTGCCGCTCGTTGCCGTGCACGACTCGCTCGCCTTCGACCTCCGCTCTCGCGCCGTGGCCCAGACCGGCTGGCGCATCGTCAATCTACTGACCAGCGTCGCGGTCGAGTCGTCGGACCTGGAAGAGACGATTGAGGAGACGTTGTGCAAGCGATGGATTCCGCGCACCGCGCACGCCACCGAGATCCTGCGTGCCGCGCTGATTCTCTGTGCCGATCACGAGCTGAACGTCTCTTCCTTCACCGCCCGCTGCGTCGCCTCGGCGAAGTCAAATCCATACGCGGTCGTCGTGGCTGGGCTTGCGGCGATCGAGGGGGCGAAACACGGCGGGATGAGCGAGAAAGTCGAGACGATGCTCGATGAGCTCCGCCGAACCCGCGACGTTCGCAAAGCGCTGGCGGATCGTTTGCGGCGCGGCGAGCCGATTTACGGGTTTGGTCATCCTCTCTACGCGAACGGAGATCCACGCGCGGCCCTGCTGATGGAGATGCTCGGCCGGCGATTCGCAAAATCTGCCGAACTGACGTTCGCGCGCAGCGTGGCCAAGGCAGGCGAGGAATTGACAGGCGACAAACCGACGATCGACTTCGCGCTCGTAGCCGTCGCACGCACGCTCAAGCTCCCGCGCGGCGCCGCGCTGACGCTCTTCGCGCTGGGCCGCAGCATCGGCTGGATCGGCCACGCCATCGAACAGTACGCGAACGACGAGATGATCCGCCCGCGCGCCAAGTACATCGGCGAGGGCCCGAAGGGCTCGGGTTAATCTGGGATGCCGTGCGCGCGCGATCTCTCGGTCACTTCATCGCACTATTCAGGTATCCGGTCGCCAGCATCGCGATCATCGCGATCCCCAGGGCGTATCGGTAGTAGATGAAGATATGCGTCGTGTGGGTGCGCAGGTAGCGAATCAGAAACCAGATCGATGCGTAGCCGGAGATGAACGCGACAACGATCGCGACGGCGATCGGCGTCCAGCCCAGCGCGCCGAGTGTGTGGCGCTCCTTGAAGAGCTCCAGCACGCCGGCGCCGCCGACAGCGGGGATCGACAGCAGAAACGAATAGCGCGCAGCCGTCGGACGATCGATACCGCGGAAGATCGCCGTCATGATCGTCGAGCCGCTGCGTGACGATCCCGGGATCAGCGCCAGGCATTGCCCGATTCCGATGGCGACCGAGTCCGTCACCGTCATCTCTCCGAATCCGCGTAGCTGCCTCCGTTTCGCGTACGCCTCGGCGAGGTGCATCAGGATGGCCACCACGATCACCATCGTCGTGACGATCCAGAGTCCGCGAAACGTCGACTCGATGTGCTTCTTGAACAGAAGCCCGAGAACGACAATCGGGATCGTTCCGATGACGACGAGCCACGCCTCGCGCGAATCGACATCGGCAAGCGGCCGGCGCGTGATCAGTCCGCGAAAGAAACCGGCGATGAGGCGGACGATGTCCTTGAAGAAATAGATGATCGCCGCCAGCAGCGTCCCGAACTGAATCACCGCCGACACCGCCGCCCCCGGATCGCCCCAGCCGAGAACCTGCGGAACGATGAGCAGATGCGCCGTCGAGCTGACGGGGATGAATTCGGTCAGGCCTTGAACAAGGCCGAGGATGATGGCTTCGGGGATGGTCATTCGTTCTCCGTTGGGTTATCGAGAGACTAGAGATCAGAGATCAGAAAGACCTGCCGCTCGGGGATACCTGATCTCTGATCTCTAATCCCTGATCTCTGCAAAAGCTACATCTCCCAGATCACCGGCAGAATCATCGGTCTTCGTCCCATCGATTTGCGGAAATAGCGCTTGAGCAGGGCGCGCATTTTCTCCTGCACCAGATCGCCGTCGCGCAGTTCGTCGGGGCCGCACGCGTGCAGCATCTGCACGAGTTGTGCGCGAACCTCGGCCAGGATGTCCTGGCTCTCGTCGACGTGCAGCAGGCCGCGCGTGATGATCTCCGGCTCGCGTCCGACATGGCCGTTTGAGTCGATCGCCACCACGACGATCACGAAGCCATCCTCAGCGAGGTGCTGCCGGTCGCGGACGACGATTTCCGGCACTTCCTCCGCCTCGCCGTCGATGAAAACCTTACCGTACGGCACGCGCTCTTCGAGGACGCGCATCTCGTCGCCGGCGATCTCCGCTACCTGCCCGTTCGTGATGACGGCGCCATGCGGCACGCCGACGCTCTTCGCCAGCCGCGCGTGATGGATGAGATGCCGCAGCGTGCCGTGGATGGGGATGAAAAACTTCGGCCGCGTCACGTTGAGCATCAGCTTCAGCTCTTCTTCGCAGGCGTGACCGGAGACATGGACGTTGGAGTTCTCCCAGTTCAGCACCTCGGCGCCGCGGCGATAGAGGTTGTCGATCACGTGCGAGATTGCACGCTCGTTGCCGGGAATCGTGCGCGACGAGAGGACGACGACGTCGCCGCGCTTGATCTCCACCGATTTGTGCTCGCCGATGGCCATGCGCGAAAGCGCGGAGGACGGCTCGCCCTGCGTGCCCGTGGTGACGATCAGCACCTCATGATCCGCGTAGTCGGAGGGCTTGGCATTCGCGCCGGGACGCTGCTCGCGCGCGATGCGCAGGTAGCCGAGGCGCTCCGCCGTTTCGGCGTTGTCGACGAGTGAGCGTCCGATGAGAAATATCTTGCGCTTCTGTTTGCGCGCGGCGTCGACGATCTGCTGCACGCGATGGATGTGCGACGCGAACGTCGTGATGATGATGCGTCCGGGAACGTTCGCGAAGACGTCACTGAGCGCGCTGCCGACTGTTTTCTCCGACGGGCAATGACCCGGCACCAGAGCATTTGTCGAATCGCTCATCAGCGCCAGCACGCCCTCCTCACCGTACGCGGCAAAGCGCAACAGATCGGTGCGCTTGCCATCGACCGGCGTGTGGTCGATCTTGAAATCGCCGGTGTGAATCAGCGTTCCCGCCGGCGTGCGAATGGCCAGGCCGATGGCGTCGACGATCGAGTGCGTCACCTGAATCGCTTCGATGCGGAACACGCCGGCGTCGACCACGTCGCGCGGCATGAACGGCCGCAGCTCGACATTCTCAACCTCGAACTCCTCCAGCTTGTCGCGTACGAACCCGAGGGTCAGCGGCATTCCGTACACCGGCACGTTCACCGTCTCGAGGAGGAACGGAATGGCGCCGATGTGATCTTCGTGGCCATGCGTGAGGAAGACCGCCTTGACGCGCTCCGGCCGGTCGAAGAGGTACGTCATGTCGGGGATGATGACGTCGACGCCGAGTGTAGCGGCGTCAGGGAACATCATCCCGCAGTCGACGACGATCGATTCCTCGCCGTACTCGTAGACCATGAGGTTCATCCCGATCTCGCCGAGGCCGCCGAGTGGGATGATTCTTAGGGTCGCGGTCGCGGGGTCGCGCGGCTGCGCGGTCGCGATGGGGTCGATATTGAGAATGTCGTCAGTCATTGCCGCGAGACCTCGGTAACCGCGAGACCTCGCTACCTCACGGGTAAATCCGATTCAGCATGCGCGGATACGGAATCGTCTCGCGGAGATGCGGGACGCCGCTGATCCAGGCGACGCAGCGCTCGATTCCCATGCCGAAACCGGAGTGCGGGAAGGTGCCGTATTTGCGGACGTCGAGGTACCACTGGAACTTCTCGAGCGGCAGGTTGTGCGACTTGATGCGCTCGAGCAGCAGGTCGTGATCGTGGATGCGCTGCGAGCCGCCGATGATCTCGCCGTAGCCTTCGGGAGCGATCATGTCGAGGCCTAGGACGACCGAGGGGTCGTTCGGATCGGGCTGCATGTAGAACGCTTTGATATCGGTCGGATAGCGGCTGATCATCACCGGGCGGTCGAAGGAGTTGGCGATGACGGTCTCTTCGTCGCCGCCGAGGTCGTCGCCGAACTTCGCTTCCATTCCTTTGGAGGCGAGAAGCTCGATGGCCTCGCGATAGGTGATGCGCGGAAACGGCAGCTTGACGTTCTCGAGCTTCGACTGATCGCGCTCCAGCGTTTTCAACTCTTCCTGGCAGCGCTCCAGCGCGCGTGTGACGAGGTATTCGACGAACTCCTCGGCCAGCGACTGCAATCCTTCGAACTCGAGGAACGCTACCTCGGGCTCGACCATCCAGAACTCCATGAGATGCCGGCGCGTCTTCGATTTTTCGGCGCGGAATGTCGGGCCGAAGCAGTAGACCTTCCCGAACGACGCCGCGGCAGGCTCGAGATAGAGCTGGCCCGACTGCGACAGGTAGGCCTTCTCGCCGAAGTAGTCGGTCTCGAACAAGGTCGACATCCCCTCGGCGGCGTTGGCGGTGAGGATGGGCGAATCGATCAGCACGAAATCGCGGTCGTAGAAGAAATCGCGGATGCCTTTCTCGATCTCGTTGCGGATGCGCAGAACGGCATGCTGCTTCGACGACCGCAGCCAGAGGTGGCGGTGGTTCATCAGGAAGTCGGTGCCGTGTTCCTTGGGCGAGATCGGATAGTCGGCAGCCGGCCCGAGGATTTCGATTGTCTCCACGCCGAGCTCCACTCCGCCCGGCGCCCGTCCCTCGGCGCGAACCGTCCCGGTGATGCGGACCGACGATTCCTGCGTTACCTCGTCGGCGGCTTTCCACGTTTCTTCGCTGACTTCTTTCTTGAAAACGACGCACTGCAGGTACCCGCTGCCATCGCGGATGATCGGAAAGATCAGCTTCCCAGCGGTGCGTTTGTTGTACAGCCACCCGTCGATGGTGACTCGCTCTCCAGCGTGTTGCGGCAACTCTTTGATTCGGAAGGTCGTCATAAAGGTGAGCGATTATAGCGGACGGTCGGGTAGGGAACTTCCGCGCTGGATACACTCCCCATACGAAGGAGGAGACGATGATCAAGGCAATTCGATTTCTTGGGTGCGTTGCGCTGGTGATCGCGATGACAGGAACGGTCACTGCGCACGCCAAAGGGGTTCGACTGAGTTGGGAGACATTCTCGAAGGACCCGAAGAAGGTGGCCGCGTTCCGCACGGCGGTGTCGGTGATGAAGTCGCGCAGCAAAGCTGCACCGACCTCCGCGAGCTACCGCACGAGCTGGGCGTACTGGGGCAACATCCACGGCTATTTCGGGACGACGTCACCCGACGGCACGGTCGAAGCGTACATCCAGTGGATGAAGGACAACGGCTACTGGGACCCGAGCTATCAGCCGTACTTCAACGGCGTCACCGACGTTACGCCGCCTGACGCGCTTGCGACCGCGATCTGGGCGACGTGCCAGCACGGAACGCCCTGGTTCTACGCCTGGCACCGGCTCTACCTCTTCTACTTCGAAAAGGAGCTCCAGTTTGCGGCGCGCGACACCACGCTCCGCCTTCCCTACTGGGACTACGAGAATCTGTCGCACCTCGGCATGCCGCCGGAGTTCACGACCCCGACCTACAAGGACGCCACCGGCGCGACCGTAACGAATCCACTGTACGAAGTGCGGCGCGCGCCCGGCTGGACTGCGCCAGCCACGTCCTCTCTCAATGGAACGTCCACCGACATCACCAAGGCGCTGAAGATCAAGACGTTCTTCGCGTACCAGACAGCCATCGAAAACGCTCCGCACGGCTACGTCCATTGCGCGGTGATGGACTGCCCCGTAACGGTGATGGGTGCGGTGCCGTATTCGTCGAACGATCCGATCTTCTGGCTTCACCACGCCAACATCGACCGCACTTGGGACTGCTGGACGAGCATCACGGGCCATAAGAACCCGACGACGGCGTCGTGGCTGAACAAGAAGTATTCGTTCGTCAACACCGCCGGGAACCAGGTCACCAACGCCGTGTCCGATCTTTTCAACGGCTCGTTGATCGACTATGTCTACGAGCAGGGCTCGAACTGCGGACGCCCGACGCCGGGTGTTGCCGAGGTTGCTGCGGCGGCGCCGATGATCGGCGAAACGCTGAAAACAGCGAAAGCGGAGGTCGCACAGCCGATGGTCCTTGGAAACGTCAAGAAGGTCGCGATCAACGCCATGGTGGCGCGCACGCCGCTGGCGATCCCGAAAACGGTGAAGAACACCCGCTCTCGCGAGCTGGCGATGAGAGCCCACGCCGAACTACCTGTGACCACGGAGCTCGTTCTGAAGGGCATCCACTACACCGCCCATCCCGGAACGATGTTCGACGTCTACCTGGAACGGAAAGATAACCCGGCGAAGAGAGAGAAAGTCGGCACTCTCTCCTTCTTCACGCCGCTGCGAAGCGTGATGCACGCTCACGATGCGGCCGCGGCACACGAGCTCACCGAGACGTTCGACGTCACCGATCAGTTGCGCGCGCTCGCCGCGAACGGCTCGCTCGATGATATTAACGTCGTCTTCGAGGCCACCACGGGGCGGATGGGCGGTAGCGAGAGGCCGCACATGAACACCAAGGCTGGCCTCGTGGTCGACGAAATTCTGCTCGACGTAAAGGCGAAGTAATCGGAAGGAATGAGGTGATTACGATTGTGGCACCCGCACGCTGAGCGACTGGGGCACGATCGTAATCACCAGCGGCAGATCCATCGTTTCCACCTCGCCGTCGACGCCGAGGTGGAAACGTTTTTTCGATGAGTGCAGGCGCACCTGCGACGTGCGGAACGAGCGGAAGCCAGGTGCAGCGTGTACGCGGCCGGCCAGGTAATGCGCGATGAAACTCGTCAGGGCGAGCCTCCGAACGTGCGGCAGCCAGTACACCGACAGGCGTCCCTCCCCGAGCGCCAGGCGCGGCGCTTCGATCCCCAGCCGCGAGAGATCGTACGAGTTGTTCGAGACCATGAGCACGTGCGTCCGGATCACTTCGTGGTGATGCTCGCTGTCGAGCGTGACCGCGATGTATGGATACTTTCGCAGCGTGGCAAACGCCGCGAGGAGACGCGCCTTCCAGCGCGGGTAGTCGCGCCCTTTTTCTTCGCGGCGCGCAACGAGCTCGGGATAGAGGCCCATGGAGACGTTGTTGACGAAGAAGCGTTCGTTGATGCGGGCGGTGTCGATCGGTTTGATGGCGCCGGAGAGGATCACGTCGAGGGCATCGCGCCAGGCCAGCGGGATGCCGAGGTCCTTCGCGAAATGGTTGTAGGTGCCGACCGGGATGACCCCGAAGATCGCGTCGGTATTCACGAGCGGCTGGATGACCGTGTTGATCGTTCCGTCGCCCCCGGCAGCGACGAAGAGGCGCACGCCCTCGTTCATCCGTTGGCGAATCAGCGCGGCGCAATCGAGATCACGGCTGACTCGAATGACCTCGAGCCCGGCGTCGCGAACGGCTTGCTGGAGAGCGTCCTGCTCCGCCGCGGGCATCTTCAGTCCCGATGACGGATTGAAAAACATAAGGCCCTTGACTTTTCGGTCCGGCAATATCAACTCCGATGCTGGCGTTTGCAGAACGGCAAAATGAAACGGACCTATCTACTCATCGCTGCGCTCGTTGCTCTGCAAGTTTCCGTCCTCTCCCTCTTCGCGGCCGAAACACCGAAAGAGTGCGCTCTCTGCGCCGGCGCGGTTTCGGACCTCCAGGCCGTCCCGGCCGCTCCCGTTCCGCTGCTCGTTCGCATCCGGCAGGACGATTTTGCGGCTGCCGGCACCGCGCTCGACGCCATGCCGCCCGCGGTCCGCGCCAGGATGACCGTGGTGATCGGATACGCCGTCGCCGCGGACAAAGATCCGATGGCCGACGTCGAGACGCACACGCAGTCGATCATCGACTGGGCTAAGCTTCACGGCCCCTTCGAGGCGATCGGCATCGCGGTCGACAACGTCGATGCAGCCGTCGGCGGATACGCCATCAAACGGCTCGCCGTCGCCGCGCAGGGCCAGAACGCCGCCTCACGTATCGTCCTCCCGCCGTCGACGCCCGATTCACTCACTAAACTCTACGAGACCGGCGCGCAGTCGTACGTCGACGTCTTCCTCACCGACGCGGCAAACGTGAAATCGACCGCGGCCTGGGTTCTCGAAAAAGATCCAGCCAAGAAGATCTGGGCGATCGTGCCTCCGCAATCGCCGAACGTTTTCTTCGACCTCGCACGCGCCCTCGCCGACGGGGCCACGCGCGCCTACACGAGCGCGCCCGCGACCGCCGACCTCCTCGCCGCGGCCGCAAGTTTCGACCTCGCACTCATCGGCGAATACGCCTACGACTCGACCGCTCGTATCGAGATGCTCGACGTCAAGGGCAACAAGATCGACGAGCCTGCGATCGCGTTCGTGCGCGGCGAGGATCTGCGCACGATCATCGTCCCGCGCGGCGATGCCTCAGCGTCGACGATCGTTTCGCTGGCAGGCAACGACTACAAGAAACCTCGCCGCTACGACGCCGCCGGCGACAAAGACGTGACCGACGTCGGCACGAAAGGCGGACGCTTCCTCATCGGCATGCCGCCCGTGACGAAGCCGTTCGTCTTTACCGTCGAGCACAACGAAGTGCCGCGCGCGAACGTGACGAAGGAAGCACTGAACATCACCGGCGAGCGCGGCATCACCGTCGAAGAGATCATCCGCAATCACCAGGCGTACAAGTCGTATCAGGAGTCGATCCAGCCGCGGTACGTCGCGAAGGACGCCACGAAACTTCGCTTCACAATGACCGGCGGCGAAGCGATCGAAGCGACGATCTCCGGGGACTACTTCTCCGATCCGCATGGCCGCGCTGATTGGGTTTGGCAAGACTTTTACCTCAACGGCGTGAAGTGGAAGTACGGGAAGATCCCGGAGCTGCCGCTGATCCAGCCCGAGAAGGTGACGCAGCTTCCGCTCGACATTCACCTGACGAACGAATACCGCTACGAGCTGGTCCGCGAATCCGACCTCCTCGGCTACCACACGTACGAAGTCCGCTTCGAGCCGCCGGCGAAGGCAGCGGCCAACCTGCCGCTCTATCGCGGCACGGTGTGGATCGACACGAAGACCTGGGCGCGCGTCCGCCTCTCGATGGTGCAGCTCAACCTCACCGGCGAGATTCTCTCGAACGACGAGCGCGTCGACTTTCAGCCGTTCGTCCGAACAACGCATGCGCCGCTCACGGCCGCCGAGGTGGCGAAAAGCGATCCGCGCGAAATCGTCTGGCTGCCGCAGAACGTCAGCGCCCAGCAGGTCGTTTCCGCGGCTGGACGCGGAACGGTCGTGCTCCGCCAGACCGAGTTCACCGACTTCCGCATCGATCCCGCCGACTACGAGACGCACCTCGCCGAGGCCGAGAAATCCGACGCACGGATGGTGCGCGAAACGAAAGCCGGACTTCGCTATCTGGAGCGGACCACCACCGGCGAGCGCGTCGTCAAAGAAGGCTTCAACTCCTCCCGCACCTTCCTCCTCGGCGGCATTCATCACGACGCCGGCCTGCAATATCCGATCGTTCCTCTAGGCGGCATCGACTACTTCAACTTCGATTTCAAGAACACCGGCATCCAAACCAACGTGTTTTTCGCGGGCGTCGTCCTGGTCGCGAATGCGACGAATCCGAACGTACACAACACGCACACGAACGTCGGCCTCGATTTCTTCGGCATCGCCGTTCCGACCTCCCAGTCGCTCTATCGCAACGGCCAGGAGCAGCTCGGCGAAGAGGTGAAGAACCTGCCGACGCGAATCTCCGTGCGCGCCGGCCATCCCTTCCTGCAGTTCGGCAAAGTTGATTTTTCCCTCACCGTCGAGCACGACACCTACCAGCGCAGCGAGAACACCGTCGCAGGGTTCGTGGTGCCGGCCGACACGTTCGTCATCACGCCGTCGATCGATGGCCAGTACGCGCGTTGGGGCACGACGATCACCGGCTACTTCGACTACAACAAGCGAACGACGTGGAGGCCGTGGGGGAACCTGGCCGAGTACGATCCGAAGCAGAAGACGTTCATGGACTTCGGCGGCTCGCTGGCCAGGAGTTTCTATCTCCCGAAGTTTCAGCGCATCGGCGTGGAGATCGACTACATGGACGGCACGCGCCTCGACCGCTTCTCGCAATACGGTTTCGGTTTCTTCGGAGCGAAGCGGATCCACGGCATCAAGTCCGGTTCCGTCCTCGCCGACCGCGCCATCCTCGGGCACCTGTCGTACGGCTTCGTCTTCTCCGATCAGATTCGTCTGGAGGCGTTCTACGATCACGGCCTGATCGACAACAAACAGGCTGGTTATCAGCGCGAGCCCTTTCAAGGCCTGGGTATCGCCGGGCAGATGGTGGGACCGTACGGAACGCTGCTGCGCCTCGACATCGGCAAGACGATCGGGCGCAACGCACAGAAGGGATTCGTCGCGGACGTGGTGTTCCTGAAGCTGTTCTAAATCAGAAAGGCCGGCGCGATTGCCGGCCCTCCTGAACTTCGTGTAGGCCACCGCTCGCACCAGCCGCAAGCCGTGCCCAACCGCGGCCATCGAGGCGGCGGCCTTACACGCACTTCTATCGACGGACAGGTTTCGCAGTTTCCCGGCTGGCGATCAAAATTGCTCCTTTAATCCCGCCGTGGTCGGTCGGAACGACGCGGATTTCGTCACAACCACGCCTGCGCAGGATGGCCGTGACGCGTCTCAGGTCGTACTCGTTCATCTGCATGTAGGGCATCGGCCGCTCCCCGCGCAGGCGTTGGGCGACGAGATGCACAAGCGGGACACGACCGCGGATCGTCCGCGCGATCCGGCGCAGGAACGATCCCGGCCGGCGGAAGGTGAATTGCAGCACGGCCACGCCGTCATCCGAAAGACAGCCGAGCAGCTCCTCGAGCAACTCCTCCCCGCGGCGCACCGGAATGTGCTGAAAGACGATCAGCGACACGATGAGGTCGAACCGCTCGTTCGGGATCGCCGCAGAAAACGTGGCATCCGGAACGTTCTCGCGCGCGAGGCGCAGCATGCTCGGCGCAACATCGACGCCGGCGACGCGCTCCACCCGCTTCGCGAGCGCACGCGTGAGCCGCCCGACGCCGCATCCGAAGTCGAGCGCGGTCCGCGGCGAAAAATCGGGACGCGCGATAAGGTCGAAGATGTGCGCGATGTCCGAATCCCCGCTGGCGAAAAACGCGCGAAGGTCGTCGCCGGACATCCGCTCGCGCAGGAAGCGCTCGTCTGTGAGGACGGCGAAGAAGGGCTCGGATTGGGCGAGTGATTCCCAGTCGGCAGAGGATCGGTCATGCATCGAGGAAAGCGTAGCAGGTGAGTGTGGCGCGGCAACGGCGGCGGGACGCCGCCGAGCCAGCCGGCGAGGACGCCAGCGTTCCATCCGCACATGGCGCACGCTGTCCGGCGGAACGCCGGCGTCCCGCCGGCTGGCCAGGCGGCGTCTCGCCGCCTCCCGTGCTGCGTACAAACCACCGCCTACTCCTCGCCCGCTCCACCACTGCCGTACCCCACCCACTTCCACCCGCGCAGTCCTGCTTTCGCAGGGTTGTTCAGCACGTAGTTCCGGGTGTCCCGAAAGTCTCGTGGGTCGCGCACGATGCGGTCAAAGTACTCGCGTTGCCAGATCACGCCTTGTCCGATTTCGTGTGCCGTGTACGACTTCCATGAGTGCAGGACCCGCCTAAGATTTGCGCCGTGCTCGAGGTAGAACATCGCGTGAACGTGATTCGGCATCACGCACCATGCGTGAAGGTTGTAACGAACTCGATCGAAGTACTGCATGGCACCAGCGACGATGGCCGCATTTCGATCGTCGCGAATTGATGCAGCTTCCGTAGCCAGCGTCCAGGTGCGAATCGAGCCGCAGGCTGAACATGCGGTCCGCTTCGGCGCGCTCTGAGGCATTCATAGCCGTTCGAAGCATGTGCTCGCGCTCCTCGAACAGTGCCCTGGCAATCGCGGGCGGCAGCGAGTCGCGAAGGCGGATTGTGATCGAGTAGGTCGATTGGTCGAGCTCCCAATGCGGGAGTCTTCCCCTCGACCGGCGATTTAGATTTCTGTGATTGGGGACGATGAAGTTGTCGTAGCGCATAGCGCGCGGAACGAGCGCGTCTGATGCTGTGGGGCGAGTAGGCTACCTCGGCCCGATCGGCAATGCAACGGCGGCGGGACGCCGCCGAGCCAGCCGGCGAAGACGCCAGCGTTCCGCCGGCACAAAGCACCATACGTGGATGGAACGCTGGCGTCCCGCCGGCTGGCCAGGCGGCGTCCTCGCCGCCTGAAAGCGTCTCGCCGCCTACTGCGCGGCTTGCAACGAACGCCGATGCAACTCGACGATCTCTATCAACTCCCGCAAATCGCGGATCGTGGCATCCGGCACGATCTCCAATCCGTGATCGACCGGCGGGGCGATGGCGGTGCCGCGCGTTGGGGGATCGAAGTGGACGCCGGTCATGCCGAGACTCTGCGAGCCGTGGACGTCGACGTAGACGTTGTCGCCGACGAACATCATCTCGTTGTAATGGACGCCGAGAGCGTCGCGGAGGGTGGCGAAGATCGAGGGGCGCGGTTTGCAGACGCCGTGCTCGTTCGAGAAGACCATGGCATCGATCGATGAGGCAAGGCCGAGGCGGTCGAGGATCTCGCGGAGCGCGTAACCGGGAGTGCGGCCGGTGTTGCTGATCAGGCCGATCAGGTAGCCGCGCTCGCGCAGCGCCGCCAACACGTCCGTCGCTCCGGGTACGGCGCACGGCAGTACGTCGATCGCTGCACCGGCGTAGGCGTCTTCGAGCGCAGCCAACGACGGCTCATCGAAGGTCGATACGTCGAGTCCGAGTTCCTCGAGAAAATGCTCGATCTGCACGCGGCAGGCGATGTCTTCATCACGCGACCAGTAGAGCTCATAGCATCGATGCCAGAACTTGCGGTAGGCGTGCTCGATCCGTTCGGCGGTTTCGCCGAATCCACGCTCGACCAGTACGCGCTCCATCCGATCGAGCCGCAAGCGCTCCTGACGCCGCGAGATCTCCGGCGTGTCGGTGAGAAGCGTTTCCCAGAGATCGAAGGCGATGGCTTTGAGCATTTGCGGTTGCTGGGTCGCGGGGCCGCGCGGCCGGCGGGGGGCTACTTATCAGGTCGCGAAGCGCGATTCAACTCGCGGAGCTTGGAGAGGACAGACGCCGGCGCGGCTGCCCTCTCCATCGTCTTACTCGCCTGCTTTCATGACCATGGCTCCTGCGATGGCGAGCAGCATGGCCATGATGATCAGACCGATCGTGCTGAGGGTTGGGCCGCCGGCGACGAATTGGAGGTTCACGGTCGATGTGTTGTTGCCCGGCAGCGGATCCGTTTCGTTGGCGGAGACGGTGGCGGTGTTCGCGAGGGAACCGCCGGCCAGCGCCGTGCCGTGAAGCGTGATCGTGACGGTTGCTCCGTTCACCATCGTGCCAACCGTGCAGGTGACCGTCGCCGTGCCGGAGCACGAACCTTGTGTCGATGTTGCGGAGATCAAATTGAAGCCGGAGGGGATGGTGTCGGCGACGACCACGCCGGTTGCGGTCGACGGGCCGTTGTTGACGACGGCAAGCGTGTAGTCGAACGTCTGGCCTACCGAGGCGGCAGGGATCGAAGCAGTCTTCGTAATTCTCATGTCGGCCGAGGCCACACCGGTCGTTCCGCCGTTGCCGGTGCTATCGGTGTTGTTGGTCGTGTTCGGATCGAATTCGGCCGGCGTGGCGGTGGCGCTGTTGTCGAACGCGCCGGCGGCGGTGATCGTGGCCGTGACGTTGATCGTCGTGTTCGCGCCCATGGCCAGGCTGGCGATGGTGCAGGGCAACGCCGCGCAGCCGCTGCCGGTCACCGACGTGATGGTGAGATTCGTCGGTGTGTCGGTCACCTGGATGTTGGTCGCCGTCGAGGGGCCGGCGTTGGCGACGACGAGCGTGTAGCTGATCGACTGTCCGGCGGAGAACGGGCCGGCGGTGATGAGCGTCTTGACCAGGGAAACGTCAGCCGAGGCGAGGGCAAGGCCGCCGTTGCCGGCGTTGCCGGTGTTGTCCAGCATGTTGGGATCGAATTCAGCTGGTGTGGCGGTTGCGCTGTTGGTGAAGATGCCGGCTGCGATGATGGTCGCGGTCACGTTGATCGTCGTGTTGGCGCCGACGGCAAGGCTGGGGATCGTGCACGGCAACGCAACGCAGCCGCTGCCGGACACGCTGGTGATGGTCTGGTTCACCGGGGTGTCGGTGACGACGATGTTGGTCGCCGTCGAGGGGCCGGCGTTCGCGACGAGAAGCGTGTAGCTGACGCTCTGACCGGCGTAGTACGGCCCGGTGGTGACGAGCGTTTTCACGATGGAGACGTCGGCGGACGGCGACGCGGCCCCGCCGTTGCCGGTGTTGTCGGTGTTGTCGGTCGTGTTGGGATCGAATTCGGCCGCGGTCGCGGTCGCGCTATTGTTGAAGGCGCCAGCGGCGATGATCTTCGCGCTTACGTTGATCGTAGTGTTGGCACCCGAGGAGAGGCTGGCGATCGTGCAGGGCAAGGCTGCGCAGCCGCTCCCGCTCACGTTCGTGATCGTCAGGTTCGACGGAGTATCGGTCACCTGAATGTTCGTTGCCGTCGACGGACCTGCGTTGGCGACGACGAGGGTGTAGCTGATGGTCTGACCGGCGACGAACGGGCCAGCGGTGCCCAGAGTCTTCACGAGTGAGACGTTGGCGGATGGGCCGGTCGTCCCGCCGTTGCCGGTGTTGTCGGTGTTGTTGGTCGTGTTCGGATCGAATTCGGCGGCGGTCGCGGTGGCGCTGTTGTCGAAGACTCCGACGGCGTTGATCGTGGCGGTGACGGTGATCGACGTGTTGGCGCCCGAGGCCAGGCTGGCGATCGTGCACGGCAACGCCGCGCAGCCGCTGCCGGTGACATTCGTGATCGTCAGGTTCGACGGCGTATCCGTTACCTGGATGCTGGTCGCCGTTGACGTTCCGGCGTTCGCGATCAGCAGCGTGTAGCTGATCGTCTGTCCGACCGTGAACGGACCGGCGGTGACCAGGGTCTTGACGAGCGAGACGTCGGCGGAGGCGGCGGTGGTGCCGCCATTCAGGGTGTTGTCGGTGTTGTTGGACGTGTTCGGATCGGACTCGAACGGAGTCGCTGTGGCGCTGTTGTCGAACACGCCGGCCGCGTTGATCGTGGCCGTAACGGTGATCGTCGTGGTGGCTCCGGACGCGAGGCTGGCGATCGTGCAAGGCAGCGCCGCACAACCGCTGCCTGTCACGTTGGTGATCGTCAGATTCGAAGGCGTGTCCGTTACCTGAATGGCCGTCGCGGTTGACGGACCAGCGTTGGCGACGTCGAGGGTGTAGGTGATCGTTTGCCCGACGGAGAACGGACCGGCGGTGGTCAGCGTTTTCACGAGCGAGACATCGGCTGATGGGTCAGCCTCGCCGCCGTTGCCGCTGTTGTCGGTGTTGTCGTTTGTGTTTGGATCGGACTCCGTCGCCGTGGCGGTGGCGCTGTTGTTGAACGACTGCGCGGTGATCACCGCCGTGACGTTGATCGTTGTGTTGGCTCCCGAGAGGAGGCTGGGGATCGTGCAGGGAAGTGCGGCACAACCGCTTCCGGAGACGCTGGTGATCGAAAGGCCGGTGGGGAGATCGGTCACCTGAATGTTCGTCGCCGTTGACGGTCCGGCGTTGGCGACGACGATGGTGTAGCTGATCGTCTGGCCAACGATGAAGGGACCGGCCGTGTCGAGCGTCTTGCTGAGCGAGACATCGGCGGAGGCGACGGCAGTGCCGCCGTTGCCGGTGCTGTCGGTGTTGTCCGCCGTGTTCGAATCGGGTTCGGCGGGGGTGGCGGTAGCGGTGTTGTCGAACGCGCCGGTGGCGTTGATCGTGGCGGTGACGTTGATCGTCGTCGTGGCGCCCGGGGCGAGGGTGGGAATCGTGCAGGGAAGCGCGGCGCAACCACTGCCCGAGACGATGGTGATCGTCAGGTTCGTTGGCGTGTCGGTGACCTGGATGTTCGTCGCAGTCGATGGACCGGCGTTGTGGACGTCGAGGGTGTAGTTGATCGTCTCGCCGATCGTGAAGGGGCCGGTGGTGACGAGCGTCTTCACGAGCGACACGTCCACCGAGGCGCCGGCAGTACCGCCGTTGCCGGTGCTGTCGGTGTTGTTGCCAGTGTTCGGATCGGATTCGGCCGCGGTGGCGTTGGCGGTGTTGTCGAACGCGCCGGATGCGTTGATCGTGGCGGTGACGTTGACCGTCGTGGTCGCGCCCGAGGCAAGGCTGGGGATCGTGCAGGGAAGCGCGGCGCAACCGCTGCCGGAAACGAGCGTGATGGTCAGGTTCGACGGCGTGTCGGTCACCTGGATGTTCGTGGCGGTCGATGGACCGGCGTTGTGGACGTCGAGGGTGTAGCTGATCGCCTGACCGATGGTGAACGGCCCGGAGGTCACGAGCGTCTTCACGAGTGATACGTCGGCGGAGGCGACGGCGGTGCCGCCGTTGAGAGTGCTGTCGGTGTTGTTCGTGGTGTTCGGATCGGGCTCGACTGCCGTCGCGTTGGCGCTGTTATCGAAGGCGCCGACGGCGTTGATGGTCGCGGTCACCGTGATCGTCGCGTTCGCGCCGGAAGCGAGGCTGCCGAGCGTGCAGGGCAGCGCGGCGCAACCGCCGCCGGTGACGTTTGTGATCGTGAGATTCAAAGGGGTGTCGGTAACCAGGATGCTCGTCGCCGGCGACGGACCGGCGTTGGCGACGAAGAGCGTGTAGGTGATCTGTTGGCCGATGACGAACGGCCCGGTCGTGACGAGCGTCTTGACGAGCGAGACGTCGGCCGAGGCGGCAGCGGTGCCGCCGTTGCCTGTGCTGTCGGTGTTGTTTGCCGCGACCGGATCGGATTCGACCGCCGTTGCGTTGGCGGTGTTGTCGAACGCGCCCGCGGCGGTGATCGTGGCCGTGACGGTGATGGTCGTGTTCGCGCCGGACGCGAGGGTGGCGATGGTGCATGGCAGTGCAGCGCAACCGCCGCCGGTCACGTTCGTGATCGTCAGGTTGGTGGGCGTATCGGTGACCTGAATGTTCGTCGCCGTCGATGGGCCGAGGTTCTCGACGAACAGCGTGTAGGTGACCGGCTGGCCGATCGTGAACGGGCCCGAGGTCGTGAGGGTCTTCGTGAGCCTGACGTCAGCGGATGCGGCGGCGGTTCCGCCGTTGCCAACGCTGTCGGTGTTGTTTCCCGTATTCGGATCGAACTCAGTGGCAGTGGCGTTCGCGGTGTTGTCGAAGGCGCCGACGGCGTTGATCGTGGCGGTGACGTTGATCGTCGTGTTGGCGCCCGAAGCCAGACTGGGGATCGTGCAGGGCAGTGCCGCGCAGCCGCTGCCGGTCACCGAGGTGATGGTCAGGTTCGACGGTGTGTCGGTGACCTGAATGTTCGTCGCGGTAGACGGTCCGGCGTTGGCGATGAAGAGGCTGTAGCTGACCGACTGGCCGATGACGAACGGGCCGGAGGTCAGCAGCGTCTTGACGAGCGAGACGTCGGCAGAGGCGCCGGTGGAGCCGCCGTTGCCGGTGCTGTCGGTGTTGTTGCCGGTGTTCGGATCGGGTTGTGTGGCCGTGGCGTTGGCGCTGTTGTCGAACAGGCCCGCGGCGGTGATCGTGGCGTCGACGTTGATCGTCGCGTTCGCGCCGGCTGCCAGGCTGGGGATCGTGCATGGCAGAGCCGCGCAGCCGCCGCCACTGACACTGGTAATCGTCAGATTGGTTGGCGTGTCGGTGACCTGGATGTTCGTGGCCGTGGCGGGTCCGGCGTTGGCGACGAAGAGTGTGTAGCTCACCGTCTGACCGGGCGTGAACGGGCCGGCGGTGAGGAGCGTCTTCACGATCGAGACGTCCGCCGCGGTGGAGAGCGACACGGTCTTGCTGCTTTGATTCGAGTTGACGCCGTCGGCGGTGGCCGTGGCGGTGTTCGTCACGAAGAGGGCCGCAACGTCTCCGCCGGTGATGGTGTAAGTAGCGGTGCAGGTGACCGACTCGCCGGGATCGAGGAAGTTGTCGAGATCGCCGACGGTGTTGACGGGCGGACAGGTGACGGTGGTTTTGTTGTCGGCGACGGTGACCGGACCCGCCAGCGGCGCGGCGCCGCTGTTCGTGACGAGGTAGCTGTAGTGCAGCGCGTCGCCGGCGTTGTTGAACGATGTCTCGGCGGCGCTCTTGACGAGCGTGAGGCCGGTAGTGGCGTAGGTCGCCGAGGAGTTGGGGGAATCGACCGGGTTGCCGCTGAACGTTCCGGTGGCGTGCGCGGTGTTCGTGTGAGAACCGTTGGTGACGGGGACGGGTCCGACGACGCAACTGACGATGTGGTTGTCATTCGCGGCCACGGCAACCGGGAGGATCGAGCCGTTGAATCCCGCGTTGCACGTCGAGACATTCAGCGTGTTGTCCGTGATCGTGGCCGGGCCCAGCGTCAGAGGAACGTCGCCGGTGTTCTCAACCGTGAAGCGGTAGAAGACCGAGCCTGAAGGGACGGCGACGAATGACTGCCACGGTCCGCCGGCGGTTGTCGCGACCTGCTTGAGAAGACCGATGGAGGGATGCGGCGGATTGACGACGAGCGAGGCGCTGGCGGTATTGCCGTTCACCGTCTGCGCGTTGATGATGTGCGAGACGTTGCCGCTGGTGTTGTTGTAGGTTCCGTTGACCGGCGCGGTGATGTCGAGTCCGACCGTGCAGGTTCCGCCAGGCGCGATCGTGCCGCCGGAGAAGTTGATCGAGCCTGCGTTCGCGACGGGAGCGAACACCGGAGCGCCGCATCCCGACGTCGACGCGTTCGGCGTGCCGACGACCTTCATCAGGCCGGGCGCGATCGGGAAGGTGTCGGCGAAGGCGACGCCGCCGATGGCGTCATTCGGATTCGGGTTGGTGATGGTGAACGTCAGGCGCGAGATGCCGCCGGCGAGAATCGGTGTCGGCGCGAACGCTTTGGCGATCGAGGGAGGGAGGACCGCGGTCAGCGGCGCCGTCGCCACGCTGGTCGTGTTCGTGCCGCTTTCCGTCGTCGAGAGGAATCCGCTGGTGTTGGTGTGCGGGCCCGCCGTCGTGGCGGTGACATTCACGCTGACGGTGCAGGAGCCGCTGGCAGGAATGTTTGCGCCAGCCGGCGAGCCGAAGGTGAGCGTCGTCGCCGCTGCAGCAGGCGCCCAGGTGGGACCGCCGGTGCAGGTCGTGCTGGCCGATGGCACTGGCGCGACCTGGAGGCCGGACGGCAGCGCGTCGGTGAACGTGGCGCCAGTGAGCTGCGTCGTATTCGCGTTCGTGAGCGTGAACGTCAGGGTCGAGACGCCGTTCACGGCGATGGGGTTGGGCGTGAACGATTTTGCGATCGTCGGATTGATTGCCGCTGCGCAGCCGGTGAAGACCACGTTGTCGAGGGAGAGATCGGCGCCCGGGTTCGTGTTCCCGGAATTGAATCCGTAGACGCGAAAGTACGTCAGGCCCGCCGGATTGAGGCCGCTGTTGACCGTGAACGGACCGAATGCGGTCCATGCCGTTCCCGCGGCGGTGAGTGCGGCGGAGTTGCTGAAGACCGACGTTCCAGTCTCCGGACGCGTATTGGTCGTCCCCACGAACACCGCCAGCCCCTGCGCGCCGTTATTCGTTCGCCGTGCCTGGAATGAGAACGCCACCGACGTTTTGCCGGTGGTGTTGATGGCGAACTCGAAGTAGTCGTCGTTCGACGTCGTGAGCGTGGCGCCTGTGGCGGTTGCGCCGTTGGTTCCCCACGATGAGGATCCGGCCGTGTTCGTGATGGTCGATTCGGCCGTCTGCTGTGCGGTCAACCCGGCACCGATCGCGGCGCTGGTGCTCACGGTCGAAGTCGAAGCGGCCGGAGCGCTGATGTTGAAGCCGGTGGGGAACGTCCACGTTGCGAGCGAAAGACCGCAGATGCCGGTTCCCGGTGGCGGCGCGTTGTTGACCGTGAGCGTTGCCGATCCGAATTTGCCGGTGTCGTTCGCGTCGATGAAGAGATGGTTGGTCGTGTTGATGAGACTCCCCGTCGCGGTCGGCGTGACGTTCACGCTGATCACACAGGAGCCGTTCGCCGCTACCGTCCCGTTCGAGAAGGAGATCGAGCTCGATCCCGCCACCGCGGTGAGCGTTGGCGCGCCGCAACCCGAGGTCGAGGCAGTCGGCGGCGTGGCCACGATCAGGTTCGCGGGAAGGTTGTCGACGAAGTTGTAGCCGCCGACCGGCGCCGCATTCGGGTTCGTCAGCGTGATCTTCAGCGCGGAGATGCCGTTGAGACTCGTCGGATTGGGGCTGAAGCTCTTCGTGATTCCGGCAGCCGTCGGATCGATGACGTTGGCGATGCGTGCGCCGACAGCGAAGTCCGCGTTGTAGTGATAGCTGCTGCCGGAGAAGTCGTAGAGCAGGGTGTTGAGCGGCTGACTCGTGCCGCCGCCGCTGACGATCTTGATGGTGTACGTGGTGACGACGCTGTTGCCGCCGGCTTTGAAATCACCGCCGACGCACGATCGGTACGCGGGACTGTTCGGATCGTTCTGCCAGAGACAGGCGTCGGCGTAGAGCTTGTCATTCGGGTTGGGAACGAAAGGCGAGTTGTCGGCCGAATACGTGGTGGTGACGCCGAGGATCTGGAAGATGGTGTTGGGAAAGTTGATGAATGCTTCGAACTGGTTGTAGCCCTGCGTGGCGGTGCCGCCGAGGAGCTGGATGTCGTAGGTGTTGCCGACGACGAGATTCATCGATCCGCCCGGAGCGACGGAGGTGCATGTGTTGGTTCCGCCGCAGCCGGCCGGTCCGAACTTCACATCCGTGACCGAGTTTCGATTCTGCGAGATCAGATGCTCGACATACAGCTCCCTCGGCACCGGCGTCGACACGGTCCCCGAGACGTCCGTGGCGGTGATGTGGAAGCGGCGGGTGGTGTCGAAGGCGGCCGCGGTCTGCGTGATGTCGACCTCGAAGTACGCGTCCTTGCATTGGCCCGCGCCGATGGAGGGAATGACGACCGTGCTCAGCGAGCCGGCGCGAAGGTTGACGAACGGATTCGCGGAGTCGAAGACGAAGTTGACCGACACGTTCGTCGTGGCCACGCTGCTGCAAACGCGCGTTCCCACGGGAAAGAGGTGCGGTCCCGTCGCCGGAGTATTGCTGTCGAGTCCGACGACGTTCCAGTTGATGGGGGGCGCGGCAATCGACAGCGTGGTAACCGCAAAGGCCGGAAGAGAGACAACGAGACCGGCAAGGAAGGTGACGAGAGCCAGACGGCGGCGGATCGGGGTTGCACTCATTTTGAGAATCCTTTGGATGTAAGCGATTACATAGGTAGCACGCAAACACACGACTGGCAGTCGTGTGAGGGAGCGCTAGTTGTGGCGAATTGGACCGGAGAGTGAGACTGCTTTGCGTGACAGGCTAAGGCAACAGCAGCACATCTGCAAATAAAACTTCCGTCACACTTGCGGCAGACGACCGTCAACGCGAAGTGAACCATCACCATGACCAAGCGACGCACGCATCGAGCGGCCGCCCTGCGGTAGCCGTCTGCCGGGCGCGCTCATTTCGCGCCAAGTGCTCTCGAGCCCGGTACCGAGCGATCGCTTTCCGGCATTTAGTTTCAGGAGCCGCTGTTTCAAAACCTACGCAATCCAAAGCAGTGGCTGGCGCTGCTGCAACCGAAGCGCATCGCGTGAAACGGATTCCTTTGATGCGCAATCGACACGTCAGACCCCGACGGCACACGGGTTGCTTCACTTTCTAGCGTTCCCCCTCAGGAGAGCGAGCCCGGCACGTCTGGTGGTGCGACCACCGGCGGGACGTCGCTCGTCCGTTCTGCGCACCGGGGGCAGAAATGAGACCCATGAGCGGATTGGAAAAGGTAGTGATTCCTCACCCAAGAGACCGGCGCAGAAAGAAGTCGAAAGCCGCAACGGATGCCGCCGTCACCGAGGTTCGCAGAAAGAAAGCTCTGCTGAAGACCGGCGCGCTGCAGAACGCCATCCTCAACAGCGCGAACTTCTCGAGCATCGCCACCGACGAGAAGGGCGTCATCCAGCTCTTCAATGTCGGAGCCGAGCGGATGCTTGGCTACGCAGCAGCCGATGTCGTCGACCAGATCACGCCGGCTGACATTTCCGATCCGCAGGAAGTCATCGCCCGCGCCGCCGCGCTGAGCCTCGAGCTCGGCACCACGATCACGCCGGGATTCGACGCACTGGCGTTCAAGGCTTCACGCGGCATCGAGGACATCTATGAGCTGACCTACATCCGCAAAGACGGGAGCCGCTTTCCGGCGATCGTCTCGGTGACGGCCTTGCGCGACGATGATGCCGGCATCATCGGCTACCTGCTGATCGGCACCGACAACACGGCCCGCAAACAGGCCGAGGAGGCGCTGCTCAAAGCCGGCGCCCTGCAGAGCGCGATCTTCAACAGCGCCAATTTCTCCAGCATCGCCACCGACGCGAAGGGCGTCATCCAGATTTTCAACGTCGGCGCGGAGCGCATGCTGGGCTATACGGCGGCCGAGGTGATGAACAAGATCACGCCGGCGGACATCTCCGATCCTCAGGAAGTGATCGCCCGCGCCGCCGCGCTGAGCCTCGAGCTCGGCACCGCGATCACGCCGGGATTCGACGCGCTGGCGTTCAAGGCCTCGCGTGGCATCGAAGACATCTACGAGCTGACCTACATCCGCAAAGACGGGAGCCGCTTTCCGGCCATCGTCTCGGTAACGGCACTCCGCGACGACGAGGCCGGCATCATCGGCTACCTGCTGATCGGCACCGACAACACCGCGCGCAAACAGGCCGAGGAGGCGCTGCTCAAAGCGGGAGCGCTTCAGAATGCCATCTTCAACAGCGCGAATTTCTCGAGCATCGCCACCGACGCGAAGGGCGTCATTCAGATCTTCAACGTCGGCGCCGAGCGCATGCTGGGCTATACGGCGGCCGAGGTGATGGACACGATCACGCCGGCGGACATTTCCGATCCGGAGGAAGTGATCGCGCGCGCCAAAGCGCTGAGCCGCGAGCTCGATACCGCCATCACTCCCGGCTTCGAGGCGCTGGTGTTCAAGGCGTCGCGCGGCATCGAAGACATCTACGAGCTGACCTACATCCGAAAAGACGGCAGCCGCTTTCCGGCCATCGTCTCGGTGACGGCGCTGCGCGATGCGCAGAACGCGATCATCGGCTACCTCCTGATCGGCACGGACAACACGGCGCGCAAACAGGTCGAGGCGGAGCAGAAGCGGCTCGATCAGCGGCTGCGCGATCAACAGTTCTACACGCGCTCTCTCATCGAATCGAACATCGACGCGCTGATGACCACCGACCCCTCCGGCATCATCACCGATGTCAACAAGGAGATGGAGGCGCTGACCGGCTGCACGCGCGACGAGCTGATCGGCGCGCCGTTCAAGAATTACTTCACTGATCCGGAGCGCGCCGAAGCGGGCATCATGCTGGTGCTGAGCGAGAAAAAGGTCACGAACTACGAGCTGACCGCGCGCGCCAGAGACGGGAAAGAAACGGTCGTCTCGTACAACGCCAACCTCTTTTATGACCGCGACCGGCGGTTGCAAGGCGTGTTCGCAGCAGCGCGCGACGTGACTGAGCGCAAGCGGCTGGATGAAGTGCTGCACGAGAAAAATGTCGAGCTGGAAAACGCGAAGTCAATCGCCGAAAAAGCAAATCTCGCCAAGTCAGACTTCCTGTCCAGCATGAGCCACGAGCTCCGCTCGCCACTCAATGCAATCCTCGGCTTCGCCCAATTGATGGAGTCCGACGCGCCGCCGCCGACGCAAACGCAGAAAGAGAGCATCAGCCAGATCCTGAGCGCCGGCTGGTATCTGCTGGAGCTGATCAACGAGATTCTCGATCTGGCCATGATCGAGTCGGGAAAGCTCTCCATGTCGCTGGAGCCGGTCTCGCTGAGCGAGGTCATGCTGGAGTGCCAGGCGATGATCGAGCCGCTCGCGCAACGGCGCGGCATCCACATGACCTTCCCCACCTTCGAGAACCCGCACTCGGTCCGCGCCGATCGGACGCGCATCAAGCAGGTTCTGATCAACCTGCTCACGAACGCGATCAAGTACAACCAGGTGGGCGGATCGGTCGTCGTGGAGTGCTGCCTTTCAGGCACCCGGGATCACGTCCGCGTTACGGTCACTGACACCGGCCCGGGGTTGACCCCTCACAAGCTTTCGCAGCTTTTCCAGCCGTTCAACCGGCTGGGACAGGAAAGCAACTCGGAGGAAGGGACGGGCATCGGGCTCGTGGTCAGCAAGCGTCTCGTCGAGCTGATGGACGGCATCATCGGCGTGGAAAGCACCGTCGGGACGGGAAGTGTTTTCTGGGTCGAGTTGCTGTCGACGGCGCCGCTCGCGCTCCCAGCCCGCATCGAGACCGCGCCGGCGGTCGAGCCGGCAATACCGGCCGGCGCCCGCAGGCGGACACTGCTCTACGTCGAGGACAATCCGGCAAATCTGAAGCTCGTCGAAAAGCTCATCGCCAGACGCGAAGACCTGCGCCTGCTCAGCGCGATCGATGGAATCCGCGGCGTCGAGGTGGCCCGCACGTGCCAGCCGGACGTGATCCTGATGGACATCAACCTCCCGGGCATCAGCGGGATCGACGCGCTCAAGATCCTGCTCGCCGACCCGTCCACATCGCACATCCCGGTGGTCGCACTCAGCGCCAACGCCATTCCGCGCGACATTCAGAAAGGGATGGAGGCCGGCTTCTTCCGCTATCTCACCAAGCCGATCAAAGTGAGTGACTTCACCGACGCGCTGAATGCAGCACTCGAATTCGCCGAAGAGGGGCATGTCCTCGTCCACTGACCCTTTGCAGTCGCGAATCCTGGTTGTCGACGATCAGGAATCGAACGCCCGCCTGCTCGAATTCGCGCTCCGCCGCGGCGGCTACCTCGCCGTGACGTCGACGACGCAGCCGGTCGACGTCTGTTCGCTCCATCGCCAGAATCGCTACGACCTGATCCTGCTCGATCTCCAGATGCCGCGGATGAACGGCTTCGACGTCCTTGCCGCACTCGCCGGCGAAGCACCGGTCGCCGTCCTCGTACTCTCCGCCGACCCGTCGCAAGAGAGCCGCGCTCTGGCCTCCGGCGCAAAAGACTTCCTCAGCAAACCGTTCGTCCTGACAGAGGTGCTGGCGCGGGTTGCGCTCATCATGGCAGGAGAAGCCGTGGCCCCAACTCTGGCAACCGTGCCCGCAGCGGTGTTGTCGTTGCGCGCGATCTCGTAAGCTGCATCGGGACTGCGGGCGTCCCGACCCGGGACGAGCGCGCTGCCCAGATTTGCTTGGAAGGATTCCCTCGCTGATGAGGAGTGCGGGCGTCTCGCCCGCGGGCTTCCGGGCGTCTCGCCCGGAGGCTTCTGCCATTGGAACCGGCCGGTCGATGTTGCCCGAGGCGATTAACCCTAAACCTCGGACAGGCCAAAGTTTTTAGATCCTCAGCGACCCAGGACGAGCACTCGGGCGAGACGCCCGAGTGCCCGCGCGCGAGACGCGCGCACTCCTTCGCGACTCAATGTCGCGGCGCCCCCATCCCGAGATCCTCCACCGCCGCGCGCATCACCTCGCCGACGCTCCATGCCTGGGCGGCGCAACCGCGCGGGGCGTGCGGCGCGGTGCCGTCGAAGATTTCCGAGATGGTGCCGATGCACGTCTCCTCGAGGTGCGGCGCGAACTCTCTTAGGATGCGCTGCCCCTCGGCGATGCCGGCGGCGCCGTGAACGCGGACGAGCGCGGTGATGTAGGGCCCGAGGAGCCAGGACCAGACGGTGCCTTGGTGGTAGGCGGCGTCGCGTTCGCGCGGGCCGCCGGTGTAAATGCCGATGAAGCGCCGATCCTCGGGTGAAAGCGATCGCAACCCCACCGGCGTCAGAAGATGTCTCTCGACGCTTCGAAGGACATCCTCCGCATCGGAACCCTCGAGAAGAGGATGCGGCAAACTGATGGCGAAGATTTGATTCGGGCGGATGCTCGCGTCCTTCTCATCGCCGCGGACCACGTCGTAGAGCGCGTCCGTCTCCCCGTTCCAGAAGACCTCGCGAAATCGCACACGAACGCGCTCCGCATCCACCGCGAGCGTGCGCGCTGCTTCCGCGAAGCCCCAGCGTTGCTCCAGTCCCGAGAGAATCATCAGCGCGTTGAACCAGAGCGCGTTGATCTCCACCGGTTTACCGTGGCGCGGCGTGACCACCCAATCGCCGATCTTCGCGTCCATCCAGGTGATCTGATCGCCATCGCTGCCGGCCGTGAGCAGACCGTCGTCATCGACGTGGATGTCGTGCCGCGTCCCGCGCTGATGCCACGCCACGATGTCGCGCAGAACCGGCAGCAGCGTGATGCGTACGAACGTTTCGTCGCCGGTGTAGTCGAGATAGCGCTGCGCGGCGACGAAGAACCAGAGCGTGGCGTCGACGGTGTTGTACTCGGGCGCCTCGCCGCCGTCGGGAAAGCGGTTCGGCAGCATCCCCTCGCTCACGCATTCCGCGAACGCGAGCAGGATGCTGCGCGCGTCGTCGAACCGGCCGGTGGTCAGGCAGAGACCGGGAAGAGCAATCATCGTGTCGCGGCCCCAGTCGGCAAACCAGTGGTAGCCGGCGATGATCGTTTTGCGATCGACGCCGCGCCGCACGATGAATTGATCGGCGGCGATGGCGAGCGCGCGCCCGAAGCGGCCCGGAATCGGTGCCGCCTGCACGATCGCTTCGCGCCGCCGGCGCTCTTCTTCGAACAGCGCCAGTCCGTCGCGGCCGCGCGGATCGTCTATCGACGCGATGACGGCCAGCCTCGCTCCCTTCGCCATGACGCAGAGGAGTGTGCCGGGCGTGAAGAGATCCTCGTGCGCCTCGAGCCCGCGCTCCACCTCGATCGCGTACTCGAACCGGAAGTACCAGTCCGGCGCCGGGCGAAACGCGGCACCCGGAACGGCGAGGAACAGCGTTGGCAACCCGTCGTACGGCTGAAGCGCGAAGATGCCATCGTCGAACGCGGCATCGCGATGAATCCCATCGTTCGCATGAATGAGCGAGTGATAGTCGCGCCCGGCGATGAAGGGCCGCAACTCCAGCTCCACATCCGCCGGCGATTCGATCAACTCATAAACGATGACGGTCGTGTTCTCTCCATGAATCGCCGCAATCGTCTTCCGGATCCGCACCCCCTCGGCCACATACTCGAACACCGGAAACAGGCCCCGCTCAAACGAGCGCAGGTGCTGAAACCCGCGCGGATGCACGGCTCCCGGAAATTGATTCGACGCCAGATCGATCGACGCCGCACCGATGGTGATCCGCTCATCGAGCTTGGAGAGCAGCACCACACGCCCAACCGGCGGGTTCGTCGCGGCGACGAGGAGTCCGTGATAGCGCCGCGTGTTGATCCCGCAAACCGTCGAGCTGGCGTACCCGCCAACGCCGTTCGCCTCCAGCCATTCGCGCTGATCCATCGCGCAACGATGCTACGCCTGTCGATGGATTGCGGAGAGACTGAGATCTCTGTCAGTGATGAGGATTTTTCGGCAGCGCCGGTAGCGCGTGGCTCTTCGCATACTCCCGCCCGAGGAGCGCCATGCCGGTGACGTCTCCCGAGGGCAAGCGGACGATCATCGCTCCAACATCCCGCCTCGGGTTGCCCTGCTCTTCCTTGCTCAAGCGGTCGGTCACGGCGGCGAGCGTAAGGAGCGAATCGGCCCAGAACCCTGCGCGGTCGTTTCGCTCGATCCACGCCCGTGCATCCGCGGTGCTCCGCAACCGCACGGCGTACAACCACACGCGCAGGAATGTCGTGTGGGATCCTGGTATGCGGAGAAGTTTGTCGTGCGTCGCAGCGGGCAGAGTATCGGGGGCTTCGTAGGGATTGAACGACGCATCAGGCTCGCCGTTCGTGATGACCATGCCTGCGCCGAAATAGATCTGCTGCTGGAACCCTGTGAGATCGGCAGCCGTCAATGCGCCTTCGAATCGCCGGCCGTTCTCGAGAAAGGCGATCTCGGCATCCAGCCACTTCTTCTTCCAGCCGTCCCATGCCGCGTAGTCGGCACGCCTCTGCTTCGGCATGCCGGCGTATGCATCGCGCAGTTGCCGGAACGTCGCGGCCGCCGCGGCGCGGTCATTGAGGTCGAATTCGTAGATGTCCGCGATCAAGTCGTGCATTCCGAAAACCGGCCGCCCCTTTGCGACATGCCCCTCGGCACGTTGATAGATCGAGATTGCTCGCGCCGGCGCATGCAGCTTCGTTCGAGCGAAGTCGGCCAGCTTCATCCACTCCATGACCGCCGAATACCGCATTCGGTAGTTTTGTGAGCTCGATCGGTACTTATCCTCGTTCCTGGCGAGATCATCGATCCAGCTCTGCATTGCGTTGACGTAGTCTCCAGGCGCCGTCTCCTTCAGTTTTGCGATCTCAGCAAACCGACGTTCCAGCCCGCCGGCAGCCTTGTTCATCTCCGCCTGCGTGACGGCGGGTGGCTCAGCGAGCGCCGTGAGAGCGAACGCAACCAGGAGCCACGACAGGATCGGTGGACGGAACATCTGCAACATCGTATAGCGCGAGAATCACGCGTGTTCACCAACGTCTTCGCCCGCATGACGTGAGCTGCGTACGTCCAAAAGAAACGCTCCCGCCGAGGCCGAGAACACCCACGCATCGAGCGCAGACTTGACCTCGCCCGAGATCGTCACCGCTAGTCCGAAATCGCCAAGAGGACGCGCTCGCAAGCGCCGGCCATCGAATCCGTGGCAATGCGCTGAGCGCGATGCCGAGGCTCAATTCGGCGGCGGTTGCAGCGGTGGCGAGTGGTAGGTCACAGAGGGCAGGAACGAGTTCACCTTGCCCGTCTAGCGGATGAACGCCGCGATCGGATGCGGCCCGCAGTCGTGCCACAACCCGAATCGCGCCGCGACCGCGGAGAGAAATGCCGCGCCGAGGCCACGCGCGCGTACACCGTCGCCAACCGTTCCGCGCTCATTTCAACTCCAGCGGCGTCAGGCCATTCGCCTCGCAGAAGCGGAGATAGATGTCGTGCAGCGACGCCGGCGTGTCACGGCGCAGCACCTCGCCCTGGTCGCCGAGATACTCCATCGCACCGAAGGAGATGATGTGGACGACGACCGGCTCGTCCCCGACCGCCGTCCAAGAGTCGACGTTGCCCGCAGGCTCGAACACGTACATGCCCGGCCCCACGATTTCATCCGTCTCGATGAGCCGCCGCCGTCCGGAGAGATTCCAGCCATGAACCTCGCCGAGGTGACGATGGCGCGGAACGATGGTGCCCGGCTCGAGCCGAAGAAGCAGGGCGCGCCCGTTCGGCATGAACCGAAGCGGCTTGAACGATTCGCCCGGTCCAAGTGGAATCCAGGGAATGGAATCGGGATCGAGGGGGAGCGAGGTCAGAGGCTTGCGTGAGGTCACAGTGGTCTCCTTTGATGAGGTGATGATGTTCCCTTCCTCGGCCTGAGGAAAGAGCCACAAATTGACAAGGTCATTCGGCCAGTTCACTGCCCGAATGGACCTTCCCGCTAATCCCGAAGGCAGGCGAGATCTGGCCCGTCAGATCTACGACCAGATTCGCAAATCGATCCTCGACGGCCGCCTGGGACGCGGCGCCCGCGCGCTCCGTCGTTCGGCTCATGGGTAGATATCCTCGGGCCACAAGAGGGTGACTGGATCTAGCCGTCCTTCAATGGAAACTATGGGTCTATTCGCTCGTGCCGCTAACCTACAGATTCGAGATGGAACTCGACTAGTGCGCTATCCGCGTTGCTGGACTGCCCGTGTCACCCTGGTGAGGAGACTGCGAGGAGCAAGGCGAACGAGCCAGGTGACGGCCTTGTTTACGAGCCCTGGGACGACAAGCCTTTGCCCTCTGTGCATCGCGCGGTACACGCGCCGGGCGACCGGCAGAGAAGGGACGTGACGGCCAAGTAGGGCGGCTCGAGGCACGCCGGCTACCGAGGCGAATTCCGTGGCCGTGCGGCCCGGGCAGGCAGTGGTCACCGTGATGGCCGTATCGCGGAGTTCCTCGGCAAGTGCCTCCGACCATGACAGGACGTATGCCTTGGTGGCGTAGTAGACGGCGGCGTATGGTCCCGGAAGAAAGGCAGCTATCGAAGCGACGTTCAGGATTCGACCGCGGCCGCGGTGAAGCATTGGAGGAAGGAGAAGTTTAGTCAACTGTGTCGTCGCGACAATGTGAAGGTGGATCATACCGATCTCAGCGTTCAGATCGGTCGTGGCGAAACCACCGATTTGTCCAAAGCCGGCATTGTTGACGAGGTAGTCTATCTCGACACCTGAAAGCGCTGCGACGAGACGCTCCACCGCATCAACCTTCCGCAAGTCAGCGACGATCACCCTCACGCAGGTGCCGTATCGCTCCTCCAGATCACGCGCCAGTTTTGTCAAACGTTCTTCGCGGCGCGCCACAAGCACAATGTCGTGGCCATCCTCTGAGAATACTTGTGCGAAGTCGCGTCCCAGCCCACTCGATGCCCCAGTGATCAACGCTCGCCCCATGCACTCATGGTATAGGAGTGGAGATCATGGGTCGACCAAGTCATAGAGACGGACGGGCGTTTCATTCTCGCCAAGTCGGCAAAACCATTTGGGATAGATCGCCACCTTGTGGCCTCGTTCCTCCCAACGGGTAGGGCGCCGCCTGCGGCATTCCCTAAGTGCGGCTGGAGTAGGCAAATGATCAACCAGTGTGATAACTAGAGGTTATCGTGAACATGACCCGAAACTACTTCATCCTGGATGGATCACCGGTCGGACATCTTCGACTCGTCTCACGACGGCTGATCGCGGTCCTCATCTACCTGCTGCTGCCGTGTGCCATGGGAATTGCAGCCCGCTGGGACCACACCTGGAAGCTGCCAGGCGAAGACAAGGGCTTCTCTCAGCACTTCGGCTACTGGGTACTCTTCCTCACGACCCCCGTCGTTCTTCTGCTTACGGCGCATTTGCTGGAGACCTTCACCGCCACTATCAGCGGCCTGGATGTCCTATACGTCCGAGCATCGGAAGAGCTTCGACGCAAAACGGAAAAGTTGATCGCCCGCCACCTGGACCACCTATCGTTACGCACGATCCCTGCAATTAGTCTGTCCGCCTTTTTCGCACTAGTAATGCTCTTCTTCTGCATCGTCAATGTCATCAATACTTCAAGTCCAGACGCAGTCCGGCACACGTACGGCCACGATTCCTATGATGCGCTACCGCATGTGCTGAGTTTCTACGTCGGTAAGATATACCTGTTCCTAGTTTTTCCAGTGGTTTACGCGATCGCTCTGGCTGTTGCTTTTCAAGTGACGTACGCGATGATGAGCATCCTTCGTTTTCTCGGTAACAACGACATGCTGCAGATCAACCTATTCCATGAAGATAATTGCGGCGGCACATCTCGCTTTGGCAATGCAAATCTCCTAATCATGCTGATCTACGCTAATTTTATTTTGGTGCGGTCTATGATGTATCTGACCCACCATACAACCTACTTCGTCGCCAATGCGGCGCTGCTTGGATGTTCCGTTGCCGCGGCGGTGCAGAGCGTTGTAGCGGTCTACTCCATCCACCGCGTCCTCGTCCGCAAGAAGCGTGAATGCATTGAAGCTCTCGGGCGGCGCCTCAGCGTCGACGTCGACACGACGCTTCGCGTCGGCGGCAGGTTCTCTTCCGATATTCTAGCATTTCGGAACCACGTCGCTGGCCTCTACACATATCCGTACGCTAGGCCTGCCCTTGCCGCAGTGAACCTGATCCGCTTCCTCCCGGCCGCATTGGTGCTGGTGACAGTGCTGAAGTAATGACGCTCACAAAGAGGCATGGTCATCATCGATAATCCAATCGAAACTCCTAGCTAGCGCATAGTAGGAGAACGCGATCGACAACGTGATGATGAGGAGTTGTACTACATCGAACCAGGGCCGGTCGAAAAGGTCTCGCTTCAGATAGACGCGAAAGCCGTCGCGCACCAAGAATAAGCCGAGCCAGATTCGCACCGCGGTCGCATGAAGCAGCGACATCCACCGAGCCTTCTTGGATTTCGCTAACCAATTCATGCTCAATACACGCACGGCGTAGATACCGATGTCGCGAAAGACTAGTAGCCAAACGATCAGCGGATTGATCGAGTAACGCACCAGAACGACGAGCGTCAGCGAAAGATGGATCGCGCGGTCGCCTAGGGTATCGAGCACGTACCCGACATCACTGGCCACATTCCATCGTCGAGCGAGGTGGCCATCGAGATAGTCGGTCAGCATTGCAAGCGCCACCAGAGCAATCATTGCCGTGTACCTCGCCGTTGTGAGATGAGCCGACAGAACTAGAACAATGACTCCGATGACGACACGGGACAGGGAGAGGATGTTCGGGATCCGCTTGCGCATCGGATAACCTCTAGTTATCAAACAAACTGAGCGTCGAGTTGAACCACATCGATCGAGAAGTAGGTCTACGAATCGGATCGCGCAATGGCTGGAAAACCGTCTCCCTGACTGATCTAGGTTGTCACCTTCCTCACGATCGTCTTCCTCGGATGCCTCTCCACCACCCGTGACTTCAACACCGAATCCGCAACGTGCGTGTAGATCTCGGTTGTCACGATGCTTCTGTGGCCGAGGAGGCGTTGGACGTAGCGGATGTCGACGCCTTCTTCCAGGAGGTAGGTGGCGACGGAGTGGCGGAACATGTGGGGGGTTACTCTGCGGGTCAGGGCGACGTGCTCGCCGAGTTTGCGGATCAGGCGGCGGATGAATTGGGGGGAGGCGGGGCCGCCGCGGGAGTTGACCAGGAGCGACGGGCCGCTGTGCCCTTGCTCGGTGCGAGCGGTGCGGTAGGCCACGAGGAGGTCGCGGATCTCGGCGTCGGGGATGTAGACGCGGCGCTGGCGGTCGCCTTTGCCGGTGATCGTGATGACGCCGGCGGCCAGGTCGATGTCTTCATCGCGGAGTGCGGCCAGTTCGGCCACGCGGATGCCGGTGGCGAAGAGCAGCTCCGCGGCCACTCGCGTGGAGAGCTGGATGAAATCGCCGTTCATCGGCGACTGGTCGAGGAGCGCTGCTACTTCGCCGCGTGAGAGCACTCTTGGCAAGCGCTTCGGCAAGCGGATGCGGATGCGCGCGCCGCGGAACGGATCTTCGGGGACGTGGCCCTCATCCTCCAGCCATCGAAACATCGATCGAAGCGAAGCGACGTGCCGTTTGGCGGAGGTTTCCTTCAGGTTGTGCTGCGTGAAGAGGTGCTCGATGTATTGCTGGAGCGTGGCGCGCTCGCACGACTTGATCTCCGCTCCCGTGCCGGCGAATCCGGCGAATCGGTTCAGGTCGAGGCGGTAGGCTCGGGTGGTGTGCTCGGAGAGCTTCCGAACGCTTCCGCAGTTTTGAATGAAGGCTTCGCAGGCATCGACAATCAGCACGCCACACCCTCCGCGCCACGCTTGTTTCGCGTGAAGGTACGTGAGTTCCTACCGACTCGCGGACGGAGATCAGTAGGTACGTCGCCGATGGACCATTGCGCGACTGTCATTTCGAATCGGCGGAACCGCGGGGGCGGGGTGGGTGGGCGGGAGCGGTGGAGCACGATGAGAAATCCCCCCACTCCGAGCGGTCAGCGCGCATCGGCGGGGATTCTTCTCCGTTCTCCGCTTCGCTCCGGCGGTTCGGAATGACAGCAGCACTTCACCGAACTCATCCTTGACTCCCACCTCCCCGCCATGTAGCGTTCCGGCAAACTTCCCTATCTTTCCTGACTACTGAATCGCGGAGGAAAATCATGAAGCTTCGTCAGTTTCTAATCCTCGTTCTCGCCGGTTTCGTTGGGATTCCACTCGCAGCACAGACGGTCACCGGGACCATGCGCGGCGCCGTCGCGGACCGCTCCGGGGGCGCGCTTCCGGGGGTGACGGTCACCATCAAGAATGTCGAGACGGGCTTCGAGCGCGTCGTCGTCACCGACAAGGCCGGCTCGTACAACGCTCCGTTCCTGCCCATCGGCCGCTACAACGTGCAGGGCGAGCTCTCGGGCTTCGGCGTGATGCATCACAACAACGTCCGAGTCGATCTCAACCAGACCGCGGTGCAGGATTTCGTGCTCGATCCCGCCCTGCAGGAGACGGTGACCGTTGCCGCGGATGCTCCCCGCATCGACGTCACTGACGGCGAAGTCAAGCAGACGATGCGCGCGAAAGAGATCGAGTCACTCGGCTCGCCGGATCAGACGAACTTCCTCCGGCTGGCCTCCGTGTTTACGGGCTACCAGGAGAACCCGACCAGCGGTCAGGACAACCCGGCCCTCTCATCGGGATCGTCCGTGAATTTCAACGGCACCGGAACGCGCGGCGCGACCTTCCAGATCAACGGCGTCAACAACGACGACTCCTCGGAAAATCAGAACCGGCAGAACGTCCCGGTGGCGACGATTCAGTCGTTTCAGATTCTGACGAACAGCTTCAGCGCGGAGTTTGGCCGCGGCTACGGCTCGGTCGTTCTCGTGCAGACCAAGCAGGGGACGAACAACATCGACGGCGAGATCTACGGCTACAGTCAGGACAACAAGTACATCTCGCGCGACGCCACCGCGGTCAGCCTCGATCATGGCCAGCACTTCCGCCGTCAGTTCGGCGCTACCGCCGGATTCCCGATCATCCGCGACAGGCTGTTTGCGTTCATCAATACCGATCAGGTGCAGGACAAGGGAGACGTTCTTACAACCCGAGGGGTTTTCCTGGCCAGCGATCTTGATCCGGCCAAGCGGTTGACCCTCGGCAACAACACCGCCGCCAATCGTGCCTGGCAGGACGCGATCATCGCGCGATTCCCAACGACCGGTCCGAACGCGACCAACATCGCCTCACGCGGCTATCAGGGATTCCAGCACAGCAACTTGCCGAAGAGAGACTCCTCCGTGCGGCTCGATCTCAACGCCACGCTCAAGAACACGATGACAGCGCGTTATCAGAAGAGCCATCAGGAATCGCATCCGGGAGAGCTGATCATCGGCGAGGAAGCGGGCCAGGTGAATCATCAATCCAACTTCGGCCTGACCTGGACCAACATCCTCTCCTCGGACACGGTGCAGGAGGCTCGCTTCGGAGTCGGGACGCGCGAGGTGGCCTGGACGATTACCGACGATCCGCGAACGCCGGTCGTGCGCATGTCCGGCGGCACGGGCTTGACATTCACGATTCTGGGCAATGCCGGCGCCTTCCCGATCATCCGCAATCAACGAGACAACCAACTCGTCTACAACATCTCCTCGGCGCGCTGGGCCAAGCACACGCTGAAAGTGGGCACCGACTTGCGCCGCTCCTCGCTGAACGACCGCGCCGAGAGTTTCAATCGCGGCTTCTGGAGCTTCGCCGCAACCTGCCAGGGCGTCAACTACGGAACGGCCATCGCCGCCTTCTGGGCGGGCTGCGTCAATTCGTACACGCAGTCGTTCGGGCCGGCGTATCTGCAGCACAAGCTGAGTGAAACAAACGTCTATGCGCAGGACGATTGGCGTCCCACCGACAATCTCGTTCTCAACCTCGGCGCTCGCTATGAAAACGTCAGCCCGCCGAAAGAACGCAATGGCCTGGTCAACTACGGTTTCGGCAGCAGCAGCTATGTCGACCCGCGGCTGGGGTTCGCCTACTCGCCCACTTGGGAGGGCAACCGTTTCTTCAAGGCGTTGACCGGCGGCAACGGCAAGTTCTCGGTCCGAGGGGGCTTCGGCATTTTCCACGGACGCGTGTTTCAATCGGTGTTCTCGCAGGGTGGCGCGAGCGTTCGCTACAACCCGCCCAACGCCGCATCGATCGCGCAGTCGTCGACGAATCTCGCCGATCCGCTCAACGGATTCGTATTCACGCCGGGCTTCCCCGCCGCCCGCGTGAGCGCGACGTTTGTCGATCCGAAGCTGAAGATGCCGGAAGCGCGTCAGTGGAATCTCACATTCGAGCGCCAGGCCTTCTGGAACTCGCGCCTCCGCGCCAGCTACATCGGCACGATTGGTAAGAATCTGCTGCAGTACCGATGGGACAACATTCCTGTCGCTCCCGCCGCGCCGGGTACAACAGGTGCGGCCTGGGTCGTGGCGAAGGATTGGGCGTGCGCCGGAACGGGAACGCCGGGGATCGGGACGAACACCGCTTGTCCGGTTGCAGTGCCGATCGCCGCGAACGAAGTGAGCCTTCGCGTGCCGCGCACGAATGAACGGCGGCCCGACGCCCGCTACGGCGACGTGCGCATCGTCGACAACCTCGCCGAGAGCTGGTACCACGCCGGACAACTCGAGTGGGAGACGGGCGAGTACCACGGCTTCACCGGCCGCATGACGTACACGTACGGCAAGGCGCTGGATACGGGCGCCGAAACGACGGATCAGGGCGTCGGTGACGTCGGCGTCTTTCCGCAACGCCCGGGGACGTTCCGATTCGCGAAGGGTTATTCACGCTTCGACGTTCGCAACCGATTCACGATGGCCGGCGCCTATTCGCTGCCATGGTTGAAGGACCGGAACGATTGGGCGGGCGCCGCGCTCGGCGGCTGGACGGTCTCCACAGTGATCCGGCTCGCGTCGGGCACGCCGTACACGATCGTCGACAGCGGCGCTCCCGACATCCTTTTCCTCGGCGCCGGAATGAAGCCCAATCGTCCAATCTGCGTCGACGCGAAGTATTGCAGCGGAAGCATCACCAGTCCGGCGGACAACGGCTCCGTGCCGGTCGGCGCATTCCGCCACGCGGTCTACGGCGACACGCTCGAGAACTTCATCGGCCGCAACACGTATCGAACCGACGGAGCCGCGAGCGTCGACGCCGGCATCTACAAGAACTTCAAGCTCCCCGGCGGCACCGGTCTCATCATCCGGCTCGATGTGTTCAACGTCTTCAATCAGGTGAGATGGTGGATCCCGGGCAACGACATCAACTCACCGACGACGTTCGCCATCGTCAATCAGACCGCCTACGGTGCAACGAACAGCGGCGGCACGGCGCCGACGTCGCTGACTCCGCCGCGCACGTTCCAGCTCGGGTTCCGCTTCATCTATTGAGATCGTTCCGCGTTGATGACTACGGCCACCTCGCCGGTGGCCGTAGTGAGCGGGCATCGGTGTAAGGCATCCCCGGCGACGACGCGGGCGCTACAAGCGCAACGACTGCAACCGAGGGCCGGCGCATTTCGCGTTGTAGCGGCCGCCTTCGCGGCCGCGGTTTTGGTTTGCCCTCGCGCTCCCCGGGCAGAGCCCGGGGCTAGGATTGTGAAGCGCGCCTTCGCGCGCAACGCGTCAGACAATTCTTTGTTCGCGTTGAAGATCGCCGATGCGTAGCGTGCGTGCCGACAAACAGTGGCGGGCAGGACGCGTCGCGGCGCTTCCGTGGCCGCGTCGCGCGTTGTACAGGGGCGGCGTGCTCCGTGTTTAACCCGCCGATTGCAGCCTGAGCGTGCGTTCGCGACAAATGTGCGCGCGAAGGCGCGCTGTCCAAACTTAGCCCCGGGCTCGGCCCGGGGAAAATGCGCGCCCGTAGTTGCGGCCGCGAAGGCGGCCGCTATAACGCGGAACACGCGACCCTGCCCATCGGCGTGATTGCGCCACGACCTCGAGTGTCTGCGCATCATCGCTTCGCTCACCGCCGTTCGTTTTCTCGCCCCCACGACGGTCACCGGCCGCTTTCAACGCGGGCGTGCGTTCGCGACAAATGTGCGCGCGAAGGCGCGCTGTCCAAACTTAGCCCCGGGCTCGGCCCGGGGAAAGAATGCGCGCCCGTAGTTGCGGCCGCGAAGGCGGCCGCTATAACGCGGAACACGCGACCCTGCCCATCGGCGTGATTGCGCCACGACCTCGAGTGTCTGCGCATCATTGCTTCGCTTGCCGCCGTTCGTTTTCTCGCCCCCATGACGGTCACCGGCCGCTTTCAATACGGGCGTGCGTTCGCGACAAATGTGCGCGCGAAGGCGCGCTGCCCAAACTTAGCCCCGGGCACGGCCCGGGGAAAGAATGCGCACGCGATAGTTGTGGCCGCGAAGGCGGCCGCTATAACGCGGAACACGCATCCCAAGGTATTAGCGAATCGGGATAACCAATCGATGCGTCTCCCGCGCGATCTGCAGCTCTTCGTTGGTCGGAATGACGAATACGGGAACGCGGCCACGGCTGATGAGGCGCTCGTCGGAAGGGGTCGCGCGATTCAATGAGTCGTCGATTTCGACGCCGAGAAAGCGGAGGTTTGCGCAGATGCGCTCGCGGACGAGCGAGGAGTGCTCGCCGATGCCGGCGGTGAAGGTGAGGCAATCGAGGGCGCCGAGGGCGGCGGCGTAGGCGCCGATGTATTTGGATACGCGGTAGCAAAAGACGTCGAGGGCGAGTGCGGTGCGAGGGTCGCCGGCATTCGCGGCCTCCACGATTTTTTTCATGTCGCTTGTGCCGCCGGAGAGGCCGGACAGCCCCGATTTGTGATTGAGAAGATCGTCGATTTCGGCGGCGCTCCTTCCGCTTCGTAGGAGATAGAGAATCGCGCCCGGATCGATGTCGCCGCTGCGCGTTCCCATCACCAAGCCTTCCATCGGAGTGAGACCCATGCTCGTGTCGATGCTGACTCCGTCCACGAGAGCGCAGACGCTGGCGCCGTTGCCGAGGTGGCAGATGATCACGCGTTTTCGCTGGCCGATGTGGGTGGTGAGGCGGTTCGAGACAAAGGCGTAGGAGATTCCGTGGAAGCCAAATCTTCGGATGTTCAAATCGTCGGGGACGGCGTAGTGCCACGCAACGGGCGGGAGCGTTTGATGAAACGCTGTGTCAAAGACCGCGACGATCGGAACGGTCGGGAGCGCAGTTCGAAGGGCGTTGATGGCAGTGACGGCGATCGGGTTGTGGAGAGGGGCGAGGTTTGCGAGTTGGGCGATCTTTGCGAGGACTTCGTCGTCGATGAGCGTCGGACCCGAAAACTCTTGGCCGCCGTGAACGACCCGGCATCCGATGGCGTGGATTTCGGTGCCGCTGACGCGCGCGAGCGCATCGTGAATCGCGCCTTCCATCTCGTTCGCTGCGATCTCTTCCAATGAGTCCTGGGCGATTGTCCGAGGCATGTGAGCGGGGGGTCCTTCGACCGTCCTCCGGCGCTTCGCGTCCTTCGGCGGCTCAGGATGACAGCGAGTTTTTGGCGGCTCTTCGAAGGCGTAGAGGCCGTACTTCAGCGACGAGCTGCCGGGGTTGATGGCGAGGATGTTCACGGCTGTTTGTACGGCCATGTCCAGTCGCGGACCGCAGGGAGATCGTCGCCGTGTTTGCAGACGTACTCGTGATGTTCGACGAGCATGTCGCGCATGTCCTGCTTGACGTGCGCGCAGCGGCCGGCGAGTCCGGGGACGCGGTCGATGACGTCGATCACGAGGTGGAAACGATCGAGATCGTTGAGCACCGTCATGTCGAACGGCGTGGTCGTCGTCCCTTCTTCTTTGTATCCGCGAACGTGGAGATTCTCGTGGTTTTTGCGCCGGTACGTCAGGCGATGGATTAGCCACGGATAGCCGTGGAAGGCGAAGATGACGGGGCGGTTGCTCGTGAAGATCGAATCGAAATCGGCGTCGGAAAGACCGTGCGGATGCTCCGAGGGTGGTTGCAGCGCCATCAGGTCGACGACGTTGACGACGCGGATTTTCAAGTCGGGTATCCGCTTCCGCAGGATGTCGACGGCCGCAAGAATCTCCAGCGTGGGAACATCGCCGGCGCACGCCATCACGACGTCGGGCTCGGCGTTCTCGTCGTTGCTCGCCCATTCCCAGATTCCTACGCCAGCAGTGCAGTGCTTGATCGCGGCGTCCATGCCGAGGTATTGGAGGGCGGGCTGCTTGCCGGCGATGATCACGTTCACGTAGTTGCGGCTGCGCAGGCAGTGATCGACGACGGAGAGCAGCGTGTTCGCGTCGGGCGGCAGATAGACGCGGACGACTTCCGCTTTCTTGTTGGTGACGTGGTCGATGAATCCGGGATCCTGGTGGCTGAAGCCGTTGTGATCCTGGCGCCAGACGTGCGACGTCAGCAGATAGTTGAGCGATGCAATCGGACGCCGCCACGGAATGTGACGCGTGGTCTTCAGCCACTTCGCGTGCTGGTTGAACATCGAGTCGATGATGTGGATGAAGGCTTCGTAGCAGGAGAAGAGTCCGTGCCGGCCGGTCAGCAGGTAGCCCTCCAGCCATCCCTGGCAGAGATGCTCGCTCAGAACTTCCATGACGCGGCCGTCGGGCGCGATGTGATCGTCAGTCGGCAGGATCGTGCCGGTGAAAACGCGGTCGGTCGTCTCGAAGACGGCGCTGAGCCGGTTGGAGGCCGTTTCATCCGGCCCGACCAGCCGGAAGTTCTCGGGATTCATCCGGATGATGTCGCGCAGGAATGCTCCAGTGACGCGCGTCGCTTCGGCCAGCTCGGTGCATGGGCTGGCGACCTTGACTGCGTAATCGCGAAAGTCGGGCATGCGCAGATCGCGAAGGAGCAGTCCTCCATTGGCGTTCGGATTCGCGCTCATGCGCCGCTCGCCTCGTGGCGCGAGCGCGGCAATCTCCGGCCGCAGCGCTCCCTCCTCAGTGAACAGCTCTTCCGGTTTGTAGCTTTTCATCCATTGTTCGAGCAGCGCGAGATGAGATGGGTTGGTCGCCAGCTCGGAGAAGGGAACCTGATGCGAACGCCACGAGTTTTCCGTCGGTTTGCCGTCGACCTCTTTAGGCCCGGTCCACCCTTTCGGACTGCGCAGGATGATCATCGGCCAGACGGGTCTCGCCATGAAACCGTTCGTTCGCGCATCGTTTTGAATTGTGCGAATCCGGTTGAACGCGCTGTCCATCGCCGCTGCCATCAATTGATGCATCGCCGCCGGGTCGTCGCCTTCGACGAGGAGCGGCTGGTAGCCGTAACCGCGGAAGAGATCGCGCAACTCGTCGTTGCTGATGCGCGCCAGAACCGTGGGATTGGCGATCTTGTAGCCGTTGAGATGCAGGACCGGCAGCACCGCACCATCGCGCGCCGGATTGAGAAACTTGTTCGAGTGCCAGCTCGCCGCCAGCGGTCCGGACTCCGCCTCGCCATCACCGACGACGCACGCAGCGATCAGATCGGGGTTGTCAAAGACCGCTCCGAAGGCATGCACGAGTGCGTATCCGAGCTCGCCGCCTTCATGAATCGACCCGGGCGTCTCCGGCGCGACATGACTGGGAATTCCACCCGGAAACGAGAACTGTTTGAATAGGCGCCGCAGCCCTTCCGCATCCTCCGTGATGTTCGAATAGACCTCGCTGTACGTCCCTTCGAGATACGTGTTCGCGACCAGCCCCGGGCCGCCGTGTCCCGGCCCTGCGATGTAGATCATGCTCAGATCGCGCGCCTTGATGACGCGATTGAGATGGACGTAGATGAAGTTGAGCCCGGGCGTCGTCCCCCAGTGCCCGAGGAGCCGCGGCTTCGTGTGCGCGAGCGTGAGCGGCTCGCGCAACAGCGGATTCGCGAGCAGGTAGATCTGGCCAACCGAGAGGTAGTTGGCCGCACGCCACCAGGCGTCAATGAGGTCTAGCTCAGAGGGCGAAAGAACGGCGGTGAGGTCGGATTGCATATCAGTAGCCATGCACACTTCTATGATCGTCTCAGGCGGTTGAGGAAGTAGGTGGGGCGACGGCGGTAATGCGCGAACGCCACTACTTCCAGTGTGTCGCCGAGGTCAACAAAGACAACGCTGTAAGGAAAGGAGTGGATCGGCATGCGCCGGACGGTACGATCACCAAGGTCTGGCACCGAGCCTCCTATCTGAGGAAACTGCTCGATCAAATGCAGAGTCTTACGGGCCTCTTCCGCAAATCGATCTGCAACGCGTGGATCTCGCTCTCGGTACCAGGTAGTCGCTTCACGGAGCTCTGCCCGAGCAGGCCCGATGATCCGCAGCGGTTTCAACGGCCCAGTACTTCGCTCTCGACCTCGTCAAGTACGATCCGCCAATCCGTGCTTTCAAGGTCCCCGGCACGAACCGCGGCCACCCTGTTGCGAATCTCGCTGGCCCAAGCCTCTTCTACGCCTTCCTCAGCGTCGCTCAAACTCTCGAGCAGCTCGGCAGCCATTTTTGCCCGTTCATCAAGGGGAAGTTCCAACACCTGCTTCAATAGTTGGTTCGCATGCGGCATGACTTGAAAATCGTAGCACGCTCAGAGGCTAACTTCGCGTCGCTGACAAGCTTGGATCACTTCGGTCTGGCTACAACGAGCGGCTGCGCTTCCAGCTCCCTCCGATAGAAAACCCTGGGACGTTGCACGTTGCGCTCGGCGGGGTCGGCGATCTGCTCGTCACCTTTGACGAAGGCGACGGTCACGCCGCGGCCGGCTTGTGCTTCCTTCATCAGCTCGAGTTGCATCTGCGGGACGCGCTGCGTGGCGAAGTCGAACCACTCCCGCACCAGCACGCTGCCATCTTTCGGCTCAATGTCCGCTTTGCTCTGCTCGAGGCCTTCTTCGATCAGCGCGTAGGTCAGAAAGCCGTGGCCGAATTTCGACGCTTCCTGCGCGGCCTGGTAGCTCTGCGCGGCGGTCAGGATGTACATGCCTTTTTCGTACGCGAGCTGCGCCAGCCCTTTCGAATTCATCGGACCGCGCCGTTTTTCTTCGGACTCGAGTGCCTGACCCGAATTGCAGGCGTCGATGACCATCAGAAGTTGTCCGGCGTCGATCTTCTCGATTGCATCCTGCAACTCGATGTCGGAAACGCTGTGCGCGAGGATCGTTTTCAGACCAGCATCGTCGATGGCGTCACGGCCGCCGGCGTATCCGAGGTCGTGAGGGATGAGGTAGAAACGGCTGGCCTGGGCGGTGCCGTGACCGGCGAAATAGATCACGACGGCATCTTCCGGGGCGACTTTCGCGGCGAGCTCGCCGAGGGCTTTCAGAATGTTCGGCTTGGTGGCCTGATCATCGACGAGCGTCGTCACTTCGGTCCGCGCGAACGATCCCAGCTTTTCCTGCTGCGTCTTCCACTCGGCGCCGAAACTCCCGGCGTCGGCAACGGCGTACTTGAGATCGAAGTCCTTGTTCGCGTAGCTGTTCACACCGACGGCGAGCACGTATGCGGTTCCTTTGCGCTGCAGCGACGCCGCTCCCTGCACGAGCAGACTGGAGTCCGCACTCTTGACGTTGTCGCGATTGAAGGCATACGCCGTCAGCCGGTTGTCACCTGCGACGATCGGCAACGACGTCTTCAGAAACGCGTCACCCTTTCCCGCCAACACATCACCGTGCCAGACCTTGACGAGCGAGCCGTTGCGGAAGAGGCGGACATCCTGCGCGCCGGCGGGTGATTCCGAGATCCGCACGGCCACATCCACGTTCCGTCCCGTGGCCGGTCCTGCCAGTTGGAGATGAACGAGCGGAGAACGGCGGTCTTTCTCGGCGATGCTCTGCGATGCTCTGGGGCGCTTGCCGCTCATCAGATCGGAGAGCAGATTCGGATAGAAGAAATCGCCGAAGAACGATTCGACGGGCGCCACGTCGCGGAGCCGCGGCGAGAATCGCCAGAGAATTTGCGCATAGGCCGCGGCCGTACCGTCGAAGAGGCCGTCGGGCGTTACGACGAGCCAGTCGCTTTGATCGAAGGCAACGAGCGTAGCCAGGGCCGCCCCGCTCTGCGCATCCCAGACTCTCACGCTGCTATCGCGGCTGCTGCTGATCAGCGTGCGATTCTTGCCGCCTCGCAGCACAAGGGACGTAATGGTTCCGGAGTGTCCGTCCAGCGTTCGGATCTGCGCGCCGTCGGCGACGTTCCACTGCGTGATGGTCCCATCCTCGCCGCCGGACCAGATCTGTTTCCCGTCTGCACCGAAGACGATGGCGGGCGAAGTGTTTGCGCCGAACGCACGAAGCGGCGCCCCGGTCGCTGCATCGAGGATGCGTACTTTGCCCGTTCCGCCGACGGCTGCGATCGTGGCGCCGTCGGGGCTGAAGGCTAGCGCCCGGATCCAGCCCGTTTCCTCGGGATCGACTTTGCTGAACACTTCGCGGCCGGAGGCGATCTCGAAGACTTTCACTTCCGTAGTAATCGTTCCGCTCGCCAGGAATCGTCCGTCGGAACTGAAGGCAAGGCTTCGCGGGTGCGCGCCCAGCGTCGTCACCAGCGCACCGGTAGCGAGCGTCCAGATCTTGATTGCGGCCCCGTCGGTGGCGGCCAACAGTTTCTGATCGGGACTCACGGCCAGCACTTCGAGATCGGAGTCGAGATCCTTGAGCTCCTTCTGCGCGACTCCATTCGCGTCATACAACGTGATCAAGCCGCCTTGCGCGCCGCCGATGAGCGCTGTATCGCTGCCAGACATTCGTTCGAAGACGTGTTCGGTGGCGCGTGGCGTAATCCGGCGCATGTCTTTTCCTGATGCGAGGTCCCAGACGCGGATGGAGTCCAGCGCATCGTGGCTGACCAGGGTCCGCCCTTTGTTCGACAGCGCCAGCCCTTCGACAAAGTTGATATGGCCGGCGAACGTGTCGAGCTCCTTCCCCGAGGCTACGTCCCAGAGCTTGATCGACTTGTCGGAACTGCTGCTGGCAAGCGTCTTTCCGTCGGGCGTGAATGCGATGCCCCACACCGTATCCATGTGACCTTTCACATAGCGGATCTCGGTCCCTCGGCTCACGTCCCAGAAATGAACGGTGTGATCCCAACCGCCGGTGGCGAGCGATTTGCCGTCCGGGCTGAAGGCAACGGCGTCCACGATGTCGCGGTGCTTGATCGATCGCAGCGCCTTTCCGGCGGTGAGATCCCAGAGTGTGGCCGTGCCATCTTTGCTGCCGCTGGCGGCCATGCTTCCATCGGGGCTGATGTCGATCGAGGTCACCTCGTCGGTATGTCCGGTTAGCGTTGCCCGCTCCTTGTTCGCGGCGAGATCCCAGAGCTTGACGGCGCCACGGATGCCGCCCATCGCCAGGACGCGGGCGTCGCGGCTGATCGCGAGTGCAGCGATGCCTTCGCCTGCGTCGAGTGTCCGCTCTTCTTTTCCCGTCGCCACGTTCCAGAAGCGGATCAGGTTGTCGCCGCCGCCGCTGTCGAACGTGTGGTTTGCGGTGATGACCGTTTTGCTGTCGGGAGTCAGACAGAACGCTTTAAACGAGCCGTTTGTGGCGTCGATCGTCACCAGCGGCTCTCCCGACGCGATGTCCCAGATGCGCAGGGTCCTGTCGTACCCGAGGCTGGCCAGGAGGAGTCCGTCGCTGCTGAAGCGAACGTCGAGGACGTGATCGGTGTGTCCAACGAGCGTCCGCAGTTCGCGGCGCGAGGCCACGTCCCAGAGTTTGACCGTGTTGTCGTTGCTGCCGGTGGCGAAGAGCGTTCCGTCGGGGCTGAACGCGACCGACCGGACGAACTCGGCGTGGCCGGTCTGCACCACAATCTTCGGGCCGGTCTTCGGCGTCTGCGCGGCGGCAACGCTTGAAATCAGGAGAGCGAAAAGCAGGGCTGGGGCGAGCTTCATGGATTGATTGATCCTCTGACGGCCAGACGAGTTTTTCAGCGATGCGTGAGCGTCAACTTGAAACCGACCGGTTTCGCCAGCGCTTCATCCGACGTGAGCACATAGCTGTCGGTGCTCTCCTCGACCATCTTCAAATCTCGTCCTCGGCTCAGCGATCGCGAGTTGAGCGCAGCAAGGATCTCCTGCTCCTCGGTTTGTGCAGGGGTAGCGGCGGGCGGAGCGGGTGCTGGCGCCGGTGCGGGCGCAGGAGCGGGTGCGGAGTGTTCGCTGGCCGGATGACTGGGAGCCGCTGCCACCGGACTGCTGCCATGCGAGCCCGTCGTGACCTGCGTGACTTCCTCGATCTCGCGCTTCGACATGATGAAGGTGAGCTGCTCGGTGCCCGGCGTGTCGTCGAACTCGAACCATCCATCGCCTTGCGGCACCGTGTAGTCGGCGGTGCGTCCGATGTGATTGCTCACGCCTTTGTAGGGAAAGAGCAGGCTGCGTGTTCCCGACGAGCCTTGATTGATGACGACGACATAGCCGGGAAAATTCATGGCGAAGTGGAAGCGCACTTTGTCGCCGGCATGGAAGACGGTGCGGGTGGAAACGAAGCGCGCCCGCCCATCGCGATCGAGCTCGACGCGTACTCGCGCGCCAGGCCGGCCGGCGGTTGGCTTGCCGGCGGCTGAAGAGGACGAGGACACGTTGTCGTTCTTGTAGGTGTTGAAGAGGTCGCGCGGGCCGGCGGTCTGCGCACGGGCTTCGCGGGACGCAATGGAGAGGAGCACGCAGGCGATGATGATCGAGGTTTTTTTCATGGCGATGATCTTCCTTTTCGATCGCTACTCGGCGGCAAGGCGAAAGGCGAGAATTGCGTAACCGGCTTTCGCTCCCTGCCTCACTTCGAGCGTGCTGAGAAACGTTTTGTAGCCTTCGCGAACGACTTTGATCGGATACGTGCCGGGCGGAATCGAGACGCCTTTCGCATCGGAGTCGAACATGCCGTTCTCATTCGTTCGGCCCAGCATCAGGATGTCTTCCCGGCGAATCTCCCCTTTCACCGGCGTCACGCCCGGTCTGAAGATGGCGAACGAGCACTTGTCGAGCAGCTTGCCCGCCGCGTCGGTAACGAGCAGCATCACTTTGAGCGGCGTTGCGGGAACGGGCGCCGACGCGGGCTGGGGCGCCGGAGCGGGTGCGGCCGGCGTTGCAGGCGCTGGTGTCGCCGGTTCTTGTGGAGCAGGTGTCGCAGGCGCTGGTGCCGCCGCGACTTCGGGAGTCGCCTGCTCTGCGTGCTCCGATCCGGGCAATGAGAACACCTGCTCGTCCAGGCTTCCGCTGAAGTAGCGCGTATCCATCTGCGGATCCTGGTTGTCTTTCGACAGTTGTTTGATCACGTACTCCGATCCTTCGTAGAGCTCCTTGTAGGTGATCTTGCCGTTCTGCAGCCTCACCAGCTTCTGAAAAACGTACGAGAAGAGCCCGCACGGTTGTCCTTTGTCATCTCTCCATTCGGATGATGGCTGAAGGCTGTTGGACGATGAGATGACCAGATACCGGCCACCGAGGTCGCGGGAGGCGGCGCGGTGCTGCGAGACCGGCTTCCGGATCTGATTCAGAGGAACGCCGAGCGCGTCCGTCAGCTTCAGCGAACGCGTCTTGTAGAGGTCGCGGCCCTGCGTACCGGAGAAGCAACTGTCCGTGAGGTAGTCGATGAACGTTCCCGCCGCGGCGTACTTCGAGAAGCGCGCGTAAAGCTCGTCGTCAAGAATGAGGTTGTGCCACGGCTTCCCGCTCGACGTTCCTCGGCTATCGACCGGACAGATGGCCGCGTCGTACTTTCCGTCCTCGAAAAACGGTTTGTTCTCATTGCGCGGATCGTTCGGAAAATGAAGCGATTCCGTCTCGTCCTGCTCCTCCGAGTAGGCGTCAGGGAAGAGCGTGCCGTGACCGGAGTAGGCAAACACGAAGAGATCATCGCGATGGAGCCGCGCGCCGAAGCCGTCGAGTTTCGCCAGGATGTTCTCGCGCGTCGCCTCTTCATCGGTGAGCATGACGATGTTCTCGGCGGGAAAGCCGAAGTTGCTGACGAGCATCTCGCGCAGGTTCGTCACGTCGTTGACGCAGCCGTTCAGCGCGTTGCCGGGATATTTGTTGATGCCGACCAGCATCGCGTACTTGGCCGGAGCGGCGAGTGCGGATGCCGGGAGCGATGCCACGAGAAGAGCGAGACAGAGGAAGAGCAGCGGCGAAGCGATGTATCGTCGGTTCATTCGATCTCCGGATGTTGGATGGATGGGCGGCGGCGGATTGTAAAGGGATCTTGGTTGCTGATGATGGCCCGGCATTCAGGGTCTTGACTCCACCACGACGGTCGCACCTTGCCAGTTCCGCGGATCGAGTCCTGCGCCCGTGGCTTTGACACCGACGCCGCGCGCGGATGCTGCGTTGCCTATGGCCTCCTGCAGGCCGTGCAGGTTGAGACGCTGGAACACCTCGTTCCATGTGTAGTCGACCTTGTCGCCGATGTTGATGCGATCCTTCGTGACGAGCGCGACGAACACATCGCGGCCGTAAGGCTCGCCGACAGGAAACTCGTACGTGTTCGCGCGCGGGATCGTGTGCGTGCCGGCGGCGATCTGATTGTCGCGGTCGTTGTCGTTCGGGAAGATGCACGTCGCAGCCTGACCGGTGCTGAAGACGAGCAGGTAGAGGTAACCACCGGTATCGGAGGTGACCTCGTACGTCACCTTCTCACCGGCGTGATAGAGAGTCTTGTGCTCGCCGGTGGCCAATGTGAGCCGGATGGGCGAGATCGGGTTGGTCAGCGCGATCGCGGGCGCCGATTCGGCAGTGGCGAACAGCGGCTCATCATTCAAACCAACGGTGGAGATGACATCGAACTGCGGCTGTTGATCGCCATCGAGCTTGCCGCTCGCCTGAAGCGCGTTGATCCGTTTCGCGATGCGCGACTTCAGCGTGGCCAGCGTCGGATGATCGCCCTGTTGCTCGTCGGCGAAGACGAACGACAGCGCGCCGCGTAGCGTGTTTCCCACCTCCAGCGGGTAGGCGCGCTGCGTCTCCGCGGCCGCGGAGATGACCACGACTCCCGATAGCGTTTTCACTTTCGATGAGTCGAGGAACCCGCCCACGCGCTTCAGATCGCGGGAGCGCGGCGCTCCCTGAATGGAGTAGGCAGGCATCTCGCCGCCGATTTCGCGTGTGCCCTCGTTGCTGGCAACCAGCGCTTTGAACTGGTCCGGACGCGGCAAATACCGCGCGCCTCCTCCTCGGGGAAACGCGTGAAGTTTCGGGATGTCCCGCGAGATCGTTCCCGAATGACAGGAATCGAAAACGAGCACGGCGCGCCGCCCGGATAACAGCGCGATCATCTCGTCGAAGACATCGTCACGGACTTCGCCCGCTCCGGTCTCCGGGTTCACGTCATACGGCGCAATCGTTTCATCGAGCCCGTCCGCTTCGTCGCCGTTGTCGTCCGGCAACTGCGAGCCGTGCCCGGCGTACAGAAAAAATACGCGGTCGCCCGGCTGGGTACCCTCCACCAGCCAGTGACGAAACTCCTGCTCGATGCTGGCCGCGGTGGCCTGCTCATTGGTCAGGACTTTGATCGCAGCGGGCGCGAAGCCGAACTTCGTCTGAAGAAACGCCGCCGTCTGTGTGGCGTCGAGCACACAACCCGGCGTTTCCGGCACGCGGCTGTCGCCATACTTTTCGACGCCCACGACCAGAGCGCGATCCTCGGCCTTTACGAACGTGACGCTCATCGCCACGCAGAACAGAGAAACGGCGAACCGTCGGAGAGAAAGGGAGCCCTGAAGTTTGGTCATGAGGAAGGACGCGGCATCCTACCTCAACAGCTCAACGACTTCGTTCGTCCTGCTTCAGCTCGACGACGCAATCAGTAGAGATACCGAATCCTGATGACGGCTCCCTCGAGGTCGTCGTTTCGCTGCACGCTGATGTTCGCCGCCGGAACGCCGAGGTCGATGAAGGCGTCGCGGAGGTCGAGGGGAATCGGATCGGCTGCTTCGATGTCGATGGAGCGTTGCTCGCGTCCGTTGAAAACGGCAGCGATGGCCGCGAGCGTTTCGTGACCCGGCACCGTCTTCGTGTAGACGTCGATGCGATCAGGAGTTGGCCGCGTCACATCGAGGCCGTCGATCTTCTTCAACTCGGCAAACTGCAGATCGAGCTCGAATCCGCGTTTCGCCCCTTCCTTGCCGCCCTTCACTCCGCCGATGATCGCGCCGGTCGCAGTCGCCAGGTCGCGCGTGATGACGTAGCGGCCGACCATCCCTTCCACAGAGTCATGATGAGGGCCGCCCAAGATGGCGGCGAGAGTTCCGGCGACAACGCCGATGCGACGTCCCGTCCGTGCGCCGGCAGCCGCCTGCTCACGCGACTCCCGCGCAGCTTCATCGATTGCGCCGATGGCACTCGGATCGGTGCCGGGATTGACGTCCCGCACGGCTGCCGGCTCAACGACAGCAATCGGGTCGACGATGACAACCGGCTGGGCAGGCTTCGATGTGGAACAGGCAGCCAGAAACAGGAATGCAACGACGGTGAAGGATCGAGTCATGAGCGATCTCCAATCAATATTTAGCAGCGCGGGCCTGCGCTCCTTCGCAACGGAGTTGCCAGCGGGATAGCTTCGCTTGCCAGGCATTCGGAGGCGGACGCCTGCCCCGCGGAAACCGTTTGATCATCGCTCGCAAGCTCATGCATTGTCGAATGGTTAATGCCACGGCATTCCGAGCCCGTAGCGAATGATTCGAGCGCGAGATGCTGGCCGGCCCGCGTTCGTGGCCATCGCGAGGAATGACGTTTGCGGAGGGCAACGTGTGTCATTTCGCGGACGCGTCGGGCACAGGCGCGAAATGTAGCTCCGGCGGCTTCGACCTCCGCCCTCACAGCACTTGGGCGAGGACGCCCAAGTGCCCGCGGTCGAGACGACCGCACTCCTTACGACGCAGCACTGAGGAGTGTGGGCGTCTCGCCCGCGGCCATCGAGGCGTCCCGCCTCGGTGGTCGTATCCGGTCTGACGCCGTTTGAACGGGTCAGATCTGAAACAGGCCTGGGATCGAGCGCGGAATCCGTGCAAATTGAAACTTCTACTTTCAATTTGCATGAACCTATTTATCCGCCTGATTCTTAAAGACCTGCAAGCCTGACACGCGGAAACATTCGGTAATCAATGGAACTGATCCGCGTCACTATGAAAAAGCTATTGACCAAGCGCATAACGCGATGTTATCTTCCGCCGCCCTATGAAACTCATGGATCAATCGATTGAACGCGCACAGCGCAGCTCCTGGCCTTTGGGCCTCGGCTGCAGGTTTGTGCCGGAGGTGCCTCGAATCGGGTAGAGAGTCGCACATCTACCTCATTGCGAGGCCCCTTCGAACCGTCTGGTCGAAGGGGCTTTTTGTTTCTTGTGCGATTGTGATTATGGCGATAAGCCGTCCGGGCCGGCGGCGGGCATCCGTGTCATTGAGACATTCGGATTGTCTGTTCCGTGAACGGGTTCTGACGATGGAGGTTTGCCGCACCGACGTGTAGCTCAGTGGTAGAGCGCAGGACTAAGAATCCTGAGGCCGCGGGTTCGAATCCCGTCACGTTAACGTGTAGCTCAGAGGGTAGAGCACAGGACCAAGACTCCTGAAGTCACGGGTTCGACTCCCGTCACGCTTACAAAGGCCTGGAAAGCCTTTCTAATAACGACCGACCGCCGTAAGTGGTCAACCAGGCTACGGCGGGATTCGTTCCGCCGGCTAAAGGCTCCGGCCTGAGGCACACGAATAATCCGCGCCTTGAGACGATCGCGAGGCACGCGGCAACGCAGCGCAGACGACGTCGTCGAGCGGAAGAGCTGCTGGCTTCCATAAGACGATGGTCCGAACACTGCCGAGCGCGCAGCATACGATCGCCCCGCGCCGATTCCGTGGCGAACGAAGGTTCCGCCGTCGCAAGGTTCTTTCTTTAGCAACAACGCATTGCTCTTACGGCTGACTGCAGCGGACGGACGGGCATAAGAAGCCACATTGTGATCCGGCATCAAACGAAAGGAGGTACCGACTAATGTTCCATCGTTACAAGATCAATCCGCACGAGCGAGGTCTCCTGTTCAAGGAGGGCGATCTCGTCACCGTGCTCGGGCCGGGTGTGCACTGGTACCTCGACCCGCTCATGAAGCTGCGTCTGCACGTCGTGTCGCCGCGGACCAGTCCCTGGCTGGTGCATCCGTCGCTCGATCTCATCGCACGCTCCGGAATGCTCGGCAGCGAGGCGATCGTGATCGACCTCGACGATCATCAGCGCGGACTGGTGTGGATCGACAAGCGTTTCGCTCGTCTTCTGGCTCCGGGGCTCTACGTTCTCTGGAACGTCGAACACGAGGTCCGGGTCGAGATCGTCGACGCCCCTTCCATGCAGCTCGTCCACGCCGATCTCCCGGTCATCACGAAGGGCTCGGGCGCGAATGAGCTTCTGGAGATCGTGAACGTCGAGGCCGGCCACAACGGCGTCTGGTTCCGCGACGGCGCGTACCAGGCGACGCTCGGTCCGGGTGCTTGGGTGTTCTGGAAGGGCACCGGACGGCTAAAGGTGATCGACGTCGATCTCCGCGAGCAGACGCTCGACATCAGCGGTCAGGAGATCATGACGGCCGACAAGGTCACGCTGCGGCTCAATGCTCTCGTCGTTTACCGCGTCACCGATCCACTGCGTTCGGTGGCCGAGGTCGATGGCGCGGGACAGGCGCTGTATCGGGCCGCGCAGCTCGCGCTGCGTGAGATCGTCGGTGCGCGCGATCTCGACGTGCTGCTCGTCAGCAAGGAGGCTCTGGCCGCCGAGCTGTCCATGCTCACGAAGACGCGCGCCGGCGAGCTCGGTCTGACTGTTCTTTCCACCGGTATCCGTGACGTCATCCTGCCGGGCGACATGAAGGATCTGATGAACAAGGTCATGGAGGCTCGCAAGGCCGCCGAGGCGTCGCTCATCAGCCGGCGTGAGGAGACGGCCTCGATGCGCATGCAGGCCAACACGGCGAAGATCCTCGAGTCGAGCCCGACGCTGATGAAGCTGAAGGAGCTCGAGGTGCTCGAGAAGGTCGCCGACAAAGCCAACCTCACCGTGCTTCTGGGCGGCGAGCACGGCCTGAACGACCGCGTCATGAAACTGCTGTAACGTCAGGGGCGGTTCGCCGCCCCTGACGATTTCGAGGTAGGCCCTGGAGTCATCAACGGGCGAATGCCACTCCACTGGCCTCGAACTGGAACGGTGTGCCGGCCGAGTCAGCGATCCGCGTAACCATCCGCGTCCGCGGCCGCAACCGCACCTGGCTCAGCGAAGAAACCGCGACGCAAATGGCTGCTGGTCGTCCTGTCCTGCGGGCTGGCAGCATGGAGGAAGTGATGAGCCTGACCGCCGAACAGAAAAGGTTCTATGAGAATGGCCTGCCCCTTTACAAGCAGGAGATCGAGGAACTGAATCGGGAGATGAAAGACGAGCAGGTCAAGTTCAATAGCCGCGTGGAGGAGCTCACGAATGCCAGGAGGGCCACGCTGCAACTCTATTGAGCGGCCTGCACGCAGCTCGGCGTCAGAAATGATCTCGACCCTGGGACGAGCAGTGGGACCGGCCAGACCTGAGACTGATGTGCAGGCCGGCCACCCGCCGCCAGCGCGTCGCATCGCGACGCGCTGACGGGGCGCTCAAACAAGTTAGAACGAGTACGACACTCGTGTGTAGACATACCGCCCGTTCATACCGAACGGGGTGTTGATCGGGTACGCCGAGACGCCGTTGTTGATCTGAGCGGTCAGCGCGCCGTTGGCGTTGCGGTAGAGGTTGCGGTCGGGGAAGCGGTCGAAGAGGTTTTCGGCGCCGACGGCGAAGACGTAGCGGTTCCAGCGATAGGAAATTTCGGCGTCGGCGAGCCATTCGGCGGAGTAGACCTGGTCGTCGGCGGGGAGGATGGTGAAGCTGCAGTAGTCGCCGTAGCGGCTCTGGCGCAGCGTCGCGCCCCAGCCGTTGCTGCTGCCCCAGTTCTCCATCAGGCGGATGTTGTCGTGCGGCTGTCCGCACTCGACGCGGCGCCGTTCGATGCGGTCGAAGAGCACGTTGCCGAAACCGGCCAGCTGCGGCGGCGTGGCCACCTCGCCGACGATCTTCGTCTTGTTGTTGCTGTAGGCGGCCGACAGATCGAGATGGCCGCTCAACAGCGGGTGCTGATAGTTGGCGACCAGGTCGTAGCCATTCGATTGCGTGTCGATGGCGTTGGTGAAGAAGCGCGCCGCCGTGGCGCCGAGCGGCTGGATCAGCTTGAGGATCGCGGCGCCAGTAAAGTTGCCTGAGAAAACGATGCGGTCCTTGATGTCGATGTGGAAGTAGTCGCCGGTCAGCTCGAGGTTGGGCATCGGCTGCCACACCATTCCGGCGCTGAAGTTCTTCGACTTCTCCGGCTTCAGATCTTGAGCGCCGAGGGCGCGGGCGATGGCGCTGTTGACGCGGTAGGTGCCGGTCTCGAACGGCTCGACGAGGCCGGTGGCCGTGTTGAGCAGGAAGTTCGTGCTGATCGCGGAGAAGTTCCCCTGGCTCAGCGACGGCGCCCGAAATCCAGTGCTGGCCGAGCCGCGGAAGATGAGCTGCTTCGTCGCCGAAAAGCGCGCCGTGACCTTCCCGTTGGTCGTGCTGCCGAAGTCGCTGAAGTTCTCATAGCGGCCGGCCGCGCCGAGACGAAGTTGCGGCAGGACGTCGCCTTCGAGATCGACATACGCGGCTTTGCTGCTGCGCGAGACGTCGACGGCATTGGATGGTTGGAAACCGGGGAAGACCTGCGCGCCGGCCGGAGCGATGCCGCCGTTGCGGTCTTTGAATCCGCCGTTGATGTAGGAGTTCTTCTCGCCGGGCGACTGGCGGAAGCTGTCCCGCCGCCACTCCACGCCGAACGCGACGTTCAGCGGTCCCGACATCGAGGCGATCTTGAACGGACGTGAGACATCGAGGTTCGAAGTGAGCTGGCCGTCGGCGAGAGAGCCCGCATAAAACCGGGTCTGATTCGTGGCCAGCGTCGGCCCGAGGGAGGTGTTCAGCGAGTCGGTGACGTAGAAATCGAACTTGTTGTGGCCATAGCCGGCGCTGAGGTCGTAGAACCAGTTGGCCATCTCGCCGCGGGCGCCGGCAGTGAGCGAGGTATCGACGACGCGCGGCTGAATGAGCGGAAGAAATCCGAGTGGATAGATCGACGGCCAGTTCTGCACCTGCAGCGCGCGGCGGTAGTTGCCGCCGTGCGAGCCGTGGCGATTGCTCCATCCGCCGAAGGCATAGAAGACCTGTTTGCTGTCCGGCGTGACCGGCAGGTTGAAGTTCCCCCAGAGCATGCTGTCGCGCTCGTAGGAGTCGCCCCAATGGGTGTTCGGCTGGTGAACGGCGTTGTGTCCTGCGTCGCCCGCGACGACCTGGTCGCGCGGATCGGGATTGGCGCGGTTGGTCTCGTCGCGGACACGATACTCGCCGACGGCGAACAGGACTCCTCTGCCGAGGTTCCATCCACCGGAGAGGGCGGTGTCGAGGGTCTGGCCATCGCCGTGCGTCGTCGTCCCACCCTTGACGTCAACCTTGATCGGCTGCGCGTCGGACTTGAGCACCATGTTGATCACGCCGGCGATGGCGTCCGATCCGTACTGCGCGGCGGCGCCGTCGCGAAGGATCTCGATGCTGTCGATGGCCGAGGCGGGGATGGCGTTGAGATCGACGCCGCTGGAGCCGCGGCCGACGGTGTTGTTCGCGTTCACGAGCGCGCTGGCGTGACGGCGCTTGCCGTTGACCATGACCAGGAGCTGATCCGGCCCGAGGCCTCGCAGCGTGGCCGGACGAACGGAGTCGGTTCCATCGCTGATCGTCGGCCGCGGGAAGTTGAACGACGGCGCGATCTTCTGAATGATCTGACTCGTCTCCGTCGATGGCGAAGTCGCGATCGTCTCCTGCTTGATCACGTCCACCGGCACGGCCTTCTCCTGCTCTGCGCCGATTGCACGCGAGCCGACGGTGATCTGCTCGCCGAAGGAAGGACGCAGAACGAACTGCAATTCCTGCGCGGATCCGAGGCTCGCAGTCTCCGTATGCGACTGGAAACCCTGCAAACTGGCGGTGACGCGCACGTTCCCACTCTTCCCCGGCGCATCGAGCGCAAAGCGCCCATCCGCATCCGTGATCGTCGAGACACCGGCCCCATCGATGGAAACGGTCACGCCAGGAAGCGGCGTCCCCTCCCCCTGAAGCGTCACACGTCCTCGGACTGTCTGCGCCGCAAGCGGAGCGGCGAACATCAAGATGAAAAACACACTTCGTGCAAGTTTGAGCATTGGAGTCTCCTTCTCCCACCGGGCTTGGTTTTGGGATTTGAGGGAAGTATACCCTTCGGACCTTGGGCGGGTATGCGAAGCAAGCGCGAGACTGTGGATGCGTCAGGCCGTGAAAGTAATGGTCTCTGACGCTCCGACGTTCGTTTCGGCCTGCTGCAGCGCAACGACGAAAACGTTGTAAGTGGTGCCCGGCGTAAGGCCGGCAATCGTTCCGCAGAACGTGCTGTTCGCGCCAACGACGGCGACTACTCTCATCCGTTTTATCGGGCTGGGTCCGAGCCAATCGGCAATGCGGATGCTGCGGCGATTGCCACTAGATTCCCCTCCTGCGCCGGCAGCAACCGGCCGACCTTCGCACGCCGCGATGGCTCCGGGCGACGGAAACTTCCTGGCGCCAGGTAATAACGGACGGCTCCTACCGTCCCGAATTTCCATTTCCTGCTGACCTACCGTGGCCTTCGGTCCACCGCCTCGCCATCCACTCAGCCACGACATAGCGCGTGTCGCACGCCTTTAGGGAAATTCTCATGAACCTCCGCCTGCGTATGGCCTCTCCGTCAGGAAACATAACCACGACATCGCTTCGGCTCTTCGTCTTCTCGCTGCTCGTAACCCTCTCCCTGACCGCGCGAGCGGCAACGTACGAGGTGAAGGTGTTGCTGGACACCGATGCGAGCCGGAGTACGGGATGTTCGGTGGGAACGCCGGCGGGCGTGGTGAGCGGGGTCGAGCAGATCCTGACTACAACCATCGACGTGACGGCAGGCGCAGGCAAAGTCACGGGCGTGACAAAGCAGCTCTGCCTGAGCGGCGGGTCGAGCCTTTTTGGGAGCGCCCAAGTGGTGGACGCGGGCGGGTGGAACGTCGGCGTGACTCCGACGGGCGATCTGGTCGTCGAGACGCACTACGGCAATAACTCGCTGGTGCTGCCGGGTGGAGCGCCGATGCGCCTCGGGTTCCTGGTGAGCTCGGGAACGATCACGGATGCGGTGATCTCGGACGATGGCGGCGATCTGCTCTACCCGCAGCGCGCGGGACGGCAGCGTGCGGTGACCATGAACCCGCCGCGTGTGATCACGCTGGACGGCGCGAGCACGGACTGGGACGGAGTGGGAGCGCTGGCCAGCGGGGGAGCGTCCTCGCCGGTGCTGCGGTTCGGCAACGTGTCGGCGTTTTCGACGGCGAGCGATCTCTTTTTCAAGCTGGTGCTGCAGGCCAACCCGCAGGCGCCGACGGCCGTGGACGACGACTACACGCTGGCCACAGCGAGCGGAACGCTGAGTGTGGCCGCTCCAGGCATCCTCGGCAACGACGTGAGCCCGGGCGGGGCGACGCTGACTCCGACCGTGCAGTCAGGCGTTCAGCACGGCGTGCTGACGCTCAACCCTGACGGCAGCTTCACCTATGTCAATGATGGGACGCCGGTCTCGCAGGACCAGTTCCGCTACACCGACTCGAACGGGACTCTGGAGTCGAACCTGGCCACGGTGACCATCGCCCTGCCGGGTGGGGGCGACTACGTCTTCACGAGCGCGAACAACACGACGTTCAAGACGTCCACGCCGGGGACGTTTACGGTCATGGTGACCGGACACCCGACTCCGGACATCACCGAGACCGGAGCACTCCCTGCGGGCGTGACGCTGGTCGACAACGGGAACGGGACGGCCACGCTGGCGGGAACGCCGACGGCACAGACGGGCGGGACGTACGCGATCGTCCTGACGGCCAACAAGAACAAGCCGCATGAGACCTCGCAGAGCTTCACACTGACGGTCCAGCAGCCGCCGGGGATCACGAGCGCGAACGGCACGGTGTTCAACGCCGGAGTGCCGGGATCGTTCGTGGTGACCACGAGCGGGTTCCCAGTACCGACGGTGAGCCTGACAGGGACGCTGCCGACGGGTGTGACGTTCAACGCCTCCACGCGGACGCTCTCAGGGACGCCGGCGGCCGGGACGGGCGGGCTGTACATCCTGAGCCTGACGGCATCGAACGGAGTGACGCCGAACGCAACGCAGACGTTCTCGCTGACCATCGACGAGTCGGCCGTGATCACGAGCGCGAACCAGGTGACGTTCCAGACGGGCGTTGCCGGTAGCTTCACGGTGACCACACGCGGCTGGCCGTTCCCTGCCATCACGAAGACGGGCGCACTCCCGAGTGGAGTGACGCTGGTCGATCACGGCGACGGCACGGCAACGCTGGCGGGAACGCCGGCAGCGGCGACGGGCGGAACGTATCCGCTGGTCTTGACCGCAACCAACAGTACGGGCACCGACATGCAGGGCTTCACGCTGACCGTCAACCAGCCGCCGGCGGTGACGAGCGCGAACAACGTCACGTTCACGGTCGGACAGGCAGGGACGTTCACCGCCACCGCGAGCGGGTTCCCCGCACCAGCCATCGCCGAGTCAGGCGCGCTGCCGAGCGGCGTGACCTACAACGCAGCCACGCACGTGCTCTCCGGCACGCCTGCGGCAGCGACTGGCGGGGTCTACAACACCACGTTCACGGCCTCGAACGGCGTGGGCAGTAGCACCGTGCAGAACTTCACGCTGACGGTGAATGAAGCGCCTTCGATCACGAGCGCCAACAACGTCACGTTCCAGACCGGAGTTGCGGGAACGTTCACGGTGATCACCCTCGGCTGGCCGCGTCCAGCCATCACGAAGACCGGCGCGCTCCCGAGCGGAGTGACTCTCACCGACAACGGCAACGGCACGGCCACGCTGGCCGGAACGCCGGCAGCGGCGACGGCCGGAACGTATCCTCTGACGCTCACGGCTACGAACATCGTCAGCACGTCCAACCAGCCCTTCACGCTGACGGTCAACCAGCCGCCGGCGGTGACGAGCGCGAACAACGTCACGTTCACGGTCGGACAGGCAGGGACGTTCACCGTCACCGCGGGCGGGTTCCCCGCACCGGCCATCGCCGAGTCAGGCGCGCTGCCGAGCGGCGTGACTTACAACGCAGCCACGCACGTGCTCTCCGGCACGCCTGCGGCAGCGACTGGCGGGGTCTACAACATCACGTTCACGGCCTCGAACGGCGTGGGCAGTAGCGCCGTGCAGAACTTCACGCTGACGGTGAATGAAGTGCCTTCGATCACGAGCGCCAACAACGTCACGTTCCAGACCGGAGTTGCGGGAACGTTCACGGTGACCACCCTCGGCTGGCCGCGTCCAGCCATCACGAAGACCGGCGCGCTCCCGAGCGGAGTGACTCTCACCGACAACGGCAACGGCACGGCCACGCTGGCCGGAACGCCGGCAGTGGCGACGGGCGGAACGTATCCTGTGACGCTCACGGCTACGAACATCGTCAGCACGTCCACCCAGCCGTTCACGCTGACGGTCAACCAGCCGCCGGCGGTGACGAGCGCCAACAACGTCACGTTCACGGTCGGACAGGCGGGGACGTTCACCGTCACCGCGAGCGGGTTCCCGGCACCGGGCATCGCCGAGTCAGGCGCGCTGCCGAGCGGCGTGACCTACAACGCAGCCACGCACGTGCTCTCCGGCACGCCTGCGGCAGCGACTGGCGGGGTCTACAACATCACGTTCACGGCCTCGAACGGCGTGGGCAGTAGCGCCGTGCAGAACTTCACGCTGATGGTGAATGAAGCGCCGGCGATGACGAGCGTCAATCAGACCACCTTCACGGTCGGCGATCCGGGGACGTTCACAGCGACGGCCAGCGGGTTCCCCGCGCCCTCGATCGCCGAGTCAGGCGCGCTGCCGAGCGGCGTGACCTACAACGCAGCCACGCACGTACTCTCCGGCACGCCGGGACCTGGAACGGCGGGCGACTACGCGATCGCCTTCACGGCCACGAACGTGGTCGGCTCGAGCGCGCCGCAGAGCTTCACCCTTCACGTGGTCTGTCAGGTCATCACGCTCACCCCGGTCACCGTGCCGGGCGGCACGGCCACGCAGAGCTACTCGCAGCAGCTGAGCGCCACGGGCGGACACGGCGCGTACACGTTCGCGATCCTCAGCGGCGCATTGCCAACGGGCGTGACTCTCAGCACGGCGGGGCTGCTCTCGGGCACCCCGAGTGTGACGGGGACGTTCACGTTCGTGGTGACGGCGACCGACGCCTTCGGTTGCGTGGGCACGAGCGGTACGTACTCGCTCGTTATCGGCTGCCCAGCCATTACGGTGACCAACCCGGCTACGAACACCGGCGTTGCCAACTCTGCGTTCTCGCAGCAGTTCACGCGTTCGGGCGGCGCAGGGACGGTGACGTTCTCGACGGCAAGCCCTCTGCCGGCGGGCCTCACGCTCTCGAGCGCGGGCCTGCTCAGCGGCACGCCCGCGGTGACGGGCACGTTCCCGATCGTGGTCACGGCCACCGACGCGAACGGCTGCACCGGGACCGGCGCGACGTACACACTGACGATCGCCTGCCAGACCATCACAGTCACCAACCCGGCCACGACCACCGGCGTCGTGAACACGGCCTTCAGCCAGACGTTCACCGCCTCGAACACTCTTGGCTCGGTGTCGTTCTCGACGACGAGCACGCTGCCGGCAGGTCTCGTGCTCTCGAGCGGGGGAGTGCTGAGCGGCACGCCGACCCAGACCGGCTCGTTCCCGATCGTGGTCACGGCCACGGACGGCAACGGCTGCACAGGTGTCGGCTCCACGTACACGCTCGTTATCAGCTGCCAGAACATCACGGTGACCAACCCGGCCACCACGACCGGCACGGCCAACACGGCCTTCAGCCAGACGTTCACGGCCTCGAACACGATCGGAACGGTCGCATTCACGACCCTCTCAACGTTGCCCGCGGGCCTGGCGCTCTCGAACGCGGGAGTACTCAGCGGCACGCCGGCCCAGACCGGCTCGTTCCCGATCGTGGTCACGGCCACCGACGCGAACGGCTGTCAGGGTGCCGGCTCCACGTACACGCTCGTCATCGCCTGCCAGGTCATCACGGTCGCCAACCCGGCCACAACGACCGGCACCGCGAATGCGGCCTTCAGCCAGCAGTTCACGCAGAGCAACGCCATCGGCACGGCGAACTTCTCGACCGCGAGCACGTTGCCGGCCGGCCTGACGTTCGCGAGCTCGGGCCTGCTCTCCGGCACGCCGACCCAGACCGGTTCGTTCCCGATCGTGGTGACGGTGACGGACGCGAACGGCTGCACCGGCACCGGAGCGACATACAACCTGACGATCGCCTGCCAGACCATCACCGTCACGAAGCCGGTCAACGCGGGCGGCACAGTCAACGTTGCCTTCAGCGAGCAGTTCACGCAATCCGGCGCCATCGGCATGGCGACGTTCACGGTCACGAGCGGCACGTTGCCTTTCGGCCTCTCGCTCTCGAGCTCTGGCCTTCTGGGCGGCATCCCCACGCAGTCGGGTTCCTTCCCGATCGCGGTGACGGCGACCGACTCGAACGGCTGCACCGGCGTGAGCGCGAGCTACAACCTCTCGATCGCCTGTCAGGTGATCACGGTCGGTAACCCTGCCACCACGAGCAGTCCGGCCGGGACGCCTCTGTCGATCAGCTTCACGCAGTCGGGGGCGGTGGGGACGGCGACGTTCACGACCGCCTCGACGTTGCCGGCCGGGCTCACGCTCTCGAGCGCCGGCCTTCTGTCGGGCACCCCGAGCGGCAGCGGCGCGTTCCCGATCGTGGTTACGGTTACCGACTCGAACGGCTGCGCCGGGACCAACCCCGCGTACACGCTGACCATCACTTGTCCGACGATCACCGTCACCAGCCCGGGCGTGTCGAGCGGCACGGCCGGCACGGCCTTCTCGCAGACGTTCACCCACTCCGGCGGCCAGGGGACCATCACCTGGAGTGAGACCGGAGCGCTGCCGTCTGGCATCGGCATCAACACCACCACGGGCGTGCTGTCGGGCACGACCAACTCCGTCGGCTCGTTCCCGATCACGGTCACCGCCACCGACCAGAACGGCTGCACCGGCACGAGCGGCACTTACACGCTCGTCATCGGCTGCCAGACCATCACCGTCACCAACCCGGGCGTGAACACCGGCACGGTCGACGCGGCGTTCAGCCAGACCTTCACCAAGACCGGCATCCTCGCCACGGTGACCTGGAGCGAGACCGGCGCGCTGCCGGCCGGCATCACGCTCAACGCATCGACCGGCGTCCTCTCCGGCACTCCGGCCCTGACCGGCTCGTTCCCGATCACGGTCACCGCGACGGACACGAACGGCTGCTTCGGCAGCTCGAGCTACACGCTGACCATCAGCTGCCAGACCATCATCGTGACGAATCCGGGCGTGACCAGCGGCACGGTCGACGCGGCCTTCAGTCAGACGTTCACCCAGAGCGGCGCGCACGGCACGGCTACCTTCTCGAGCGCGAGCACACTGCCGGCCGGTCTCTCGCTCTCGAGCACAGGCGTTCTGTCGGGCACACCGACCGTGAAGGGCACCTTCCCGATCGTAGTCACCGTGACCGACGCCAACAACTGCACCGGCGTCGGCGCGACCTACACGCTTGTCATCGCCTGCCAGACCATCACCGTCACCAACCCGGCCACGACGACCGGCACGGCGGGCGTGTTCTTCAGCCAGACCTTCACGCAGAGCGGCGCGCATGCCACGGCCAGCTTCACCACCGCATCGGCGCTCCCGAGCGGCTTCTCGATCTCTTCGGCCGGCGTGCTCTCGGGCACCACCACTGCGCACGGCAGCTACCCGATCGTGGTCACGGTCACCGACGCGAACGGCTGCACCGGCACGGGCTCGACCTACACGCTGGTCATCGCCTGCAACCCGATCGGCGTCACCAACCCGGTCAACACGACCGGCACGGTGGCCTCGTTCTTCAGCGAGACGTTCAGCTCCAGCGGCATCCTCAGCACGGTCAGCTACTCGACCGCCTCGACCCTGCCGGCGGGCCTGAGCCTCAACTCCTCGAGCGGCGTGCTCTCGGGCACTCCGACCCAGTCCGGCTCGTTCCCGATCGTGGTCACCGCCACGGACTCGAACGGCTGCACCGGCACAGGGGCGACCTACACGCTGGTCCTCGCCTGCAACGTCATCACTGTCACCAACCCCGGCGTCAACACCGGCACCGCGGGCACCGCCTTCAGCCAGACGTTCACGCAGTCGGGAGGCAACGGCACGATCGTCTGGAGTAAGACCGGCGGCCTGCCGAGCGGCATCTCGCTCAACTCCTCGACCGGCGTGCTGTTCGGCACGACCACCCAGACGGGCGCGTTCCCGATCACCGTCAAAGCCACCGACGCCAACGGCTGCTTCGGGACCTCGTCGTACACATTGACGATCAACTGCCAGACCATCACCGTCACCAACCCGGCCACGAACACGGTCCAGGCAGGAACGGCCTTCGATCAGACGTTCACCGCCACCGGCCTCCTCGGCACGGCCGGCTGGAGCGTGACAGGCACGCTGCCGGCCGGCATCACCCTCAATACCTCGACCGGTCATCTGGCCGGTACGACGACCCAGATCGGCTCGTACCCGATCACCGTCACCGCTACCGACACCAACGGCTGCTCGGGAACGGGCGCGACCTACACGCTCGCCGTGACCTGCCCGTCAATCACCGTCGCCCGCACGGGCGGCGGCAGCTTCCCGGCCGGCATCTTCAACTCCGCCTACACGGGCCAGAGCCTCACGGCCACGCCGGCCAGCACCTACGCCTTCGCCGTCACCCTGGGCTCGCTGCCGGCCGGCCTCTCGCTCTCGGCCGCGGGCGCGATCAGCGGTACTCCGTCGGCGGCCGGCAGCTTTACCTTCACGGTTACGGCGACAGACTCGGTTAGCCTCTGCACGGGCTCGCAGTCGTTCTCGATTGCCATCGCGCCGGTCGCAGTGGGCGACTCGTACCCCGCGGCCAGCCACATCGTCGACAACACCCAGTTCGTCATCACCGGCGGATCGACCACACCGCCAGCAACCACTCCGTTCGTCGCCTCCGTCACCAACCTGATCACGAACGACCTTCCCAGCGGCGGCGTCACCGCCACGCCGGGAACGTTCGCCACCAGCACCGGCGGCAGCGTCACCATCGCCTCTGACGGCACCTTCCTCTACACGCCGAAAGCGAATCCGGCAGGAGCAGCGATCACCAGCGACTCCTTCACCTACACGGTTGTGAGCAACGGCGTCACCTCGGCCGCGGCCACGGTCAATCTCACCCTCGCCAACCGGGTGTGGTACGTGAAGAACAACGGCGTCGGAACGAACGGGCAGTCACAGAGTCCGTTCACCACGCTCGCGGCCGCGCAGGCAGCCTCGCTTGCCGGCGACATCATCTATGTCTACAACGGCGACGGCTCAACGACGGGCCAGTCGCTCGGCATCACCCTCAAGAACAACCAGCAGCTGATCGGTGAAGGTGTAGCACTCGTCGTCAATACCGTCACCCTCAAGGCCGCCGGCACCGAATCGCAGATCACCAACACCACCGCCACGAGCGATGTCGTCACTCTTGCCGACGGCAACAAGGTCAGCGGTCTGACGATCACGACCGCCACACGAGACGGCATCGCCGGCAACACGCACGCCGGCTTCACCGGCGACACGCTCACGATCCAGACCAGCACCAACTCCGGCCTGCACCTCACCAGCATGACCGGCACGGTGACAGTGACCAACACGACGTTCAGCGGCACAAACGGCGTCGGTCTCGACGTCAACAACGGCACGGCCATCATCACGCTCGACGCGACCAACAGCATCACCGCCAACGCCGGCAAGCGCTCGGTGTCGATCCAGAATCGCCCCGTCTCGGCCGGCCTCATCACCATCGGCGCCGCCATTACCGACGACGGCACCGGCATCCTGGTCAACAACAACGCCTCCGGCACCATCGCCTTCAACGGCGTGCAGATGCTGACCACGACCACAAACCCGGGCGTCACCCTGACGACGAACACCGGAACGACGATCGACTTCAGCGGCACGCTCAACATCACCACCACGACCGGCAGCGCGTTCAACGCAACCGGCGGCGGCACGGTGAGCGTGACCGCCACCGCAAACGTCACTACGGGGGCCGCGGCGACGGGCGTGAACCTCAATGGCGTCACAGTCGGTGCCCCCGGCGTGACCTTCGCCAGCGTCAATACCACCGGCGCGACGACCGGCGTCTCGCTGACATCGCTCGGCAACGGCAACGTAACCATCAACGGCGGGACGATCAGCGGCGGTACGACCGGTCTGTCGTTGACCACACTCGGGACGTCCAACATCACGCTGGCGGGTGTCACGCTTACCGGTTCCACGACCGCCATCAGCGGCACGACGTTCGGTACGCTCACCATCGGCGCGAGCGTCAACGTATCCGGCGTGACAGCTCTGAATCTGGCTACCGGCGCCGTCAGCGGCACATTCGCCAATGTCACATCCAGCGGTGGCACGAACGGCGTCAACCTCAGCGCCGTCACGGGCACGTGGGGTGTAACGGCAGGCACGTTGACGGGGGCTGCGGCATCGACCTTCAACACCACCGGCACGAGCACGGGCACGCTTTCATGGGCTGGCGCAGTCACGCAAGCCAACGCGGCGAACGCCGTCACCATCTCCGGCGCTCACACCGGCACGATCAACTTCAGCGGCAACGTCCAGACCAGCGGCACGAGCACCGGCATCAGCATCAGTGGCAGCTCGGGCACGTACAACTTCACCGGGGCGGCGAATACGATCGCGGGCAGCGGCGGCGGCGTTACGGTCAGCAATGAGTCAGGCGCGATCACGTTCGGCTCGGGGACCAGCATCACCGCGGCGACGACGTCGTTCAAGATCGGCGGCACCGCCACGAACACGACCGCCAACATCACCTACAGCGGCACGATCACGAACAACAACAATGGCGGCGTGCTGCTGGACATCAACTCCGCGGCCGGCACCTACTCGACCGGCACCATCACGTTCAACGGGACGTCGCTGAGCGGCAGCGTCGCCGTTATCGGCGGCGTTCGGTCGGTCATCAACAACATGACCGGCACGCTCGTCGTGAACCACCTGAGCACGACGTCGAGCAACACGAATTTCGCCAACACTCTCGTTGCCATCAGCGGCACGAACACCGGCAGCACCATCACCTTCAATCATCTGACGCTGTCCGCGAATGGCAGCGCTCACACCGGCGCGGGTCTGGTGGACAGCGGTACCGGCGGTACCGTGACCGTCACCGCCACGGGCGGCGCAAGCACGATCGACACGGGCGGTTCTGCCCTGAGCCTGAACGGGCAGAACATGGGCGCATCGACCATCGGCACTCTCACCTGCACGGCTGCGGGAACCGCGAACTGCGTCTCACTGACCTCGGTTTCGGGCTCGCTGACGATCTCCGGCGGCGCGCTGAACGGAGCCGGCGCCGCGGCGTTTCTCGTTTCCGGCGGCGCCCCGGTAGTCAGTTGCGCTGCCGCAGTGACCCAGACGGCGGCGAGTCCTGCGGTCTCGATCACTGGCGTCACCGGCGGCAGCACGGCGGGTGCGGCCGCGCCGTACTCGATCGTATTCACCAGCACGATCGCGAAAAACACCGCCGCTGGGAACGCAGTCAGCGTCACCAGTAACAGTGGCGGCAGCTTCGGCTTCACCGGCAACATCACTGCCTCGACGTCGACACAGAACGCGATCAATCTCGCCACGAACACCGGCGCCACGATCGACTTCACCGGGGTGCTCACTCTGACGACCACGACCGGCGCCGGCTTCAACGCGACCGGGGGCGGAACGGTGACGGTTACGAATGCGGCAAATAGCGTCACGTCAGCGGGCGGCGCGGCGATCGACATTGCGAATACGACCGTCGGCGCCTTGAACATCAAGTTCCTGTCGGTCAGCGCGACCGGCGGGACGAACGGTATCGTTCTGAACAACACCGGCGCCAGCGGCAGCCTCGTAGTCAGCGGCAACTCCGGCACATGTCAATCGCTCGCGTCGACCTGTACGGGCGGCACGATCTCGGGCACCAGCGGCCACGGCATATCCCTGACATCCACGAAGAACCCTTCGTTCAATTACATGATGATCAAGAACACCGGCTTGAGCGGCATCCGAGGCACGCTGGTCACCAACTTCAGCATCGACCACAGCGTCATCGACGGCGTCAACACGAGCCACAGCGCCGACGACTCCAACATCGGCTTCAACAACACCGTCACCGGCACCGACAACAACATCAGCGGCACGGTCTCAATTACCAACTGCACGCTGAACAACTCCTACCAGCACGGCATCGATCTGTCGCAGTACAACGGCACCATCAGCCAGCTGACGGTGACGAACAACAGTTTCACCAGCCCCGCCTCCGGCTCGTCATTCGGGTCGGCGGTCCGCATCCAGATGCTCGGCTCAGGGAGTACCGGTGCAAACCTGACCAAGGCGGTGATCAGCAACAACTTCATTCGCAACTTCCCCGCGGGTGACGGCGTGATCATCAATGCCGGCAACTCGGCCGGTGGTCCGGCAGCGACGGCGGGCAACTCCGGGAACGCCACAAACATCATCAACATCACGAACAACGACATTCAGGGCGCGAGCGCCGCGGCCTACATGCTCAATGCGGTCGCCGTTGCGGTGAACAAGAGCGGCTCCGGCAACTTCAACATCGACAGCAACGGCACGGCCGCGACACCGGTGAAGTTCATCGGCGGCAATGGTGTGTCGTGCGGCGCGTTCGGCTCCGTCACCGTTACGTGCACGATCAACAACAACCACTTCGACCTGTTCAACATCGCCAATTCCGCCGGCATCAACATCGGCGGCGATCAGGCAACGGCCGCTGTCTTCAATGAGACGCCGCAGCTGACGGCGAACGTCACAGCGAACACGGTCACGAACTGCGACGGCAACGGCATCCTGGCGACGATGAAGCAGACCGCCGGCCTCGGCAAGTTCGCGATCCAGAACAACGTCATCGCCGCCCCGCTTCACACGAACCCCGGCTTCACTTCGGGCATCCGCGTCGATTCGGGAGTCAGCACCGGCGGCACGGACAGTGTCTGCATCAACATGAGCGGCAACACGACGGCCGGCGACACCACCGCCGGGGGCACGTTGGCGCCGGGCATCATCGTCCGTATGGAGCATTCCTCCGGCGGGCGCACGTTCGGCATCAACGGCTTCACGCCTTCGAGCGCGGCGGCAAGCGAGGGGGAGATGATCACGTTCCTCTCCAACGCGAACCCGAACAGCGCCGTCGGCACCGCGGGCACGAAGGTCGTCTCACAGTCCGCGGGTGGGACGTTCAGCAACTGCACGTACGTCTATCCGTAGTCGAAGAGAGCGGCTGCGCGGGCACGGTAAGATGCCGCCGTGTCCCGCGTCGCCGTCCTGCTGCTGATTGTCGTCACCCTGGCATCGAGGCACGCGGCGGCAGCAGCGGCCGCGCTGACGCCCGACACTCTCGCTGCTGCTTTCGTCGCCGCGCTGCAGAGCGGCGAGATGACTGCGTTCGACGTACTCGATGACCGTCTGAAACATGACGACTGGCGCGACGTGCGTGACCTCGTTGAGATCCGCGACTGCATTGAAGTCACCGAATGGCATGTGGCGAACGTGGTCGCGGATGAGCACCGGATCGAGCTCGATCTTCGCATCGAAGGTCATTCGGTGCTTCGCGGCCCGCATGCGCGCGAGGTTCCGCTGCCGGCGCGCTGGACGCTCGTCGCGAGCCGGCCCGACGGAGGCGACTGGCGGCTCGACTTTGCGATGCGCAGGGAGCGTTACCTCGCATGGTCGATGCTTATCGGCGGCGAGTCGTCGGCCGAGGCGTTACTGCAACGTGCGCACGATGCTGACCTGCTCCTGCTGATCCGCGACGTCGCGGACGTCGGAACCGACGGGGCGGACCCGGCTCGTTTCTCGGTGCAGCAGATCGCGAATTTCGACTGCGCACGCGTGGATGCTGCAGACACGGCGGTACAGATCGCCGAGGCGGCCGGAGACGCGGTTACGCTCGCCGATACCCTTCGGCTCCGATCGACCCGCGAGTTCCGTTCGCTGTCAGCCAGGGACTCCGACGCGCGGCGTGCGGTCGAGATCGCCCGGACGACGAGCGATACCGATGTCCTCGCCAAATCTCTCTTTTCATTTGCTCTCAGTCGCTGGAGACTGGACGACCTGGCAGGTGCACGAGGCATCCTCACTGATATTCGCGGCATGCTCGACGACGTCACGGATCCGCGCGTCATCATGAAGCCGGTCGCGATGCATTCGTACATCGACCACTGGCACGGCGATCTTCACGAGGCGCTCACGAATGCGCAGGATCTCGACGAGCTGTCGCGGCGTTTCCGCTGGAGCGAGGGCGAAGGCGTGGCGGTCTTCCATATGGCAGACATCCACCTCGAGCTACGCCAGTACGACGTGGCGCGGCGCGAATACGCGCGTGTCGCGGAGATTTTCGCCCGTACACGGAACCCGTTGACCATGGCGCTTGCCGCGTACGCGAGGGGGGTCTGCGCCGCAGCGAGCGGGCAAAGCGACACGGTGGCGTTGCGCTTCCTCCGTCAGGCACTCTCCTACGGCGCCGTCGGCGGCGCGCCATTGGCGAAGATCCATGCCGACGCCGCGCAGCTGCTCGAGCGGGATGGACGGCTGCTCGAAGCAGACGCCGAGCTGCGGAGTGCGCTCCCGGACGCGAGCGAGGGCTTTGCACGCAGCGACGTCTACACGCGCATGGCCAGCCTCGCGCTCATCGCCGGTCATCCAGAAAAGGCGCTGCAGCTCGCCAGTCGCGCCGTCGAAGTCGCGCGCAATCCGGGTATCGATCAGGTGAACTGGTCGCCGTGGCCCGCGTATGCCGTCCGCGGGCGTGCACTGCACGCAGCGCATCGTGATGGGGAAGCGATCGCCGCGCTCGAGCAGGCCATCAGGCTGATCGAGTCGGATCCCGCGCGCGCGTCGCTCGACGACCTGGGCCGCGCGCGCTTTCTCGACAACAAGACGGCACCGTACGTGGATCTCGTCGAACTGTTCGTCTCACTGGGCAGAAACCGTGAGGCGTTCGCTGCCGCCGAGCGCATGAAAGGGCGGACAGTGGCTGAGGCGCTGCAACAGGCGCGCGCAGGCCGCGAATCGCTGACCGAAAAAGAGCGTGCGAAACAGGACGAGCTCGATGGCAGGGTGAGGGCGCTGAATGAGGAATCCGCGAAGTCAGGAGGGCAGTCGGTGCGCGACCGGCTGGCCATGGCGCGCGCGGAGCTGGAGCGGTTCGAAAGCGAGCTGGTGCTGCAACACCCCGCTCTCCGTCTCGAGCCACGGTCTGACCAGACGGAGGCGCTCCTCACGATGCCGGCGTCGCTCAGCGGCGCAGCCCTTGTCGAGTTCGTGGTCGGTCCGCGGCAGACGACCGTCTTCGTCGTGACGAGAGGTACGGCCGGCACAGCGGCCATCACGGCGCGCAGCCTGAAGATCGCCCAACCGCGGCTGCGTGCGCTGGTCGCGCATCTGCGCAAAGAAGTCTCTACGCGCGACTACCGCTATCCCGCGTCTGCACGGATGCTGTACGACCTGCTGCTTCTCCCTCTACGGCAACAGCTGGCCGGTCGAAGCATCTGCATCGTGCCGGACGACGTGCTCTGGCACCTGCCTTTTCACGTGCTGCTCGACGCCGACGGCGTTCCGCTGCTGGTACGGCATGCGGTTTCGTACGCGCCCTCGCTAACGATGCTTCGCCTCGGCGCGGAACATCGCTCCGGCGCCGCGTCGGGCGCTGTACTGGCGTTTGGTGATCCCTATCCGGAGGCTGCCGCGAAACTGGTGCGCAGCAGGGATGCGCTGCCCGACGCCTTGCAGGAGGTGCAGCAACTGCCGCGCGTATACGGCGCCGGGCGCGTGCGTGTGTACACCGGCGCCGCGGCAAGAGAGGCCACCTTCAAACAGGAGGCGCCCCACTTCCGGACGTTGCACATCGCGTCGCACGCGATCGTGGATGACGGCGCACCGCTCTACTCCGCGATCATGCTCGCGCCAACCGCTGGCTCTGACGATGGTCGGCTCGAGGCGCGCGAGATCCTGCGAATGCGCCTGACTGCGGACGTGGCGGTCCTGTCGGCATGCGACACCGCCGCGGGCCCGGTCGCCCCGGGCGAAGGAGCCGTCGGTTTGTCGTGGGCGTTCCTCCTCGCCGGATGCCCGAGCACTGTGGTGAGTGGCTGGCCGACCGATTCTGCGGCGACGCGTCAGCTCATGATTGGATTTCACCGCCGCATGGCGGTCGGAGACTCTCCGTCGGTCGCCTTGCGCACCGCCGCCCTGACGCTGATGCGAACCGGTGAGTACGCGCACCCGTTCTACTGGGGCGCGTTCATCGTGATGGGAAGTCCCTGACGCGGCGCTACTTTGTAGTGCGCTCACGCGAATTGGTCGTTCCTCCGCATCGGCACGCTACCGCGTTACAAGTGGCCGACCTCGTTGAGCGGTTGATGATCGCCGTGCGTCGGCGGCTGGCGCAATCGGCGAACGTGCGGTCGATTTCGTGCGCCGGTCCTGGCTGTCGTCGGAGCCCGCGTCTAGAAGTAGGCAGATCTCGTTTCTAGCCGTGCTGGCGTTGACCGGCGCCGCCGCGTTACCGGCTCCACGTGCGCAGGTCTGTTCGAAATCGCTGCGCGGCCGCGTAGTCGGCCGAGGTCGCGGGCACGCGGCTGAACTCTTCGTCCGCAGTTTGGCGGAGGCCCTGCTTCGCCGCCGCCAACCCGATCGCGAGGTGATCGTCGGGGGTTGCACGACGGGCGGCGTTGAGTCGGCCGAGGGAAGCCTCGTCGAGAACTGTGAAGCGCGCCGGCGGATCCGGCGGAGCGGGCACGATGCGAACCGAGGAGCCAGTCGTCACCTCGACTTGCCAGGTGTACGTGCGACCGCGAACCAGCTCACGATCCGCCTCCCACCGTGTCGCGGAGATCGGCCGGCTCGATGTGACGATCGTTCGGCCATCGATTACCGACACGTTGTAAGAGGCGTGAGGCGCGGGCGTCCACGACAACGTCGGGCGGCTCTCCTCGACCACTTCGCCGTATGGCGCGAGCACGCGCACGGGTGAAGGCCCCGACGTCGCGCCGCGAAGGCTACCGCGACCGTGGGGCAGCATGGTCCACCTCGCGGGCGGCGTCAGGCCAGCTGCGAGCGCCGCATCGATGTCGGCATCGCGCGCCGGCCGGGCAGCAGCCACTCGGGAGATGACCGGCGCGGCAGGGCGATGTGCAGCCGGCACCGGCCGGTTGTCGCGGAAGAGCAACAGCATTGCGACTGCCGCAAGCACGGCTGCGGCCGCAGCCACGAACCGCCACCACTCGACACCCGCCCGCGGTGCGACGGCATCCTCCGGGGCCTCGCGCGAGATCATGCTCACTACGAGTGCTCGTGCCGCCGTCTCGAGCGGCAGCGATTCGCCAGCTGTTTTCTGACACTGCTTGCACGCGGCGAGGTGCGTCGCGATCGCGATCAGCTCGACACCTTCCACCTTCCCGCGTGCGAACGTGAGTAGCTCTTCTTTGCCTGGGTGCAGCTCGTTTGTCGTCACGTGCGTCGGTTCATCCTGCGGCGGAGCCGCTCGCGCGCTGACTTGCGCAGGTTAATTATTTGCTGCCGTGTGGAACGCATCATAGTTGCGATCGACAGATCATCGAGTGGCAGCTTGCTCCAGATGCCGGCGAGCCCGGCGACCGTCATACCCATCGCCTCGCTCAACTCCGTAAGCGAAGCCACACCAGTCAATGGGAAGAGCGCCAGCGCGTGCGTCCCGGCGATGCGGAGGTTGAGCAGCAGCGCGGTGCGTTGCCGCTCCGGCAGCTCGAGCACTTCGCTCCAAAGGATGCTTACGAGCTCGCGCGTTTCGAGCTCCACCTGCTGGCTCGGTCGATCGTCGGCGAGCAGCTCTAGCGGCGAGGCATCGCTGGTGTGCGGGAGCGAGAGCTCCAGTGCGGCGTCGATGAGAGCGTCGAGACGCAGCGGTGCGCCCGATGCTTCGAACAGGCGCAGCAGCGCCGCCGCCGACAAGTCCCCGCGCAGTATGCGCTCCGGCAAGGTCTGCGCGTACGTTTGCGATTCGCTCCACTGCGCGAGTCCGCACAGCAGGCCTGCGGGAGCCTGCCACACCGCCAGACGGGAATCTCGCGTCAGGATGTAGCGCAGCCGCTTCTCGAGCCGCGTACGTTCCGGATGCCGGTGGCGGACCACGTCGCGCGCAGCGTTAAGCGTGACGATTGCCACGTAGTCGTCGAAGCTTACGATCGCGTCATCGACGGAGTCGGGAACAAGCCGAAGCCGCTGCATCAGGCGAAGCGATACGGTCGATGAGATGTCCTCCAGATCCTGCGTCTGGAGCGCGCGCGGCTGGTGGATGTAGCGGGCGAGAACGCGATCGACAACGCCGCGTCCGCGGCCGACGAGCAGCGCTTCGATCTCGCGTGAACGTGCATCATCCCCCTCGGCAGCGATGAGGCCGCAGAGAACGGGATCGTTCAGCGCGGCGATCAGCTTTGCGTCATCGAAAGTGCTGGGCAGTGGGCCTCCACGTCGCGCCGAATTCTAAGGTCCGCCCGCAGCGTTTGCGTGACGGCCATTGCTGCAGCGTATTACCGCGCGCTCGAGGAAAGAACTGCTTTCATTGACCGTGACAGAGAAGACAAACAGAACGGCTCAGGTTCCACTCTCAGATCGGTGCCGTGCGGCCATGCTGGAATCGATGTCTGGACCGTACGAATGACCGAGCGATACGCAAAGCGATCGTCAGCGGAGCTCGAAGTGAGGCGCTCTTCCCTCGACCGACGTGGTCAGCAAGACGTCAACGTGGACACCCGCATGGACACCCGAGCCGGAAACAAATAACGGACGGAAGGAAGCAATAATCTGTAGGATATGTGTTCTAACGAGTTAATTTGGAGCGGGCGACGAGATTCGAACTCGCGACCAAGAGCTTGGGAAGCTCCTACTCTACCAACTGAGCTACGCCCGCTCACCGATGGGACGGGGATTGTACATCAGCGTTCGGATGCGTCAGCGTTGGGAGATGTACTCGGTGAAGAGTTTTACGAACGCGCCGCTTGGGCCCTTCATGTACGCCGTTCCGCGCAGCGTTACGGGCTCCTCGGAATAGAGGCGGCCGCCGCGGGCGTAGCCCCAGACGGAGAGGGTCGTTTGCAGCGTCTGGCCGGGGGCGAGGGGCAGGTTCAGGTTCGTCGTGTACGGCGCAATGCTGTAGGCGCCGCTGCTGATGGTCTGGACCTGGACGCGGTTCAGCGTTACCGCATCCTTCGTCGTGTTCGTTGCCGTGAGGATGAACTGCACGTTTACCTGGCCGGGATACATGAAGTTGTTCACGCCGCTGTCGACCTGCTCGATGTGCATGGTGATCTGCGGGGCGTTGGGATCTTCATCGTTGGCGCTCGAGGCGCAACCTGCGAGAACGAGAACGACGGTCAGGAGAACGCAGGTTCGTTTTGTCATCATCAGCTCGCAATTGCCGGCAGGCCGGTCACCTGTTCCAGCTCCGCTTCCTCGGCTACCCATTCCGGTGTCCGGAACGCGCCTTCCCACTTCGCAACGACGACCGTTGCAAGGCAGTTGCCGATGACGTTGACGCAGGTGCGGGCCATGTCCATCAACTCGTCTACTCCGAGAATGACGATGACGCCCTCGGCCGGGAGTCCGAACGAAGCGAGTGTGCCGAGGAGGATGACGAGCGATGCGCGCGGAACGCCGGCGACGCCTTTCGACGTCAGCATCAGCGTCAGCATCATGATGATTTGTTGCGTCCACGTCAGATGGATACCCGCCGCCTGCGCGACGAAGATCGAGGCCAGCGCGAGATAGAGCGTCGTGCCGTCGAGATTGAAACTGTAGCCGGTCGGGAGAACGAATCCGACGATGCGTCGCGGAACGCCGAGGCGCTCCATGTTCTCCATCGCCTTCGGAAGCGCGGACTCCGAGGAGGTCGTGGCGAAGGCGATCGTGGCGGGGACTTTTACGGCGCGGAGAAAATCGCGCAGCGGCACGCGGAACAGGAGCGCAACCGGGAGCAGCACGAAGAGCAGGAAGACGATCAGCGCGCCGTACAGCGTCAGCACGAGCATGCCGAGGTTCTTGAGCACGCCGAGACCGGAGTGGCCGATCGTATTGGCCATCGCCGCGCCGACGCCGACCGGCGCGAACTTCATCACGAACTCGGTGAAGCGGAACATGACGTCCGCGAGCGACTCGCACCAGTTGATGATGGGACGTGCCTTCTCGCCGATCGATGTGACTGCCAGCGCAAACAGCACCGAGAAGACGACGATCTGCAGCACATCCCCCTCGGCCATCGCTTTCAGAATCGAAGCTGGCGCGAGGTGGGCAATGATGTCGCCGAATTTCTGCGGCTTGGCGGGCGGATCGGGCGCGGTCAATCCTTTTCCTACCGCGTCGGCGGCCTGCGAGGCTTTCGCGGCGGCCGTGACGCTGTCGCCGCGCGCGGCGGCTTCGGTCGATTCCTTCGAGAGCTTCGAGGCGCGGTCGGCAAGCACCGCTTTGTTCTCTTCTGTGTGGACGCCCGCAAGCGATACGCCGACGCCAGGCTTAGTGAGATTCACCGCGGCGAGGCCGATGAAAAGCGCGAAGGTGGTGACGATCTCGAAGTAGAGAAGGGCCTTGAATCCGATGCGGCCCACCTGCCGGATGTCGCCCGTTCCGGCGATTCCGATGACGAGGGTGGCAAAGATCAGGGGCGCGATGATCGACTTGATCAGGTTCAGAAAGAGCATCGAAAGCGGACGAAGTGCCGTGCCCCAATCGGGCCAGAGCCAGCCAACGAGCACACCAATCGCCAGACCGATGAAGATCTTCTGTGTGAGGGAAACTTTTGGAAGCGCCATGTGCGGGAAGTGTACGCGTGCCTCGGAACATCACAAAGCACTGTCATCGTGGTTCTTTGTGGGGTTCTTGCTCACCCTCCTAACCGGCAGAATCGCGGGGGGTCCTTCGACCGTCCTCCGGCACTTCGTGTCCTTCGGCGGCTCAGGATGACAGTTGTAGCATTGCCGCATGAAGCAGGGATGTTTCGTCAGCCTCCTGATCCTCGGCGCGCTCGTCGGCGGCTACTGGTACTTGCTGCACGGCCACATCGAGACGCCGGTTCTCTGGTGGGGAATCGGCGTCGCCAGCTTTTTCATGTGGATCTCGACGGGAGCGCTGCGGACGGCGGCGATGGCGGCGCGCGATGCGAGGCGCGTCTCCAGTCAGTCTACGTTCGCGGGATTCGGCGGCGACGAGTTGCAGGACGGGGAGACGGTGACGATCGTCGGGCGCATCCGCGCGACCGGCCAGCCGTTGCGCGCGCCGTTCAGCGATCAGCCGGCGGTCCTCTACAGCTACGAGATCGAGCATGTGTCGCGCGGGCCGGAAGACTCGACGAGCAATGTGAAGGATTACGCGGGCTTCGCGCTTGCGCCCACGGCCATCGATTCCTCGCGCGGCTCGATCCTTCTCCTCGGGTTTCCGCTGCTCGAAGGTTTCCCGAAAACGCCTCTGAATACCGACGCGGCGCGGCAAAACGCCGCTGCGTATGTCGCATCGACCCCCTTCACCGACATGCAAGGCTTCCATCCCGGTGAGTTGTACAAGCAGATCCGGGAGATCCTCACCGAGGACGACGGCCACCTCCGCAAGGACTGGAAGATGACGGAGGACCGCGACTTTTCGGACAAGATCCTGGAGGAGCAGATCGTCGCTCCGGGCGAGCAGGTCTGCGTCATCGGCCGCTGGTCGGCGGCGAAGCGGGGGCTGGTGCCGGGCGGCTCGAACGGCGTCATCCAACTCCTGCGCGGCGATCCGCAGAAGGTGGAGAGCGGATTGTGGGGCAAGTGCGTGCGCAACGTGATCGGCGGGCTCGTCGTCGCGGCGATCATCAATGCCGGCGTCTACACGATGCTCCGCGCATCGGCCGGCGATCCGCGCTTCTCGTTCCTGAGCCGGACGCCGATGGCGAAGCACTCCATTCACGCCAACGAGATGCTCGACGCGGTGACGAGCGGCAACATCGCAGCGGCGGAGAAACTCGCACAGAACGGAACCGGCATCGACGTCCGCGACAGCGATGGCCGCACCGCGCTGGCGAAGGCTCCCGACGCGGCGATGGCGCGCTGGCTGATCGCGCGGGGCGCCGACGTCAACGCCGCCCGCGATGACGGCCAGACCGTGTTGATGGAACAGGCCGCGGCGGGAAACGCGGACATCGTTCGCGTGCTCGTCAACGCCGGCGCGAAGCTCGACACGGTCAGCTCCAAGTGGCATACGACGGCGCTGCAGCGCGCGCTCGACGCCGAGAAGCTCGACGTCGTGCGCATCCTGCGCGACGCGGGCGCGAAGGACGAGACGGTCACCGAAACGAAGGGACAGCCGCTGCGGGAGAGCGATCCGCCGGTGCAAGCCGCGCTCGCCTACATCGACGCCATCCAGCGCGAAGATCTGGACGGGATGATGAAGTTCTCGACGATCAAGTCGTTCCCCGACGTCGATTTCAAGTTCTGGAAAAAGTATCGCTCCGCACATCCGAAGCTGGCCAGCGGCTACGCAACCGACGAATCGGCAACGGTCGTCCTTCGCGGCGAGATCCCGAGCGGCGCGTACGAGACGTGGTCCTACCAGCTCGTCCGCATCGGAACGGAATGGCGCGTCAGCAACGAACGGTGGGAGACGCGGATGAGCGGCAGCTCGTAGTGCGGTAGCGGGGTCGCGCAGTCGCGCGGTGCCACACGCGTAACGCGAGGCTGGGCGACGACGCCTGTGAGAAGTGCGGCTAATTCCGCTCGCGGCACGCCATCACGGCGGGGGCTCCGGCACCACGACGACCTGAGACACCTTCGAGAAGCCGCTGGCGTTGAAGACGGTCAGCGTCACCGTGTACGAATTCGGGACCGTATAAATGTGAATTGGATTCTGCTGCGTGCCGAGGGGGGAGCCGTCGCCGAAGTTCCACGACCAGCTCGTCGGATTGCCGGTCGACGTATCGACGAAGTTCACCTGCCCGTTGCTCGGATTCACCGTCGCCGTGAACGAGGCAACCGGTGGCGGCGGGGCTGTGAGCGTGACGATCTGCGTCGAGCTGTTCGATCCCGCCGCGTTGCTGACTTGCAGTGAGACCGTGTAGTTGCCGAACGATGAGTACGTGTGTACGGGGTTCTGCTGCGTGCTCTGCGTCGTGTCGCCGAAGCTCCAGTTCCACGTCGCCGCACCGCCGGTGGATGCGTCGGCGAAGTTCACCGTCAAACCGTTCGCCTTGTAAGTAAAGGCCGATTTCGGAGGCTGTCCCGGCGCGATGGAAACGACCTGGCTCGTGGAATCGGATCCAAAGTTGTTCGAGACCGTGAGCGTCACCGTGAACGCGCCGGACGTGGTGTAGATGTGGATCGGATTCCGCGCGGTGCTCGTCCCACTGTCGCCGAAGCTCCACAGCCACGTTGCCGGCGACTCCGTGGACGCATCGACGAAATTCACCTGCGAGCCGGTGGCGGCAAACGTGAACGCGGCCTTGGGCGGTTTGCCTGTGCCGAGGGTGACGACCTTGTTGACGCTCGACGATCCGGCGGCGTTCGATGCGGCCAGCGTCACGGTGTACACGCCGGGCGCAGCGTAGGTGTGGATGGGATTGCGCACATTCGCGTTGTTTCCATCGCCGAAGCTCCACTGCCATGACGTTGCGCCAACGGACGTGTCGACGAAATTCACCTGCAAGCCGATCACCGTCGACTCGAACGACGCCACCGGCGGCGTGCCCAGCGAGACGGTGACGAACTGGCTCTTGCTCGATTGGCCGGCATCGTTGGTGACGACGAGCATCACGGGATAGGTCGCGGCGTTGCGGTAGGTGTGCGACGGATTGCGCTCGCTGCTCGTCTGCGCGTCGCCGAAGTCCCAGGCGTAGGTGGTGGGCGATCCGGTCGACGCGTCGGCGAACAGCGCGGTCAGTCCGTTCATCGACACCGTGAAGTTGGCCACAGGCAGCGGCGGCGCGGCGGCGATCGGAAGATTGAGGCTCGCTACTGTCGAGGCGAGGGAGGCCATGATGTTCGCCGTCCCCACCGCGGTCCCGGCGAAAAACTGCGTCGTGGCCTTGCCTGCGATGAGCGAGACCGAGGTGATCTGCACCGGCTTGCCGGCGGTGTCGAAACTGAAGGCGCCGAGGGAGGTGTTGAGGGTGACGATGGTGCCGTCGGTGGCTGGCGAGCCGTCCGAGTGCAGCGCCGTCACCGTCAACGTGGCCGGCTTCGACGTCCCGGCGGCGAGCTGGCTCTGATCCGCTTTGATCGTCAGGGCAATCGGCGAAGACTGACCGCCCGGCGTCGTGGGGAGAGCAACGGGGTTTCCCTCTTTGCTGCACGACATAGCGAAAGCTAGCGCTAGAGAAATCGCGATCGACTTAAGGGGCATTTGCAATTACCGAAGGCTGGCAGTATATATACCGCGGGTCGATTTTCAAGTCAAAAAAAGCTCTCGCGCGGGATTCTGCACCGTGCCAGCGGGCGGAGGTTTCGTGCGACAGAGGCACTCGTTGCGTCCGGTTGCTGTATGGATTTGCCTGGTGCTGCTGCCGCTATTCGAAGCGTCCAGCGGCATGCGCCACCGCAGCGTCTCTCCGATCGCTCCGCCAACGCAGCTGACGGCCAACGCCGACTCCTACGCCGCCGGCCAGGGACGAGCGCTCGTCGTTTCCCCGGCCAAAGGTGTGCTCGTCAACGATCGCGATCCGCAGGGCAAGTCGCTCATCGCCATCCTCGTATCGAACCCCACGCACGGCTCGCTCACGTTCCGCCCCGATGGGAGCTTCACCTACACCAACGACGGCACCGGCGCGACGCAGGATTCATTCTCGTATCAGGTCAGCAACGGCTCCGCGATGTCGAACATCGCCAACGTCACCATCACCATCGGCGCCCCCGACGCGATCACGACCGCGCTCGATCTCTACTCGCTGGCCCACGGCGGGAGCATCACGGTTGCCGCTCCCGGCGTGCTCGCCAACGACATCGATCCGAATAGTTTGACGATGACCGCTGCGGCAATCGCGCCGCCGCTGCACGGCTCACTGTCGTTCAATTCAAACGGCGGCTTCACGTACGCGCACGACGGTTCGAACTCCACCTCCGACTCCTTCGCCTATCGCGCCACCGACGGCACACTCACCTCGGCGAGCACCAACGCGATCCTGAGCATCGGGCCCGATGCGCCGCCGACCGTCGGCAGCCAGAGCTACGCGACGATGGCCAACACGCCGCTCACCGTCGCCGCTCCCGGCGTGCTGACCGGCGCGACCGATCCCGATAGTCCAACGATCACCGCCGTCCTGCAGAACACCGCCGCGCATGGATCGGTGACGCTCAATCCGAACGGTTCGTTTTCCTACACGCCAGCGACCGGCTACTCAGGCGCCGACAGTTTCACCTACGGCGGCAGCGACGGCATCCTGATGTCGCCAAATGCCGGCACGGCATCGATCGCCGTTTCAGCGACGCCGCGGCCGTCTGCCGTCGATGACCACTACGTCGCCACAACCTCCGCGCTCACCATTAACGCACCAGGAATCCTCGGCAACGACTCCCTGATCAGCGGCGCGCTGCGCAGCTTCGGCGTCAACGGCACCGATCAGAGCGGGATCGGACATCCGGCAGTGACGAGCCGCAACGGGCAAATCACGCTCAATGCGGATGGCAGCTTCGTTTACGCCGCGCCGAGCCTGACGTTCACAGGCGACGATACATTCAAGTACGTCATCGGTAATGCCGCGGGCACGGCCACTGCGCTGGTCACCGTGACCGTCGCACCGATCAACACAAATTGTCCCGGCATGACGATCGGGCCCGCTGCCTTGCCCGCGGGCGCCGCAGGATCTCCGTACGCCGCGGTCAGTTTCTCGCAGACCGGCGGAACAGCGCCGATCGGCTGGGCATCCGGGACGCTGCCGGCCGGAATGACGTTCTCGAATGCCGGCGTCCTTTCCGGTACGCCGGTGAGTCTCGGTACATTCAACGTCTCCATCGCCGCCACCGACGCGAACGGTTGTGTTGCCATCTCGACGATCGCACTCAACATCGGATGTCCGTCGATTGCGATCGGCGCCACGAACCTCGCCGCAGGCACCGCGGGTGCCGCTTATCCCTCGATCACATTGTCGGCGGCGGGCGGCGTCGCGCCGATCGTCTGGAGCGTTACGTCGGGAGTCCTGCCGGCGGGGATGTCGTTGTCGGCCACCGGAGTACTTGCAGGGACACCATCGCAAATCGGACTCTTCAACTTCACGGTCAAAGCGACCGACGCCAACGGCTGCTACGGAGCTCAGAACCTCTCGCTCGCCGTCAACCCGAGGTGTCCGGCGATCACGATCAGCCCGACGACGCTCCCGGGCGGCGCGGCCGGCCTCGTCTATCCGGCCGTCAGCTTCTCGCAGAGCGGTGGGGCGCTGCCGGTCACATGGTCGTCGGGTGCGCTGCCGCCAGGAATGTCGTTCTCGAGCGCCGGCGTGCTCTCGGGAACGCCGACGAGCATCGGAGTCTTCAACGTCGCTGTCACCGCCACCGACGCGAACAGTTGCGTTGCCACATCCAGCCTGCCGCTCGGCGTCAACATCTCCTGTCCTACGATCGCGGTCAGCGCCGCGAACCTCGCTGCGGCGACGGTGGGCGCAGCGTATCCCGCGGTCACACTTGTGGAAAGTGGGGGGATCGGGCCGTTCACGTGGAGCGTCTCGTCCGGCATGCTGCCGGCCGGAATGTCGTTGTCGAGCGCCGGCCTCCTCTTCGGCACGCCCGCGCAAACGGGATTCTTCCCCTTCACCGTCAAAGCAACCGACGCAAATGCCTGCTTCGGAACACAGCTTCTGTCCCTCACCGTCAACGCGAAGTGTCCGACGATCGCCATCACTCCGACGACGCTCTCGGGTGGCGTGGCCGGCGTCGTCTATCCGGCCACCAGCTTTGCGCAATCGGGCGGCGCGGCACCGGTCGTGTGGTCATCCGGAACGTTGCCGCCGGGGTTGACTCTCTCGAATGCCGGCGTCCTCTCCGGAACCCCGACGGCCATCGGAGCTTTCAATGTCACCGTCACGGCCACGGACACCAACAGTTGCAACGCAACACTGACCCTGCCACTCGGCATCAACATCACCTGCCCGACAGTCGCCGTCAACGCGACGAACCTCCCCGCGGCGACGAACGGAGTCGCTTATCCCTCGGTCAATCTGACCGAAACGGGAGGGGTCGCGCCATTCACCTGGAGCCTCTCCTCCGGGTTTCTGCCGGCAGGGATGACGTTGTCGCCCGCCGGCGTCCTTTCCGGGACGCCGACGCAGACCGCATCCTTTTTCTTCACCGTGAAAGTGACCGACGCAAACGGCTGCTTCGCAACACAGACTACGTCACTCACCGTCAACTCGAAATGCCCGTCGATCAACATCGCGCCGACGACGCTGACGAGCGGAACTCCCGGCGTGGTCTATCCCGCGACCAGCTTCTCGCAGAACGGCGGCGCGGCGCCGGTGACCTGGTCGTCGGGCGCGCTGCCAGCGGGCATGAGCTTCTCCACCGCCGGCGTACTCTCCGGCACACCGACATCGACCGGCGTCTTCAACATCACCGTCACCGCCACCGATGCGAATGGCTGCACCGCCACGGTCACGCTGCCGCTCGGCATCAGCGTGGTCTGTCCTGCAATGGCGATCACTTCGCCCACGCTCGCTGCGGCCACTGCCGGTGTCGCCTATCCCTCGGTGACGATGTCCGAGACCGGCGGCGTCGCACCGATCATTTGGAGCGTCGTCCTCGGAACTCTCCCCACCGGCATGACCTTGTCGAGCAACGGGATACTTTCCGGCACACCAACGCAAACCGGATCATTCAGCTTTACCGTGAAAGTGACCGATACAAACGGCTGCTTCGGAACGCTCGCCCTCTCGCTCAGCGTGAGCTCAGCCTGTCCGGTGATGACCATCACGACAACGACGCTGACGGGCGGTTCCCTCGGCGTGATTTATCCGGCGACCAGCTTCTCGCAGAGCGGCGGCACGGCGCCCGTGACCTGGTCCGCGGGATCGCTGCCGCCAGGAATGACCTTCTCGACGGGCGGTGTCCTCTCCGGTACACCGACAGTGGCCGGCAATTTCAACATCACCATCACTGCCACCGATGCGAACGCCTGCACAGGCACGCTCGTCGTACTGCTCAGCATCAGCGGCACCTGCCCTGCGATCACGATCAGCGCCCCTGCTCTCCCAACAGCGGCCGCCGGCGTCGTCTATCCGTCCGTCACGTTGTCGGCGAGCGGCGGCATAGCGCCGCTCGCCTGGAGCATCGCCTTCGGCACTCTCCCCACCGGCATGGCCCTATCGACTGGCGGCGTCCTTTCGGGCATACCGACGCAGAGCGGTTCCTTCAGTTTCACAGTCAAAGCGACCGACGCAAACGGCTGCTTCGACACGAAAGCCCTTTCGTTCACGGTCAGTCCGGCGTGTCCGACGATGACCATTACTCCGGCGATACTGACAGATGCCTCGCTCGGCGTGATCTACCCGGCCGTAAGCTTCTCGCAGAGCGGCGGCGCGGGACCCGTGACCTGGTCGGCCGGATCACTCCCCTCGGGGATGGGCTTCTCGACGGGCGGTGTCTTCTCCGGAACGCCCACCGCGGCCGGTGATTTCAACATCACCGTTACCGCCACGGACGCGAACGGCTGCACCGCGGCAGCCGTCGTACCGTTCAAGGTCAAGAGCACCTGCCCGACGATCACGATCAGCGCCCCCACCCTCACCGCGGCAACCGCCGGCGTCGCCTATCCGTCCGTCACGTTTTCGGCCAGCGGCGGCGTGGCGCCGATCGTTTGGAGCATCACCTTCGGCACCCTCCCGACCGGAATGACGCTGTCGAGCGGAGGCGTCCTTTCGGGGACTCCGGGGCAGACCGGCGCGTTCCATTTCACGGTCAAGGCAACCGATGCCAGCGGCTGCGGCAAGACCGCCAACCTCACGCTTACGGTCCACTCCATATGCTCCGACATCGTCATCAGCGGAACGCCACCTCACGCAAAACTCGGGGACCTCTACGCGGAGTTCAGCTTCTCCCAGAGCGGAGGGAAGCTCCCCGTCACCTGGTCGCAGTCAACGCCGCCGAAAGGCATGACCCTTTCCACCGCGGGCGTGCTTTCCGGCACGCCGCTCGTAACAGGGACGTTCTCGCTTCCTCTGCAAGTCACCGATGCGAATGGGTGCGTCGGTACGGCCTCCGCCAAATTGATCGTCGGCTGCCCCACCATCGTCATCACGCCATCCCTCACTGTCGCGCCGTCAACTCTTCCTCCTGTGCTGGTCGGTTCGCTATACGGCCCCATCACCTTCAGCAACACCGGCGGTGTGGCACCGTTCGTCTGGAGCATCGCTTCCGGAACGCTGCCTACCGGTCTGACCTTCTCCAGCGGTGGCACGCTCAGCGGAACGGCTACGGTCACGGGATCAAAGACGCTCACATTCAAGGTCACGGATGCAGCCGGTTGCACCGGAACCGCTACGTTCTCGCTGGACGCCACGTGCCCCGCTGTCATCGTGAACAATCCGACGGTGACAACCGGCACCGTGGGTACGCCATTCAATCAGTCGTTCACCGAAAGCGGCGGGCCCCCAGGTTCTGCCACTTTCGCCGCGGGCTCGGCGCTGCCGCCCGGGTTGACCTTCACGTCCAACTCTACCTCCGGTGTGCTCAGCGGCACACCGACCGTTCCCGGAACCTTCCCGATCGTCGTGACCATCACCGACGGCAACTGTGCCGGCACCAACAACGGTTCTTACCGTCTGGTCATCGGTTGCAACTCGATTTCCGTGTCGTCGAACCCAGCGCTCAACGGCGCGTATTTGATCTCCAACTTCTTCGAAAACACGACTGTGACGGGCTCGGGCTACGGCTTTACCGCAACCGGAGCAAACGGGACGACGACGTTCTCAGCCTCCGGCCTGCCATACGGTCTTTCGCTGCAATCCAACGGCATACTAACCGGCACGGTCTACGGTGAGCCGGGTACGTACTACGTCACGGTGCAAGTCGTCGACGGCAACGGCTGCTCCGGCAGCACGGTCTACGCAATGGTCGTAAATGTCATCTGACCCATCACCCCAGCGGCTTCGGCAACGGAGCCGCCGGCACCACCGCCGTCTGGAGTCCGTTCTTTTCCGCGAGCGATGCAGAGGCGGCGGATGCTTCGGCACGGGTGGCGTAGTGGCCGGTCTCGACGGCGTAGATGGCTGCGCCTCCAAGCGGTGCCAGCGTCACGACGACGCTCTCGATCTGCTTGCCTTGCAATGCGGCCTGTTCGGCCTTCGCCTCCGCCTCGCTTCCGAACGTCTTCACGCGTAGCGAGAACGCCTCGGGCAGCGTTGTGCTCGCGGTCGGAGCAGTGGCGGACGGCGACGCCGTCGTCGTCGCGGTGGTAGACGCGGCCGCGGCGGGAGCGGGCGGAGATGCCGGCGCGGAACGGGAGCAAGCGCGGTTGCGGACGCGGAGCCGCTCGCAACCGCGGCCTTCGACGAGACCGCCATCCCCGCGATGTACCCCGCCGCGACGAGCAGCACCGCGATCACGAGCGCGCCGGCGACGATGAGCGCAACGCCGCTGCGCGCGAGTTGGAACGTGATGATCGTATGCTTCGTCACTGCGGCTTCCCGTTCTTGTAGAGGATCTTCTCCTCCACTTTCCCGTTCTTGTCGTAGCGCAGCGACTCGCCGTCGAGCAGGCCGTTCGTGTACGACGCGCGCTCGGTCATGCGGCCGCTCACGTCCCAGGTCAGTCCGTCGCCCTTCCCGTTCTTGTAGACGATTTTCTCGCGCACCTTGCCGCTCTTGCGGTAGCGCAGCACCTCGCCGTCCAGAACGCCGTTCTTGTACGACGCGCGCTCGGTCATGCGGCCGCTCTCGTCGTACGCGAGCCCTTCGCCATCGAGGACGCCGGCCGCGTAATGCGCCGTTCGCTGCAGAGAACCGTCGGGATGGAACCACGAGCTGAGACCATCGAGCTTCCCGGCGCGGTATGACGACGTCATCACCGGCTTCTCGTTCTCGCCGTACAGGATCGTCTCGCCATCCTGCAGACCTTCGCGAAACTGGGAGCGCAGTTTGAGCTGCCCGCCATCGTAGAAAAGCGACTCGCCGTCGAGCGCGCCCGCTTTGTACGACATCTTCGCCAGCACGACACCGCTCGCATCGTGCTGCACGAGCTCACCCTCGAGGGCGCCCTCGACGATGTGGCCGCGCACAACGTTGCCGGCATCGTCACGCTGCGTAAACTCTCCGTCGCCCTCTTCCATAAAGCCAGAATATACTCGTCTCATGGGTGGTCCCGCAGCGCGCCTCGGCGACATAGTTCTGAACGACGCGCCGCACTGCCACGCCCCCATCCACCCACCCGCCCCGGTGCCGACGCCTGCGCCGCTCCCCGCGCTCCCGCAAACGATCCTCAAGGGCGAAGTCACAGTTCTCATCGGAAGCCAGCCAGCCGCGCGCCTCACCGACACCACCACTCCCTGCATGATCGCTGGCTGCGTCCCCTCCGGCCCCGCCATGATCGCCCTCGGGTCGGCGACGGTTCTGATCGGCAATCTGCCGGCGGCGCGCGTCAATGACATGACGGCGCATCTTGCTTGCGTCGCGCCGATCCCGGGGCCGACGGGCAAGATCCTGCCGCCGGGATGTCCCACGGTGATCATCGGCGGGTAGGTCGGCGGAGCGGCTCCGCACGATCCGATTTTCAAGAACGCACGCCTGTCATTTCGAATCGGCGGTACCGCGGGGGTGGGGGGGGGGGGGGG
>JAXDGW010000050.1:0-8359 GCA_034664845.1 Thermoanaerobaculia bacterium | reverse complement strand
CCAGCCGGCGAGGACGCCAGCGTTCCAACCGCGTTGAATGACATTTTAGGCGGCGGAACGCTGGCGTCCCGCCCGCTGGCTCGGCGGCGTCTCGCCGCCGCGTTATCCGCGCCGCAACACCAACCGCAGATCCTGTCCACCGAAGATCCGCTCGTTTAGCGCATCGACGAGCGCCCGCGTCTCCTCGTTCGCTGCAACGAGCCGGCTCCCCTCGGGGAACGGATGGATTGCGCGGATCTCGTCGATCGCGAATCCGTGCTCGCGGCCGAGTAGCGTCAGCGCGGCGGGATGACGCGGCGCGAGGTGCGTCGGATCGCGCCAAAACTCGGACGCGCTCACCGCCAGCGATTCCGCGTTCGGCGTTTCGATGATGAGCAGACCGCTTGGCCGCAGGACGCGCGCCGACTCCGCGAAAAGTGCGAAGAGCGCATCGACCGGAAGGTGCTCGACGACATGCATCGCTACGATTGCACCGATCGAGGCATTCGAAAGAGATGCGAAGCATCCCGGCACACCGGCAACGGACGCATCGATGCTGCGTGCAACGAGATCGGCGACGGAGCGCTCGTTCGTATCGAAACCGCGAGCAGCGATCCCGGCATCGCGGCAGGCGATGAGAAACTCGCCACGCCCGCAACCGACATCGATGACCGGTTGCTGGTCGCGAACGAGCGAGACGTATTCGCTCACCGAAACTTCGCCGCGCAGCCCGTCTTCGATGCGCCGGTAGAGAAAATCGTTCGCGGTCGCGGTGCCTGACGCGATCAGCGGGTTCGTCACGTCGCGCACGCGGACCGCAACCGTCTCGATCTTCTGATCCAGCGCTGCGATGAGCGAGTCGTTGCGTTTGGCCGCCACCGGAATCAGTTCGCGAAGCTTCGTCAACTCGCCCGCCAGTGCTTCGTCGGCGGCGCGAACGTCGCGCTGCACCGTCTCGATGTCACGCTTCAGATCCTCGCGGGCGCGCGCAACGTCGGCGCGAAGATCGTTGAGCAGATCGAGCAGCACAACGTTGAAGTTGCGCTGCCGCTCCTCCTCAGGCTCGACGGAACGATTGACGAAACGCCGGAAAATGCGGAGGAGAAAATCGAAGCGCGACGGCCGCGGACGGAATCGCCGGTCGTGCTCCCAGGTGTCGCGCCAGCCATCGGCCCCCGACGGCGGAGCATCGACAAGACGGTCGTCGCTCATTGCCGCGAGGATATCAGGGGTGCGGTAGCGGGGTTTCGCGGTTGACGCGGTCTCGCAGCGCTTTCCGCCGCGAGACCGCGCAACTTCGCTACCTCAATTACGCTTCCGCTTCTTCGGCCGGCGGTGCCGCAACCGCAGCAGCGACCGGTGGCACCTCGATCGATTCCTTCCCCTCGGGGACGACTTCGACCTGGATGTGTGCGGCCACTTCGCGGTGCAGGCGTACTTCGACGTCATGCACGCCGACGCTCTTGATCGGGTGTCCGAGCTCGATGCGGCGCTTGTCGACTTCGATCCCCTTCTTCGTCAGGGCATCGGCGATGTCGTTCGCCGTGACCGACCCGAAGAGGTTGCCGTGGTCGCCGACGCGTTTGTGGATGACGATTTTCATCCCCTTGACGCTGTCCGCCGCTTTCTGAGCTACGATTTTTTCCTGATCGCCGAGCGCAGCCCACTTCTTGCGCTCCTGTTCGATCGACTTCAGGTTACCGGGTGTCGCTTCGCGCGCGAGCTGCTTCGGAATCAGGAAATTGCGCGCGTAGCCACCCTTGACCGTGACGACGTCACCACGGCCACCAAGGCCGCGGATCTCGTCAATGAGAATGACTTTCATCAGAGTGATCCTTTCGATTGAAATGTCGGAAATCGAAAAACGAGTCAAATAGCCCTGCCATGCAGAGCAGAATCTGCGAGATTCCGGTCAACGCCAGGAAGCCGAGGAGCATCCAGGCGAAGAGGGAGCCAATGAAACCGGCGCTGGTTGCAGCGATGAACGAGCGGAAGATCGCCAGCCCCTGCAGCAGGTAGAGAAACGCGACGACCGCCAGCACGTTCGCGCCGATCTGCTGCACCATTCCGCTGGCCAAAGGCGTCAGACCGCTGGCAACGAAAAAGAAGAGCAGCCACTCGGGGAGCGAGAGGTTCCGGAACCGGTACGCAGCCGCCGCGGCCGGGTCGCGGAGCAGCGCGTAGTCGCGCCACGCACGAAGACGGCCGAGCATGATCAGGCTGAATACGAATACGAGTGTGACGTCGATCAGCAACAGCGCCGGCAGGCAGAGCGTGCCAATGTCCATCCACCTTCGGAAGAAGCTGACGGCGTCGGAGGGAAGCCCCGCCTTCTGGTAGCTGGCCACCATCGTCGCGGTGGTGGTGTGTGCTTCGGCGAGCTGAGCCGCGTACGGCGACGCTCCCGTGACCATCCGCATCGTCAGCTCCGTCACTGCGAGCCCGGCGATGCCGGCGATCAGCGCGAAAATCAGCACGCGGCCGAAACGCTCACCACGCTCGACCATCGGCAGCACGGCCAGTGCCGGTACACCGATGGCGAGGCAGATGCCGAGGAGATAGCCGAACGTGACCGGCACGTCGGCAGCGCTTCCCGCGCGCAGAGTGCCGTACACGAGCAGCGCCGCGATCGCCGCCGACAACACGAAGACGAACCATGCCGCGCGCCGCCCCATGCGGATCCCGCAGTGGAACAGCGCCGCCGGCAGGAAGACGCGCAGCGGCGACACGAACATCAGCGCGGCCAGGATCGTGTAGCCGGCCAGACTGCGGGCCTGCTTCCCGAACGAGCGCACCGGTGTCGCTACCGGCTCATCATGCTGCAGAGACGTCTCGGTCATCAGCGTCGTTGATTAATCCGTTGCGAACGGCAGCATCGCGGCGATACGCGCCCGCTTGATGGCGTTCTGGAGCTTGCGCTGATGCAGTGCGCACGTTCCGGAGATGCGGCGCGGCAGAATTTTTCCGCGCTCGGGGATGAACTGCTGCAGCGTCTTAATGTCCTTGTAGTCGATGTACTCGAGCTTCTCGACGCAGAACTTGCAGACGCGCTTGCGGCGGAAGAAAAACTTCTTCTTGCCACCCTGCGCTCCGCCCGGACCGCCGGCGCCGCCGCGGCCGGAATCGCGGCCGCCACCACCGCCGCCACCACCAGGTCGTCTCATTTCGGTTGCCATATCAGTCTCCTATCCTTATTCGGCCGGCGCCGCTTCGTCGGAAGCAGGCACCGCCGGGGTTTCCACCGGAGCCGAAGCAGGGGCTCCCGGGCTGGCCGCGAACGAAGGGGCCGGGCGCAAGCGCTCCTTCTTCGGGTTGCGCTTGGCGAGCTTCTCGGCACGCTTGTGGTCGAGATCCGTGCGCACGATCATGTGCCGCAGGATCCGGTCCGAGTTTTTCATGCGCCGGTCGAGCTCATTGAGCCCGGCCTCGCTCTCGAACACGAGAAGCTGGTAGTTGCCTTCGTTGAACTTCTGGATGGGATACGCGAGACGGCGCCGGCCCCACACTTCTTCGTGCGTGAGCTTTGCGCCCGTCCCCTCGGCGATGCCCTTGAACTCAGTCGCGAGCTTGGTCGCCTCTTCCTCCGGTACTTGCGGAGAAAGGATGAACAGGACTTCATAAGTCCTCATAAATCCTCCTTCTGGCCTAGCGGAGCCTCCGCCTGAAGCGGATGGCTCAAGGAGCTGGACAGATTGTCAAAAGATGCCCCGACCGCAGAGAGCCGGGCCGGGGATGATACGCAAAGGGCTGAGCCGGAGCAATTTATTTCAAATGGCCCCTGCCCCGCCCGCCTGCTCCAGGATCTCCCGCAACTCCGCTCCGCCCATGCCGGTGTTGTACGGTTTCGTGCCCGGCTCGAACTCCTTGCCACGCGCGAGCGGCGCGACAGGCACGGGATCGAAACCGGCGTCGCGCACGAGCTGTGCGGCAACTTCGATTGCGGCGCGATCATCGCTCGCCAACGGAACTCCCACCCGATCCCCCTCCCGATGCGCCTCGGTCTCCAGCGTCTTGAAGTAAACGCTGTTGAACGCCTTCACCCACCGCGCACCGGGAAATAGCGCGGCCGCCCATCCAGACGAGCCCTGCGGATGCCGCACGGCCGCCACTCCCGTCGCCCCGTCGCGTTTCTCATACGCGTTCCCGGTATCGAGCACGATCTTGCCCGCAAGCAACGGCGCCAGATCGCGCGCCAGCTCCGGAAAGGCAACCAGCGGCGTCGTCAGCATCACCACCTCGCCAAAGTTCGCGGCCTCCGCGAGCGTCCCAGCCGAGGCACGTTCGCCGAGCTTCGCAACGAGAGGTTGCAACTCCTCGGGATGCCTCGATGCCAACCGAACCTCATGCCCGGCATCCACCCACAACCTGGCAACCGTCGATCCAATCATCCCCGCGCCAATGATCCCGATCTTCATCGCATTCCTCCCAACTGTCATCCTAACTGTCATCCTGAGCCGCCGAAGGACACGAAGTGCCGAAGGACGGTCGAAGGACCCCCCTGATTTTGTCAGGGCGGGCGGCCGGCTTTTGAGATCAGGCAGAGAATCAGGGATCCTTCGACCCTTCGACTGTCCTCCCTCACGCTTAAGGATGAGAGGCGCGCACCGCATAGAATCCCCCGCGCATGACTGAGCGAAACGACAGGTTGATCGCGCAGATCCGCGCGGAGTTGGCGCGGACGAAGGCGTTTCGCTCGATCGGGAAGCGGACGGCGGAGACGCGGCTGGACATTACCAGCGCCGCGGTCGAGGCGCGGGCGCTGCTGCTGGCTACGCTGCAGGACACGACCTCGCAGCGGCTGGCCATCGTCGTGCCGGGCGATGCGGCGATTGATGACTTTGAGGCCTCGCTGAAACTGTTTCATCGCGATCCGCAGTGTGTGTCGTCGTATCCCTCCCCTTCCCTCTCGCCGTATCAGGATCTGTCGCCGTCGCTTGGCGTGGCGCGCAACGAGATTCGGGCGCTGGGCATGCTCATCGATCGGAGTGTCGATGTGCTGCTCGTTCCGGCCCGCGCGCTCTTCTCAAGGCTGCCGAAAGCGGACGAGTTTTCGGCGCGCGTCGTGCGGTTGGCCGAGGGGGACGATCTCGATCTGCGCGTTCTGCTCGAGCGGCTCGTCGAGAACGGATTTGTGCGGACGGATCTCGTCGGCGAGGCGGGCGAGTTCGCGTTTCGGGGCGGGATCCTCGATCTCTTTCCGCCGAACACCGCGAAGCCGGTGCGCGTGGAGCTCTTCGGCGACACGGTCGATTCGCTGCGCTGGTTCGACGTCGAGACGCAGCGCTCCGAGGACGCGAGCGGGCCGGTCACCGTTCTGCCGATGACGCAGTTTCCCGTCACGCAGCCGATGCGCAGCACGCTGGCGCGGCGGTTGTCGCTCGATTTCAACGATCCGATCTACAAACGAGATCTCTCCGACAAGATCGAGCGCATCAACGAGAACGGCACGTTTCCGGGGATGGAGCACTACCTGCCGGTCGCCACCAGCACGGTCTCGTTCTTCGACTATCTCGACGCGGCCGAATGGACCATCGCGCTCATCGAACCCGACCAGATCACGACGAATGTGGCGAAGTTCGAATCGCTGCTGTCCAACGAGTTCGAGGCGGCATCGGAGAAAGGGCGCGCGGTTTACCGGCCCGAGAAATTGACGACGCCGGGTACCGATGTGCTGGCGTTTCTGGGAACGGCGCGGATCGCGTTCAGCGAGGTACATGTGGGGTCGCCGAGAATTGGCGCCGTACCGTCGAATCCGAGCGCCGACTTTGAAGAGCTGCGGCTGCGCGCGCCGCAGGTGGATCGGTATACGAATCGGCTGCCGGAGTTCACAAACGATGTGAAGAACGGCCACGGAAAAGGGCGGCGTCAGATTTTCTTCGCGTCGACGAACGGCGGGCGCGAAAAGGTTGAGCGGCTGCTCAAAGAGTTTGATGTTGTCTTTGTCGATGACACCGGCGAAGCCGCTGCTGCCAAAGGCAAGACCGACCTGGGAAGCGAGATCCTTCTTGCTGCCGGCACGCTGCCGCGCGGGTTCGACTTCGAAGAGCTGAACCTCACCATTTACTCGGAGTGGGACCTTTTCGAGCCGCCGACGTCGACTCGTATCGGCGGAAAGAAGCGGACGACCGAGGCATTCGTCACCGATCTGCGGGACTTGAAGGTCGGCGACTACATCGTCCATGTCGATCACGGCGTCGGGCGGTTTCAGGGATTGCAGCGCATTCCGTTCGGGCCGGCCGAGCGCGAGGTGATGGAGATCGAGTACTCCGGCGGCGGCAAGCTGCTGATGCCGATGGAGAACCTGAATCTCATCCAGCGGTTCTCTGGCGGCGCCGACACGCAGCCGAAGCTCGACCGGCTCGGCGGCACGGCCTGGGCGCGGACGAAAGCATCGGTCAAGAAAGCGATGCGCGACATGGCCGACGAGCTGCTCAAGCTCTACGCCACGCGGCAGATGGTGCAGGGCCACGCCTTCTCCAAGGACTCGCCGTGGCAGTTCGAGTTCGAGGATGCCTTCGAGTTCGATGAGACCGAGGATCAGGAATCGGCGATCGATGACGTGAAGTCGGATATGGAATCGCGCAAGCCGATGGATCGCCTGTTATGCGGCGACGTTGGATACGGCAAAACTGAGGTAGCGATGCGTGCGGCGTTCAAGTCGGTGATGGACGGCAAACAGGTGGCTGTCCTCGCGCCGACTACCGTCCTCACGTATCAGCACTACCGCACATTCCTGCGGCGCTTCGCATCGTTCCCGGTGACCATCGAGCTGCTGACGCGCTACTACACGGCGAAGGAGCAGAAGGAGATTCTCAAGAAACTGGAGACGGGCGAGATCGATATCATCATCGGTACGCACCGCGTCCTGTCGAAGGACATCAACTTCAAAGATATCGGCCTGCTGGTCATCGATGAGGAGCAGCGTTTCGGCGTCGGGCAGAAAGAGAAGCTCAAGCAGATCAAGAAGGCGGTCGATGTCTTGTCGATGTCGGCCACGCCGATTCCGCGCACGCTGCACATGTCGATGGTGGGTATTCGCGACATCAGCGTCATCGAGACGCCGCCGAAAGACCGTCTGGCAATCCAGACCGCGGTCGTGCCGTTCAGCGACGACTTTGTCCGCGAGGCGCTCGAATTCGAAGTCGGGCGCGGCGGCCAGGTCTTTTTCGTCCACAACCGCGTCGAGTCGATCTACGGCATGAAGGAGTATCTGGAGAAGCTGGTGCCCGGACTGCGCGTCGTCGTCGGACATGGACAGATGGAGGAGCGCGAACTCGAGCGCGCCATGCTCGCGTTCATCCAGCGCGAGTACGACGTTCTCCTGGCCACGACGATCATCGAGAACGGCATCGACATCCCGGCCTGCAACACGATCCTCATCAATCACGCCGAGCGATTCGGCCTCTCGCAGCTCTACCAGCTCCGAGGGCGCGTTGGACGCAGCGACCGGCTGGCGTTCTGCTATCTGCTGGTGCCGAGCGACAAGGTTCTCACCTCCGACGCCCGCAAACGCCTTGCCGCCATCCAGGAGTTCTCCGACCTCGGCGCCGGCTTCCGCATCGCCGCAAAGGACCTCGAGATCCGCGGCGCCGGCAACATTCTCGGCGGCGAGCAGTCCGGCCAGATTGCTGCGGTCGGCTTCGAGATGTACACAAAACTCCTCGAAGAGACCATCCGCGAGATGAAGGGCGAGCGCATCGAGGAGGAAGTCGAAACCTCCATGAACCTCGGCGTCGACATCTACATCCCCAAGAACTACATCAGCGAAGAAAACCTCCGCATGACCTTCTACAAGAAGATCGCATCGGCATCGACCGACGACCGCCTCGAACAGATCCGCAACGAGATGCGCGACCGCTTCGGAGCGCTGCCGGTGAACGTCGAGAACCTGCTCCATTTCGTGAAGGTCAAACGATTCGCGCAGCAGATGGGCGTGATCTCGATCGTCCGCGAAGGCGCCCGCGCCGTCGTGAAGATGACCGCGCAGGCGAAGGTCGATCCGAACAAGCTCCTGATGCTCATTCAAGCAAACCCGCAGGTGAAGTTCACCCCGAACGGCGTGCTGACATTTCCATTGAAGGTGCAAGGCCCCGAAGTCATTGACGAGATCGAGGCGACACTGCGCGGTTTGGCGGCTTGATTGCGGCGCGCCAAGCCGCAATTGAGCGCATTTGGGAAGGGACCAAAATCACCACAGAGACACAGAGATCACTGAGATCATCACTGCAATCTCGGTGATCTCTGCGTCTCTGTGGTGCATGGTTGTGAGAATACGGACTAGCGCAATCACCGACAACCGACAACGCGCGAAGCGCAACCAACCGACAACCGACAACGCGCGAAGCGCAACCAACCGACAACAGACAACGCGGCGCGCCCA
>JAXDGW010000049.1:0-5142 GCA_034664845.1 Thermoanaerobaculia bacterium | reverse complement strand
GCCGCCTACTCGCCAGAGGCCCGACATTCTTACCAAGCACCACGGCGGCGAGGACGCACGCCGAGCCAGCCGGCGAGACGCCAGCGTTCCACCGCGAGCCTCGGAGATCGCTAAGTTAAGGCCATTGCGCTGTCATTCCGAACCGGCGAAACGCGGCGGGGGGAGGTTGGTGGGAGCGGTTGAGCGCGGAGAGGAATCCCTGACGATAGAAATGATCGCTGCGAGGGGGGGATTTCTCATCGTGCTCCACCGCTCCCACCCGCCCTTCCGCCCCCGCGGCTTCGCCGATTCGAAATGACAGGCACGCGGACCTTCCACGCTTCGGGCTAAACTCTCGCCATGCACGTCGTTTTACAGGGGAGCCTCAACCACTTCGGTGTGCGTGACCTTCTCGTGTTTCTCGCTCGCGGTCCGCACGAAGGCACGTTCGATGCGGAATCGAATGGCGAGCGCGCCCGGCTGGCGCTACGCGGCGGGCAAGTCGTCGCGGCCGAGGGGGCGGGAGCGGCAGATCCGGCCGACGTCGTCGCGAAGCTGCTCCAGTGGAACGACGGGACATTTACCTTTCTCGATGAGATCGTTCTTGCCGAAGGAACTGCGGAGCATGCGCTCGACGTCGAGGCGCTGATCGTCGAGGCCGAGATGCGCATCGCCGAGGCGCAGCGCGTGACCGAGCTTTTTCCCGACGAGAGCGTGCGTTTTCGCGTCGTCAACCGGCCGCCGGGCGAGATCAACATCACCGCCGAGGAGTTCCAGATCCTTTTCCAGATTGGGAACGGCAAATCGCTCGCGCAGTTGCTGCGAGACAGCGGGCGCCCGGCCTCCGACCTCTATCCGATCGTGAAACGCTTGCAGATGACGGGGCTGGTGGAAGCGGCGCCGGACGCGGATGCGACTACGCCAAAGCCCACCGCGGCGATGGCGCCAATCTCCGCTCCAGTGCAGGATACTGCACACGTTCCTGCTGCCGCGCCGCCGCTGGAGCTCGAGCTGGAACCAATACCGCCACCTCCGCCTCCTGCTTCCGCGAAGACTTCCGCGGTCGAGCGGCCTCCGTCGGCGGCCGACTCCACCCAGCGCGAGCAGCCCGCCGCCAGCGGCGGCCCGACACTCAAATCGATCGAGTCGCCACTCGTCGCGACGCTGACCGCCGACGACGGCATCATGCATCCGCTGCTGGAGGAGACGTGTACCGTCGGACGCACTGCCGCGAACACGATCGCGCTGCGTGACTCCAGCGTTTCCGCGAAACACGCACGCATCATCCGCAGTAACGAAGGCTTCTCAATCGAAGACGTCGGAAGCCGTAACGGCACGTTCGTCAACAGCGAGAAGCTGACGGAGAAGCGTTTGCTCGCCGAGGGCGACCTGGTCCGCCTCGGCAAAGTCATCCTGACGTTCAACCTGGCCTCGGACATCAAGAAGCAGCAGTCAACGGAGAGGGAGATGATGAAGTAGGGGTGGGTTGGCGGTCTAGGTTTTGAGTTGCTCGGTTTCTAGGTTGCTGAGTTTCTAGGTTGTTTCTTATTGGCCGAGGTTCGCTCAACCCGGCAACTGGGCAACCCGAACACCGAGCAACCCAGCAACTGAGCAACCCAGCAACCTCCTCACGATCCCGTATCATCATCCCAAACCCATGACCTCCCACGACCTGATCATCGTCGGTTCCGGGCCCGCCGGACTTGCGGCGGCCTCTCACGCGCAGACCAACGGACTCTCCTACGCGCTGCTTGAGCGCACCGACCATCTCGCAGACACGATCGACGCGTACCAGGCGCGCAAGTACGTCATGGCGGAGCCGATGCTGATTCCGGCGCGCGGCGAGGTGCCGTTCAAGGCCGGCTCGCGCGAGTCGATCCTGGCCGCGTGGGGCGGGCACGTCAGCGAGAAGAAGCTGAATGTTGTCTTCAACGCCGAGGTGCGGTCGGTCAAGAAGGAAGGGGCGCGGTTCAAGGTCAAGACGGCGAAGGGCGATGAATTCGATACCGCCAACGTCATCCTGGCGATGGGGACGCAGGGCAATCCGCGCAAGCTCGGCGTGCCCGGCGAAGATCTGCCGCATGTTCGCTACCGCCTCGTCGATCCGGCCGAGCATCGCGATCAGGATCTGCTCGTCGTCGGCGCCGGCGACTCCGCGCTGGAGATTGCCATCGCTCTTGCCGATGAAAATCGCGTCGGCCTCATCGTGCGCGGACCGGAGATCACGCGGGCCAACGACGTCCTGATCAAAGAAGTGCTGAGCCGCCAGGCGACGGGGCAGATGACGATCTACTTCAGCGCCAGCGTGAAGCAGGTTTATCCCGGCTATGCCGATCTGACCGTGCGCGGCGATGTGACGCGCGTCGCGGCGGAGCTGATTTTCCTCAAGCTGGGCGCCGACGCGCCGCGCAAGTTTTTCGAATCGATCGGCATCACCTACAGCGGTCAGGGGAAAGACTCGCGGCCGATCCTCAGCCAGGTGCACGAATCGAGCGTGCCGGGCCTTTTTCTGATTGGCGCAGCCAGCGGGCGCGATCTGATCAAGCTCGGCATGAATCAGGGCTACGAAGTCGTCGAGCACCTGATGGGACGCGAAGTCGAGCCGGCCGACGAGGCCGTGCTCAAAGAGCGGCTGCCGTATTGGGAAGGGACGGTGCGCGACCGCATCGCCTTCTTGCGAAAACGGGTGCCGCTCCTGGCCGCCGCGGATGAGCAGCAATTGCGCGAGACCTTCCTCTCGGCGCGCGTTCGTGAATATCGCGACGGCGAGATCATCATTCGCCAGAACGACTACACCAACGACTTCCTCATCATTGCCGACGGCCGCGTCGAGCTTTGGAAGAAGCCGGAAAAATCCAATACGGAAGTCAAGATCGTTGAGCTGACGGCGGGCAATTTCTTTGGAGAGATGAGCCTGATCTCGGGCCGTCGCCGCACAGCCACGGCGCGTGCGGTCGGAGCGACGCGCATTATCGAGATTCCGCGCAAAGCAATTCTCAAACTCCTGGGCGCGGCGCCGCGGGCGAAAGCGCTTGTCGATCAGGCATTTCTTTTGCGCGCATTCGGCGGCTATCTTTTCCCCGGAATCCCCGAGGCGCAACTCGGTGAGTTGGTGGAACTGGCGGTCGTCAACAACCTCGCCAAGGACGCGGTCGTTTTCAAAGAGGACGATCCGGCCGACGCGTTCTATCTGATTCGCAATGGGATGGTGAAGATCTCCAAGAAATCGGGCGATAAAGAGGTCGTACTTTCTTATCTCGTTGCCGGCAATTTCTTTGGGGAAGCGGCGCTCTTTTCCGATGCGGATCGTACCGCCACTGTGACGACGATTTTTCCGTCCGATCTGATCAAACTATCCAAACGCGATTTCACGAATTTTCTGAGCGCGCATCCTGATCTGCGCGAAGCGCCGCTGCGCAAGCTCGAAGAGCGCCGCATTTCCAGCCTCATCGCCGATGCCACCCCCGGCTCCGGCAACATCCTCGGCGATCTCATTCGCGAGGAAGTGGTCATGGGCACGCAGACGCTCATCATCGACGAGCACAAATGCATCCGCTGCGGCAACTGCATCGCCGGATGCGAAGGAGTGCATCGCGACGGACAGGCGCGTCTGTCGCTGACCGGCATCAAGTTCTACAACCTGCTGGCGCCAAATTCGTGCTGGCAGTGCGAAAACCCGATGTGCATGCTCGACTGTCCGCCCGACGCGATCGTTCGCGATCCGCGTGGCGAGGTCTACATTAAGAGCAATTGCATCGGCTGCGGGAATTGCGAGCGCAATTGTCCCTACGGCAACATCTTCATGATCCATAAAGAGCCGAAGAAGACGATTTTCTCCTGGGTCGCATCGTTGTTCGGCAAGGGTCATGCGGACGAAGTCGAGCAGACGGTAGCCGTGAAGTGCGATCTCTGCCGCGAGATCAAAGGCGGCCCTGCGTGTGTTCGCAGTTGTCCCACTGGGGCCGCGATCCGGCTGACTCCGGAAGAATACCGGTCGACTCTTGAGGAACTCGTGATCACCCGTGGGGAGCGGTGAGGTTAGAAGCGAAATGTTGAATGTTGAATTTTGGATGTTGAATGTTGAATGGTCGCCATTCGCGCATTCAATGGTGAATATTCAACCCTTGGTATCCGGTGTTTCCATCGCCGCTCTGCAAATACGGCCGGTCCTTCATTCAACATTCAACATTCAACATTCAACATTTAACATTCGGCCCCTTCCGGAGCGAATGTGCCAATAGCCCGCTCCGGCGTTCTATGGCGCCGCATCTTCTTCGTGCTCCTGGCCGCGGCGACAGCATCATTCGTCTGGTACGCCCAGCGCGAATATCCGCACGGCGGTTCGCGCATGGGTCTGATCTACGGGATCGCCGGCTTCTTTCTTTGTTTTCTCCTCGCGTTTTTCGGCATAAGGAAACGGTGGTATCGCTCCACATTCGGCACAGTCGAGCAGTGGATGCAATCGCACATTTACCTCGGCATCCTCGTGCTTGTGATCCTCGTATTTCACACAGGCGGACGCTTTCACGACAAAGTGGCAGTCGCGACGCTGATCCTCATGGCCATTGTCGTGTCGAGCGGCGTTCTCGGCGCAATTCTTTATGTGACCGTGCCCCGGTTGCTGACGGAGGTGGAATCGAACCTGACCGTCGCGGAGATTTCTGATCAGCTCAATCAGCAGGGCAAACAGATGGCCCGCATCGCGTCGGGGAAATCCGCACCATTCCAGCGCATTTACGAGCAGCTCATCCGCGAGGCGGCGCCGGGCTGGCTGGCGGGATGGCGATTGCTCATCGCGCGAATGCGCCGCGCCAACGCGCCCACCGCCGACTGGGCCAACCTTCTCGGCCTCGTCCAGAAAGATGAGCAGGACGAGCTGCGGCAATTGCTTGTCGCGTCGCGGCAGCGCAAAGAGCTTCTGATCCGCCTCATCTACCAGCAGCGCTACAAGAACATCCTCGAGTTCTGGCTCTACATCCACATCCCGTTTACGATCCTGCTGCTGCTCTTCGCCATCGTGCATGTCGTGGCGGTGTTCTATTACGGGAGGATCGCGTGGTGATCGTGCGCCGGGTCCGCATGGCGCGGAACCCCCGTGACCCCCGTGACCCCCGGACCCCCCGGTTGAAACCGGGGGCTACGGATCTTTTGCATAAAACCGCC
>JAXDGW010000048.1:0-4320 GCA_034664845.1 Thermoanaerobaculia bacterium | reverse complement strand
GCCGCCTACTCGCCAGAGGCCCGACATTCTTACCAAGCACCACGGCGGCGAGGACGCACGCCGAGCCAGCCGGCGAGACGCCAGCGTTCCACCGCGAGCCTCGGAGATCGCTAAGTTAAGGCCATTGTGCTGTCATCCTGAGACTGCCGAAGGACACGAAGTGCCGGAGGACGTCGAAGGACCCCCTGATCTTGTGCGAGGGTCTGTTGCCACCACCCGACCCATGCAGAGGCGCAGGGGGTCCTTCGACCGTCCTTCGGCACTTCGTGTCCTTCGGCGGCTCAGGATGACAGTCGTGATGCCAGCCGCTGGTGCTTCGCGCAAAAGTAGGTCGTTCTTCCGAACACGACCGTGCGCCGGATCGTGCCGCCGCAGCGGGGGCAGCGGTCGCCTTCTTCGCGGTGCTGCACGAGGAAGCGGCCGGGGTAATCGCCGCCGCGCGATTTGAACGCGATCGCTTCTTTCAGGATGGCGCGCATGTTCGTGAAGATCGTTTTGACCTCCGCGTCGGATAGCGTGTCAACCGGCTGGCTTGGATGAATCGATGACCGGTAGAGCGTCTCGTCGGCGTAGAGATTTCCCATCCCCGCGATGACTTCCTGCGACATCAGCAGCGATTTCACAGCGCCGCGTTTCTTGCTCGCGATCTGCCTGAACGCACGGAGTCCGAACGCCGGATCGAGCGGGTCGGGACCGAGGCGGTGCTCGGCGATGAAGGCATCCGGATCGGGGGTGATGTCGACGACGCCGAAGAGGCGCATGTCGTCGTACGCGAGGTGTGTCCCATCGTCGAAATCGAAAATCACACGCGCGAAGCGAGGCGCTTCGGCGGCATCGTGGTAGTACGCAAGATCGCCACTCATCCCGAAGTGGAGGTGCAGCCAGGACGCACCCGCATCGGCGAAGAGGTGCTTGCCGTGGCGCCGCACGCTGACAAACTCGCGCCCGATCAGAGCACGCCGAAGCGCCGGCTCGCGAACGCCGAGGATCCGCGCGTCGAGCACACGAATCTTGCCCACGCGGCGATGGAGCGCGTGTTCGGCGAAGTAACGGCAGTAGAGCTCGACCTCAGGCAACTCGGGCATGCCGGGGAAGTGTACGATGCCGCAAACTCCGAGCTGAGGTCATCGATGGCGCGCATTCCTGATGCGGAAGTCAGTCAACTCGATCGTTCCATTCGCGCGGTGCTGGAGGCGCAGGCAAAGAAGTGGGGCGCGCCACTGCTGAACCATCTGATTTACGCGCGCCGGCCGTTGATCTTCAAAGGCGCACGCATGATGTGGAGCGGCCTCGATTCTTCGGGGCTGATCGACGGCAAGCTCACTGCGCTGATTAACCGGCGCGTGGCGTTCCTCAACGGCTGCGAATTCTGACAGGACATTAACGCTGCGGTCGGCAGCGAGCTTGGCATCCCGGACGAGAAGCTACTGGCACTCTCCGCATGGGAATCGTCTCCGCTCTTCGACAGCGTGGAACGCCTTGCGCTCGAGTACGCCGACGCGATGACGATCACGGGCCGCGACGTTTCCGACGAGCTGTTCACGCGCGTGCGTGAGCAGTTCAGCGATGACGCCATCGTCGAGCTGACGGAGATCGTGGCGTGGGAGAACGCGTCGTCGAAGTTCAACCGCGCCTTGCGGATTCCGTCGCAGAAACTCTGGAAGCGCTAACGCCGTTTGCGCGAACCGCCGCGCGCCCAGGCACCGCGAAGCAAGTTGACCATCTCCGGATTGCCGGTGGCATCGGAGAGCGTGACGGCGGTCTTCGACGACGCCTCGATGAGTCCGCGGATCAGCTCAGCGCGAGAGATGGCGACGCCCCGCTGCAGGCGAATGTCGACCGCGATGCGATCGAGGTACGCCACATGACGGTCGAGCAGCACGACGGTAATCTTCGACCACGTTTCACCGGGCGGAACGGAATGGACCGGATCGTTTTTGCGCATGGCGGGGGATTGTACCGGACTCATCGGAGAACCGAGCCGCCCAAACGCCAGGTCACTGTTCGCTGACGACCACGCCATCGCCCTCGAAGCGGATCTTGAAGCCTGCCTCGCCGGCGTTCTCGATCATTACGTTCTCGAGCGATTTGTCGTCCATCACCGTCGGGATGACATTGCCGGTCCAGGCGACGAGAGCGTTCGACGAGATCGACAACGGGTAGTCGCGGGTGACGCGAAGCGTGAGCGGCTCGATGTGCGTGGAGATGGCCAGCGAGCCTTTGCCGAAGATCTTCACGGTGTCGATCTTCCGCTGGTAGGTGCTGTCGTAGATCGGCTCGACGCGGTACGTAAGCGTGTCTTCGAGCGCGAGCAGATTACTGCCTTCGACGTAGATGAACTCTTCGTTGAGGTCGAGCAGAAAGGTTTTGCGGCCTTTTTCGTAGACGAAGATCTTCCCCTGCCCGACCGCTTTGACCAGCGTCTGCGCGGTGGTGCCGAGGAGACCGGACTCGGCGACGAACTTGAGGTTTCCGGAGTAACTCGACACGGTGCCGCGCTTGACGTGGACGCTGCGTCCGAAGTTGATCTCGAGGAAGCCGTTCTCGTGCAGCGTGAAGGTCTTCGATGCCCCTTCGATCTTGTGGGCGAGGTCGAGGCGCTTGTCGTCGGCGAGCTGCGTGTCATCGACGGCATCCTGAAGTTTGCGCGCAGCGGTGTGCGCGGTATCGATCTCGACCGGCGGCTCCGGCACATCAGTGATCGGCACTTTGCCCGGCTGCGTCACCATCGGCCTCGTCTGGCCGAGGCGGACATCGGTGATCGGAACGATTTTCTGCGTGTTGATTCGCTGCGTGTCGTGACGTCTGGGCGCCGGGGCCGCGACGACCGGCAACGGAAGTGGCGCAGGACCCTGCGGGCGGATCTCCGCTTCGACCTCGCGCACGATTTTGTCGGCGCCGGCGAAGCGAAGGTGCTCCAACGCCACGGCGAACTTGCGGCGCTGGCGATACAACAGGCCGAGGTAGAGGTGCGACTTCGCGTAGTTGGGACGCAGCTCGATCGCGCGAAGAAGGTAGTGCTCGGCCTCCTCGGTCTTGCCTTGCTTGAAGAGGATCAAGCCGAGGTTGGAGTGGAGGATGAAAACGTTGGGGTTCTCATCCACCAGCCGCCGGTAGATGACCTCGGCCTCCGGAAACGCGTTGGTCTTGAAGTAGACGAGGCCGAGGAGGTTGAGGACGTCGGCGTCATCGGGCCGCATCCTCTGCGCATTCTCGAGCTCGCGCCGCGCCTCGGCATACCTCGCCTCCTGGAACGCTTCGCGCCCTCGGTTGTAGTGCAGGAGGAACACGCCCTGATCGAACGGCGGCGCAACGAGAGGATCACGTTCGGGCATTGGTGGGGATTGTAGCAGCGTAGCTCTTAGCTCTTAGCTGTTAGCTCCTAGGTGCTCGCAGCTCCAGCAGCGGTCGGGTTCTTCCCCTAAGAGCTAACAGCTAAGAGCTAAGAGCTAAGAGCTAAAAAGCTACCGGCTACCCAGGTACCGCATCCCCGGCAGCATGGCCACGATCGGCTGGATGCGCTCGGTGAATCCGCCGGTCAGTTTTCGACCTTTGCCGCTGCCGCCGCCAGCGAATCCGACGGCCTGGCCGTACGGCGTGCCGTAGTAGACGGTCAGACCGCGCTTCACATACGTCATCGTTTCTTCGTACGGCGGGATGCCCTGGTATTTCGCGACCGCGCCGATACCGGCGTTATAGGCAGCGAGCGTGCGGTGCAGGTCGCCGCGGTACCGGACGAGGAGGTCGGCCAGGTTATGCACGCCCCCTCGTATGTTTTCCTCGGGGTCGAAGACGTTGCGCACGCGGTACTCCCGTGCCGTCTCGGGCATGAGTTGCATCAGTCCTCGCGCTCCTTTATTCGAGACGCAGCGCGGGTTGAAATTCGATTCCACCTGGATGACGGCGCGCACGAGAACGGGATCGACACGATATTGCGCGGCGTAGCGATCGATGAATGAGTCGTAGTCGGACCTTCGATCGCGCTGTTTCGCCCACCAGTTCCAGTCGTTGCTCTTCGCGGACGAATTCGCGCCAAAGTTCGAGATGACTTTCGATCCGTCGCGCTTGATCGTGAGGCGCACCTGCGCTTGGAGGCTGGCCCCGATGAGCAGGAGCGCGAGTGACATGGACACGGACCGCATTGAGGAAATCGTAACATGCCCACGTCTGTGTGCAGCCAATACGCCTGTCATCCTGAGACTACCGAAGGACACGAAGTGCCGGAGGACGTCGAAGGACCCCCCGGGCTTTTCGTTTTGTTTGCCGCCGCCCCACCCTGCAAACGCGCGGGGGGACCTTCGACCGTCCTTCGGCACTTCG
>JAXDGW010000047.1:0-82855 GCA_034664845.1 Thermoanaerobaculia bacterium | reverse complement strand
GACGGTATTCGGGTCTTTGCAATCGACATCTTTGCTGCGGACCCCATACACGGTCTGGCCGTAGACCCAGAGCTGCCTGTCGTCGCTTCGTTTGCCAGCCAGGCGGTACTGGAAATCCACGCCGCCGATAGCCCGCAGTAAGTTCTTGTTCGCGTCCTGTGGGTTCAGATACCCGAGCGTCTCATCTCCGGCGAAGTTGTCGACGGCTTCGCCAAGGTAGAAGTCGGCCAGCAGCGAGTCGCGAGGGTCGTTACATCGACTATCTTTGGCATCGTTTGCATCGTCGCAATCGAGATCCCTCGTTGCCTTTGGTGACGTCGTGGTTTGTGCGAATCCGGCCACGGAAACGAGCAAGAGAATAAGAACCGCTGCGATTCGTCGAATACTCACCTTGTTCTCCTTTTTGACATTAAGACGGACTGATCCCCGGAATTTCCTAAATCGTGAGCCACCAGCTGGGACGCATTCAGGCGCAGTGGTCCGCCAGGCCGGTCAAGTCGTCGAATTGTAACCGGGGCGTTCCGCCGGGTAGAGGCCGCTCATGCAGCCGATTGATCCACGCCGTGTCGATTCCCAGCGCATTAGCCGGCACGATGTCGTGAAAGTTGCTCTCGGCCGCGTGCAACCAGCGCGCGTCGCCGATGCGCTGCCGTGCCGTCGTGAAGTGCGCGTGGCCGGGCTTGTAAGACCGCAGTTGCTGTGCGGTGATGAGGAGATCGAAATCGACGCTGAAGTGCTTGCGCGTTGCGGCGATCAGATCATCGTCGATGTTGGAGAGGATGCCGAGGCGGCAGCCGGCGGCGACGAGACGTTCGAGCGCTGGGTTCGTGTCGGGGAACGGTTTCCACGACGGAAGACTGTCAGCGAGGAAGGCCGCGTCTTCGTGAGCGAGAGGCCACCCGAGGGCGAAGGCGACGCGCGAGGCGGTGTCTTGCAGTACTTCCCGGTAGCTGCGGTAAGCCTCCGACTCGACGTGCCGCTCGGTGTTCGCGTACTCGCGGAGAATGTCCTCGCGCCGGAGCGTCACCTCTTCGCGTGCGGCGGCCTGCATGAACGCATCCGCGATACCGGATTCCCAGTCGATGAGCGTGCCGTAGCAGTCGAATGTGATGATGTCGTAGCGCGGCATGGCGGCGCATTATGACGTGATGGGGCTCACAAGGGTGACCTCGTCCGTGCTATACCGTCTGCGTTCGTTCCAACGTCCCCACCATGTACGAAGCCGCTGCCCGAAACCTGCGAACCGCTGAGCGGTTTCTGCTCGATCCGCCCATCGTGGCGCAGTTCGGTGGAAGCGCGGCGTCAGTTACCGACATCTCCGTGAAAGGCGCGCGCTTTCGCCATTCCCACCCACTGGAGATGGGACAGAAATCGGTGCTGCAGCTATCGATCGAGGGGCGTCCGCAAATCGCGAATATCGAGGCCGTGGTCGTCTGGACGAAGCCGGATACGTCGGGGAAGGGCCGCTTCGTTTCGGGAGTTCGGACGTATGCCGAGGCCGCGCTGATTGATGGCGTGCTCGCGCATCTGAGGACATCGAAGCGCACCACCCGCATCGAGGAGATGCGATCGACGGACCGCTTCGACGTGCTGACTCCGATCGAAGGGACTTGGAGAGCAGAGCCCGTTCAGATCGAAAACCTCTCCGCTCGCGGCGCACGAATCGAGACGATGAGACGGTTGCCGGTCGACAGCGGTGGCGTGCTGACGTTCGATGTTCCCGGCACCACGCTGAATATTTCGGTGAATGCCTCGGTAGCCTGGTCGGCGATGAAGTCGGTCGATCCGTCCACGTTCCGCAACGGATTGTTCATCGACGAAAAGCCCGAGCTGTTGCGACTGGCCATCGGGCAGCTCTGCGAAGACGGCCGCGCCACGCTCGACACCATCTCCCTCGGCCTCAAGTTGAAAGTGATCCGTGCACGCGCGCGGCAACTGGCTCCGCAATACAAAGGCGTGGAAACCGCCGGCGTTCCTACCGAGCAATACCTGCTGATTCAATGCGTCCGCGAAGAGCTGCGCCTCAATCCCGACGAGGCCATGCACTGGTATCGCCGCGCACGCCTGACGATCAGCGACCCCACCACCCGCAACGCCGCCCCCGCCATCGCCGATCACCCCGACGCGCTGGCCGTGTGGGAGTACCTCGACCGCTCAATCGACCCGTCGATCATCGGACGTACGTTCGAATTGCCTTAGGCGCCGAGGACGGGGAAGTCGTAGGCGCTAGCCGCTGCGGCGAGCGCAAGGTCGTGCGTCACGAACGTCACTTCTTCGCTGATGCGGTCGCGCCACGCGATCGCTGTGACGAGATGGATGGCATCCAGAGTTTTCAGGGGAAGGCCGAATGGGCCGCACGCATTTTCGAGGATCTTCTCGTTAAGCCTCAGGAACTCGATCCTGCTCATTGCTTCGTGAAGAGTTGCGTAACTGCGCGGGATCTCCGCTGGCCGCAACTCCCCGGACGTTTGATAGCGATCGAGTGTTCGAAGGCATTCGACTTGGAGCAGCACGCTCGATGTCGGAGAGATCCATGTCTTCCAGCCGCCAAGCGCCTCGGGCTTGTTGACCACGATTCGCAGAATGACGGAGGCGTCGATGTACAGCTTCACCGAGAGTCTCGGTCCTCACGAAGGAAGTCGACGATGTCGACATCTGACTCAATTGGAGGCGGCAGGACGAAATCGGCGAAGGAGCCAACCGCACGACGATAGATCATGTCCTCGGGAGTCTCGCCCGGCTTCGTTTCGGCCGGCTTCGTTTCGTTCGGCAAAATCTTGGCAACAGGGTTCCCGCCATCGATCAGGCGCAACGTCATGCCACGCCGCACTTCCTCCATGTGATCCGCGAAGTGTTCCTGCAACTCCTGCACTGTGATGTCTTTGGTCATGATTATCCGCGGTCACCGATGCCGGTCTCGCTCAGCGAGGAGGTCTTCGACAGGATCCCAATTGAGATGAAGCGACGGCGGTGTCCAGTCGCCGAGCCGTCCGAGCCCAGGATCGGGAAATGTGATCGGCTCGCGTATCAGGCCTTGATCGACGAGAAGCGATTCCACTGGATCCCGCTTCATGCGCGGCGGGCCGAACGAGTTGTTGCTCGGCTGAACTGGCAGACCAACGCCACCTGCCGGTTCAATACGAGCGATCGGTTTACCGTTAACCTTCGTCATTGCTTCAGCATCCCTCGGCTTTCCTCCTCTGTCAACGCGGCGACGTTCCGTTGCATGCCTGCCAGCTTGGCGCGCTTTACGGCGCTCTTGCGAAACAGCGCGGAGAAATCGGCCTGCTCGTAACGCAGAAGATCGGTGACTGGCGTGGCGCGGTATTCGTCTCGCGGTGCGAAGGCTGGATGCGTGGCGGCGGGCTCGTGGTTCCAGGGACAGACTTCCTGGCAGATATCGCATCCGAAGGCATTGCCGGCCAGTGGGAGGTCGGGGAGATCGCCGCGGTGTTCGATGGTCGCGTAGCTGATGCAGCGCTCCGAGGCGACGGTGTGGTTGGGGAGGATTGCGTCGGTGGGACAGGCCTCGATGCAGCGCGTGCAGGTGCCGCAGCGGTCGGCGACGGAATCGGGGACGAGATCATTTTCGAGCGAGGTCAGCAGCGTACCGATGAACGTGTACGAGCCGATCTGCTCGTTGATCAGCATCGCGTTTTTGGCGATCCAGCCGAGTCCCGCTTGCGTGGCCAGAGCGCGGTCGGACAGCGGACCGGTATCGACGTAGCGCCATGTTTTTCCGTACGGGGCAACGACCGGCTCGATCTGGCGAAGGATGCGATCGAGAACCTCGTGATAGTCGTCGCCGAGGGCGTAGCGGGCGATGTAGTTCGAAAGCGCGTTCGTGGGTGCCTCGGGCCGCGTCGCTGAGTAAGGCACCAGAATCACAATCGCCGACTTCGCCCAAGGAAAGCGTGTTGCGGGATCGCGCCGTGCGTCGCGCGTTCGTGCCAGGTAGCTCATCGTGGCGTGGTGGCCGCGATCGAGCCAAACATCGAAGAGACTACCGTGCGAATCAGCGAGATCGCTGGCGCCGATACGCACCACGCCGTTCGCACGCGCGACGTGCTCAACCTCCGGCCAGACCTCGGACAGTCTCGTGATCATTGGCGCTACAGCCGGTCGAGAATCGGACCGATCCAATCTTCCGGCACTTTGATCGTTCCCAGCGTCTCGGTCTTCTTTACGCTCCCGTGATCATCCGAGCCGCCGGTCAGCATCTTGCCGCGGAAGCGGGCGATGCTCGTGTAGGTCTCGCGCGAGGCCTCGTCGACGTCGGGATGCAGAACCTCGATCCCGTCGATGCCGGCGTCGAGCAGTTGCGGGACGATGCGGGCGTGATCGGGGTAAAGCGTCGGATGGGCGATCGACGTCACCCCGCCGGTGGCTCGAATCAGCGCGACTGCTTCGTCGATGGCGAAGCGCTCCTTCTCGACGTAGCCCGGTTTGCCTGGGCGAAGCAGGAGATCGAAGGCTTCCGAAACAGAAGCGACAAATCCTCCTTCGACCAGCGCGCGCGCAACATGCGGGCGGCCCACGGCCCCTCCCGCCGCGAGCTGCTGGACGCGTTCGAAGGTAATGCCGTAGCCAAGACCGCGAAGTCGCTCGACGATGCGCCGGCCTCGGGTTTCCCGCGTCTCGCGGAAACCGCGCAGCCGCGACTCGATCCGCTCGTCGTGCGCGTCGAAGGCATACGCGAGGATGTGGATGTCGGCGCCTTCGTACGTGCACGACAACTCCGTCGCGGGAACGAGCGTCGCACCTCGCTCATCAGCGTAGGTCTTGATCTCGAAGTAACCGGCGAGATTGTCGTGATCGCTGATGGCCACGATCTCGATGCCGCTGGCCAGGGCAACATCGATCACTTCGCGCGGCGAGCGAGTGCCGTCGGAGTGATACGTATGCGTGTGAAGGTCAGCGTAGCGCAAGCGGGATCAGCGTAGCAGGTGTGACTCGCGGTTGCGGGGTCGCGCAGTCTCGCGGTCGCGCGGTGTTGCCACCGCGCAACCAAAGCTCTACACCGTCGGTTGTTCCGGAACCTCGAGTGTCACCACGACCTCATCGCATCGCGCGCAGAGTCCGCCGTCTTCGAGCACTTCCTCGCGGTACTGCCAGCAGCGGCCGCACTTCTTTCCGCGTGCAGGCGACATCGTGATGCCGATTGGACCGAGGCCTTCGATTTCGATTGCCGCGTCGGCGGCGCCTGGTGCGAAGTCGACGTGCGAGACGATGAAGACCTTGGCGAGATCGACGTCGAGTCCGCCGGCGATTGCCTCACGCGTGACGCCGTGAAGTGTGACGTCGGCCTCGAGCGATTGGCCGATCGTTCCCGCCGCGCGCGCCCCTTCGAGCACCTTGGAGACAGCTTCGCGAACGCGGAAGATTCGATCCCACGCCGCGGAGTCCGTTGCGGGAGCAGCGAGCGAAGGAAAGTCGATGAGATGCACCGACTGCTCCTTCGTGCCTGGCATTGCCTCGTAGATCTCTTCCGTCGTGAACGTCAGGATTGGCGCGAGGAAGGCCACCATGCCGCGCAGGATCTCGTACATCGCCGTTTGCGCCGAACGGCGGCTGGCCGAAGCAGGGCCATCGCAGTAGAGCGTGTCTTTGGAGATGTCGAGGTAAAGCGACGACAGCACGACCGTGCAGAGATCGAGGATGCGGTGGTAGACGATGTGAAACTCGTAAGCTTCATACGCGCGTCGGCACCGTTCAAATACCTCGGCGGCGCGAGACAACACCCACTTGTCCACGTCGAGTAGCTGGTCGTGCGGAACACCATCGCGTTCCGGCTCGAAGCCGTTCAGATTCGACAACAGGTACCGCGCCGTGTTCCTGATTTTCTTGTAAGCCTCGGCGGCACGGCCCATGATCTGCGGCCCGATGGTCATGTCGGTCTGGTAGTCGATCATCGACACCCAGAGGCGGATGACGTCGGCGCCGTGCTGCTTGAGCACCTCCTGCGGCGACAGCGCGTTGCCACGCGACTTCGACATCTTGTCGCCCTGTTCGTTGATGAGGAAGCCGCAGGTGATGACCTGATGAAACGGCGCGGCGCCCTCGAGGCCCGTGCCGACGAGCAGCGATGACTGGAACCACCCGCGATGCTGGTCGTGCCCCTCGATGTAGACGTCGCTCGGCCACGTCAGCTCGGGACGCTGTTTCAGCACAGCGAGGTGCGAGCAGCCGGAGTCGAACCAGACATCGAGGATGTCGAGCTCCTTGCGGAACGTCGTGCCGGCACACTTCGCGCAGCCGTAGCTCGCAGGAAGGAAGTCGGTGGCCGGACGGTCATACCAGGCATCCGCTCCTTCAACGAGAAACAACTCTTTCACGCGATCGAACAGCTCGGGCGACGTGACCGGCTCGCCGCAGCCTTCGCAATAGAGGACCGTGATCGGAACGCCCCAGGTGCGCTGCCGCGAGATGCACCAGTCGGGACGGTTCTCGACCATGCCGGCCATGCGCTCTTCTCCCCAGGCCGGAAACCACTTCACGCTGTGAACCTGTTCGAGCGCCTTCGCGCGGAGGCCTTTGTCGTCCATCGAGATGAACCACTGCTCGGTGGCGCGGAAGATCACGGCGTGTTTGCAACGCCAGCAATGCGGATAGGAGTGCGTGATCGTCTCGGCGTGCAGCAGCGCGCCGCGTTCGCGAAGGTGTTCGACAATCAGCGGATTGGCTTTGAAGACGTGCATTCCGGCCCAAAGCGGCACGTCCGGCGTGAACTCGCCGCGATGATTGACCGGCGTGTACGTCTCCAGTCCGTAGCGCTGGCCAGTCTTGAAATCGTCGACGCCGTGACCCGGCGCCGTGTGGACGAGTCCTGTTCCAGCATCGAGAGTGACGTAGTCGCCGAGCACGAAGACGCCTTCGCGCGGCAGGAAGGCATGCCGGTACTTGAGGTGCTCGAACGCGGCGCCTTTGAAGACTTTGACGACGCGATACTCGTTCCATCCAAACTTCGTCACGGCCTCGGGGACCAACTCGCCGGCGATGATGAAGTTCTCACCGTCGTGCTCGACGACTTCGTAGTCGAAGTCGGGCTTCACGGCGATGCCGAGGTTGGCGGGAAGCGTCCAGGGGGTCGTGGTCCAGATGACGGCGTAGCACGGCTTCTCGATCGGCAGGTCTAGGCTCTTGACCGATTCGTCGGTGAGGCGAAAGCGCACGTACACCGACGGTGATGTGTGATCCGCGTACTCGACCTCGGCTTCCGCCAGCGCGGACTGATCGTACGTACACCAGTGCACAGGCTTGAGTCCTTTGTAGACCATTCCGGTGCGGAAGAAACGGCCGAGGGCGTAGGCGATGTCGGACTCGTATTGATACGCCATCGTTTCGTAGGGATGGAACCAATCGCCGAACACGCCGAGGCGGATGAAATCCTGGCGCTGGATGGAGACGAACTTCTCGGCGAACGTGCGGCAGGCGCGCCGGAAATCGGCGGAGGACATTTCCTTCTTCTTCGAGCCGAGCTCCTTGTCGACGGCGTGCTCAATCGGCAAGCCGTGGCAGTCCCATCCCGGTACGTAGGGTGAGTCGTAACCCATCATCGTTTTCGATTTGACGACGATGTCTTTGAGGATCTTGTTGAGCGCATGGCCCATGTGAATGTGCCCGTTCGCATACGGAGGACCGTCGTGGAGAACCGACTTCGGCCGCCCTTCCGACTTCTCGCGAATGAGTTTGTAGAGGTCGATGAGGCGCCACTGTTCGAGCCGCTTCGGCTCGTTCTGCGGCAGGTTCCCCTTCATCGAGAAGGAGGTTTGCGGAAGGTTCAGCGTTTTCTTGTAGTCACTGCTCTCAGCCATGGTGGGGGGCGAAACGAAGGGCTGAGGCGCGGCATTTCATTGTTGCGGTTGCGGGGTCGCGGAGTCTCGAAGTTGCGCGGCACCGCGAACCTCGGAATCACGCAACCGCGCTACTGCAACTTCGCCAGCTCGTTGTCGAGATGCGCGAGTGCGGCGCGCAGCGATTCGCGGCGGCGGTCGTTCGTCGCCGCGTCGAGCTCGGTCGCGATTCGCCTTCGCGAGAGCTCCAGCCCTTCGCGTTTCTGGCGGCGCTCGATCTCGTGAACATCGAGACGCTTGCCGCTCCGGCGCGCCTCGCGCTCGTCTTCCACGTCCTGACGATGCGAGTCAACGGCCTTGCTTTCGAATCCTCTTGCCACAGTGAAAAAGCTCCTTCACATAAGATCGAATGGTTGCGCCCAAACTCCAAGCGGGTCGCTCGTTGGCATTGCAAGGAGCGCGCTCGGGTTGGAGTGAGGCTCAGGCCTTATTGATCATAGTTCAGCAGCTCGATCAACACTGGGTCGCTGGTGACAACCGTTGCCCGCGCAAGTGAAGCAGAAATTCGTTTCGCGGCCTCATGGTGCTGGTCATCTCTCTCGATGAGCACAACGAAGTAAAGTGTCGCAAAGTACCCGCTCATTTCGTAGCGCGCGTCACCTTCACCTTCCTGCCGTAGAGCTTTTGATCGATTGCGCGCGAATTCGCCGGAGGTACTCGCGCCATCTCCTCGTTGGAAACGTCGGACATCATTTCCTCGATCATGAGCCAGGGGGTTGCCTTTCTGCATTGACGCCCATAGCGATGCGATGCCGCTTCGTTTCTGCCACAGCGTTCATGCCTCCGTAAGAACATGCTAAACCTTGGCACGGCCCTCGGCGTAGAGGCCGGCGGCCTGAGGGTAGAAATGAGATGAGAACGCGGAGGTGATAGGACGCGCTGATCTCTGATCTCTGCTTCCTGATCTCTGCCTTTTCACATCCCGCCGGCGGTCAGCGCGCGCGGCGCGGTCACTCGCAGCCGCTCGCCGGGATGGAGCGTGTGATCCGGATCGAGCTCGTTGATCTCGAGCAGCTCCTCGACCGAGAGATGATTGCTCTTGGCGATCGAGTAGAGCGTGTCGCCTTTCTTCACCGCGTAATACGTCTCGTTGTGCGCGAGGAGGGATCCGAGCTCGCGCGCTCGCACCGGGAGGTAGATCGAATCGCCCCCGCCAATGTCGTCGGCTGAGCGGAGGTTGTTCATCGACAGGAGCGTGTCGACGTCAGTGCCGATCGTGCGCGCCAGGCGGTTCAGCGATTGCCCGTCGCGAAGCGTGTATGAGCAGACGGCGATGTTCGCGTCTTCGTTCTTCAAGGTTGTCGCACGCGCGGTGACGACGGCGGCTGCCTTCGATGGAACATGAACGGTCGACTTCCCCGGGGGCAGAACGCCCTGCCGGAACGCGGGATTGAGATCGCGTAGAAGCCGTTCGTCCACCTTCGCAATCGTGGCGAGATAGCGAAGCGACAGCGGGCCTTCGACCTCGACCGCTTTGTGATCGAAATCAACCGGCTGGCCGAGGCGGAAGCCATACGTCTTCGGATCGCTGGCAATCGTCAGCGTGGCGAAAAAGGTCGGCACGTAGCCGCGCGTCTCTTTCGGGACAGCAGCGGCGTCGAGCAACTCCCAGAACGTGGAGGCGCCGGTCGATTCCATCGCGCGGCGGATGCGGCCCGGTCCGGCGTTGTAGGCGGCCAGCGCGAGCGGCCAATCGTTGAACTGGCGATAGAGATCCCGCAGATAGACGGCGGCGGCGCGCGTTGAGCGTTCGGGATCGGCGCGCTCATCCATCCACCAGTCGACGCGCAGGCCGTACTCGCGCGCGGTCTCCGGCATGAACTGCCAGATGCCATGCGCGCCGGCGCGCGAGGTGAGGGTCGGCACGTACGCGCTCTCGATGACCGGCAGATACGCCAGTCCGCGCGGCAGTTTGTTTTCGTCGAGCGCTTTGTCGATCAGGTTTTTGTACTTTGCCGAGCGGATGAGCGACTCCTGGATGCTCGGCTTGAGGTCGGTGGTGAAGTACTGAAGCGCGCCGCGGATCGTTTCGTGTTCGGGGATCGGCATCGAGACGAGGGCTTCGACGTCGACCTTCGGCGCGCTGACCGGCTTTCCCTCCCGCGCCACGATCTCGCCGTACGCTGCTTCGAGCGCGCGCCGGTATTCATCGGTCTGGAGCTTTGTGACGGACGGTGGCGACGGCGGTCGGCTCGCCATCTTGGGCTGCGGAACAGGTGCGGGTGCGGTGGCGCAGGCGACAGCGTAGAGGGCCACCAGCAGCACGACGGCTCGCCTCATCATCATCGCAACACCCTCCCGCCCGTTAGAGATCTTCGAATTTCAGATTGACCGAAAGTGACTGGACGTCGTTTGTCTCGCCGAGGTCCAGCGACTCTTCCTGCGACTGAACGACGCCTCCGTCATTTTCAAAGGATACCGTAATGCGCAAGCGTTTCGACTTCGGCAGAGTGCCGGGAGGCGTCGGGAGGGTGACGGTGCGGTGGATGTCGCGCTTCGGTTTGGGCGGATTTCGCAGCGCGTCGAGCGGCGACGTCTCTTTTTTCGAGGCCGGTTTGGGAGTCGACTGCGTGGCGCGTTTCCGGAGCGATTCGAGCTCGGCCATGATGTCGACCGACGACCTGACCTTCACATGCTTGACCTCGGGCGCCGCTTTGGCGTGCTTCTCGGCCTGCCCGAAATCGATTTCCGGCTCGGGCGGCATCGGCGGCGGTTCGACGCGGCGCTGTGGCTCCGGTTCGGGGATCTGAACCGGCGGCTCAGGCGCGGTGTCCGGAATCGCGATGTCGTCGATGTGGTCGATGCTTGGGGGGGCTTTGACGTTGATCTCGTCGTCTACGGAGATCTCTTCCACTGGCTCGATGGGCGGCTCGATGATCGGCGGCGGAGTGAGCAGCGGTTCGGGGACGTGAGCCGGCGGAGCGGCTGCCGTGGTGGCCCCCCCGAATGCGGGAATCGGCGCGGTGGAAACTTTGGACGTGGAAGGCTTCGCCGGCGCTGCGATGGTTTGTGAGGGGATGACGCCCTCGTCGCGAACGCGGAAATTGGAGGGCTCCGCCGCCGATCGGCGCGACGGCGGGCGAACCGGTTCTTCGCCGGTCATGCGCCGCCGCAACGTCCGCAGCGTCAGTTTCGAGATCACTTTCAGCGTCTCGAAAACGCCGTCGCCGCGCGATGCCACCGCCTCGACCCAGTCGTACTTCCGCTCCGGATCGATGACATCGACGACGGTCTCGGCCGCCGCGATGTTGGGGAGGTCGCGCTTGTTGACTTGAAGAACGAGCGGGATCTCATCGATGGAGAGACCGATCTCGCCGAGGTTTTCGCGAAGGTTCTTGAAGCTCTCCAGATTCGCATCGAGCATCGCCACCTGCGAGTCGGCAACGAAGACCAGACCGTCGACGCCCTTGAGGACGAGCTTGCGCGTCGTGTTGTAGAAGACCTGACCAGGAATCGTGTAGAGCTGAAGGCGGGTCTTGAATCCGCCGATGACGCCGACGTCGATCGGCAGCAAATCAAAAAAGAGCGTTCGGTCTGTTTCCGTCTCCAGGCTCACCATCTCCCCGCGGCTCTGCGGCGAGGTCTTGGCGTAGATGTGGTGCAGGTTTGTCGTCTTCCCACAGAGGCCCGGACCGTAGTAAACGATCTTCGCCGCCATCTGCATCGTCGCGTAATTGAAGAAGACCATTCGAGCGCGGCCCCGGTCGAAAAGGGATCGATGGTAGCACCCGCTACTTTGCGGTCGCAACAATGCGAGCCGCGAGCAGGCTGTAGATCTCGGCGAGGTGCTGATTGTCTGCCAGCGCAGCGATGTGCCGTTCGATGACGGCCTCGTCCCCGCGCGCTGCCGGTCCGGTGAAGCGTCGGCCGTCGGTGTGCGCGAGCCAGTTGTCGATAGCGGAACGCGCCAGCGCTGCCAGATCGTCGCGCGCTCCATCGATCCCGATCATCTCCTCGGCGATGTCGAGCAGGGCAGCGACGTAGTTCGATCCGAAGACCGCCGCGGCGTGGTATCGCGTCTTGACGTCCGGCGTGATCTCCGCGAATCGCGCCCCCGCCGCCGCGGCGATCCGCTCGGCGACATCGCGATGCGCGCCTTCAAACACGAGCAGCGTGTTGGCAAGGTCCGATGCTTCTCCGACTGGCGGCAGCGCTTTCAACGGATGGAGCGAAAAGCCGCCGCGGAGCGAGGGAAGCGCACCGCTGGGATGGAAGATGATGGCCTTCGTTTCCGGAATCGTGGCCGCAACTTCCACGATGGCGCGGTCGCTGACGGCGATGAGGAGGAGATCACTGTCGCCGGCAAGCGCATCGATCGTCCTCGCCTCGGTGCCGAGGAGCGATGCAATGGTTGACGGCGATCGCGTGGCGATGCCCGAAATGGGCCAGCCGATCCGGCGCCAGGTCGCGCCGAATGCCCATGCGGCGCGGCCATTGCCGATGATGCCAAGGTTCATCGTTGGAGTGTATTTCGAAAGGGAGACGGGATCACGCGGAGCCGCGGAGATGCCGAGTGAGTCACCGCGTTGTCCGCGTCTCCGCGAAAAGGTTCTAAACTGACGACCGTGCGCTGCGCTCTCTTACTCGTCGCTGTCCTCGCCACGACAGCGAACGCGAAGCCCCCATCCACCTGCGGCGCCTCGGACGACTACGGCAAGGCGCTCTGCGCGTATCAACAGCGCCAGTTCGCGGAGGCCGAGGCGGGGTTCCGCGGCATCGTGGAAAAGAACGTGGAGGAGCCGCGCCTCATCCGATCGATCTATTTCCTCGCCCGCACCGAGATGAAGCGTGGCCGTTTCGATCAGGCTGCGACACTGTTCGTCAGAATCTACGCGATGGATCGCGCGTTCTACGCAACCTGGAACTGCGATTTTCTGCTCGGAGAATGTCGGAAGGCGGTGGGGAGGGATTGAGGAGAACCGGTTGCTGAGTTGCTTGGTTACTGGGTTGCTGAGTTTCCGGGTTGCCAAGCTTCCGCGCTGTCTGGATACTCAAAAGTAGAAATCGTAACCCCGCGAGAAAGTATCCCGGCAACCCAACGACTCACCAAACGTAACCACCCAGCAACCCAGCAACCCAGCAACCCAGCAACCCACACCATGCCCCAGCAATCAAACTTCGAACTTCGCCGCAAGCTCCTCCAGCTGGAGGCGCTTTACGATGTCGGCCGTGCGCTGAACACTCTCCGTCCGGAAGGGGAGCTCATCGAAGAGCTCATGCACCGCGCCGTGGCCGTGCTCGATGCGATGGCGGGGTTCGTTTTTTCTCTCGATGAAAAGCTCAACGTCCAGCAGATCTTCACGTTCGAGCTTGAGATCCCGACGCCCGCGAATGCCATCCTGGCCGAGCCGCCCGTCAAGCAGGTACTGGCCTCGCGCGAACCGATGTCCGTCGCCGTCTCCAAGTTTCTCGGCGGAACAGGCAAAGACCTGCTCCTGGCCCCGATGATCTCCGGCGAGTCGATCATCGGCATGATCGGCGTCGGAGGCAAAGAGGAGCGCGGCGCCAAGAGCGGCAGCTTCGTCGAGGACGATCTCCGCTTCCTCGCGTCGCTGGCAGCTATCGGCGGAGCGGCCATCGACAACGCCCGCAATTTTCACAAACTCTCCGTTCTGCGCGCGACGCTCGAAGACGAAAACCGCAACCTCAAACAGCGGATGCTGCGCGACTACAACGACCGGCTCATGATCGGCGACTCTCCCAAGATGCAGCGGGTCATCGACCTCGTCGCGCGCGTGGCGGATTCGCAGGCCAGCGTGCTGATTCGCGGCGAGTCGGGAACCGGCAAGGAGATGGTGGCGCGGCTCATCCACGGCAACTCGCCGCGCAAAGACGGTCCGTTCGTCGCGATCAATTGCGCGGCGTTGCCGGAAACCCTGCTCGAATCCGAGCTTTTCGGGATCGAGCGCGGCGTGGCCACCGGAGTGGATGCGCGGCCCGGCAAGTTCGAGCTCGCCAAAGGCGGGACGATCTTTCTGGACGAGGTGGGCGACATCCCGCTGGCGTTGCAGGCCAAGCTTCTGCGCGTGCTGCAGGAGCGCGAGGTCGAGAAGCTCGGCGGAAGGCGCCGCATCCCCATCGACGTGCGCATCCTTTCCGCCACGCACCGCGATCTCGAGCAGATGATCGAGAAGGTCGAGTTTCGTCAGGACCTCTACTACCGGCTCAAAGTCGTCGAGATCGTTCTGCCGCCGCTGCGCGACCGCAAAGAAGACATTCCGAAACTCGTGCGCTTTTTTCTCGACAAGTACGGGAAGCGCGAGGGGCTGCACGACGTCCGGATCTCGCAGGAAGCATTGCAGAAACTGATGCGCTATCCGTTTCCCGGGAACGTTCGGGAGCTGGAGAATCTGATCGAGGGCTCGCTGGCGCTGACGACCGACCCGGTGATCGATCCCGGCGACCTTGCCCTTCCGGAATCAACCACCGGCTCTGGTGGCGTGGAGCTCATGACCGACTTTCCATCTCTCGACGATTTGCAGCGGCGCTACGTTGCTCGCGTCCTCTCGCACACGAAGGGAAACATGTCGAAAGCAGCGCGTATCCTGGGCATCGACCGCAAGACTCTCTACCGCATGCGAGAGGCGTTGTCCCAATTGAGGGCATATGTGGAATCTTGGGACATTCACTAGTAAACCGCTTTCAGCTCAGTGGTTTACACTGAACGCACAGTTTGAAACCTTCTCTATGTGGCCATTTGACCCAGTTGCGCACTCCGTCACATCTCACTCATGTTCTCGTGTAAACTTCGCGGTATCAGAGGCTTAGAGAGAGTGGAGCAGGCAAATCGGGCGTGGCAGTCGCGTTGCTCAAGGGTGGTCCCGACACACGAGGGGGGACACCATGAAAAGCATCGCCGATACCCGCAGCAACGCCATCTCCGTTCAGTACGCGCTTCCTATGTTGCTGGCGGTCAACACCTTCGCCCTGCTTGCGATCGATCAGCTGGGCGGCATCCCCGACTGGATCAAGTCCGCGGTTGCGTTGCTCCTTTCCTTTTGACGATCGGCCACAGGATCCCCGTGAAATGACCAGAACCGCCGAGCGGCAGATGGAGCTGACTCTTCCGATGGTCGCGGATATCGAGATCGCCGCCGCGCGTGCGGCAGGCAATCTCGCCCGCGAGCTTGGAATGAGCTCCGAGAAGATCGATGAGATGACTCATGCGATCATCGAGGCGTGCATCAACGCTCGCGAGCACTCCGGTTGCGAAGACAACCGCATCTATTTAAGATTCGTGGGCACTTCCGAGGGCGATGGCAGCAGGATCGATGTCTGGATCACCGATCACGGCCGCGGATTCGATCCTGATGAGGCCCGATCCCGCCGGCCCGCCGCCGGCGCGGCTCACAAACGCGGTAGAGGACTGCAACTGATCGAGGCGCATATGGACGAGGTCAGCATCTCGACTTCGTCGGGTGGGGGAACCACAATCCACATGGTCAAATACGAGAAGAAGAATCATGACTGAGGAACTAAGAGTCGCAGTCGACCGCAGGCCGAACGGGGCGGTGCTCTACACGAAGGGCTACATCAACAATGTAGGCGGCGAAGAGATCGCCAACCGTGCCTACGAGTTGATGGAGGACAACGTGCGCACGCTCCTGCTCAACCTCCGCGATACGAAAATCGTCAACTCCATCGGCATCAGCATCCTCATCGAGATCATCGAGAAGATGATCGATAAAGGCGGCACCATCGCCTTCTGCTGCCTGACTCCCGTCATCCACAAGACCTTCCAGATCATGGGCCTTGCGAATTACGCGAAGATTTTCGATAACGAGGAGACGGCAATCAAGGAGCTGGGATTGTGAGGTAGCGGGGTTCCGAGGTTACGCGGTCTCGCTGTGCCGCCCGCGCAACCTCGCGACCTCGTAACCCCGCGACCGCGCTTCGCAACTGCTATTCTTCCGTCTCCCGCATGTCTCCCCTAGTCCACCAGTTCGCGGAGTTTCTGCACGATCTCCAGCAACTCGAGCGCGCCGCGCTTTCGTCGCATGGGTCGCTGATCCTCGACGCCTTCACCAAGCACACGCCGTTCGACGTCAGCGCCGTCTATCTGCGAGATGCGCGCGGACCCGTGCGGTTGGCGGCGAAGTCCGACAGCTGCATCGGTCCTGACATCCTTGAAGATGAGGAGATCGAGTTCGCACGTCCGCTGCTCGATCCGCCGCCGAGGCATTTGATCCCGATTCGGACGATCCGCGATCACTTCGGAATCGTTGCGCTCATCGGCGACGCAGCTTCCGATGAGGATCTGCAAATGCTGCACGCTGCAGGGGCGTTTGCCGGCTCGGTTTTGAACAACCATCGCCTGGCGCAGGAGATGCGCGAGGGCGACTTCCAGCTCAAGTACCGACTCTGGGAGCTGGAGTCGCTTTACGACATCGGCCTCTCCATCGCCGGCACGCTGAACATTGATGCGCTTGCAGACGAGATCCTCTTCCGGATGATTTCGCTGATCAACGCCCGGCGCGCCGCGCTTTTTCTGCGCGACGGCGACAAGTTCCGCGTCTACCGCTCGTTCGGCGATACGCGCTCCGATTTTCTCGATGACGAGATCACCGACCGCGTCGTTGCCGCCGGTGAGGCCCTCACATTCGAAGACGCCTCCGAGTGCATTTTCCCCGGTTGCATCGCCACGGTTGCCGTCCCGATCAAAGGCAACAACGCGGTGATCGGTGTGCTGGCCGCGGGTGATCGCGAGACCCGTGAAGGCGACGTCGGCGCGTTCGAAGCGAACGAGTTGCGGCTCCTTTCGCTCTTCGCCAATCAGGTTGCCATCGCCCTCGAGAACGCGCGTCTGCACAAGGAAGCGCTCGAGAAACAGGCCATGCAGCGGGAGCTCGATCTCGCCGCCACCATCCAGCGCGACATTCTTCCGAAGTCGATTCCGACCATCGAAGGGATCGATCTCGCCGCGCTATCCCGTCCGGCCAAGCAGGTCGGCGGCGACTATCACGCCTTCTTTCAGCGCGAGGGAACGTTGACGACGATCGTGGCCGACGTTTCGGGCAAGTCGATGCCGGCGGCGCTGCTGGTTTCGGCGTTTCATGCGGCTGTCCAGCTTCTTTTCGCCGAGGGGCGCGAGCTCGGCGACATCGCCACCGAGCTCAATCGCCACATCCACAGTTGGTCTGCCGAGAACAAGTTCATCACCATGATCATGGTCACGATCGATCCGGAAGCGGAGACGATCCAGTTCGTCAATGCAGGCCACAATCCCTGCTACGTCCTCACTGGCGATCGTATCGAGCAGCTTCGGTCGCACGGCCTCCCGATCGGCATCCTCGGCACTTCCAAGTACATGACGCAGACGCGTCCGTTCGCTTCCGGCTCCGCCGTCGTGCTTTACAGCGACGGCATCAACGAAGCGGAGAACATGGCCGGCGACGAGTGGGGGAACGAAGCATTCGAGGAGCTCCTCGGCGTACACACGGGCGCGTCCGCCGGCGGCATTCGCGATGCCATCGCCAACGCAGTCGATGCCTTTGTCGCGGAAGCGCCGCAGAAGGACGATCAGACGCTGGTGATCGGCCGCACGGCCCGGCGCGAGCTCCCAGCGTCGTAAGAAATCGCTCGCTCAGGGATTCCGGCGCCAGAACACCACGCCGTCCTGTCCGAATGCAGGCGTGAAGTTCTTTTGGAGGAATGCCCAGACTTTCGGCGCTCTCTCCGCGTTCGGAATCATGTCGACGTCCTGGATCGATCCGGGAAACACGATCAGCGCGGCGCGAATATGACGGTTGTTTTGAATCCGCGCGATGACTTCCCGCTGCCCTTCCTCGGTCTGGTAATTCGCGACCTCGATCTGACGCAACGGACAGTCGCGATGCACGAGCGAATACAGCAACGCCGAGTTTGAAAAGTCCACGAACGTGTCATCCGGTTTCAGCGTGGCGACGAATTGCTGCGCAGCGCGAATCGACGTGCTGACGGTAGGCGTGAACATCGGGCCCTGCTTTGCGCTGCGCAGTTCGGGGATCACCGTAATCACATGCCGGAACGGCTCGGCCAGCAGGATAACGGCGACCATCAACACCGTCGCCAGCGTTCGCGACGTCCGGCGCAGCGTCCCGATGGTTACGAAGAGGAATGGCGTCCCCACGATGAAGTAATAGGAATTGTTGCGCTCGATGAACGACGCAGCGGCGACGACCATCCAGACGCCGATCAGCCATGGGCCGTCGCTGCGCCGCGCTCGCAGTGGTGACCGAGCCAGCGCCACGCAAGTCGTGATCAGCGCTACGCACCATGTGATCGGCATCAGACCGTTGGCGAGATGGTGGATCAGCGACGGTGACCGCAGCGGTTCAGGAAGCTCCATCGGATGGGCGAAGTAGGCAGAGTGACTGCCGAGGATCTCGGTGACGTTGACGCGGATGAAGTCGAGCGCGAATCCGAACGCCGCGAAAATCAGCAGCACCGGCACCGCGGCGGCAGCCACGCCGATTCCGAGTGCGCGCAGCGCGCGTGCGCGAAACGCCGCGAACAGGGCGACGATCGCCGAGTAAAGCCCGAAGTCGATGCTGACGAGATAGGCGATGACGACCAGCGCCCCCGCGGCGACGAACCAGCGCCGCGAGCGCAGGCGCGTTCCGGCAATCGTCGCGGCGAGGGCGAAGATCGCCGCCGATGGCCGCAACCAGATCATGGAGCCTGGGTAGAGCGAGAACGTCAGGAACGCCGCGAGGAGCGCCATGTTCGCGCTTCCCGTGACCGCCAGGGCGAGGCAATAGATCGCGACCCCGCTCAGGAACCCGGCCACGAGCCGCGTGTTCAGCCATTGCGGGAGAGAGGTGAGCCCGATCTTCGCGGCCCCGACGTAGAGCGCACCATCGCTGATGAGGCCGTGAGTCGGGATGATGTCCGCATACGGCCTCTCGCCGCGCAACATCTCCGCCGCCACCGGCACATCGTGGCCGTCTTCGAAAAAATCGGAGGTGACCGGTGAAGGGAGCCTGATCGCGGCCAGCGGATAGAGGAAGACCACGATCGGATAGATGATCCTGCGCGGCAACGGGCGTCTCAGCCTCGCGAGAAGAAACGGCGTCACGAAGATCACGATCAACGCGATGACCGCGCCAATCGCCTGCGTGTGCAAACCGATCTCCGCTGCCAGAGCTAGTGGAGAAACGAGGAACGCGTCTGACAACGGGACGATCAGCCGGATGGCAAAGACCGCGATCGCCGCCCGAAGAAATGTCGCGATGGGCGTGTGGCCGAAGTCGAGGTCGAGAAAGGCCATGTAGCAGGCCAGGAACACCGGGATCAGAACGACGTCACCCTGCGAGAAGTGAGGATCGCGTTTGCGCAGGACCACGATGACGGCCGCGACGGCGCCAAGCAGCAGCACGTGCTTGACGTTCCCGAAGCTCATCAAGGCGACCGGCGCCAGCAGAAGTGCCGCGCTGTAGCTGATCGCAGACCATCGATACGACGCAAGAAGCCGCGCCAGCCGCTCGCCTGCAATCGCGAACAACGCTGTCAGCAGCACCGCGAGGATGAACTGAAGGATCAGCCCTTTCGGACTGTAGCCCGCCAACTTGAGTGCGGAGAGCATCTCCTCCGGACGCGCTCGAAGCGCGAGGCGTGGCGACGCCCCAACGGCAATACAAAGCCCGAAGATCGCCGACGACGCACGCACCGACCAACTCCGCAGTGAGCTCGCAGCTGGGTGTGCTGTCAGATCACTTCCATCCACGTGAGGCTGCTCCGATCGGCGCATCAGGTTGGCCGCATTCTAGACCGGCTCATTCACTCCCCTGCTGCGCACCGCTGTCCGTCACCCGGTGTAGCGCCCCGCCCAGGTGACTCTCTACTCACCGCGCACAATCGCCGCTACGCCCCCTCGAACTTCGCCGCCCGTTTCTCGAAGAACGCCGCCATTCCCTCGGTTGCATCGCGCGAGCGAAACGCCTCGAGCTGATGCTCGCTCTCCAGATCGACCTGCGCGCGAAGCGCGTTCGTTCGCGACGCGGCGAGGGCGCGCTTGATGCCGGCGATCGCCAGCGGCGGCCCCTGCGCGATCGCGCGCGCGAGACTCGCGGTCTCGTCCGCGAGCGCCCCCGCGGGCACGACGCGATCGACCATCCCAATTGCCAGCGCCTCGGTCGCATCGACCATCCGCCCCGTCATCATCATTTCCAACGCGCGCCCCGGCCCGACCAGCCGCGGCAGAAACCATGTCCCGCCCCAGTCCGGCTGCAGGCCGATGCGGACGAATGTCTCGCCGAGCTTTGCCGCGTCCGAGGCGATGCGGTAGTCGCAGGCAAGCGCCAGATTGCAGCCCGCTCCCGCGGCGATGCCGTTCACCGACGCGATGACCGGCTTCGCCATCTCCGAGATCTGCGTCACGACGTTTCGCCCGGCATCCAGGAGTTTCTGGAAGCTGGCCACGTCACCGGCCTTCTGCAGGCCGGCCATGTATTCGACGTCGCCGCCGGCGCAGAACGCCCGCCCCGCGCCGGTGATCACGACGACGCGGCAGGCCGGATCGGCATTTGCAGTCTGGAGCGCGGCAAGCAGATCCTCGCGCATCGTGCCGCTGAACGCATTCAGTTTTTCGGGACGGTTCAGCGTGATGGTGGCGATGGCGTCGTTGGTTTCGCTGAGGATCATGTCTTCGAGTTCTCCCAAATCGATCGTGAGGCAACGAATGATATCGACGCCAACGCGTTGCAAGCTCGGGATAAAGTGGATGTGACATGAAGCGCGTCGCCAGTTGGCTCCTTTACGCCACGATTCCGGTCGCCATCGCCCTGCAGTTCGCGCATGGCCCCCTCGTCTGGGAGTTCGTTTTCGCTTGCTGCGCCGTGCTGCCGCTAGCGGCGTGGATCGGCATCAGCACCGAGCAGCTCGCGCATCGCATGGGATCGACGTACGGTGCGCTCTTCAACGCTACGTTCGGCAACTTCGCGGAGATGGTCATCGCCATTTTTGCCATCCGCGCCGGCCTGCCTGGCGTGGTGCGCGCGTCGCTCACGGGATCGATCGTCGGCAACCTTCTCTTCGTGGCCGGACTCTCCATGCTCGCCGGCGGCTGGAAGCATCGCACGCTGAAGTTCAACGCGCTGGCTGCGGAGTCGCAGGCGGGCCAGCTCATCCTCGCCGTCGCCTCGTTTCTCGTGCCTGCGCTTTTCTTCCGATCGGTGCATTCCGCGCATCAACAGAGCCTGATGCATCAGGTCTCCATCGGCACCGCCGTCATCCTCATCGTCGTCTACATCCTCGGCCTCGTCTTCGCCTTCAAAACGCACAAGGATCAGTTGAGTGCCGTGACGCCACCACCCGAGATGGCAGACGAGGATGTCTGGAGCGTCAAGCGCGCCATCGGCCTTTTGCTTTTCGCCAGCGCGCTGATGAGTGTCGTGGCCGAGGGGTTGGTGAAGGCGGTGGGGGAGGCGGGGAAAGCATGGGGGATGAATGAAGTCTTCCTCGGATTCGTCCTTCTGGCCATCGTCGGAAACGCCGCCGAGCACTCCACCGCGGTGATGCTGGCGGCGCGCAACCAGATGGACACCGCGCTCAACATCTCGATGCAGTCCAGCGTGCAGATCGCGCTGTTCGTGACGCCGCTCCTGGTCTTTCTCTCGTATCCGCTGGGCCATCCGCTCGATCTGATTTTCACGCCCTTCGAGATGCTCGCCGTCGTCCTCGGCGTGGCGATCTTCGCCTATCTCGTCATGGATGGAGAGACCAACTGGTACGAAGGCATCCAGCTTCTGGCGGTCTACGCGATCATCGCCGTTGCGCTCTATTTCCTGCCTGCCGCTCCCGCTCCCGCCACTCCGTGACCGGCTGACGCGGCGCGCGTTCCAACATACGATGGTTGCGGTGAAAGCGACGCTCAACTGGCGGCCGTACTTTTTCGAGATCTTCACGGTCGCGAACTTCGCCGTGCTTCTGTTTGTCGTGGGGGGCATGACCACGATGCCGGTCCGCACGCTCGGCGTCGTCGCTCCCTCGGTCGCCGGCGGGTTTCTGCTTCAAGCGCTCGTCGGTGTGGCCATCCGCGCCGGCCTCGCCGCGCGCAAGGGCAACGCGCGCGAGCTGCTAGCGGTGTATCGCACGAAGAGTTGGATCGCCGACACGCTGCGGCTGGCGGTGTTTACGGGCCTCTGGATGCACACCTACGGCTGGATCAAGCTACTGATCCCGCTGCTGCATCCGCGCCTCTTCGATCAGCAGCTCTGGAATCTCGATCGCGCCATCTTTTTCGGCTACTCGCCCAACCTGTTTCTGCTGACGATCTTTTCCGCGCCGCCGGTTTTGCGCACGATCGACTGGACCTACGCGAACGTCTTCTTCGCCAGCCTGAACATCGCCGCGATCTACTTCGCCTCGGCGCCGCAGAAGCAGCTCCGCATCGCGTTCATGAACTCGACCGTGCTCCTCTGGCTCATCGGTGCGTGGCTTTACGTCGCGGTGCCGTCGCTCGGACCGGCCTATCGCTTTCCCGAGGTTTGGCTGCAGTTGACCGTTTTTCTCGATCGAACGCAGACGTTCCAACGTCTTCTCATGTCGAACTACAACGCGGTCCTGTCGCAGCTTCGCGGCGTGCCGCGGCCGTTCAACATCCTGTTCGGAATCGCGGCGTTTCCGAGCCTGCATGTTGCTTTTCAAACCCTTGCGTTTCTCTGGATGCGGCGCCTCACGAGGTGGGGCGGCATCGTCTTCGGCATCTTTGCCGTCTTCATCTTCATCGGCTCGATCGTCACCGGCTGGCACTACCTCATCGATGGCATTGCTGGAGCCTTACTGGCGTGGGGATGCTACGCGGCGGCGCAGCGTGTTCCGGCAATACGCGCCTGATTTCCCGCGTTTTCCGAGCCATGCCTGCGGTCAGCGAACGACAAAGCGCACTCGGCGAAATCCTCGCCAAAAGAACGGCGGAAGGTGCTCCGGAGCTTTACGACAAGCTCGAGAACAATGCGGTGCGCTGCTACTCCTGCGGCCACCGCTGCAAGATTCTCGACGGCCTCAAGGGCATCTGCAAAGTCCGCTTCAACGAGGACGGAGTGCTGCGCGTGCCGCGCGGATATGCCGCGGCGCTGCAGGTCGATCCCATCGAGAAGAAGCCGTTCTTCCACGCCTATCCCGGCGCGCTGGCGCTCTCGTTCGGCATGCTCGGCTGCGACTATCACTGCGGCTACTGCCAGAACTGGGTGACGTCGCAGGCGCTGCGCGATCCGGTCGCTGGCGCCGCGCCGACGGATATCGAGCCGGCCGAGCTCGTGGCACTCGCGAAACGCCACGGCGCGAAAGTCATCACCTCGACCTACAACGAGCCGCTCATCACCTCGGAGTGGGCAGTCGAGATCTTCAAGGAAGCAAAGCGCGAAGGGCTCGTCTGCTCGTACGTCTCCAACGGCAACGGCACGGAGAAGGTGCTCGACTACATCGCTCCGTGGGTCGATCTCTACAAGGTCGATCTCAAAGGTTTCTCCGACGCGCACTATCGCGACCTCGGCGGCACGTTGCAGCCGGTCCTCGACACGATTCGCGGCCTCAAGCAGCGCGGCATCTGGCTCGAGGTCGTCACGCTCGTTGTCCCCGGCTTCAACGATTCCGACGAAGAGCTGACGAAGATGGCCGAGTTTCTCGCCGGCGTCGATCGCGACATCCCCTGGCACATCACCGCCTTTCATCAGGATTACAAGATGACCGGGAACGCGAATACAACGGCGCGCCAACTCCTGCGCGGATACGAAATCGGCAAACGTGCCGGATTGCGTTTCATCTATCCAGGCAACATCCCCGGCGCGGTGGGCGATCTCGAAAGCACGCATTGCCCGGCGTGCGATAAAGTCGTCATCGGCCGCATCGGTTTCCGCGTCACCTCCTATCGGTTGGTCGATGGCAATTGTCCCGATTGCGGCACGTCGATTCCCGGTGTCTGGGATGGTCACGCCGATGTCGGACGCAACGGCATCCCGCGCCCCGTTTATCGTTCGTGAAAGGAATGGTCCGAATGAAACAGACCGCATCCATCCTCAGTGCGACGATCATCGCATCGTCGCTGCTCTTCGCCCGCGTCGCGGCGGCCGCCACGCCCGGCAATTTCAGTTGGCTCACCTACGACACGACCAAGGCTGACAAGATCGTCAAGATGAAGGTGCGGAGCGAGATTCCGCCCACCGCCACGCCGGCGAATTACCCGAATCTGATCGAGATGCATTGGAAGTACACGCCGGACGCGAAAGGGCTGCCGGCGCAGGAAGTGATGACGGAGTTTGCGCGGCTCGAAGCGGCGACCGATCCGATTCAGGGTGATCGGGTTGCGTACCTGATGATCGTGGCGACGGGAAATGGCGATCGGACCTGGCTCTGGTATGCCGCCGATCCGAAAACGTTCACGGCCGCGCTCAACAATCTCCTTCCCGGTCACCCCTTCCCGATCACGCTCCACCTCGGCGCAAACGAACCCGACTGGAAAACGTATCTCGGATTGAGGGGGAGGTCCCGCTGAAGCTTCGAGGTGAACCTCGGCGGTTTGCTAGAGTGCGCGTCCGATGACCGAAGCATTTACCGAAGTTCTTTGCGCGACTGACCTGCCGGTCGGGCGAATCAAGGCTGTGAAGATCGACGACCGCGCCGTCGCGGTCTGCCACACGGCGAACGGTTTTTTTGCCACCGACAACACCTGTCCTCACCGCGGCGGCCCGCTTGCCGAGGGGGATTTGATTGGCGACGAGATCGTCTGTCCCTGGCATCTCTGGGGATTCGACGTCACCACCGGTCTCTGTCCGGGGAACAAAGACTTCACGATCGCGACGCATGACGTGAGACTCGACGGCGACCGCATCCTCGTCAGACTCTCGCCCGTGCGCGAGACATCGGACGTACTGTGAACCCGAAACCGCTCCGCCACATCGATCTCTTTTCTAGCGCCGGCAAGCTCGAAGCGCTCTACCGCGATCTTCAGGACCCGGCCGCCGTCGGCGTCGTCTGCCACCCGCACCCCCTTGGCGGCGGCACGTTGCACAACAAAGTCGTCTTCCGCGCCGCGCGTGGCCTCGAAGCGGCGAATGTGGCCACGCTCCGCTTCAACTTCCGAGGGACCGGTGCGAGTGCCGGGCATCACGAAGAAGGGGAGGGCGAGCAGGCCGATGTCGTCGCTGCCATCGACTGGCTCACGAAGAAACATCCGGGGACAAAGATCATCGTCGGCGGTTTTTCCTTCGGCGCCTGGGTGGCCTCGCGCGTCGCGTGCGAGATCAGCTCCGTCGATGCTGTATTTCTCATCGGCACGCCGGTCAACAAATACGACTTCGGCTACCTGCGCTCCTGCGAGAAGCCGATGCTCATCCTGCACGGCACGCAGGACGAGTTCGGCGACGTCGACAAACTGGAGAAACTCGGCCAGCAGATCCGCAACGCCGAAACGATGATCATCACCGGCGCCGACCATTTCTTCACCCGCCAGCTCGATTCGGTCGAGGAGACGATGCGCATCTGGGCGACGGAGATCATCGAGGGTTGAGCGAAGTTCCGATCACCAAGCGCGCGGTCGTCTATCGAATGCCCGGGCAGGATTCCGGGAGAGTCCAGCGCGACGTTCCGTATCGCGCCGATCTCACGATGGATATCTACCATCCGCCGGAATCAAAGGGCCGGCTACCGGCCGTCGTCTTCGTGACCGGCTATCCCGACCCCGGTTTTCGGAAGTTTCTCGGATGCAGGCAGAAGGAGATGGCGTCGTACATTTCGTGGGCGGAGTTGATGGCCGCGTCCGGTCTCATCGCCGTCATGTACTCGAATCGCGAGCCGCCGGACGACGCCGACGCCGTGCTCGCGTTCATCCGGCAGAACGCGGAGATGCTCGGCATCGACGAGAGCCGCATCGGAGTCTGGTCTTGCTCCGGAAGCGTCCCGACGGCGTTGTCGGTGCTGATGAGCGAGTCTCGCGATTTCATCAAGTGCGCCGCGCTCTGCTACGGCTTGATGCTGGATCTTGACGGCCACACCGCCGTTGCCGATGGCGCAACGCAGTTCGGCTACCGAAACCCGGCCGCCGGAAAGTCAGTCAGCGATCTTCGGCCCGACCTACCGCTGCTGATCGTCCGCGCCGGGTGCGACGAGTTTCCGCACCTGAACGAGACGCTCGATCGCTTCGTGAGCAAGGCACTCGAATGCAATCTGCCGGTCACGCTCGTGAATCACGCCGAGGCTCCGCATGCGTTTGACATCAACCATGACAGCGAGACCTCACGCGAAGTGATCCGCCAAGTGCTGACGTTCCTGCGGTTTCACCTCACCGGCAAGTCAGGCGAAACACTCGCGTAGAAATCGCAGACCGAGGATCGTCCGGGTGCCGTGCCATGTGAAGAGATGGCCTGGGAACGGTCCGATGACTCGAGCGCCTGCGATGGCAGCGGCGTCGTCCGCCGTGAATAGGTACGGCTCGTCCGGCAGGAAGACGATGTCGGGTTTCAGCGCCAGCACGTCTTCGAGATCGAGTGTCGGATATCGCACATGATCGCGGAGCAGATTGCTGCCGCCGATCGACTCGACGAGATTCGAAACGTACGTATCGCCGCCGCACCACATCCACGGCTTCTTCCAGATCGGCACGGCGAACGTGAATTCGGCGAGGTGCCCGCGTTCCTGCGCGAGCGCTTCGTTCAACTCCCGCGCACGATCATTGCGGTCGTGAATCATGCCGAGGGTCGTGACCAGCGTGGCGACGTCATCGACCGTCTTCGGCTCCGTCACGAACACCGGCGCGAACTCTTCGATCGCCTTCGCGTGCCGCTCCAGATTCTCCTCGAGATTGACGTAGACAAGATCCGGCGCGAGCGCGCGGATCTCATCAATGCGCGGATTCTTCGTGCCGCCGATGCGAGGACGATCGAGGTCGGGCGGGAAGATGCAAAAGTCAGTGATGGCAATGACATCATCGCCGGCGCCGAGGTCGAAAAGAGTCTCGGTGAGCGACGGAACGAGCGAGACGACGCGGCGCGGCGGCGCAGGAAACTCGAACGTACTGCCGAGAATGTCCTGCATGCGAAGCGGAACGCTGGCGTCCCGCCGGCTGGCCCGTAGGCGTCCCGCCTGCGTCTTCCGCCGGCGTTCGTTCATGGATTCCGCAGCGTGATCGTCGCCTTCCGCCCGCCGCGCCCAAACGTCTCGCCAAAGAAATCACCCTTCGTCCATGACGGCCGCTGCACGTCATTGGCAATCGCCCGCAGAAGCCGCAGATTCGTCTCCGCGTATCGCGCGCCCGAGGCAAAGTCGAACGGTTGCGACATGTCGTCGCGCGGCGAGTGATACGTGTTTCGCAGCCACTCGCGCGTCAGCTTCGCGCCGTCGACCGATGCGTCCGTGCTCTTGTTGCCCGGCTTCAAATGAATCGCAGGGATCCCGGCCTTCACGAACGAGTACTGGTCGCTGCGAATGAAGCGCACTTCCTCGGGATACGGATCGGGACTGACTTCGAAACCGCTCGCTTTTGCCGCCGCGGCAACCATCGCGCCGAGCGAGGTATGTTCGCCGCCGAGGGGGACCACATCGGCGACAGGATAGATCATCAAAAACATGTCCATGTTCACGTCGGCGACGAGTTGCCGCGCCGGGACGGGCGGGAAGTGGACGAAGTACTCGGAACCCTGTTCGCCCTTCTCCTCGCCGGTCAGCGCCACGAAAAGAACGGAGCGCTTCGGCCGCGGGCCCGCCGCGAGCGCGCGTGCGATCTCGATCAGCGATGCGATGCCGGAGGCGTTGTCATAGGCGCCGTTATAGAGACCGTCGCTGCCATCGGCCGTCGGATGATTGCCGAAGTGATCGAGATGCGCCGAGACGACGACGTACTCGTCGCGGAGTTTGGCGTCGCTGCCGCGCAGAACGCCGATGACGTTCTCGCTCCGCGCATCGGAGAATCGCGTCACCGTCTTGATCGATGCCGTGGCGGACAGCGCAAACGAATGCGCGACGCCGGTCTCGGCGTCCGCCAGTACGCGATCGAGCGGAATAGTCGCGTTCGCGAAAAGCGACTCCGCCGCCGGCCGGCTCAGCGACGCCGCACCTGCAATCGCTTCGATGACGTCCACCGTCTTGCCGTTCGCGTCGAGGTAGGTCATCGGTACGATTCCGCTCTGCTTCGCGCGTTTGTCGAACGGGTTGCGAGCCTCGTCGGTCGTCGTCGAGATCGTCAGCATGCCGACCGCGCCATGTGCCGCGGCGTTGCGGCGCTTCACATCCGCCGATGAGTAGTAGGCGCGCTGATCCGCCGGAAACGGCTTCGGCGCGCCGCTCAGCAGCACTACGATCTTTCCTCGGGCGTCGATCCCGGCGTAGTCGTCGTGATGCAGCTCAGGGGCGGTGACGCCGAATCGAGCGAGGACCAGCGAGCCGCTTACGCTGACATCGTTGCGCGCAAAATCGCCGCGCATGAGGAAGTCTTTTCGGATCGCGAGCGGCGTGCCGTTGATGGCCAGCGACGATGATTTCTCGTCGAGCGCTGCGGCGCGAAGGGCGAAGTGCTGGAACCAATCGTCGTCGTGCAGCGGCTCGAGTCCAACCGCTTCGAACTGCGCGCGGACATACTCGGCGGCAACTTCGAATCCGCGCGTGCCGGTCTCGCGTCCTTCGAGAGTATCGCTGGCGAGGAATCGGATGTGTGAGGCGATGGCCGAGGGGAGCACAGACAAGAGTGTCTGTGCCACATCGTGCCTGCCGTTGGCCACAGACAGATTGGTTGCCCGATTCCCGCTTCGAGGTGACCCGGACACCTTTGTCAGTGCCACATGCCGGGCTTGGTGTGGCACAGACACTCTTGTCTGTGCTCTCAAGATTGTCGCGAGGAGGATTAGAGGTACGAGTCGTCGAACCATAAGCCCGAATATTAGCGGTATCCTTCGCCCGCTTTGGCCGCTCCTTCCGCTTTACTCCGCTGGTGGCTCCTCGTCGTCGTCATCGCCCTCTCCTTCCACCTCGGCGGGTTTCCTCTCCTCGACCCTGACGAAGGACGCAACGCCGAGGTCGGCCGCGAGATGGCTGCGACGAACGACTACGTCATGCCGCGCCTCGACGGCCTGCCATACCTCGACAAGCCGATCGTCTACTTCGCGGCCGAGGCGGCGGCGATGGAAGTCCTCGGCGCGACAGAAGTGGCAGCGCGACTGCCTGCGTTTCTCTTCACACTGGTCAGCGCTGCGTTCCTCTGGTGGTTCGTGCGGCGCGTGATCGGGGGCGATGAGGGAGTAATCGCTGCGACCGTTTTTCTGGCCACACCGCTGGCGATTTCGTTTTCGCGCACGGTGATTTTCGATAGCGCTCTGGCGCTCTTCATCACGATGGCGACGGCGTTCTTCTACCTGGCCTGCGAAGAAGAGTCGCGCAAATGGTCTGCGCTGGCGTGGCTCTGCATCGGCCTCGGCGTGATCACGAAAGGCCCCGTGGCGATCGCGTTGCCGCTGCTCGTGGCCATTCCGTATGCGGTCTGGCGGAAGCGATTCCGCGCGCTCTGGTCGTGGGGCGGGCTGGGACTCTTCATCGTCGCGGTTGCGCCGTGGGTGTGGGCGATCTCGCGCGCCATCCCTGATTTTCTGCACTACGTCGTCGTCACCGAGACCGCGCAGCGATTGGCGACGAAAGCGCTGAAACGGACCGGCCCTCCCTGGTACTTCATCCCCTACATCATCGGCGGCGCCTTGCCGTGGTCGATCGTGCTTCTCGGCTCGCCGAAAGCGATCGATCGCCGCGACCGCTTCACGATCTTTCTCCTGCTCTGGATCACCATCCCATTCATCTTTTTCTCGATCTCACAATCGAAACGGCCGCAGTACATCCTCCCGCTGATGGCGCCGGCCGCGCTGCTGGTCGCGCGCATCTGGCGCGACGCGCGCAGCGGCTCGCGTGCCGCGGCGATCGTGTTGTTGATCGTCGGCGCGGCACTCGTCGTTGCGCCATTCGTTGCGCACATGCCGTCCGAATACGGCGATGCCGCGAAGATCTCCGCGATCGCGATCGGAGCAACGTGGATCATCGGCGGCGCGCTCGCGCTCGTCCCGCGGCGAGACGTCGCACTGATCGCGCTGACGATCCCGATGATCGCGATTCCGCTCGCTGCGAATCCGCTCATGCGCGCCATCGGCGCTCGACGCTCCGAGGCTGGACTCGTCGAACAATTACGGCCGATGATCACACCGCGCACCGAGGTCGTCGGCGTCGATGCGTTCACCGGCTCGATGACGTTCTACCTGCAACGATCGATGGTCGTCGTCACGCCCGACGCGGAAGAGTTCACGAGCAACTACCTCATCCGCCACTACGCGGTCTTCGCCGGCGGCGCGTCGATCAAGCCGGAGTCCTGGCTCGATACCGCGCTCCTCGATGTCGCGACGCCGCGGATCTACATCGTGCGGAACAACGACCCTGCGCATCGTGCGCAACTGGCTGCCCGAGGCTTGCGCGTGGTTGCCGCCGACGCGCGGTATGTGGCGTACGGGCGGTAGGCCGCGCATGCCCGCCGTGGCTGTCATTCCGAGCGGGCGGGCGTGTGGTGGGCGAGGAATCCCCCGACGACGCAGCGAGGGTCGATCAACCGCGTCAGCATCTGAACAGACCGAAGAAGCATTGCGGACGAGCGATCTTCGCTGCGTCGGCAGGGGATTCCTCGCCCCCCGCCGCCCCGCCCGCTCGGAATGACAGCACGTAGGACTCGGCGCTCCGAGGGTCGGTCCTTCGTGCAGGATTCTTCGCGGCGCTGCGCCGGCAGGGGATTCCTCGCCGCCCGCCGCCCCGCCCTCTCGGAATGACAGCGAGGGTGGACGGGCGGGTGCTTGCTATAGTCGCTGGCGATGTGTGGAATCTATGGAATGGTCGCCGACGGCGCGGCGCTGCGTCACCCCGAGGTGCTGGGGTACATGGGGGAGGCGCTGCGGCACCGCGGGCCGGATGGTCACGCGGAGTTCACGCGCCCCGATGCGGTCATCGGCACGGAGCGGCTTCGTATCATCGATCTTCATGAGCGCGCGGATCAGCCCTTTGCCGCTCCCGGTTCGCAGGTCTGGCTCGAGTGCAATGGCGAGATTTACAACGCGCCCGAGATTCGGAAGCGCTATCCCGACTATCCCTACCGCTCGCAGTCGGATGTCGAGACGATTCTGCCGCTGTATCTGGAACGCGGTGTCGCTGCGATTCCGGAGCTCGACGGGATGTTTGGTCTGGCGATCTGGGATGCTCGCACGCACACGCTCATCCTCGCGCGAGACCGCGCCGGCGAGAAGCCGCTGTTTTACGCGAAGGTCGGAGGGACTTCCGGCGCCGAGGTGATTTTTGCGTCGGAGCTGCAATGTTTGTTGCGGCATCCGGACGTCAGCCGCGAGCTCGATCCCGTCGCCATCGGCGAATATCTGCGCCTCGGATACATCCCCGAGCCGCGCACTCCGTTTCGCGACGTCCGCCGCGTCGAGGCGGGAACGTTCGTGCGGTTTACGAAGAGCGGACAGGAAGCGGTCCGCTACTGGGATGCGGAATCGTTTCGCATCGAGAAAATCTCGGCGCGTGAAGCGGTTGCGGAGACGCGGAAGCTCGTCGAGCGCGCGGTGGAGAAGCAGGTCATGGCCGACGTTCCGGTCGGCGTTTTCACCAGCGGCGGACTCGACTCGTCGATCCTGGCGACGCTGGCGGCGAAGTACATCGGCGTCGACAAGGTGCATACATACTCGGCAGCGTTTGCGGAGCAGTCGTACGACGAGAGTCCGGTCGCCGAGGAGTTGGCGAAGCGGATCCAAACTCGTTACGTGCCGGTGCCGACCGACGCGCGCACGCTGCTCGAGGCGTTGCAGAGCGTCGTGCGAGGCGTCGCCGAACCGCTGGCCGATCCCGCCATCCTGCCGACGTTTCTGCTCGCGCGGGCGGCGCGGCAGCATGTGAAAGTCGTCCTCAGCGGCGAGGGTGCGGACGAGTTGTTCGGCGGCTACCCGACCTACATTGGCCACAAGCTCGCGCCGCTGTACGACGCGATGCCGTCGTTCGTTCGCGCAACCCTGCGGCGCATGGTCCAGCGCGTGCCGTCGTCGACGAAGAAGGTGACGCTGGAGTTCCTGCTGAAGCGCTTTGTATCCGATGCCGAAAAACCGTGGATCGAGCGTCATCTGGCGTGGTTCGGAACGGGATTGTCAGCCGATGTCTATAAACTCCGCGCGGAGTTGCCGGACCTTCCGGTAGCGCCCGCGGCCACCGATCCGCTGGCCGGAGCGATGCTGCTCGATTACCGCAGCTACCTTCGCGACAACCTGCTCGTGAAGGTGGACCGCGCCACGATGCTGTCGTCGGTCGAAGCGCGCGCGCCGTTCCTCGACCGCGACGTGACGCGTTTCGCGCTCTCGCTTCCAACGGATCTGCGCCTTCGCCGTTTCGAGACAAAGTGGGTGCTGAAGAAAGCGGCCGAGCGCTGGCTGCCGAAGGACGTGATCTACCGCCGCAAGCGCGGACTGAGCGTGCCGATCGCGAGCTGGCTGAACGAGGGATTGCGATCCGAAGTCGATCGCCTGCTTGCTCCGGAGCGGCTGCGGTCGCAGGGATTGCTCGATGAAAGAGTCGTAGCCGAGCTCCTCGCCGCGCATCGCGCGGGCCGGGCGAATAACGCGAAACCGCTCTGGGCGCTGATCATCCTGCAGTACTGGATCGAGAATTGGTCTTCGCGGTAGCGGGGTAGCGCGGTTGGCGCAGTCATGCGGCGCGCTGCGGACCGCGCCAGTAACCGCGTTTCTCGCAACCTTGAACCACAGAGACGCAGAGATCACGGAGTTTTCGATGATGATCTTTGTGCTCTCAGTGCCTCTGTGGTGAGCGATTCGCTTTCAGAAGGAGCTCGATTGAACGCAGTACCCGCAATTTCGCTAGAAGTGGGAGAACTGCGGGCTAAGAGACCACGAGACCGCGTGACCACGCGCCCTCGCTACCGCAAAACTACGTCTCCCGATCGTCCTCGCCGCGCGCGAAATCGCGGATGGCGCGGTCTTTCGACAGGTAGAGCTTCTGGCTCAGCTCCTCGTTGAATCCGGTCACGCAGAGGCGGATCAGATTGCCGAGGTCAGCGACTTCGAATGGTTTGCGAACGATGCCGGAAACGAGATCGGAGTCGACTTCCTTGAAGCGCTGATCGGCGTAGGCGGTGATCACCAGCACGATCGGTTTGACCGGCGGGGGATTCTCCTTCAGCCAGGCGATGACACCGAAGCCGTCGAGGCGCGGCATCATCAAATCGAGCAGGACGACCGCGTACTCGTGCTTGCCGAGATACTCGATGGCCTCGCGGCCGTCGCCGGCGGCATCGCAGGCGAGATCCTCGCGCTTGACGATCGTGCAGACGAGTTGGCGGATCGACTGATCGTCATCGGCGACCAGCACCCGTTGCCGTGTTTCTTCCGGTAGTGACATTCGACAAATCTTTGCCGTTGTTGATGACCCGCGCAACTCAGTCGGCGAGACGTTCGTCGATGCGGATCTCGGAGCGGAGCGTTTTGTTGACCGGGCAACGCGCCGCGACGTCCAGCATACGCTGCCTTTGCACCGGCGTCAGGTTGCCGATGAGCTTGATCGCGACGGTGAACTGGTGGATGTAACCGCTTGTGGTGAGGCAATCGGCGCAGTCTTTCGCGTGCATTCGGTCGTTCTCGACCGTGATCTCGACACCTTCGAGCGGAATGTTCTCCCGCTTCGCGACGACGCGCAACGTCATCGATGTGCAGGTGCCGAGGGCCGCGGCGAGGAAGTCGTACGGCGTCGGCCCCAACTCCGTCCCCCCGGCACTCGCCGGCTCGTCACCGATGAGATGGTGCGGGCCGGCCTCGATGTCGTTACGAAGCGAATCTGCGGCGCGGACGATGACTGGTTGCATTGGCCTGCTCTCCTCGGCACGAATCGTTGCGACAGATCATACCGAGGCGAGAAGGGACAAGGACCGCGCGTAGCGCTGTTGCCAGATTATTTTTTCGCTGACCTGTGTCGTGGCTGAGGAGGGCAACTTCCCTCCGGGACCGCGGGCAACGACACGAGGTCGGGTTTGATTGTGCAGAACCGGCCCCTGTATTGCGAGTTCATTCCGCTTAGAAACCACTGGGCACTGCTCTTCGCTGACCCTGCACATGCGTCACCCACATTGATCGTGCCGTTGAGCCATAGGCTGTTGAGCCACCATTGCACTCCGTACGCGGATAGATTGTTCGGATCGAAGTTGTCGTCGCAACCATTGGCGATGCCGCAGCAGGAGCTGTGGGGGAAGCCATCGACGTGACGCGCTTCGTGGGTGTAAAAGTCGATGTTTCCTGAGATTCCAGACCATGTCCGATCAAAGTCTCGATTGGAGTCGTTCTGGTTTCCGATGACGATGAAGCGCTTCCCATCGAGCGTGGCGCAACAGTACCCGCCGACCACGCCATCGACGATGTTGATCCCCTGGATTTTCGATTTCATCCAGGGGTACAAGGCGCCGGAGGTCCAGGGGAGATGCCCGGACTGCCCCCGGTCCATGTAATAGATGACTCTCAGTCCCTGGCGCACAATCAACTCATCGGTGTACTGCGCGATCGGAATTGCCGAGATTGGCTCGGTGCATGCCGGCGCAGCAGTGGCCTTGTCATTTCTGCGGATCTCGAAGTCTCTGCTGATCTCCGCATATGCCGGATCGCGGTCAGGACACTGCTGGAGGAAAGTAGCGATATTGCGGATGTAGGGCTCAGAGGTGGCCACCGGTGTGAGAACGTCGGCAGCCGTTTCCTGGCCGAGGGCGAATCCAGATGACAGCACGAGTGCGAATACCGTGGCGACCGGCAGAGCATTCATAGGTACCTTCCTTTTTTGTCTGAAGACGGACAAGCCCTGCAGTTTCCGCATTCGAGCAGTCGGGAAGAGCTGCGGCGGGGGAAATTGACCGCCTTTTCAGCGAATCACTGCCGGTACGCCAGCATCGTCAACCGGCCTGGCGTCCACGTGTCGCCGCGCGGAACAAGCGGCATCCAGTACCAGGTCGGAGCTTCGCCGCCGAGGGCCATGCGGGCGAAGAGGCCGGCAGAATTGCGGGCGAACGGGTTCGCGATGGGAGGCGAAAGCTCGAGCGTCATCGTGTCGGTGTAGCGCGCGCCAGTCTGCGGTTCGATCGGCCGCCACGCGCAACCGCGGGTGATCGTGATCGGCATCTCCACCGCTTCCTCGGCAGCCGCAGTTGCGGCGCGGGCCGGATCGACTTTGCCGTGGTAGAACTGGGACTCCGCCAGTGTCTGCATCGACGCAGTCGTGATCAGCAGGCGCTGCGCGTTCTTGACGACGTTGACGGTGGTCGATGTCGAGATCCCTTCATCGCGGAAGTTAGCGCAGAATGCATCCAGCACCGCGGCGGGCATGGTGTTCCATTGCGGGAGGCGCGGGGCTGGAGGTGCGGCCGGGGTGGTTGCGCAGGAAGCGAGAAAAATAAGGGTGACGAGTGACGTGTGAAGAGTGAAACGTGCGCTGTCCGTATTCGTCATCGTCTTCCTTCTCACACCAGCCGCAACTGCGGCGTGTGCGCGGCTTCGTAGGCTAACGCTTTCGCTTCGAAGAACGCGCGGATCTCGCTGGCCGGCTTCTTCGAGATCAGCTCGCGCGGCGATTCATCGTACCAATCGGTGGGGAAGAATTGCGTATACGGCTGCTGCGTGAAGCGGCGGCAGAGCAGAGCGATCACGCCGATGTCGGTTTCGCTGCGGATCACGCGGCCGGCCGACTGCACGACGCGCGTCATGCCCGGGATCAGGTACGCGAACTCGAAACCTGATCCGTACTGCTCGTCGTAGTACTGCTTGAGGAGCTCCTGTTCGAAGCTGACCTGAGGCAGCGCCGGGCCGATGACCATGACGCCGGAGAGCATGTCGCCGCGGTAGTCGATCCCTTCCGCGTACATGCCGCCGGAGACGGCCATGATGAGGTTGCCCTTGCGCGAGCGCTCGCGAAGAATGTCGAGCATGGCGTTGCGCTCGTAGTCGGTCATGTCCGTGCGCTGCACCATCACGTGTTTGCGAATGGGCGGCATGCGGTCGGAGATCTCGCGCAGAAACGCGTAGCTGGGAAAGAGCGCCAGGAAGTTGCCGTCGCCGGCCTCGGCGATGGAGGCGACGTTGTCGGCGATGCGGTCATACGAGTCCGCGCGCTTCTTGTACGACGTATCGACCTCGGAGATGACGACGATCTTGCGGTTTTCGCGCGGGAACGGTGAGGGCAACGCGAGCTCGGTCGTTCGATCGGTGGGAAATCCGAGGAGCTTGCGATAGAAATCGAAAGGCTCGAGCGTAGCGGAGAGCGCGATCGTGGCGTGCGCGGAGTCAAAGATCCTGCCGAGAAAGCGCGAGGGGTCTTTGCAGAAGATCTTGAGTTTGAGACCTTCCGGCGTGCGCTCGATGAGGTGCGCGAACTCGTCGCCCTTCTCCGTCATCAGGTTGGCGACCTTCATCAGGCGGAAGTAGAAATCGATCACCGGATCGTCTTCCTCGGCGATGCGGTTTTCGATCTTCCAGCCGATGTAGTGAATGATCAGCCGCTCCCACTCCGTCCGCTGTTCGACGAAAAGCTCGCGGTCCGGCTCGCAGAGCGCCTGCTTCACTCCCGCCTCCTCATCGATCGCCTCGGCCAGCGTGCGGAAGTGATCGCGAAGTTGCTCCAGCAACTCGTCGGCGCCGTCGAGCCAGCAATTGCGGCCGGCCAGATGATTGCGGATGCGATCGAAGAGCTGCTCGTGCAACTCGGGCGAGTAGTAGCCGCGGCCGCGGTCGATCAGGTTGTGCGCCTCATCGACGACGAGCACGCAATCGCCGTAGTCGTTCTCCTGCTGGTACGCCTTCAAACCGACGTACGGATCGAAGATGTAGTTGTAATCGCAGACGATCACATCGGCCTGCTCGATCAGCTCCAGCGAGACCTCGAACGGGCAGACCTCGTTCGATTTGGCCATCTCGAACGTGAGGGCCGGATCGAAATAGCTCATCGACGTCACGAGATGATTGACGAGATCCGTGCGCTGCATCTTCTCCGAGTAGCGCGCCGCGTACGGGCAGAAATCCTCGTGGCAGATCATCTCGGAGTGCGCGCACATTTTCTGCTTGGCGCGGATGCGCAGCACGCGAAACGAGCCGTCGTTGAGCAGTTGCAGCGCTTCGACCGCAGCATCCTGCTGCATCGTTTTCGACGTCAGGAAGAAGAGCTTCTTCCCGAGCTTCAGCGCCTGCTTCACGGCCGGATAGAGGACGGCCATCGTCTTGCCGATGCCGGTCGGCGCGGAGATCAGGAGCGCCTCGCGCTGATAGACCGTCCTCGCGACGGAGGAGACGATTTCCTGCTGCCCGTGTCGCATCGTGTCGAACGGAAACGACAACGTGTCGGCGAAGGCGCGCTTGGCCACGCGCAGCGCCGACGCCGTCTCGAGGTCTGTGATGAGCCGCTCCAGCCGGTCGTTGAGCGTGCTGAGAACGACTTCCCGATCGAACTCGGCGTCGATCGTCTTGGCGTCGCCGGAGATGAGATCGATCAGTACGAGTTGCGGCGCAAATGTAAAGCCCTCGAAGTCGGGCTGTCCGGATAGAAAGTACGAGTACAGCAGCAATTGAAATAGATGCCGCTGGAGCTTGTCGGAGCGATAGAGCGCTTCGAGCTCGAGGTCGAAATGAATCGATTTCACCTCTTCGATCGAGACGCGCTTCGCCGCCCTGTCGACCGACAGCCCGTCGATGCGCCCGGTGATGATGACCGTCCACGCCCCAAGTTGCGTCCGATGGACGACATGCACCTCGGCGCGGTAATTCGCATCCTCGCCGGTCCGCTGTTCCGCGCGCTTGGTGTGAATGTCCTGCCCGATCCACATCCGCCGGAACCCGTCCCCACGCTCGACACCGATGCGCCGGTAGGTCGATTCATAAACGAGATCCCCAACCGAACAGAGGATCTCCCGCTTCTCATGGTCGACGCGCATTGGGTTATTGATGGTAACTGAATTGCGCGCCGCTGGCGCGGCGCGCGTTGTCTGTTGTCGGTTGATTGCGGCTGTCGCCGCGTTGTCGGGGTGGGATGACGATGGTGGCGGTGCCCGTTCTTCAGCGTTGAGTGAGGAAGTCGTCGATCGGAATGCCGATCTCGTCGGCAATCCTGCGGATCAGAACCGGCGAGATATGTGCGGCTCGCCGTCCTCCAGCAACATCTCAACGACTTCGCGAAGATTGTCGTTCGGCTCGTCCAAGGCTTCCCTTTGAGAGTGCCCGCCGCGAAAGCCTGGAATCGAGTCTACGTAGAGAGCGCTGAGACCTTTGCCGGTCGTTTTCCAACCGCAGCTGGTTGCTCGCACATTCGCCGACCCAGCTCGTCCTTCGCAAAATTCGTCTGACAAATTGCCGTTGTTGCTGATTGAAGCATCCGTTCACTACTTGTTCGCTGGACGCGACAGTTATTCGCCGAAGTCCACGCGGAGCCGAGCGAGGATTTACCCCTCATCCACCGGCAACACTTTCCTTTCTTTTACGGCGCCATGTCGCCGTCCGAGTTTTTTTCGTGATCGGGGCTGTCGTGCGAGCGGTGGGTAGGGAAAGCAGGCAATCAAGCCTCTCCTAATCAAGGGGGATGATCATGGTAAACCAAGGGGGAGAGATCATGGTGAAGCGCGTCCTGCTGGCCGTCTGTATCGGACTGTCTTTGTGGGGAACGTTTGCCGTCGCACAAACGACCCAGAACGCGACACGTCCGCTCGCTGCCACGAGGAACGCAAAAAATACGTTGAAGGTGCCTCTCAACGATACCGGGGTTTCCGATGTCCGGTTCGTGAACCCGAGACGTCCGGCGTCGGTATGGGATCGAAACGCTGGCGTCGTACCGGCGGGGTCGTCAGCCCAGTACTTCGGCGTCGAATTTCTGAATCGCACGAGCGATCGAAAATTCATCGTCACCTTACCTGCGCCGTTCCAGGGAGATGTCGTGCGCGAAGACACGGGGGAACTGGTGTTCAAGGGGTCGAATCCCGGAACGATCAGCGTGGATGATCCTGTAGTCAAGGAGGCACAAAAGTACTTCGGTGTCGAACATTTGAGAGGCTGCAAGATCAAGTCGCTGCTTCACGAGGCGGGCAAGGGCGACGTCGATTTGACGAAGGCCGTAGCGATCGATCATGTAGTTGCCTGCGACATCGTTCTCACGGTTCAGCCGAACAAAGAAGCTCTTCTGCCGTCGCGCATCTTCGCCGCCCTGTTCAATCAGCAGACGATCCGATTCAGGGCTCGGCTCTTCCAGGACAACAAGAAGTTGACGAACGCTGAAGGGTATTTGAGAACGGACTCGGACGTCGACGCCGACGGCAAGCTTAAACCGATCGATCCGCCCGAGGGCGGCACCACTGTGGCTCCTGCCGCCTCACTGGACATGGTTATCGAGCCACGCTTCACTGACTCTGAGGGGAAGGATGTTCTCAGTGACGCGAATCCGTACGACGGCCATCGCAAGACGCATTTCCCTGGATCGGCGCGAATCGACGTGGAGCACAAGGCCACAGACAGGTACAAGGCAGAACTGAGTTTTTCGTACAACGGCGCCGACTTTGGCAACCAGGAGGAGAAGGGACAGGTCACCGCTGATCAGTACAAATTGAGCGTCTTTTCGCTCAACCTCCTCACTCTGAATTTCGGCAAATATGACTTCGCCGCTCCCGCGGACGGTCTGGCTATCACTGAAAGCGGCCAGGGCTTCACACTGAGCTACCCGACGCGCCTAGCTAACTACGTGGGCTCCTACATCATCAAACGAGAGCGCGATTTCAAACCGAAAACCGATGGCGACGCGTCGAGTTTTCTCATGCAGGTCAACGACATCGAGCTGCCGACCGACTTCCTGCGATCGATGAACATCACCGGTGTCTACGGCACGGACGATAGCCGAGAGGATCCTCACGTCTACCGCACGCTGGGCGCGGAGACATTCTTCAGTTATCCGATGGTTTCTCAGAAGAAGGTTCTGGGCGGCAGTCTCGCTCTCTTCCGCAGCAGCCGGTCGCACAGCGTCGGAATCAAGACGGACGCAAACAACGTCGAGACGAAAAACGAGAAAGTCCGCGGACGGGGAACGTCGGGACTCCTGAAGCTGACGATGAGCAATCAGATCGAGGACTTGGATGAAGCGAAGAAACCCATCGTCCACTACACGTTTGGCGCGACGGTGGCCGTCGGCCCGAGTGACAGGGAATCGACGACGAATGTGGACGAAGGCTATCTGGGAGAAACTGGCACCTTTGGCCCCGGCCTCTTGTTCTTCAAGAAGCTGTCGAAGCCGCTCATTGCCGGTGCTGGAGATCCGGCGAAAAAAACGTTCGGCAGCGGCTTGCAGAACAAGATCTACTATGCGCTCGAATATCGAAATAACGACCACTCGCCGCTGGAGCTCTTTGCCAGAGCGCTCAACATCGACGAAAGCGACATCGTCTCGAAGTCCACTACGTTCACCATCCGCCATTTCGAATTCCGCAATTCGCCTTATCCCACGAAAAACATCGGCAATGAATACGCCGTAGTTTTCGACATCGAGACGCCGGAGTCGGTGACGGTGACGATGAAGATGGGATATTTCGCCGCCGGTTCGGCATTCGATAATACATTCAAGAAGAATCCGTGGTTCTTCGCCGCGGGCGTGAAGATCGAGCCGTGAATCTGCGCAACGTCCTTCAGCGCGTGGGCCCGTTCGACTGGCTCGTCGGAATCATCCTTTCGTGGCTCATCCCCCTGAGCCTCGTGTGGAATTTCAAGAGTTCCTACTTCTCGAGCCTTGTGCTTTGGCTGATCCCGATTGTTTTGATCCTCCCACGGTTTTTCTTGGTCTCGGAACCGCCGCCCAGGCGGCGGCGCAGAGCCGTCGGCCTGACGGCTCTCTACGTACTAGTGCTGGGAAGCGTGCTCGATCTCGGCCTCGGGAAATGGGTGCTCGATTTCGACTGCCGTCGGCCCGATCCCTATGTCGGGCGCCTGCTCGGCATCCCCTACGAGGAATTCTTCTTCTACTACCTCGGCGGACTGGCCATCGCTCTGATTTATTTCTGGGCGGACGAGTACTGGCTGTTTGAATACAACGTTCGTCGCCGGCGGCCGCTGATCCCTCAGCCGGGAAAGATCCTAGCGATCTCGTGGCCGGTGGCGCTCATGGGTATCACGCTTATCGTCGGGGGAATCGTTGCAAAGCAACTCGTGGGCGCAACAGGCGGTTGGATTCCCGTGTACTACACGTTTCTCGTGGCGGTGGCGTTCGTCCCGGCGATGATTCTGTACCGTGCAGTGAAGGACCTCGTCAACTGGCAAGCTTTGTCGCTCACATGCGTATACGTCCTGCTGACGTCTTTGCTCTGGGAGGTGACGCTCGGCATTCCCGGGTATTGGTGGCGCTATCAGCCTGCGGGCATGATTGGAAAGAGCATCCTCGCCTGGTCGTATGGGACGGCCGTCGACTGCAACGGAATGGTGCATGCGGCAGTCTTCCCGATCGAGGCCCTCTTGGTCTGGGTAGCGGTGACGTTCTCTATCGTGCTCTTTTACGAAGCCGCCAAGGCTTACCTCTATGATGAGCGCCCGAGTGGCCGTCGGTTGCTCGGCCCGGCACCTTGGGACGAGTGATCACGGTTGCCGCGACGCGAGACCGGAGGAGATCGCGCACGATCGAAAAGCTTACACGCGGCTTCGCGCTCGCACGGCGCGCGACGCGCGTGCATCAGATTGGCGGGGCAGACCGGACTCGAACCCGCGACCTCCGGCGTAAGAGGGCGGGGGCTAACTGCCTCCGCTTCGGACTTGCCTGGCAGCCGCGACGTCCGACCTCGCATCGACACCTGCAATAATCCTCGAAGATGCCGGCACTTCTCCACAAGCTCAATTACACATACGCGGAGTATCTCGGGTTCGAGGCGTCGAGCAACGTCAAGCACGAGTTCCTCGGCGGCCAGATTTACGCGATGGCGGGCGGCACGCCCGAACACGCAGCGCTCGCGGCGGCCGCGATCACTTTGCTGGGCCATCAACTCCGCGGCGGCGAGGGCCGTCCGTACAATTCCGATCTTCGTGTTCGCACACCCACCGGTCTTACAACGTATCCCGATGTCACGATCTGCGGGCCACGTGAGATCGACGGCATTCACCCGTTGGCGATCACTAATCCGGCGCTCATCGTGGAAGTCCTGAGCCGCAGCACCGAGGAGTACGATTCGGGCGACAAGTTCGAGCACTACAAGACTTTCCCGTCCCTGCGTGAGTACGTGCTCGTCTCTTACCGCGAGCGCTCCGTGGAGGTCAGGTCGCGCGGAGAAGATGGTTGGCGAACGACTGTCGTTGACGAAGGTGGGAGCGCAGAGCTTTCGATCGACGCACGGCTCGACGTCCGCGACCTCTACGATGCCGCAGCAGAGCCGTCTGCGTAGTGCTCATCCGTCTCCGGATCTTCCTCGACGACAGCCGTGTAGGTTTTCATCGTCGTCCAATAGTAGCGCCGCAACTTCTCGAATCGGACAACGCGCGGCCGCAGGCCGCGCACGCAACCGACAACCGACAACGCGCAGCCCGCCAGGGCTGCGCAAAACTACAGTTTCTCCACCACCGCCCCCAGCACATACGTCGCATACAAATCGCGGAAATCGGCCAGGGGTACCGCGGGGGTTGGCGTGCGGTCGGACAGACGGTTGTAGAGATGGCGCACCGTTTCGCGGCGTTCGCTCAGAAGCTCCTCGGTGACATCGCCCCTGAGCGCGAAGAGGCGCACGAAATCGCCCCGAGGAAAGCGCAAGGGGCAGCGGAGCTCGTCGGTGCGTGGGTTCCACTCGCCGATGACGACATCGTCCTCGGTGCCGTCCGGCTCGTTCCGGAGGCAGATCACGAGCTCCGAGGTGATGGCCTGCTCGCTCGTGGTGCTGTCATCCAGCTCCGTCGCCTCGGCCAGCGGTCCCTCGGGATCGCGGTCCTGGTGGAACTCCTGGCGGATCACAAGAAACAGCGGGTCCGCGCCGTCGATCGGAGTGGCTTCGACGTCGCCCGGCGCGAACGGGACGATCTCGCCGACATCGATCTCGTCCAATCCCTTCAGCGAGACCATCCCGAGGAGGCGCACGCCGATGTACTCCAGACCCGTCAGCGACGCCGCGAAGCCGACGTACGTCGCCCACGGTGATCGCAGCCGGTACAGCTGCAGCCCTTCCGACGCCAGATCGTTCGACAGCTCCTGCAGCAGCGAGAAGGAGGCCACGATCCCTTCGTTTACGAGGTGGCCGCTGGTGTTCACGTACGAGTAGAACTCGCGGGCGTGCTGCGTGTGGTCGATGACGTCGACCCCGCGCTCGAGGGGCGCAAAGAACGCCTGCACCTTCGATGATTCGTAACCGTGCGTGAGCAGAAATGAGGCGAACTCCTCGATCTCCTTGTTCGCCTTGCCTGTCGTCAGGCGCGATAGCTCGACGATGCCCGGACCGTAAAACTCGGTGATGCGCTCATTGCCACTGCCTTTCATCGGCAGGAGGCGGTAGTAGCCGAAGTTGAGGGCGATGCGCAGCCCCTTGTTGAACGCGAAGCCTTTGCGGCGAACGTCGGCGTAACAGCGCTGGATCTCGACGGCGGCGCGAACGAGCCGGAGCGCGCGTCGGGTCGTGTAGAAAGCGCCATCGCCGAGGAACTTCTCGAACTGGAGGAGGTGTCGTGTGGCAATCGAGTCGAGCTTGCGCTGGAATAACAGCATCTGCCGGTAGGAGCTGATCTCCTCCTTCCGGCCGCCGCGCCGGATGTTGCCCAGCGTCTCGGTGAAGTTGGAGATGTCGTAGATCAGGCCGAAGCGATGCACCATCGGATCGACCACGCCCGGCCGGCCGAAATCCATCGGCCGCGTCGATCGCGAGTAGACGTTGGCGCGCTTGTCGGCGGAGACGACCTGATTGTCCGACCGCACCGTCATCATCGTGATCCCGCGGCGCAGTTGGTTGAGGATGGCGAACTCGCGAATTCGCCGCGCGATGAGTTGAAACTGTTCACGGTCCTCGCGTGTCACAGCCGACTGGATCGCGTTCTGCTCGAACAGAAAGTTCTGGAAACGCGTGTCGAGCAGGAGTGCGACGGGAATGCCCTGGTCCGGCGCGGTGCCGAAGAGCGGCAGCGACGCCCGGAAGGTGCGGTCTTTCTGGAGGAGGTCGAGCGCGATCTCGCGCATCCGCTCGACCGAGTCGCGAAACGCCTGGAAGTCGCGCCGCAAGTAGCCGTTGACGAACGAGCGCAGCTCCCGCAGATCGGGGCCGATGAACTCCTCGGTGAGAATCAGAACGTCGTCCGCGAGCAGCTTGAAGAACTGCAGGCCGCGCTGTTCTTCGCCATCGAGAATCGACGAGGCCTTCGTACCGAGTTGCGCCATCGCCTCGCGCGTGTCGTTCGCCCACTTCGCGAAGATCCGGTACTTGAAGGCGTCGCCCTGCGTCTTGCCGGTCTGCGTGTCGAAGGTGCTGACGCGCCGCGGAATCGACGAGAACTGCCGGGCCAGATCGAACGAATGCGCGAGCCAGAAAACGGCGTGATAGTCGCTGAGAAGATTCGACATCAGCGCGTTCTCGACCAGGCGCATCAGTTGATTCATGTAGACGCCGTTGGCGAGCTGCGCTTTCTCCTTCGCCGCAGGCTGGCGGCCGGCCTGCCAGGCAACTTCGTCGGAGAGCCAGCGATCAAGTTTCGCGTCGAGCTCCCGCAAAACCGAAGCATCGGCAACAGGAAAGCCGAACGCCGGCGCCTGTGTCTCGTCGGCCGGAAAGATCTTGTACGGCCGCGGCAGCAGCGTCTCCCCCCGCGGAAAAATCTCGCTCACCGTCCGCCCCAACTCGCTGCCGAGCAGGAACGTGGCGGTATCTGGCCGCGACTCGAGATAGGTCACGAGTGAGGAGGACATCGACGGAAGGGCGAATTATGGTCGAAATCAGACGCTCGGGGAAACCGTCTAATTTGATGTCTTCGTAATCCACCGCGCCCGATACCTCGCCGACGGCTTCAGCTTCGCGACGAGCGCGTCCGCCACTTCGATCTCGCCTACCACCGCCATGGTCTTTCGCGGCATCGCGGCGATGAGCGCTGCTTCCTTTTCCGGCTCGCCGCCGCCGTCCGGCCGGATGGAAAACGCGAGCGGGTCGGGCGTGATCCAGCGTCCTTCGAGGGACGCGATCGCTTCGAGGAGCGACAGTGGCTCGGCGATCAGCTCGCCCTCCTTGTCGTGCGTGAATCCTTCGACGACGAGAGGCTCTCCCGGGATGCGGACGACGATCCGTGCCGGCAGCGGGTTGAAGACGAGATCGGCTTCCGCTTCGAGCGCGTCCGTGTCTTCGTCTTTGGTCAGGCCGTCGACCGCCGCGCGCGCCGCCTCGACGAGATCGTGCTCCTCGTCGCTGATGAGCGACGGCTTCGGATCGTCGGCATCGCGGAAGAGCGCGGTGAAAAGCGCCTCGGCGCGCGGCGGATGCGCGTCCATGTAGTCGTACATCGTGCGCACTGCGTCGAAGTAGCGGACCGCGCGCCGCGAGTAATTCCGTAACTTTCTCTCGGAATCGTCGCGCTGCTGCCGTGTCGCCCGCGTCGAGGTTCCGGGATAGATGGCCAGTTCCGCCCAGCCGTCGCCGCGCGTCACGACGGCCGAGACGGCGACATCGAAAAAGATCTTCTGCAGATCCGCGACGTCGATGCGCGCCACGTGCTCGGCACGAATCAGCTCGCCTTTGGCACGTTCGAACGTGACGCGTTCCGCCTCTGGGCTGGCGTTGGCGAACCGAAGGCTCCACTCGTCGCGGCCCGCCAGGATGTCTTCGCGCAGCCGCTCGTCGCGCTTGCGGTCGCGCGAGTCTTTCGTTGTTGGAATCGACGTCACCGAAAGGATCGTCACCCGCTCCCCTCGGTCGTCGAACGTCAACGTCAGATCGTGGTGCACGATGTTCGCGCACGAGGCAGCGAAGAAAAAGATGGCCGCAGCGAGCGAGCTCCGTCTCACGCTTCCTCCCGGATCGCGGCGATCGGATCGAGCCGCGAGGCCATCCGCGCCGGATACCAGGTGGCGATGATCGACAGGATGATCGCCACCGCGTTGACGCCGAGAACGTCCGACGGATCGATCGTCAGCGGCAGATACGCGATGGGATAGATGCCGGCGGGAAGCGGCACGAGGTGGTAGTGATCGATGATCCACGACGCGCTCAAGCCGAAAACGTTGCCGAGGATCGTGCCGGAGATGCCGATGAGGAGGCCGACTTCGAGAAAGATCATCAGGATCGTCCGCTCTGTTGCGCCGAGGGTTCGCAGAACGCCGACGGAGGGGCGCTTTTCGAGGATGAGCATGGAGAGCGACGAGATCAGATTCAGCGCGGCCACAAAAATGATGAGGGAGATCGTCACGAACATCACGATCTTCTCCAGCCGCAGCGCCAGAAAGAGCGGCCGGTTGATCTCCTTCCACGTCTTGACCTGCGCGCCGGGAAACTGCCCCGCCAGCGCCGCCTGAACCTCCTCGGCGCGCTCCTCGGGCCCGTACATTTCGATCGAGGTCGGCTTGCCGCCGGTCCCGAAAAAGCTCTCGGTCTCGGCCAGACTCAGGACGCCATCCGCGGCCTGTTCGTCGGTCGATGCGGCGAGAAGATGCGCGATCCGATACTTCCGCCACACCGGCATCGGACCGAACGGCGTCAGGCGGGTACGCGGCGAGACGACCGTGATCGTGTCGCCAACGTCGAGCGAGATCGCAGCGGCAAAGTCGCGCGTCACCGCGATTTCGTCACTGGAGCGCAACGCGCCCGGCGAACCCGAACGGATCCGCATTGGCCGCCCGCGCCGCTCCCGGTCGTTCGCGCCCCAGCCGATGCCGCTGACGAGCGGACGAACGTCGCGAACGCCCATCGATCGCGCTGCCTTCTCGATCCCCGCCGCGTTTTCGATTGTCGGCGATCCCGCCGGCTCGATCAGCAGTTGCGGACTCGAAGCAATCAGCCGCTGCTTGATCTGCCCTTGCAAACCCGCCATCAGCGCCAGCGAGATGAGCAGCGTGGCCACGCCGACTGCGAGCCCCAGCATCGAGATCGACGATAGAAACGCCGTATGCGCCCGCTTGCGAGCGGCCCAGAGGTAACGGCGGGCGATGCGGGTCTCGATCATTGAATGAAAGAAAACGTAGGTCGGAAACGTAGGTCGGACTCTCTAGTCCGACATCACGTGCAGTCGGACTGGAGAGTCCGACCTACGTTTCCCTTGGCCTCATCAGCGGGAACAAAATCACATCCCGAATCGACGCCGAGTCCGTCAGAATCATCGCCAGCCGATCGATGCCGATGCCTTCTCCCGCCGTCGGCGGCATACCGTATTCGAGAGCGTTGACATAGTCCTCGTCCATCTGCATCGCCTCATCGTCGCCCGCCTCGCGCTCTCCGAGTTGCTGGCGGAAGCGCCGGTCCTGCTCGTCGGCGTCGTTCAGCTCGGAGAAGCCGTTCGCCACTTCCATCCCGCCGATGTAGAGCTCGAAGCGCTCCACGATCTCCGGATCATCGCGCCGTTGCTTCGACAGCGGCGAGACCTCGGTCGGAAAGTCGGTGATGAACGTCGGCTGGATGAGATGCTCCTCCGAAACCGCTTCGAACAACTCCGCGATGACTTTGCCCGTGTTCATCTTCGCAACGTCGTCCGCGTCGCGATGCCCTCGCGCCACGAGCAGCGCTTCGAGTTTTGCGCGATCGTCGATATCCGCGGGATCGATCGTCCCAAAGTGCGCGATCGCTTCCTTCATCGTGTAGCGCGCAAACGGCGTCGTGAAGCGGATCTCGTTGCCGCGGAACGGGACCGTGTCCGTCCCACACGCCTCACGCGCCAGGTTGCTCAGCAGCTCCTCGGTGAGCGCGATCAGGTCGTTGTAGTCGGCGTACGCTTCATAAAACTCCAGCATCGTGAACTCGGGGTTGTGCTGCGTGGAGATCCCCTCGTTGCGGAAGTTGCGGTTGATCTCGTAGACGCGCGAGAGGCCGCCGACGATGAGCCGCTTGAGGTACAGCTCGGGCGCGATGCGCATGAAGAGATCGATATCGAGCGCGTTGTGATGCGTGCGAAACGGCCGCGCCGCCGCACCGCTGGCGATCGGCTGCATCATCGGCGTCTCCACCTCGATGTAGCCGTGCGTGTCGAAGTAGTTCCTGATGCTGCGCACGATCTTCGCCCGCGTCTCGAACGTCGCCTTCACGCCGTCGTTCACGATGAGATCGACGTAACGCTGCCGGTAGCGCTGCTCGACGTCGGTCAACCCATGCCACTTGCTCGGCAGCGGCCGCAGCGCCTTGACGAGAAAGCCGAGATGCGTGGCCTTGACGGAAAGCTCATTGGTCTTCGTGCGGAAGAGCGTGCCCGACGCCTCCACCCAATCGCCGGTATCGAGGTTCTGATACAACCCCCACTCCCGCTCCGGCAGCGTGTCCTTTCGGCAGTAGACCTGAATGCGCGCCGTCTTCTCGGAAAGGACTAGAAACGCCGTCTTCCCGAACTCGCGAATGGCCATGATGCGGCCGGCAATCTTGACGCTCGCGGGCTCCGCTTCCAACTCCTGCGACGTCCTCTCGCCTTCTTGCCTCACCACCTCGGCGATCGTCGTATCGACATCCGCCTTGGTCGGATAGGCGTCGAAGCCAAGCGCGACGATGCGCTCGAGCTTCTCGCGCCGAACGCGACTCAACTCCGATTCAGGAACTTCCGGTTGCTGTGGTTCTTCGTGGTCTGCCATGCGGGGTGCATGATATTCGAGGGCGAAGGAGTGGGTGCGGACGCGATGGGATCGAATGATCCTGACGATACAGAAACATCGAGGCTTGGCCGGGCTTAATCGTTCCAAGAAGCCGACTGTTCAAAATTGTTCGGCAGGCGCATACTCCGGGAATGATCGGTGTGCATGTACGTAAAGATACCGTCAACGCTCCTCGAAAACGCTCCGCGCGCTTCGAACAGGTCACACGCGCACCGGATATCTTCCAGAGGGCGCGATGAATGCGGTTTACGTCCTGATCATTCTCTTCTGCCTCTTTCTATCGTTGGCGAGTATTGCAGGACTGCTTTTGAACGCCAGTTTCACACGCGCACAGCGGTCCCGGTTCCCTTGGCTCCGGGTACTTGATGGGCGGCAGATTATGCTTACCGCCGCGGCAGTTGTGTTTTTGCTTCTCGGGTGGGCAGCATATGGCCTCAAGGAGGCTCTTCTTGTCCGGCAGTCGTTTCGGACTGTGCCTGGCCCAGGCACCTCGCAAGTCGTTCAGGCGACCGAGATTGGAATTGAACTGGAATTCAAGGATGCGGCCGCCCACAAAGAAAATGCCGCTCGCGAATCATTCAACACAGGGCAGACAAACTTTGCAGCTGGCCGATACCGTCAGGCCGCGGAAGACTACCAGCGATCAATCGAGGCTCTGCCCACACTGTCTGCTACTTTGAACCGTGGCCTATCGCTTAGATATCTTCCGGACTATCCAGCCGCGGAACGAGCTCTGCGCCTTGGTGTTCGGCTCGCTTTGGAGCAGCACCATGATCGATTTGAGGCTCATTTTCGCCTGTATCTTTCTAGTGTGCTGAACGGCCAAGCCAGGTACCGCGAGGCCCATATCTTCGTAGCGAAGGCGCTTGAAATCTATGAGCGGCTCGGCGACAATTTTGGCCAAGCCAATTCGCATCTGAACCTGGGTGTTGTTGCTCAAGCACGCGGGTCCTACTCCGAGGCGAACTATGAATGGCGGAAGTCATTTGACGCGTTTTCAAAGGCCGGGAACCAGCTCGGCCAGGCAAATGTATCCAATAACCTTGCCGGCCTCTATCTTCGCCGATTGGAACTCGTAGCTGCGGCGTCTGGGTTTACCCGCGCGTTCAAACTGTATGATGGAGTCAACAATCGTACGGGTACGGCGCGCTCTCTGGGTGGCCTAGCGCTTGTTAGAATAAATCAGGGTCGCTTAACTGAGGCGCTGGTGCTGTCCAACCGATCATTGGATATTGCATCGAGACAGGATGATAAGGAGCAGCGGGCGAGATCGCTGTCGCTGATTGGTCTTGCGCGTGATGAACAGGGCTTGTTTAAGGAGGCAATGGAAACCGAACTCGTTGCGCTTCAAGTGGCCCACGACATTGGTGCCTCTGAAGAGGAAGCTTACGCAGACATTCTGCTCGCAAGCGCTCTTAGTGGGCTTGGTCGGCCGCGTGATGCTTATGAGCACGCACGCATTGCAGTCGATATTTATAAGCGCGGCGGGGACTCGCCAATGTTGTCGGCTGCTCTTGACCAACTGGGTGATTGTTACCTTTCTGGCCATCGCCTGGCTGACGCTCTGGACGCGTTTCAGAAAGCGCTCGCGATCGCGGACGCGAACCGTGACTCGCACGGCCTCTTATTCGAACAGGCTCTCGCTTCGGGCGGGCTGGGGATGACGGAGGCCGCATTGGGGCATCGCGAGCGCGCTCTCCAGTTTCTCCTTCCCGCTCACGACGCTATTTCACATGCAGGTGTGAAGAATGAGGTTTCGCGGAGATTCGAAATCTTGATTACGCGCCTGCAAAGTGAACGGCGAGAGTCGCGAAAGTGAGTGTGCGCCGCGCTGCAAGTCTCAGCGGCTCGCCCCCTTCCTTTCCCAATGACTCACCGCCACGGAGTGTGCCCGGCGATTCGCTTTGTCGCGACGCGCTCCGCTTCAAAATGTCTACTGATCGTAGAAATGCTGCGAGTCAGCCGCTGACGCTGGGTCGTCGTCGTAGGGGCACACTGGGCCTAGATATCCTTGAATGGCTTACGATATCTCCCATGAAGCGACACGAATGGTGGCGGCAAGAGTACCGCCGACATCGGGACCTGGATCACCTCTCAGCCGAGCAGCTCTCCGAACGCATGTTCGACTGCATGAATAACGGTCGCGTCCAGGATGAGCGCGGTCGCCTCGGCATCATGCCGTTCGAGGAGGGTGGTGAGCAATGGATGGTCCTGCACGCCGAGGTACTCGAGGAATGCGTTCTTCGCAACTATGACTATCCAGGCCCGATTGACATTTCGCGGTTTCGCGACGCGTTTGACAACGCATTCGGTCCAGTTCCAAACATGAACCCGATTATTGACAAATACAAGCTTACGAAAGAAAACCCGTACATCCTGAAGTTCGGCGATCCGGTGTGGCTTCGAAAGTCGCTGGAGGTCGGAGCGTTTCGTATTTCGGCTGCGTCATTCTACGAGAGAGAAAGTCACAACCATGCGCGTAGGGACTCTGAGTTGAAGCGAATCCTTAACCCAAACCCGCACGATCCGCGCATGCGCACCTTCATGGAGAAGCATGGGATCGATGTACCGCGGGGAAAGGCACCCTCGTTCATCGCGATCCAATCCCCGACGGACTACTATCTGTTCTCGACGTCCACGGTCTATAGCCGCCGGCTGTTTGGAGACTTCTCGGCAACAGGGTGCCTCGTGATTCATACTCCCGGCGATTTCCTGAATAGAATTACGGCTGCTGTGAGCGATCGCTTGCCAGGTTGGCGTCCGCAGATGGGCTTTGTCAACTATTACGACCCGGTTCGTGCTGATCTACAATTAGTCGACAGAACACTCCGTTTCGCGAAACCGTTTAGGCACGCCTATCAAAACGAATTGCGGCTCACCTTCACACCGCCGAACCCGCAGCAGGAACTGCCGGCGTTCGAGATTGAGATTGGGTCGCTGCGCGATTGTGCGGAGCTTGTTGACATCGAGGCGTATCCGCCCGTGATCATTCCGCCCGATCCTGCGGACGCGCCTGTAATTACTTACGGTCAATTCAACGGAGAAGTTACAATGGTCAACGAACTTCCTGATGTCGCTAAAATCCAGGGGATGATGCTCAGCCGCGAGGCTGGTAACTTTCGTGAGTGGTTCTTCAAGATCCAATACACCGATGGTGCCGGCACGTGGCAACAGATCAAGGTTCCGATGCTTGATGGGTTATACCTGCTCAACATGCTTCGTGATGCCGAGAAAAACCAACATCTTGAACTCTGGAATCGCGAGTAAGAGGGATCAAGCACGTGCGTGTTTCGCGATCGTCATTAGAGACTGAGTTCGATGCCTTCGAGCGAATCCGATTGAACCTACTTGATTGAGCTCCGGGGAGATACGCACTGCTGAAGGGCCGCGACCTCGTCGATACGTTCGGCAGTGAGGCGGAAGCAATTGGCGAAGGATACCGGCGGTTTGGCAATGAAGCGTTCCTAGTGAAGCACATCGCAGTGGCTGACGTGCCTTTGAACTTCACGTCGTTCAATCTGGGGATGTGATTTTTCCACCAGTGTGACTGCAGACCACAGCAGAGGTGCTACGATGTACACCAACATGTACATGAGGTGTGATCCATGAGTGAGCAACATTCCATCGCAGAGGCGCGCAGCAGTCTGCCGAGGCTCGTTCGGGAGGCGGAGTCGGGGAAGGCCGTTGAGCTCACGCGGCGCGGCGAGCCGGTGGCGGTGTTGATCGGGCGCAAGCAATACGATCGCCTCGTCTCACGATCCAAGCGTTTCTCTGAGGCATGGGATGCTCTCGCTGCTGAGATCGGGCTGGGCAGTCTGGACATCGATCCCGACGAGGTATTTGCCGGCGTGAGAGATCAGTCGCCTGGGCGGGGAACCGTCCTGTGAGTCTCCAGTACCTCTTAGACACGAACGTCTTGTCGGAACCGGTCCGCCTGAGACCAGGGAAGATCGTTCTTCGAAATTTCCGTCGGTATGAAGACGAGATCGCGATTCCCTCGGTGGCCTGGCACGAGGTGCGATTCGGCGTGGAGCGGATGCCCCCATCCCGCCGCCGAGTCGCAATCGAGCGCTATCTCGAGGAAATCATTCTGCCGACGATGCCAATCCTGGACTATGACCACGCTGCTGCGGAGTGGCATGCCATCGAGAGGGCTCGGCTTGTATCTCGTGGCGAGACGCCGCCGTTCGCGGATGGCCAGATCGCGGCAATCGCGCGAGTTCACGGCTTGGCACTGGTCACGTTCAACGAGACCGATTTCAAGCGGTTCGAGGGGATTCGTGTCGTGAGTTGGAGGTGAATTGGTTCACGCGGAGGAGAACCTTCTCCCTCTGCGCCCTCCGCGGCTCCGCGTGAAAACGAATCACGCATCCGCCGGGAGTATCCGGAAGTTCTTCCTCGGCGCGGGGCGGATCGCCCGGAAGTGGCGTTCATCGAGCGTGAGTACGTCGAGGGTGCCGTAGCGGGCGGCGAGAACGGCGATTGACGCGTCGGCCAGACCGATGCCGAGGCTGCGGTATTTATTGACGAGAAGGCGGGCGCCTTCCACGTCCGCTTCATCGAACGTTGCCAGCTCGTATGCGCGGCGGCCGATTTCGGCGAGGAAGAGAATCTCTGCGTCGACGCCGCCGAACTTCTGGATCAGGTAGCCGGCTTCCGCGAGAACGAACGGCGACATGATCCGCGGCGGAGTGGTTTTTAGTAGCGCCGCGGCACACTCCTGGTGCCGATTCTGATCAGGGAAAAGCGCAGCCAGAATCCCGCTCGTGTCGAGGAGAATCAACGGCCGAATCTTTCGAGCAGAGCATCGACGTTCTCAGCGATCGTCGGGTCTCCCAGTCCACGCTCCATCAACGGAACACGCGGAGTGGGAGAAAGAGCTTCGAGCGTAGCCGCGCTGATCGCGTCGCGGATCACCTGCGCTTCCGGCCGGCCGGTGGTTCGTGCTGTCTCTTCCAATCGTTTCTTCAGGTCGTCAGGAAGATAGATCGTCGTCTTCTTCATACCATACGTGTACCACCCGCTAGCGCGTGAGGCAAGCAGATGAAACCAAAGTGTTGGGCTGGCGTTATACACGCTGACGTTCCGGAGGATTCCATGCAATCGAAACAAACAATCGCCCGGCTATTGATTGTCGCGGCCGTAGCCGCGATCGGTTTCCACTCCACCGCATACGCGCTGAAGGGCTATTCGGCGATGTCCGAGAGCGAGGACTTTCGCTCAGCATCGGAGACGAAGGTCTTCAAACACACGATCACAGCACCGTGGTCCGCAGCGCGGCTGAAAGTGGCGATGCGCGTGGAACGTGGAGAAGCGACCCTGCGCTTGATCGATGCGAAGGGCGCCACTCGTTGGGAGAAGACGTTTGAGAAGGGACGAGTCTCGATCGACGAGACATTCGCTGGCCAGGGAAAGTGGCGCGTCGAGTTGCGCCTCCGCGACGCGACAGGCGGCTACGAGATTCGCCTGATCGCTGTCTAGTTCAGGGCCGCGTCAGCTCCACGCCTGTCGCGATGAACGACACTTCGTCCGCGGTTCCGTCGGCGTTGCGCGTGAGCGTCGCGCCTTCGCCGACGAGATGATCTGCCTCCGCTTTGCTCAGAGTGTGGATCTTCGTCACGCCTTCTGCGCGCGCCTGCATACCCTTCGCTGTGAGCGGGATGAAGAACTCTTCGTCCTTGAATGTGACGCGTACGCTCTTCTTGCCGGGAGCAGGTGCGAGCTCCATCCAGCAGCCCATGTTCGTGCACGATTTCTCGATGACACCTTCCACGACGACGGCGTCCTTCGTGTAGGTCTTCGGGGACTGGAGGACGGTGGTCAGCGCCACCGGCTTCGATGACGAAAGAGGAGCGCCCTTCTTCACGACCTCGGCGGCGAATGTCGAGACGGTGACGAGCAGTAGGAGGGATGCGATGGTTGGGACTTTCATGAGTCTGATCATACCGCGTGGGATCGATGGTCTTGTTGAGTTGCGGTGACAGCTCGTTCCTTTGTTTCACGCGGAGAGGCGGAGGAGCGGAGGGCTTTCTCATCTCCTCAGCGGCGCTTGGGAACGGCGGGTCCGGCATCGCTCCACGCCTTGAGGATTGCTTTGTTTGCGTCAGTGAGCTTCGCGGCGTGGTGGAGCGGAAGGTAGAACCAAGGCGGCATTTCATCAGCAGCGACCTGCTCCCACACCTGCTTGCGCCGCCTGTTCTGGCGGTCCTGCGGCATCTGCTGCCATTCGCTGAAGTTCATCGCCCGGCGTCCCTGCGTCACATCGCGGTAGAGCAGCCATGAGCCGGGGGCGATGTGGTTGTACCAGGGCCAGGCGGTCTCGTTGGAATGGCAGTCGTAGCAGCTCTTGCGCAGCACGGACATCACTTGCGGCGGCGCGGCGATCTCGCCGGTCACCGGCGGATTGGTCTTCGGGACCGGGATGAGCTGAATGAAGACGAAGGCCGCGAGGAGTCCGAGAAGGATTCGGGTTCGTTTCTTCATGCCGTGAATGATGACGGATGCTGGGCGGGCTTGCTACGAGAATCGCCGCCCGGCCGGCGGCGATTCGTTTCGCTCTTCGTTTGCGGCCGGCGCTGTGGCGTTTAGTGTGGCGGCTTTGGCGGCGCGGGCGCAGCGGGTAGTGGCGCTGCCAGGCCTTCCTGCACGTAGCCGGGCGGCGTCGGGTTGAAGGCCATGCTCTCGCGGGAGTGCTCCTTTGGATACGCCTTCAGCAGAGCGATGTCGACGAGTTTGCAGTCGAGGATGCGAGGGTTTACGCGTACGTCGAGGAGGGCAGGGTTGATCGAGAACGCTTTTGCGTAGTAGTCGATGGCGGCGCTCTGATGCTGGCGTTTTTCCTCCATCAGGCCGAGTTGAAAGAGTGCGGCGGAATGTCCGGGCTTGTAGTGAACAGTACGCGAGAAAGCGTGATGCGCTCCCGTCAGATCGCCGCGCGACATGCGGACCAGGCCGAGGTTGTACCAGCCGGGGTAGAAATGCGAGTCGGAGTTGACGGCGCGCTCGAACTCGATCTCGGCATCCTTCGGAAAACCTTTCTGGATGAGGAGCTGCCCGAGGGTGTTGTGGAGAGCCGCCGAGTGCGGATTGGCGCGGAGGTCCGTGACGGTGCGTGTGATCTGCCCGTCGACCCACGCTCCGGTGTTGAGGTACTTCATGTAGAACGGGTTCGCGTACGGATTCGAATCGTGGTGTGACGTGGAGGACGAGCAGGCGGCCAGCGCCACGGCTGAGGCAAGGAGAAGGAGTCGTTTCATCATCATTCCTGGATTGGTTTCGCTTTCAGTTTTACTTTGCCGTCGACAACGTCCACACGAAAGGCGACGGCGGCGACATGATATTTCTCGCGGACGAGATCGCTCTGTTTCTGGACCATCGTTTTCAACTGCTCGATGGTGATGGTCGGTAGCCTTCCCAGCTTGAGGTGCTCCTTCTCGATTTCGCCGAAGAGCTGTCGGATCGCTTCGCCGTTCGAGCCCGGCGCTACCGTTACATACGGATCGGGCTTCGCGGACGTTACGCGCGGCGCAGGCTCGGAACTGCGCGGAGGCGGCATCGGTTCGGCCAGTGCGGCCGAGCGGCGGCGGAAGTCGATCGGCCCTTCCTCCCGCTCGCGCATTCTTCGTCCCCACAATTCGCGAAGCTGGTTGTAGCGCGTCAGGAGCTGCGAGTAGCGGAAGCGCCGCGTGTTGTCGCGCATCTTCTGCTTGCCCAGCTCGTGAATGTAAACCTCGAGCAGCCGGCGCTCGTGCATCGGGGGGAGTCTCTGGATGCCGGAGAAGAACTGGTCGTATTTGTTCTTCAGCTTCCGGATGTCCTCTTCGAGCTTGTCGAGCTCGTCGTCTTGTTTGATCACGGGTGTCGGGTGTCGGCTCTCGGGTGTCGGGTGTTGGGTGTCAGGTGTCGAATGTCAGTTGTCGGATGGCGGCAATCGGGTGCCGGCTGTCAGTGTCTAGCGTTGGTTTTGAATTCCCGACACCGGACAGCTGACACCCGACACCCGAGGTCCCGACAGCCGGCGCCTTCGGCTCGCCACTACAATACGCCTCCGTGCCTAAAACGACTCCCGACTCGCGAGATTCCGCGCTGCGCCGCATCCCGTCCGTCGAGCGGATTCTCTCCAGCGATGCGTTGAAAGAGACGGTCGCAGAATTCGGACGGGAGCGCGTCAAAGACGCCGTATGTCTCCACCTCGAGACGATTCGCCGCGATCGCGCTCCGTATGATGAGAGCGTCGCCACCGGCGACGTTCGGGCGCGGCTTGCCAATGCGACCGCATCGACGCTTCGCCCCGTGATCAACGGCACCGGCGTCATCATCCACACGAACCTTGGGCGCTCGCCCATCGATCCGGATCTCTGGTCGCGTGCCGCTGCCGTCACCACCAACTACTCCAACCTCGAATTCGACGTCGAGGAAGGATCGCGGGGGCGGCGCGACGAGCATCTGACGGCGTTGTGCCGCACGCTGTTCGGCTGCGAATCGGCGATCCTGGCGAACAACAACGCCGCCGGCACGCTTCTCCTCCTCGCCGCCGTTGCCTCGGGGCGCGAAGTGATCGTCTCGCGCGGCGAGCTGGTCGAGATCGGCGGCTCGTTCCGCGTCCCCGATGTGATTCAGCAGGGAGGAGCGCGGTTGCGGGAAGTGGGGACGACCAACCGGACGCACGCTGCCGATTTCGACGAGGCTGCCTCCAGCGAGACGGCGGCCATCCTGCGCGTTCATCGCTCGAATTTCGAGATCGTCGGCTTCACGGAAATGCCTTCGATCGATCAACTCGTGGCCGTCGCGCGTGACCACGCCTTGCCGTTGCTCTACGACGAGGGGAGCGGGAGGGTGGTCGATCTGTCGCCGTACGGTTTCTCGCGGCAACCGACGATCCGCGAGCTTCTCGCCAGCGGCGTCGATGCCATCGCCTGCTCGACCGACAAACTGATCGGCGCCACGCAGGGCGGTTTGATCCTGGGTCCCGAAGAGATCATCAACCGTTGCCGCAAGCATCCGCTCATGCGCGCGCTGCGTGCCGGCAAGGAGTCGTACGCCGTGCTCGCCGAGACGTTGCGCGCATTCGCGACGGGCAGGTACGAGACGGAGATCCCCATCTACCGGATGCTGGCCACGCCGCTGGAAGTGTTGCGCAGACGCGCGGACGAGATGGTGCAGGGGACTTCGTGCCGTGTCGTCGAAAGCCAGTGCGCGCTGGGCGGAGGCACCACGCCAACGGAGACGATCCGCTCGATTGCGATTGAGGTTCCCGGCGACGCCAGCGCGCTGGCGGCGCGCTTCCTTCGCAATACCACTCCGATCGCCGGCCGCATCGTTGCGGACCGTTTCACGATCGAGGTGCGGACGCTGGGCGGTTCCGATTGCCGGGACGTGACTGCTGCAATTCGTTGATCACCAAAACCCAATCACCACGGAGACGCAGAGAGCACAGAGGGATCAGTTCAACTAAATCAGTTCAACTCTGTGCTCTCTGCGTCTCTGTGGTCGAATGGTTTTCTCCCGCCAGCATCGCCTCGATCTGTCCCCGCGACTGCACGCTCAGCGACTCTTTGGCGCGGACGCCAACTCCCGCCGTCTCGATCTCTGTTCCGACGCGGATCGTCACGGGACCCGGCGTAATTCGTTTTGCGCCGACGCGGTGCACCTCGTACGTCCCTTCGATCGCGATCGGGAGGATCGGCAGCTCTGAACGGATGGCCAGGAGGAACGCGCCGCGCTGAAACGGCCTCATGGCCACTTCGCGCGAGCGCCCTTCTTCCGGGAAGATGACGATCGTGTTGCCGCGCCGGATCCGCTCGACGGCGAGATCGAATGATTTCACTGCCGTGCGCCGGTTCTTTCGATCGATCGGAATGAATCCCGCCCGTCCGATGGCCCATCCGAAGATCGGGATGCTGAAAAGGCTCTTCTTGGCCATGAACCGGATCGGTTGCGGGATCGCGGCAAAGATGCAGGGGATGTCGAAGTACGAGTGGTGGTTGGCGATGAGGATGTAGCGTTTGCTGCGATCGATGCCCTCGGTTCCCTCGGTGCGTAGATCGATCCCCGCTCCCCAAACGATCAGGCGCGCCCAGAGCCGGATGATCGGCTCAATCCACGGCGATGCCGACGACAGCATGGCGATGATCAGCACCGCGCTCGCGCACGGAATCGTCACCGCGACGGCAACGATGATGGTCCAGATCGTTCGAAGCATTCGGCGCGCATATTACGGGATCGGAGATAGATCGGGGACGGGCGAGAGACTATCAGGGCGCAAGATCAAAAAGGATCGCTGATCCCTGATCCCTATCTAATCATTCTGCCCCGCGTACTGACCGAGCTCCTTCACGAATACCTCGCGCAGGTAACCGCTGGGGGACTCGAAGTAGAGATTGCCGCGTACTGTCACCGGCTCGCTGTCGCGCATGCTGCGGCCGTAGCCGATCGCCTTGGCCCAGAACTCGATCGAGGCGGTGTGGTGCGGATCGATCACTCTGCGAAAGTAATAGACACGATGCGCGGGGTCGAGGGTGTACGCGCCGCCCGGCGGGTTGACCGTCACGATATCCACTCGGGCCAGAGTGATCGCCACGTCCGCGCGATTGCCGATATCGAGGCGGTACTTCACCTCGATGTCTCCCTCGTCGTAGTTTTCCTCGGCAGGTCCAACGATCTGGCGGAGCTCGTAGTCAGGCCGCGGAATGTTGGCTTTTGGCCCCTGTGCCGCCGGGGCTGATGAGGAGCAGGCTGCCAGGATGATCGCGCCGAGGATGGTCGCAGCGACGAGGAGGTTTCTCATGTCTTCGATTCTAAAGCAGGACGCGAGCCCGACTGCCGAAGTAGAGTCTGGTGGTCACGAGGTCTGGAGCGCTGCGCTTGTTGGGTGCTAACGTATCGACTTCAATCCGGAACATGCATTCGGGAGAGTCGATTGTCTGAAGTGATTCCAGTCAAGGAACCGGACGGCGGGTCAGCGCACGAGATGCTGGAGCACCGTCTGGCGTTTGAGAAGCTGATTTCCGGCATCTCCACGAACTTCATCAACGTTGCCGCCGCCGACCTCGGGCGGGAAATCGCCGCGGCGCTGGAGGGCGTGGGCCGATTTGTCGGCGCCGACCGCGCCTTCATCTACATGGCCAACGACGATCGAGAAACGGGGGTTCTTGCGCACGAGTGGAACGCCGATCCGAGCGTCGCGCGCGGCCTTGGGGGCTCGGTCTCCTTTTCGACCTTTCCATTCAGCTCCCAGCAATTGAAACAGCTCGAGCGGGTGACCCTCTCGGTCGACGATCTTCCGGACGATGCCTCGGCTGACCGGAATGCATACGAGCGCGCAGGCAACCGTTCCGTGGCCATTGTGCCGATGATCTACAACCACGTCTTCATCGGTGCGTTCGGCGTCGCCTCGGCCGAGCGGAGAACCTGGAGCGATGACGCCGCCTCGCTCCTGCGCATCATCGGCGAGATCTTCGTCAATGCCATTCAGCGCCATCGCACCGAGGCAGCGTTGCGCAGCAGCGAGCAGCAGCATCGCCTCCTGTTCGAGCGCAACCTCGCCGGTGTCTATCGCAACACGATCGAGGGACGCATTCTCGATTGCAACGAAGCGATGGCCACGATCCTCGGCTATTCCTCACGCGAAGAGCTGATGGAGTATTCCGCCCGAGACCTCTACCTCGAGCCGGGGGAACGCGACGAATTCATCGGCACGCTCCGCCGCGAGCGGATGATGACCAGCCACGAGATCTCGCTGCGCCGAAAGGACGGCCGCCCTTGCTGGCTCGTCGAGAGCGTTCATCTGATCGAGGGCGATCCCGATATCCTCGAAGGGACCGTCATCGACATCACCGATCGCAAGCTCACCGAGAACGCGCTGCGCGAGAGTGAGGAGCGCTACCGCCTGCTGGTCGAGAGGATGCGCGAGGGATTGGCGCAGGCAGACATCGAAGGCCGGCTCCAGTTCGTCAATGACCGCTTCTGCGAGATGGTCGGATACGGCCGCGAAGAGCTCATCGGAATGCCCGGCGAACGGCTTCTGGCCTATCCGGAAGACGTGGCCGTGATGCGTGAGAAAACAGGACTGCGGCTTCGCAAGATCGCCGATCAGTACGAAGTGCGCGTCCGCCGCAAGGACGGCACGGTGATCTGGCTCGAGATCGGCGGCGCGCCGCAGGTGGACGTCGACGGCAACGTCATCGGATCGATCGGGGTGCACAACGAGGTGACCGAGCGCCGGATGGCCGAGGAGGCGTTGCGCGACAGCGAGGCGCGGTATCGCCTCATGGCCGAAAACTCCACCGACATGATCTCGCGAACCTCGAGCCGCGGCGTCCTCCTTTACGCATCCGATGCCTGCCGGCGCCTCCTCGGATACGAGCCTGCCGAACTGGTCGGGCGGCTCTTCTTCGATTTCATTTTCGAGCCCGATCGCGATGAGGTGCGTCATCTCTCCACGCTGATTCACGAGTCGGGGCCGACGACGTTTGCGTATCGCGTCGAGAAAAAGGATGGCTCGCTGGTCTGGTTCGAGACGACGAGCCGCAGCGTGCGCGACGGGATCACGGGCGAAGTCCGCGAGATCGTGGGCGTTTCGCGCGACGTCACCGAGCGCAAACAAGTCGAAGAGCACATCGAGTATCAGGCGTACCACGATGCGCTGACTGGTCTGCCGAACCGGCGCCTTTTTCGCGACCGTCTGACCGTCGCGCTCGCGCATGCGCGGCGCCTGAAGCATCCGCTGGCGGTGATGTTCCTCGATCTCGATCGCTTCAAGGTCGTCAACGACACCCTCGGCCATTCGATCGGCGACGAGTTCCTGAAAGCGGTCGCGATCCGGCTGCAGGGCGCTCTCCGCGAGGAGGATTCCGTCGCGCGGATGGGCGGCGACGAGTTCACCGTCCTTCTGGCCGATCTCAAGACGAGCAACGACGCCGCGAAGATCGCGCAGAAAGTGCTCGACACCGTGGCCCAGCCGCTGCGCATCGACGGCACCGAGCTGTTTCTCACGACCAGCATCGGCATCGCACTTTTCCCGAGCGACGGCGACACGGCCGAAGCGCTGCTCGCGAATGCGGACCACGCCATGTACCGCGCCAAAGACGCCGGTCGGAATGCCTACCAGATGTTCACGCCGGCCATGAACAGCCGCGCGCTGGAGCGCCTGTCACTCGAGAGCGATCTTCGCTATGCCCTCGAGCGCGGCGAGTTGGAGCTCTACTACCAGCCGCAGATCAACATCGCCAGCGGACGAATCACCGGCGTCGAGGCGCTTCTGCGCTGGAACAGGCCGGGGTTCGGACTCGTCGGCCCGAAGGACTTCATCCCGGTCGCCGAGGAGACGAGCTTGATCGTGCCGATCGGGGAGTGGGTCTTGCGCGAAGCCTGCCGCCAGGCCAAAGCGTGGCAGACGCGCGGCTCATCGAGCTTTCGGATGGCCGTCAATCTTTCGCCCCGGCAATTCCAGCACTCCGATCTGCCGCAGGTGATTGCCTCGGCACTCGAATTGTCCGGCCTCGCGCCCGGCGATCTCGAGCTCGAGATCACCGAGAGTCTGGCGATGCAGAACACGGCCCGTACGATCGTCACACTTCACAAGCTGCGCGAAATGGGCGTGCAGATCGCGATCGACGACTTCGGCACCGGCCACTCATCGCTCAACTACCTGCGCAGCTTTCCGATCGACAGCGTGAAGATCGATCAGGAGTTCGTGCAGGAGATCGAAGCAAGCGCCGCCGACCGCGCCATCGTCTCCGCCGTCATCGGGATGGCCCGGGGTCTCCGTCTCCGCGTGACGGCGGAAGGCGTCGAGACGGAGCGCCAGCTCGAGTTTCTGCGCGAGCAAGGCTGTCAGGACGTGCAGGGATACCTCTTCGGTGAGCCGGTTCCCGCGACCGCGATCCGGCCGGAGCGGTGAGGAACCGATCGCCGGTTGGCGTTCAGGGACGCGCCGCGCGCGAGCCCGATGGGATAGCGGCGAGCAGCAAGGGCTCTGCAAAAAATCGGGATGCGTCGCATCACCGATGTAGTTGGTTAATGGTGACCAATCGAACCGGACCCAACTGCGGCGTTGATCGTTTCCGTTTACGATGGGGACGAAATGATACGAAACCGGACCTCAGCGCACTCTCGAACCACACAAGCGATTCGGAGGATGGGGCTGTTCCTGGCCGCCGCCTTCGTCGCACTCTCCGCGCACGCGCAGACGCTCACGATCTTCGACGACGCGTTGCAGCACGGGTTCGATGGGCCCAACTACTCGTACGGCGGAGGTTTCGAGTTTAGCAACGATACGCCGGTGCATGGCGGATCGAAATCCATCGCCTTCACGCCAGACCACTTCGCAAATGGGGTCAGCCTGCACTACCCCGATGGTAGTGGCAACATCAGCACCGCCACATATCCGGTGCTTCGTTTCTGGGTTCACGGGGGCGGCTCTGGAGGTCAGAACGTCGTCGTCCGGCTGGCCACCGACAACGTTTACAACCCGGCTTCCTTTGCAGTGCCGTCTCCTGTTGCTGGTACTTGGACCGAAGTTGTTGTGAGTTTGTCGGGTTCGCCGTTCAATGCTGCCAGTTTTGATCGCATCGACATCGTCGGCAACACGAATACGTTGCAGCCGGTGCTCTACTTTGACGACATGGTTCTGGGTCAGCCCACGGCTACGGTCGTCAATGCAATCCAGATCGATCACGACGTGCTGGTGGGGCCCATCTTCCACAATCCCCCCAGTCCGGACGTAGACGCCAGGATGACGAGTGACCGCTTCACCTGGCGCGACAGCAACGGCCAGCCGCGCGTGGCTTCACTCGCTCACAACGACGCGCAGATAGTCGGCGTTGCTCACGGTGGCGCGCTGCGCGAGTTTCAATACCAGTTGTCGAATAGTCAGACGCGAACGGCGATCGTAACCGGCTACGGAAACGCGGCGTACGGCGGGTTCGGTTACGTCGTCTCGCACACCTCGCACAGCATAGGGTGCGGCGGCAAGGACGATTCCCCGCTCGGGATGCAATTCGCCGGTCACTGGCAGCGCATTTTCGAAGGACGGCATCATGCCATTTTCCGTTTCACCCAGCTCTATCCTCGCAACTGCCCGACGTCGGGTTCGATCATCACGCGCTATGTGCCCGTGACGATTGACTGGGTCTTCTCGACGGGTCACGACAATCCACTGTGGGCAATTACTTATGACGTTGATCAGATCGCTGCGACGGGCGGGCAGCCGGTCGCAGCAGACACATACTATGACGACTCACGCGCTCCGTACGGCGAGCTCGCCATTGATGGCGAAGGATTCACCGACCTCAATGGGGTGGCGTGGGGGGATCGCTACAAGTTCACCACCACGAATACGTCTGGAACCGCAATTACCTGGAACAGTCCGTTCAACTGGACGGTAGCTAACACAGTCCCGTACGTGCAGGAATGGCTTGACGGCCCCCTAACTGCCGAAAACCCCGCGAAGCACGACGCCACGATCGGAATCGTGCAGACGCAAACGATCACACAACAGGATGCCGGGGGTGCTCGCGACCTCGGCGTTGGAAGCGACATCACTCCTTACTGGCACAAGACCCAGGCAGATGGTGTTCAGAGTGCGGGTCCGGGCCACTCGATACCCAATGGCGACAACTGGCCGTACCAGGCCATGGGCGACAATTTCTACGCGGACGGCGTGACCTCGAACAACGCCCGGATGACGTGGAAGACACAGTACGGCTTCATCGGTCAGACCGCATACCAGATCAACAACGGTGCGGTCGAATCGTCCGCTGCCACGGCTCCCGGATATCCGAAGAAGAGTTACTCGACCTACATCGTTCTCGGCCAGCGCACGAACCTCCCCGTGGAAGCGCAAGTCGCGCAGGTGGAGGCCGTTCAGGCGCTGACGCTGACGACTTCTGGCGGGATCGGGTCAGTTGTTACTGCCGGTCCGGGAGGCGTAAACCGTTCCGACGCAAACGTGACCTATGCACCTGCCGGCTACAACCACGTCTATGGCGCGCTCGCCTTCAGTGCGGTCAGCAGCAGCCTCGATGCAAACATTGCCGTCGGTTCCGGGAAGACGCTCAAGAAGCCGCTGTTCATCGTCAGCAACTACACGGCCGGGGCCGATCCGCAGAGTGTGAAATTCGGCGGCGTCACCCTCGTCGCCGACGCCGATTACTTCGCCTCGGTCCGCACCAGCGCCAATGAACTGTGGATCACCCTTAACCGCGATCTGAGCGGCGCGACGAATCACCTCGAGATTACCGGAAGCGCTGGCGGCGCCCTGGCCACACCGGCAAATGTAGTTGCCACTGCCACGAGCTCCTCGCAAGTGACGATCTCGTGGTCCGCTGTTGCAGGCGCGGCCACATACGAGATCCAGCGCAGCGTGAATTTCGGCGCTGCCAGCAATGGCTTCGCGACACTGACGACAACGACTGCACCGACGACGACGTACAACAACACGAGTCTCACCCCGAATACGACCTATCTCTACAAAGTGCGCGCGGTCAATGGCGCCACGACGTCCCCTTACAGCCCCATCGATCCCGCCACTACGATCGTCTTCACTGACGATCCGCTAAACACCGGCGTCACCGCAAAAGCCGTCCACGTGACGCAACTGCGCACCGCGGTAAATGCGATGCGCGCCGCCGCGGGATTGGGCGCCCAATCATTCACCGACCCGGGGCTGGCATCCGGATTCACGATCAAAGCCGCCCACCAGAACGAGCTTCGAACCGCGCTCAATCTCGCGCGCTCGACGATCGGGCTCGCCGCGATTTCTTATGTTGACCCGCCAACGGTCACCGGCGGTACGACAACTGTCAAGGCGGCGCACATTGTGAATTTGCGGGATGGGGTGAAGTAGGGCCGCGGGCGCTGCCGCCAGTACTGTCATCCTGAGGCGCCGTAGGACACGAAGTGCCGGAGGACGCTCGAAGGACCCCCTGGTCTTGTGCAGTGTTTGTTTGCCACCACCCCACCCTTGCAAATGCGCGGGGGGTCCTTCGACCGTCCTTGGGCACTTCGTGTCCTTCGGCGGCTCAGGATGACAGCAGCTCGCGTTCTAAGGAGCAGCTTGGGCCCTCGCCCCCGCCCCCTTCACATACTTGTCGAACCAGTTGATCCTCTCCGCCAGCACATCGAGCAGCGTTTCCCGTCCCGCGTAGCCGTGCGCTTCGTTTGGGAGCGTCACGTAACGCACGGTTGCGCCGTGGCCTTTGAGGGCCATGTAGAAGCGTTCGGACTGGATGGGGAACGTGCCGGAATTGTCGTCGGCTTCGCCGTGCATGAGGAGGATCGGGTCCTTGATCTTGTCCGCGTACCAGAACGGCGACATCTTCGCGTAGAGGTCGGGGACTTCCCAGAACGTGCGGCGCTCGCTCTGGAAACCGAACGGCGTCAGCGAGCGGTTGTAGGCGCCGCTCTCCGCGAAGCCGGCGCGGAAGAGGCGCGAGTGCGCGAGCAGATTCGCGGTCATGAACGCGCCGTAGCTGTGACCACCGACGCCGATGCGGTCGCGGTCGCCCACTCCCATCTCCACAACCTTGTCGATCGCGGCCTCGGCGCTGGAGACGAGTTGATCGACGTACGTATCGTTCGCCGTCTCGCCCGCGCCGATGATCGGCATCGTCGGATTGTCGAAGATTGCGTAGCCGGACAGCAGCAGGAAGAGATGCGAGTAGCCGCCCACGATCGTGAAACGGTTTGGCGATCCGGTGACCTGGCTGGCCGTGTCGGCGTCGCCGAATTCGCGCGGGTAGGCCCACATGATGACCGGCAGGCGCTCGCCCTTCTTGTAGCCGGGCGGCAGGTACAACGTGGCCGACATCGTCACGCCGTCTTTGCGCTTATAGGTCACGTACTGATGCTCGACGCCGCGAAGCTGCGGCTGCGGATCGCTGAACGACGTGACGGCGCGGCGATCGTTCGTGCCGAGGGCGCGGACGTAGTAGTTCGGAGGAATCTTTGGTGTCTCGTAGCGCGTCAGCAGCGTCTTCCCGTCATCGTCGAGCGGCGCGATGACGTTCTCGTAGACATCGGCCGCGCTGCGAAAAAGGCGCTCGGACGCGAGCGTCTTCAGATTCAGCCGATCGAAGAACGGACGATCGCCCTCCTTCGATGCGCCCTGACCGGTCAGATAGATCGAGTCCCCGTTCTGAATCACGAGTCCGTCGCCCCGACCGCCGAAGCCTCGGTTGTCGTTTCCGTCCGGACGCGTGACCGGCGTTCCAGGGTTGTCGTACGCCGCGTCCTGCTTGCGGTCCCACAGCTTCTTCGGCTCCGCGCCCGGCTCGAGAATCCAGGTTCGTGTCCGCCGCGAGATGCGGTCGAACTCGGAGAGGAGGGCCACGCCTTTTTCCGTGAAGAGGATGCCGCCGTTGCGCCACTCGGTCTTTCCGAGCTCCGAGGGTGTTCCGGTGAATGGCGCGGTCAGCGACATCACTTTGTCGCGGAACGGCACCTTGTTTTTCGGATCGCCGCCATCCAGCGCCTCGGTCCAGACAATCGTCGCCGGCTGGTCGAGTCTCCAATGATGACCACGCGGACCAGGCTCGACGCCGGTCAGCGGCGTGCCTTCGAGGCTCGGACGGTCCGCGAGCTGCTTGACGACAGTGCCTTTCCTGTCCAACACCTCGACGGCGGCCGGGAAGCCGCCCATCGGGATGAGGTGCGAGTAGGGGCGCTTGATCTTCGTGACGAGAATGAGATTCCCGTTCGGCGATGGCGACACGGCGCTGAAGACCGCCGGATGCGGGAGCAGCGACTTCGTGCCCGTCGACGTGTTGATCAGCGCGAGCTGGCTGGTGAAGTAGTACTCGAACAGCGCCTCATCGTGCGCGGTACGGATCATGTCCTCGTACGTTGCGGCTTGCGCGGTCTTGCCGGCGTTTTCCTGCACATTCGGACCGGTCGGGATTTGTTGCTCCCGAGGAACGGAACCGCGGCCGAGCGGGACGAGCTTGCAGAGAATCGTGGTGTTGTCCGGCATCCAGTCGAACGGATCGCCGGTCGTGCTGTTTACGTGACTGCTGACGAGTATGGTCTTCCCGCTGGAGACATTCGCGACCCAGAGCTCGATGCCGTCGCTCTTCGTGTTGAGGAAGGCGAGCTTCGATCCGTCGGGTGAGAACTCGATGTTGGAGATGCTCGCCTGCGGCGGCACGGTCACGTCGGTCACCTGGCCGTTCGCGATGTTCTTCAGCTGGATCGCGTAGATGAGCCCCGCGCGGTGCACGCCGAACGTTTTCGGATTGATGCGCGCACCGGCCAGCCGCAGCATCGGCTGCGACAGCGCGGCGATCGTCGGCTGTCCTCGGCGTGACGTCAGCGCGATCACCTTCCTCGACGGGCTGAGGATCGCTTCCGGCAGCAGCGGTGCGTCGAATGCCGCGACGACTTCCTTCGGCGGCAGCAGGTAAGTGCTCGCGGTTTGCGCGGTCAGCGTTGGAACGATGACGAAGGCCAGGATGGCCAGCCGGACGAGTCGGATCAGCATCGGATTGCTCCTCATGAAACGGCGCGATGAAAACGACGCGGATTGTAGCGGAGGGTAGGTAGGCGGAAGAGCGTTGACGCGCCGTACTCAGGAGCGTCGAAGAATCTCGAGCTTCGGTGCGCGGATGCGATTGGCGGCGCGCGCCAGAGGGCGCAACTGCGCGAAGAGCTGCTCGTTGTTGAAGGGCTTGACGAGCATGCGGCACTCTTCCGGATCCGCTTCTCCTCCGATCGGCGGATCGGTCATGAGAATCACTTTGTGGATCTCGTCAGGCTGCGATTCGGTCAGGAAGCGCATCACCGGATCGCTGCCGATCGGCATGCGGGGAGCGAGGAGGATGGCCTCGTAGTGATGCTCACGGAGCTTGACGATGGCGTCTTCCGCAGTGGCCGCCGACTCACACGCGTACTCGCCGCGAGCGAGCGTGTCGACGATCGCGCTGCAGAGATCCGTGTAGTTTTCCACTACGAGCACTGATGAAGACATAGGTTTCGACGACGACTTCGGAAACTTATTATACCGATCCGGATGGCTCCGCATTCCTGGGAGGAAGGCGCATCAGGAGGTTCTCGATGTCGTGCACGTCGGCAGGTTTCGTCAGATGCTCATCGAATCCTGCTTCGATCGCGCGCCGCTTATCCTCGGGCTGACCGAAGCCGCTGACGGCGACGAGGATGACGTCGTCGCCGAGCTGCTCGCGCACCTCCCTGGCCAGCTGGAAGCCGTCGATTCCGGGTAAGCCGAGGTCGACGAGAGCGAGGTCGGGACGCTTGTCGAGCACGACGCGCAGGCCTTCCAATCCATCCCGCGCATCGACGACCTCATGGCCGAGGCGGCTGAGCTTGAGCCGCAGCAGATCGCGAACGTCCTTGTTGTCTTCGATGATGGCGATGCGGCGCGATGTCTGTGCCGCCGCGGGCGAATCGGGATTGGGGACCTCGGCACGGTTGCCCTCCGGATCGTCTCCCGTTGCCACTGGCAGCCGCACGATGAACTCGCTCCCTTTGCCGACGCCGGCGCTGCTGGCGGCGACGCTCCCATCGTGTAACTCGGCCAGGTTGCGGACCAGCGCGAGGCCGATGCCCATGCCGCCCTGGGCGCGTCCGATGGCGTTCTCGGCTTGCGCGAAGAGCTCGAAGATGCCGCCGATGCGGTCGGGCGCGACGCCGACGCCGTCGTCTGTAACGCGAATCGTGGCCTGACCCTCTGTCTCGATCACGTCGAGCGTTACATGTCCTCCCTCGGGTGTGTACTTGATCGCGTTCGTCAGGATGTTGGTGACGATCTGATCGACCCGCACGGGATCGGCGTCGACGATGATGCGGCGTTCGGGCACGAGCATCGCGAGGTCGATGCCCTGTCGTTGCGCCATCGGCACGACGGTGCGCACCGACTGCGTGATGATCTCGACGAGGTTGACGCGCTGGCGTTTCAGCACGATCTTGCCGGCGGCGACGCGCGAGAGGTCGAGCAGATCGTTGACGAGGCGCGTGAGATGCCGCGACTGCCGCTCGATGAGCTGCGCCTGGTCAGCGTCGATCCTGCCGTCGGAGTCGGTCATTTGCGAAGCGAGCAGAATCGCGCCGAGTGGGTTGCGAAGCTCATGACCGAGGACTGCGAGAAAGCGGTCGCGCTCGTGGACGCGCTCCTCGAGCTGCTGCATCAGGTCGCGGATGTCGTACTGCCGCTGCCGTGCGCGGAGCGCGGACTGGGCGGCGCTGATCAGGCTCTTGATCCGCACCGGCCTGTCGACCAGCGTCACGTTGGTGCGGCGGACGAGGCCGTCGAACGAGTGCGCCTTGGCCTCGAAGGAAAGCGCGCCGGTAAGAATGATGAGAGGCGTTTCCGACCACGGCGGCTGTTTCGACAGCGCGTGCATCAACACGCCGGCGTTGTCATGCGTCAGCGCTTCTTCGGTGAGGAGAATCGCTCCAACGCCGTCGGCGAGGTCGCTGCACAAGTGCTGAATGTCACGGCAGGCGGAGCCGTTCAGCCCCGCCGAAGTCAACTGCGCGCACATCAACTCTGCGTCGCGCCCGATCGGGGCGACGACGAGGATGCGATCGGAACGGCGATCGCTCGCGTCGCTTTGGCCGGCGTTGCTCACGCCTCTCTCGCAGGTCCGACCGTCCCGTCGTACGTGGGGATTCCCGACATGACGCCGCGGTAGGTTTCGAGCGGCGGTCCGACTTTCAGGCCGCTCTTGCCCATGCTGAGCGCGCGGATGGAGGTTTCGTGCGGCCCGCTCCGTTTCTTCACAACCGAGATGGCTTTGTGAATGCGCCCCTCGGCCTCGAAGTAGCGCAGGAGAATCACGGCATCGGCGAGGTAGCTGACGTCGACGGTGGACTGCATGTTCCCGACGAGGCCGTGCTGCGCGAAGACGAGGACCGTGGCCACGCCGTTCTGGCCGAGGTAACTGAGAAGCTCGTGAAGGTGAAGGAGCAGGAAACGCTCTTCGGGGACGGCGTTCAGATAGCTGTTCAAACTGTCGATCACGAGGACCGATGCCTTCCGCTCTTCGACCGCTTCCCGGACGAGATACGCGAACTCTCCCGGTTGCAGTTGCGCCGGATCGACCTGCCGGATCGTGACCAGCCCTTCCTTGACGAGCGGCTCCAGCGGCATCCCCAGCGAGGCCGATCGCGTCAGCACGCTGGCGAGACTCTCTTCGAAGAGGAACATAGCCGACTTCTCGCCGCGTCTTGCCGAGGCCACGACCTGCTGCGTGGCCAGCGCCGACTTGCCGGAGCCGGCCGGGCCCATGATCAACGTGCTCGTGCCGCGGTCGATCCCGCCGCCGACCATGGCGTCGAGCACCTCGATGCCTGTAGGGATCTGCTCGTGCGAAATGATCGCGCGATGCTCCGCCGCGATCAGGCGCGGATAGACGACGATGCCGCCGGTGAGGACGTTGAAGTCGTGATAGCCGTCTCGAAAGGCCAGCCCGCGAACCTTTACCAGTTGCAGGCGGCGCCGCGCTGCGCCGTACACCGGCGTGTAGCGCTCCAGTTCCAGCACGCCATGCGGCACGCTCTGAAGCTGGATGTCCTGGAACTCGGAAGTGCGGTCGTCGAGGCAGAGCACCGTGACGTTGCGTTTGGAGAAGAACTGCTTCAGCGCGAGGATCTGCTTGCGGTAGCGCAGGCCGCTCTGCGCGAGCAGACGGATCTCGCTGAGCGAGTCGAGCACGATGCGGCGCGGTTTTACGCGATCGACTTCAGCGAGCATTCCCTTGATCGTCTCGCCCAGCTCGACCTCCGCCGGATAGAAGACCGTCGTCTCCTCCTCCGCCAGCGCTTCTTCGCCAACCATCTGCTCGTAAATGGCCAGTCCGTCGAGCGACCATCCGTGCGAACGGGCCACGGCGCGCAGTTCCTCCGCCGTTTCGGAAAGGGTGATGTAGAGACCGTCCTCGCCGGCGCGCATGCCTTCGAGGAGAAACTGCAAACCCATGGTCGTCTTGCCGACGCCGGGATCGCCCTGGACGAGATAGACGCGGTTGCGCGGAAATCCGCCGAGGAGAATGTAGTCCAGTCCCGAGATCCCTGTGGGTGCAAACTCAGAATTCATGATGCTGCTCCCTTGATGAATCGTGCGCTGGCGCAACTGCGGCGGCACTCGTTTCCGGCGTCAGATGCGATCTGATGGAACCTGTAGCGGCGTGTTTTTTCGGTGTGAAAGGACTGTCGAATCGCCGCTGTTAGGGGAGCGTTATTCCAAAGCTCATGCCATCTGCCGAGGTACCATTCACTCCCACCGGGAGGGCCAGTGAGAACGACAATGGATCTCGATGAAACGCTGGTTCAGGAAGCGGAGCGACTGACGGGGATCACGGATCGCACAGCGCTGATTCATGAGGGGCTGCGAGCGCTGATCGCGGGAGAAAGCGCGCTCCCGTTTCCCGTTTTCGAAGTCTCGCCGAATGCTCTCCCTTGACGCTCGAAACGGTCACAGAGGCGTTGGACGGAGAGTGATCTTCGAAGGCCTCCTTCGATGACCATGACCCAAATCCCGCGCATCGAAGACTTCACAATCGGTCAGCACGTGACGTTCTCGAAGACCTTCACCGAGGACGACGTGCAGCGGTTCATCGCAATTACGGGTGATGTGAATCCGCTGCATGTCGACGATGCGTTCGCGGCGACGACGAAATTCGGCCGGCGTGTTCTGCATGGGATGCTGACCGCCTCGATTCTCTCGACGATGGTGGGCATGCTGCTCCCCGGAACTGGCGCGATCTACCGCTCGCAATCGATCAAGTTCCTGCTGCCGGTCTACGTTGGAGACACGGTCACGGCGCACTTCGTCGTCCGCTCCATCGACGTCGCGAAACACCGGCTCGAGATCGACGCCTGGATCGAGAACGAAGCGGGTGAGCGCGTCATCGAGGGAACGTGCGGGGCGGGTCTGTTGCGTTAAATCGGTCGGAAAAGCATGTCACCACAGAGGCGCAGAGGTTCACAGAGTTATCGATCACTCTGTGCTCTCAGTGCCTCTGTGGTGCATGGTTTCTCTTTGACACAATGCGAGTCACTTCATCGATATCATGGGCACCATGAAAACCATCGGAACCGCAGCGCTGCTCCTCGCCCTTTCCTTACCCGTATTCGCCGAAACGAAGTGCCATATGAAGTTCACCCTCAGCGGCTGGTCGGCGTTCTACAAGACTGCCTCCGGAACCGGCACGATCACGTGCGACAACGGCCAGAGCGCGCGGGTGAACCTGAGCTCGAAGGGCGGCGGGATCACCTTCGGCCGCTCAACGATCAAAGATGGTCTCGGCACCTTCACGGATGTCGAAGGAATCTCGGAACTGTACGGCACCTACGTGCAGAGCGAGGCTCACGCAGGCGCGGGCAAATCGACGAAAGCCTCCGCGATGACGAAGGGTGAGGTCTCGCTCAGCCTGGTCGGCAAAGGAAAGGGCGTCGACGTCGGCATCGCCTTTGGGAAGTTCACGATCGAGAAGGCCGGTAAGTAGCGGCGAGCGCAACGGTGGCTCGCGCCGTGCAGTGCCATGAAGTGTTCCCCGAAAAACAAGGAGACTCTCATGGCACGTGGCGGCGGCAATGCACCGACAAACATCACCTGGATCATCTGTCTCATTCTCTTCGCGGTGGCTCTGCTCGCGCACTTTGGCGTCGTCCACGGCATCCCTCCGGCAGTCGCACTCTGGTCGTGGATCATCGGTTTCGGTCTGCTGCTCGTGGCCTGCCGCGTTCGCGGGCTGTAGCGCGGTCGCGGGGTAACGAGGTAGCGAGGTAGCGTGGTCGTTCTCGCGTCCGAGACGCAGCGCCTGCGCGACCTCGTCACCGCGCGACCCCGCAACCGCGCTACGGCGCTTCCGCCAGCACCGCGTCGATCCTTTTCGACAGCTCTGCTTCGCTGAGCCTCGTGGGCGCGTACATGCGCACGAGGCCTTTGCGATCGAGCAGGACGAAGGTCGGCGTCGCTGACGCGCCGTAGCGGACCATGGTCTCGGTGTCGATGAGGGCCGGGACGCCGTCGAGGCCCGCGTACAACTCGCCCCACACTTTCTCGATCTGCGCCTGCTCCTCCGCAGGAGTCGCGTCCTTCTCCCCGATGCTCCCGTAAAACCGCGTGGCCGTGATCAACGCCAGCCCTTTCGACTGATACTTTTTCCAGACCCGCGTCAGCGATGGCGCCTGCGCTTTGCAGTCGCCGCAACCCTGCGCGAAGAAGAAGAGCAGCACCGGCTTACCCTGCAGCGTCTCGAGCGAAACCGGCTTCGCGCCGATGAATTTCGACGTCTCGAGCGCCGGCGGCCGATGCCCTTCGAGCGACAGCAGATTGATGTTCTTGTTGATCCGGGATCGCAGCGACGGCGCGGTGGCGTGCGCAAGCTCGCCGTTCAGAAAACGGATGGCCGCTCCGCGCCCGTTCTGCGCGGCGATCAGCCTGCTCTCCACTTCGATAGCGGCACCAAGCGGCACGACGAGCTCCGGCGTCTCGCTACGAATCTCGCGGTGCAACTCGGCCACGTACTCCTTTGCCACCTCGCTCTTCCCCTGCATCTCCGCTCCTCGGGCCAGCCATCCGACAGCATTGAGATACTCCGGGTCGACGCCGTGAGCGAGTTTGTAGTCCTCCACGGCAGCGATGCCGCTGGCCATGTCACCGGCCGACAGTTTGTAGCGAACACCACTGACAAGCTCACCAGCTTGACTGGCGGTTGCGAACAGGGAGAGGACGAAAAGCGCGAAGAGCTTCCGGGTCATGGTGCCTCCACTCGAGTTGGTTTTGGAGGTGTGACGGGAAGGAGCTCCGATTAGTTTCCCGCGTTCAACGATGGCCATTCACTTGCAGCGATCGCCCGTATGATTCGCAAGCTCAAATCAGGCGAGTACCGGCTCTACTCGCGCAAGAAAAACCCGAAGACGGGGAAACGCCGAAACCTTGGAACGTTCAAGACGCGAGACGCAGCGGAAGCCCACGAGCGGGCGGTCCAGTACTTCAAGCGGCATTGAAGCCTGGCCTTCAGTTCATAGATCTGGCTTCGTCCGCAACCCATTTCTCACGCGAAGCCGCGAAGGCGCGAAGAAGGGCATCGCGAACACCAAACCTTCGCGTCTTCGCGTGAGAAAAGTCTTTGCGCCGTGCTCAGATGCGGGGTACTCCGAGGTTGTCGTTCGCGATAGGGTAGTAATCCTTGTCGATCATCGAACTTGAAACGCCAGTGGTGGCCGTCGCCAGCCGCGCCGAGCGGTTGGCTCTGCGTGTCATGCAGGCCGGCGCCATCGCCGCCGTCCTCGCCGTCAGCACGCTTCACGTCTTCGAGCTCGATCGCTTTTTTGTCCCGAAGGAGCTGGCGTTCCATCTGACGGCAGTCATCGCAGCCCTCTTCGCCATGCGCTCCATCTGGCGTCTCGGCGTCACGCGCGTCGAACTGTTCCTGGCCGGCTATGTTCTCCTCAGCGCGCTGTCGGCAATGATGGCGACGAATCGATGGCTGGCCTTGCGCGCGCTGGCCATCAGCGTCTCCAGCGTCGTTCTTTTTCGCGTGGCCCGCGCACTGCGCGAGGCCAGTCTCGCTCGCGCCGTCATTCACGGACTCGGGCTGGCCGTCATGCTCGTCGCGGTCATGTCGCTGCTGCAAACGTACGGCGTGCACACCGATTTCTTCGCCGAAAACCGCGCTCCCGGCGGAACCCTCGGCAACCGCAATTTCGTCGCGCATGTGGCGGCGTTCGGACTGCCGCTGCTTCTTTTCAGCGCGATGGGCGCGCGCAGCCGGCGTGCATTCATCTGGCGAGCCGCCGGCGCGGCGCTGGTGATGATCGCGCTCGTTCTGACGCGATCGCGCGCCGCCTGGCTGTCGTTCGCGATCAGCGGCATCGTCATCCTGGCCGGCATGCTCGTCTCGCGCGCGCTGCGCCGCGACGCCCGCACGTGGCGGCGTCTCGCTGTGATCTCGCTGCTGGGCGCGGCGGGAATCGCAGCCGCTCTTTTCCTGCCGAATTCGCTGCACTGGCACGACGACAATCCGTATCTCGAATCGCTGCGCCGCGTTGCCGACGCGCAGGAAGGGAGCGGACACGGACGCCTCATTCAATACGGCCACTCGCTCCTGCTGGCGGCGCGGCATCCGTTGTTCGGTGTCGGTCCCGGCAATTGGCCGGTCGTTTATCCGGCGCATGCGGCGCGGAACGATCCGTCACTCGATCAGGGCGACACAGGAATGACGTCGAATCCCTGGCCGAGCAGCGACTGGGTTGCCTGGCTTGCCGAGCGCGGCCTTCCCGCGTTTCTACTTCTTCTCTTCGCGATTGTGCGGATCGCGCGCGATGCCTTGCGCCAGTTGCGCCGTGCGCGCGATGCGGAGGAAGGGCTGGCAGCACTGGTGTTGCTCGGAACACTCGCAGGCGCGTGCGTCGCAGGAACGTTCGATGCCGTCCTCCTTCTCGCGTTGCCCGCGTTTCTGGTGTGGGCAGCGATCGGTTCGTTGTGGACGCCGGAGGATTCATCGCCGCGGCCGAAGTGGAGGCTGGCGATGGCGGGGATGGTGGTCGTGTCAGCAATCGGCGTCTATCGCAGCAGCGCGCAACTCATCGCGATGAACTACTTCGAGGCCGGTGGCCGCGCGTCGATCACCCGCGCCTCGCAGATCGATCCCGGCAACTACCGCATTCAAATGCGTCTCGCGCGCCTGGGTGGCCGCGCGCGCTGCGAGCACGCCCGCGCGGCGCGCGAGCTTTTCCCGACCGCGAAGGCGGCCGCGCAGGTAGCTCGCGGCTGCGGGAAGTGAAAAGCAAAACCGATTCACCACAGAGACGCAGAGGACACAGAGGTTTTCTCTGTGCTCTCTGAGCCTCTGTGGTGAATCGATTTTGCCTTTCTCCGACACGCGACTCCCGCCCTAGAATGCGCGGATGAAAATCTCTGACGTTCGCGCGCTCGTCACTGGTGGCACTTCCGGAATCGGATTCGAGATCGCAAAGCAGTTGAAAGCGAAGGGCGGCGACGTCGTCATCTGCGGGCGTGATGCGTCGAAGCTGCGCGAGTCGGCCTCGGCGATCGGCGCGCACGGCATCCGGGCCGATGTCAGCGTCGAGAGCGAGGCCACCGCTCTCGTGCGGCAGACCATCGCGCACCTGCCTGACTACAACGTTTTGATCAACAACGCCGGCTTCGGTTCCTTCGCGCCGCTGCTCGATACCGATCTGGCCGCGATGCAAAACCTCTTCGCTACGAACGTGTTCGGCGCGATGGTTGTCGCGCGCGAATCGGCGCGCCATTTCATCGCGAAGAAGCGAGGAAACATCGTCAACATGTCCTCGTCCGCGGGAGTGCGTGGCTTCGCGGGCGGCACCGCGTACGCGGCGAGCAAGTTTGCGGTGTCGGGAATGACGGAGTGCTGGCGCGCGGAGTTGCGGAAGCACGACATCCGCGTCATGCAGATCAACCCCAGCGAAGTGCAGACGGACTTTTTTCGCGGAGGCCGCCCGCAGAGTGACCGGAAGCTGCGCGCGGAGGAGATCGCGCACGCCGCACTGTCGATGCTGGAGATGGACGACCGCGGTTTCATCACCGAGCTGTCGGTGTGGGCCACGAATCCGGACTAGCCCGGTCTGTCATTTCGAATCGGCGGAACCGCGTGGGCGGCGCAGGTCGCGCGGGGATGCGGGAAGTGAGAGCAAAAGCGATTCACCACAGAGGCCCAGAGAGCACAGAGAGCAACCTCTGTGTCCTCTGCGTCTCTGTGGTGAATCGGTTTTGACTACTCATCGCCCGTGCGCAACGTCGCGTTCCAATCGCCATCGCGATCGCACGTGACTTCGACCTGCCACGGCTGGCAACAGACCGGGCAATCCTGCACATACGACTGGCGGCTTCCGCCTGTGTCGTCGATGTCGACATCGACGTCTTCGCCGCAGTAGGGACAGCACGAGGGAATCGATTCCGACATAGTTCAGATGATCCCACGATGACGCGCCCACGGAATCGCCGTGAGGATTGCGCCAACGAGAAACACGAGGATGGCGTTCGAGAAGAGGTAGGGATAGACGATCAGAATCGCGCCGACGACGAGATAGATCGGACTGGCCTGCCGTTTTCCGTAGATCAGATAGACCGTACCGATCGATCCGAAGAGGAGTCCGAGAAAGAGGCTCATCGTTTCGCGCCAGGAAAGCCGCCGCCGTCATTGTAGGATGCCCGCAAGAGGGCACCATGACACCACAGAATGCATCCCTGTTGTTCGCAATCCTCTCCGCCATCTCGCTCTCCGCTCACGCCGGCGAAGCCTCGGGCGAATTCACCGCCGGAAACCGTCCGCCCATCAAGCCGAAATACGCGGCCGCGTTCGAAACCCGCGATCAGCGCGACGCCAGGAAGCGCGCCATCGAAGTCGTGCTCTCGGAGGAGCCGGTCGATGCCGTCGCGGCAGCAGCGGAGCTCGATCCGCACTCCAACGTGATCAATCAGAAAGCGTTGATGGACCACAACTACATTCTGCTCTGGGTGCGTCCCGGCAATGATGTCAGCATGAACGCGACGTACTCCGCCACGATGACGCAATACATGGAGATGACGCCGGAGCGGATGAAAGCGGAGTTGACGGTCAACACGCTGGACCGCGTGGAGGGGCGAGTCTTTTCGCCGAAGCCGCTGAAGACCATGAGCGGCGATGTCTTCACGATCAACCTCACGTTCTCGACCGCGGTTACTCATGCACCGGCCGGAACGAAACTGCCTGCCGGCGGCGGCGAGCCGGGCAAGGCGTTCAACGCGCTTGTGGCAGCGATGGCGAGCAAGAACTGGGACGGCATTCGCAGCCATGTGACGCCGAAGACGCTGGAGTCGTTCAACGACTCCGACCGCAGCGCCAAAGAGAATCTCGACGACGCTCTACAAACTCTCGGCATGTTCCTGCCGAAGAAGGCGGGAAAGATCACCGGCGGCGAGTTGCGCGGCGATACCGCCATCCTCGATCTCGAAGCGGAACTGTTCGAAGGGCAGGAGGGACTCTTTCTGATCCAGATGGTCAAAGACGGTTCGCGCTGGCTTTTCAACCGCGCGAACAGAGCGGGCATGATCGATAAGTGACGAGTCTCAGGCCACGGCTTCGATGTACGCCATCGGGATGGTGAGACGTAGTTCTCCTTGTCGCGAGGCGAGCTCATTCAACGCGTCCCGCAAACGCGCGAAGACGTCGCGTTCGTTTCCCGGCACGATCTTTTTCCAGCCGTCGAGAAACCCGAGCTTGATGAAGTGATGGTTGAGAAGCGCCGTCCCGTCCGCGAAGCGCATGACGCCTTCGCGCTCGACGACGCGCGTCACGCTGAAGCCGCCGCTCTCGAGCAGCTCCCGCACATTGGCCACCGTGGCTCGGTGTTCGACGTGCGCGCGCAGCCGTTGGAGCGATTCGTCGTCGCCGGCGAGAACCTCTGCGAAAACGTCGTAAAACTCCTTCATGTGTCCCTGAAGATTCGTCGTCAGCGCGAGCGTGGCTCCGCTTCGCGCAACGCGGCGGCACTCGCGGATTGCGGCGGCGCGGTCGTCGAAATTGTTCACGCCGAGGTTGGAGACGATGAGGTCGAAGGTGGCGTTGGAGAATGGCATCGCTGAGGCGGAGCCCTCATGAAGCGTGACGTTCGGAGTGGCGCGGCTGGCGATCTTTTCCGCTGCACGCGCCAGTCCGGCACTCCACGGATCGACGCCATGTACGTGCGCCCGCGGCCCGAGCCGCTCGGCAAGCTCGATCAGGGGAAAGCCGGTGCCGCAACCGATGTCAAGCGCGTTGGTGACGCCGTTCAGTGGGACTTCGTCGAGGAGTAGAAGACCGAACATCGCCGACCAGAGCGGCAGCTCGTCGTACGGGGTCAGGATCCGCGGCGACGAAAAATCGGGATCGAAGGTGAGGAAGGAGAGGTCGTCGTCCATGGATTGCAGCGCTGTTTCGGTGCTCACCGCGGCCATCTCGCGCGAAGCTTCGCCCAGTTTTCCCACATCGCGGCATCTTCGCGCTCCGATACGGGATCGTAGCGGTTGAAGGGCGGGCCGTTCAGCTCTTCGTCGAGGTTCAGCAGAGCCATGGCAGCGGCCCATGCTTCCGCCGAAGTGGGAGGGTTTTGCCTTGCTTCCTCACGCACGCGGGCCTCCGCGGCTCTGTGGTTCTCGATCCAGCGTTTCAGATCCTGCGGGTCCATCGAAGAATTGTACGCGGCTGAGTAGCTTCAGTCTTAGAAGCCCGAGAGGTTTCACGCGGAGACGCGGAGACGCGGAGTAGATACCTCCGCGTGAAACAAAGAAGTCCGAAGCGCTCACCCTTTGCGCGGCTTCGGTTTGCCTTTCGACACGAACGGCTTTCCCTTCGCCGCGAACGGTTTGCCCTTGGCGGCGTACGGCTTGTCTTTCGACGCGTATGGTTTGCTTTTCGATGCGTAAGGCTTGTCGCTCGGGGTGTACTTCTTCGGCGGGAACGGTTTTCCGGCCCGTGGGCGATCGGAGTAGGGCGTCGCTCCGGCACCCGGACGGAAAGGCTTGCTGGCGCGCGGACGCTCCTCGCGATCATCGCGTTGAAAACGGCCCGCGGCGGGTGGGCGGGCGGGGCGGCTGGGGGCGCCGTCGCGGCTGGCCGGACGCTCGCGGTCGTAGCGCGGACGCTCGCGCGACGGCGACTCGCCTCCGGCCACGCGCAGGTTCACCGGCTTTCCGCGGAACTTCGCGCTGCCGAGTTTCGCGAGAACGTTTTCGCGCTGACTGGCGGGGATCGTGACGTAGGTGATGTCGTCGCGGATCTCGATCGGGCCGATGTCGCTGCCGGGGATGCCGGCCTCGTTCGCGATGGAGCCGACAACGTCGCCGGGGCGGATGCCGTCGCGTTTGCCGAGGGCCATGGAGAGACGGACTTTGGCGTCGCCGGTATCAGATTCCGGAACTGCGTCGGCGCGGCGCGCGGCGGAGGGCGACGATGAAAGCGACGATGAAGCAACCGTTTCACGCGCGGCTTCCGCGGGCGCAGCGACCGCGCGCGTGCCGTGCGCGATGCGCGACGCTGCGGCGGCGACGTCGGCCATGTCGAACGGCCCTTCTTCGGCGAGTTGCGTGACCACCTCGACGTAGAGATCGAGATCGCCTGCGGCCAGTTCCTTGCGCAGCGACTCCTTGAAGACCGCGATGCGGCGTGCGGCCACGTCGGCGCGCGATGGCATCTTCATCGGCTTGATCTGCGTGCCGGTGAATTTCTCGATCTCGCGCATCATCCGCCGCTCGCGTGGTGTGATGAAGAGCGTGGCCACGCCGCTGCGGCCTGCGCGTCCGGTGCGGCCGATACGGTGGACGTACGCCTCCACATCGTTGGGGATGTCGTAGTTGATGACGTGCGTGATCTGCTCGACATCGAGCCCGCGTGCGGCGACGTCGGTGGCGACGACGATCTCGATCTTGCCGGCGCGCAATCGGCGGATGACGCTCTCGCGCTCGGCCTGCTTCATGTCGCCGTGCATCGCCTCAGCGACGAATCCGCGCCCGCCCAGTTTCTCTGCCAGCTCCGCCGCGCCGTTCTTCGTGCGGCGGAAGATCAGGACGGCATCCGCTTCCTCGAGCTCGAGCATCTGTGTCAGCACTTCGAGCTTCTGCCCCTCGGCGAGATTGAGAAACCGCTGTTCGATGTCCGGGCCGGCGATGGTGTGATGCTCGATCTCGACGCGCTGCGGATTGACGAGATGCCGCTGCGCGATGCGCGCGATTGGCTCCGGCATCGTGGCCGAAAAGAGCGCTACCTGACGCGGCTTGGGGACGAGAGAAAGCATCCGTTCCACCTCGTCGATGAATCCCATCTTCAGCATCTCGTCGGCCTCGTCCAGCACGACCATGCGTACGTGATCGAGGCTGAGCGTGCCGCGGTCGAGGTGATCGATGAGCCGCCCGGGCGTACCGACGACGACGTGTGCGCCGCGCTGGAGATGCTTCATCTGGCCAAAGATCGGCGCGCCGCCATACACAGGAATCACGGAGACGCCGTCGAGTTTTTTCGCATACGAATGCATCGCCTCGGAGACCTGCACGGCCAGCTCGCGTGTCGGCGCGAGCACGAGCGCCTGCGTGTTCCGGCTGCTGAGATCGAGTTGCTGGAGGATCGGTAGCGCGAAGGCGGCCGTCTTCCCAGTTCCTGTCTGAGCCTGGCCGATGATGTCGCGTCCCGCGAGGAGAGCGGGGATGGTTCGCGCCTGGATCGGCGTCGGCGCTTCATACCCGAGGAGGGTGAGCGTATCGAGGAGGGGAGTGGAGAGGCCGAGGGAAGCGAAGGTTGGAGCGTCAGGCATGGAGGGAACTCTATCAATTGTTGACATCGTCTCCGTAGCGGTGCGGAATGCCTGCCATGAGACTCCGAATACTGCCTGCGGTTGCGATCTTCATCCTCTCGAACTCACTGGCTGCGCAGGAGGTTGGCAAGCCGTTGCCGGCCTGGTCGCGCGGAACGCTCGACATCCACCAGATCAGCACAGGCCGGGGAAATTCTGCGCTTCTCATTTTCCCTGACGGGACGACGTTGCTCGTCGATGCGGGCGCCGCGAACGACGGCGTGACGATGGCGGATACCGATCCGCGGCCCGACGCGACGCGCACCGCAGGCGGGTGGATTGCGCGGTACATCGAGCGGGCCATGGCTCCTGCGCCGCCACATCTGGACTACGCGCTGCTCACGCATTTCCACCCTGACCACATGGGAGCGCCGACGACTGCGTCACAAGTTTCGAAGAGCGGTGCGTTCAAGCTCACCGGCATCGCCGAGGTGGGGGAGCGGATACCGATCGATGTGCTGATCGATCGTGGATACGCCTACCTCCCGCCGCCGGACGACGCGATGTTGAAAAACTTTCGGGCATTCGTCGCGGAGCAGCAAGGGCATGGGTTGAAGGAAGAGACGATCCGAGTGGGACGTGCCGATCAGATCGTCTTGCGTCACGACGCGAAGTCGTTCGCGAACTTCGAAGTGCGCAACGTCGCCGCGAATGGAATTGTGTGGACAGGAAGCGGCGACGAAGCACGCGCGATCTTTCCGGCGCTCAACACGATTGCTGCCGAAGACAAGCCGTCGGAGAACATGTGCAGCATCGGGCTGCGCATCCGCTACGGGAAGTTCGATTTCTTCACTGGTGGCGACATGCCCGGTGTTCCTGACGCGGGCGCTCCGGATTGGCAATCGGTGGAGACGGCTGTTGCAAAGGCGATCGGTGCGACAGATGTCCACGTCGCCAATCACCACGGCTCGATCGATCCGGAGAGCGCTTTC
>JAXDGW010000046.1:0-7380 GCA_034664845.1 Thermoanaerobaculia bacterium | reverse complement strand
TTCGATGCGGCGCCTCGCTCAATTGCAGCCAGATTCTGCCCGGCGCCTACACGATCGACGTCTTCGATGAATCGCGCCAGCCGATCACGCAGATTGCCGTTGACCTTCCGTCGTGGCGAACGGTTTTCGTCGAGGTGCCATGACGTTTCTCGTTCCGAAACGCGTCGATACACCGGAGCTTCTCGACGAGCACGACGCGCCACGCGCCGACATGGAGCGCTCGCTTCGCGACCTGCGGCGCTTCAACCGCTGGGCGGGAGGAACGTCCACCTATCTCCGGATGGTGCGCCGTCTCGCGCCTGCCGCCCGCGTCGTCATCGACCTCGGCGCCGGAACCGCCGACCTGCTCGATGCGCTTCCCGCAAACGTGATGACGATCGCGGTCGACCTCAACATCAAGCATCTCGCGTACGAGCGCACCCGCTCGCGCGCGCTGCGAGTCGTCGCCGACGCCAACCACCTCCCCTTTCGCGATGCCTCCGCTGACATCGTCACCTCCTCCCACTTCTTTCACCATTTCGAGCCCGAGGAGAATGCGGCGATTCTCCGCGGAGCGCTGCGCGTGGCCCGCATCGGCGTGATGGCCAGCGACACGCGGCGCAATCATCTGCCGCTCCTCTTCGTGCGGCTCCTGTCGATCCTGCGCCTCGTCGGCCGCATCACCGCGTACGACGCACCAGCCTCCGTTCTTCGCGGCTACACGGCTAAGGAAGCGCGAGGCGTAGGCGAGAAAACAGGAGCGCCGCGATTCGAAGTCGTGACGATGATGCCGTTCCGCTTCGGCCTGCTGCTGTGGAAATGAGAGCACAGACAAGAGTGTCTGTGCCACATTGCTTTTCGCATATGGCAACGACACGTTTGACGGGTCCTGCCGAATCCGTGGTTCTTGTGTGGCACAGACACTCTTGTCTGTGCTCCTGGTGAATCGATGACCACCAATGTCGACATCGCCATCGTCGGCGCCGGCCCTGCCGGATCGACGCTCGCCGCTCTCCTCGCCCGCCGCGGCTACTCCGTCGCCATCATCGACCGCGACACATTTCCTCGCGACAAGTTGTGCGGCGAGTTTCTCTCCTACGACGCGCTCCCAATCATCGACGCGCTCGGCGTCGATCTCGACGGCGCTCCTGAGATCACCAACTGCCGCGTCGTTGGCCGGCATCGCACCTACGCGTTCGATTTCCCACAACCCGCCCGCGGTGTGTCGCGAATGCTGATGGACGACGCGCTCTTCCGATGCGCGGTCGCCAATGGCGCGCAAGCCATCACCGCAACGGCCACGGAAGTTACGCGCGATGGCGTCACCTTCGACGGCGGCGCCGTCCGTGCGCGTGTGGTGGCCGGGGCGTGGGGGCGGTGGGGCCGTTTCGATCAGCAACTCGCACGCGCGTTCGTGCGCGACCGCTCGCACCGCAACTTCGGCTTCAAGCGGCATTACCGAAAAACGAGCGGCGCGGATGTTGGCGTGAATGGGGGCACGATCGAGCTCTACTCCTTCGCCCACGGCTACCTCGGCGTCAACGATGTCGAAGGCGGCATCACGAACATCTGCGGACTCGTCCACGCCAGCCGCCTGCAGGGACACAAAGGGCGTTGGGATGCATTCGTCGAAACGATTCGTAGCGAGGAGGGGCCGCTCGATGCGTTGTACGCGCGGCACGAGCCGGCTCAGGATGGATTCCTTTCCTCCGAGCCGGTGATCTTTCGCGCCCGATCGGCAGTCGAGGATGGCATCTTCATGATCGGCGATGCCTCAGGGGTCATCGATCCGCTGACCGGCAACGGCATGGCCATGGCCCTGCAATCGGCGCTCGTCGCCGCGCCCTTCATCGCCGCCGCGCTCGAGAATGGCGATCGCCAGCGCAGCGAGGATGCGTATCGCGCGCGGCACGCGGAGCTATTCAGTCACCGAATCGCCTGGAGCCGGCGCGTGGCGTTCCTGCTCTCGCGTCCTGCCCTGCTCGATGCCGCGCTGCGGCTGCACGTTCCGAGCGCCGGCCCGTTCTTCCTGCGAAAAACGAGGGCGGATCGGGAGGCGATGGCGAGGATGGTGGACGCGTGGTCGCGCCGTGACGCAGTCGCGCGGTAAGCATCACGCCGCCGAAACTCTTCGGTGTCATCCTGAAGCGGCGCGCCGTGAAGGACTTCAAGTGCAGGATCGCGGTCACGTAGGTCTTTCAGCCGGCCATCGCTGCAAAACTTTGAGGTATCACGCCGGATCAAACCACCGGGGCGGGACGCCCCGATGGCCGCGGGCGAGACGCCCGCACTCCTCATTGCCGTCGTAAAGGAGTGCGGTCGTCTCGACCGCGGGCACTCGGGCGTCCTCGCCCGAGTGCTGTCGGGTGGCGGCCGAAGACGTCGATATGCTCGCTTGCTAGAAGTTCGGCATTCTGGCGCGCGAACTCCTGGCGCGAGCGAATGTGCCAGAAGGAAGGTCGGCCCCACGAGGTTTGCGACGGGTGTCCTCGCAACTTCAAGACCCCGCGACCCCGCGACCGCGAAAATCAATTCCTGCTCGGATCCCCATCCTGGCGGAACGGCGCGAGGAACTGCAGGCTCTCGATCCGGTGCTGCAGCTCCGTTCCGACATCCTCGGCGCGCGCGGTGACGTCGTCGGTTTCCAGCAGGCGCTGTTTCTCGGCGATGTCGAGGTTGAGCGACATGATCAGCGCGTTCGTCAGCGCTTCCAGGCCGACGCTCTTCATCTCCGGCACCCCGCCCTGCTCGGGCAGGTAGTGCAGGTACTGCCGCGAGAGATCCGAGAGCCAGGTGTGCTGCGCGTAGGCCGCGGTGGCATCAATATCAACCTGCGGATACACGACGACGCGCGCGGTGCGGTAGGGCTCGCGGGATACTTCGCTGACGATCTGGAAGCGCATCTCGCCGCTCACGAGAATGTTGTAGCGGCCGTCGTCGAGCGGCACCGTCTGCTCGATCAGCCCCATCGTGCCGCAGGCGTAGATTGGAGGCGCGCCGAAGTAGTCAGCCTCCCAACCCGGGCGCAGGAGAACGATGCCGAATCGCTGATCGCGCTCGATGACGTCGGCGACGAGTTGCCGGTAACGCGGCTCGAATACGTGAAGCGGAAGGCGGGTCTGCGGAAAGAAGACGAGATTCGGCAGCGGAAACAGCGGCAGCAGAAACTCGCTCTCGTTCGCCAGGGTCATTTCGACGGCTTCGTTTTGGATTCGACTTCGAAGGTTTGTTCGCCGGCGATGTTCCCGCCCCAGTAGCCTCGTACGCGGTACTTGCCGGGCGCCAGTTTTTGCCGGAGCACGAACGTTGCGACCTTGCTCCCGTTCATCTCCTTATGCTCACTGGCGATCTTTTGCTCGCCCTGGCCGTACCAGACCGCGCCGGTGCGCAGCCCCACCGGCGAGTCGCGCAGACGCAATGTGAGGTAGATCGGTTCTCCCACGGTGAAAACAGTCTGCTCGTTCGACACCGTGCCATCCGCTCTGAGTTGCGCTCCGACGAGCATCGTTTCGATGACCGCGGTTCCGACGGGATCGATCACGCTGGCGCGCTTCCCCGACGCGTCCGTCGGAATGTTGAGCGGCTTGCGGGCGGGCTGTCCCGCGGCCACCGGTTCCTGCTTTTTCTGGCAGGCAGCAATGACGAACGCGCAGAGGAGAACGGCAACCTTGCTTCGCATCGACTGCGATTCTACGGCATCAGGGAATGAAGAGCGTGTCGTGCGGTGCTGAACGCTCCGCTTCGGGCCGTCCCGCCGTGTAGTAGTAGAGCGAGACCGATTTGCGTGACCTGCCCGGCGGCGGCGTGAGGGGATGAGGATGTCCGTGGAAGGAGGTATCGCTCGTCGAGAAGATCACGGTGCGGTTGAAGAGAGGGAGGTACTTTGTCCGGACGCTTTTCCCATCCCGATCCCACAGCTCGAGGTGGCCTCCATACTCATCGCGCCAATCGTTGTTCAGATAGATGAGCATGTTGAGGCGCCGGTCGAGCTTCAACTTCGGATGAACGTTGAAATCGGCGTGAACTTTCAGAAACCCGCCCGCCTCGATCTGATGCAGTCCGCCGCCGCCAAAATACGGATCGGGGATGAGTCCGTCGATGCCGGTAAGCGCCTCCAGCCAGAGCAACATCTCGAACGAATTCATCTCGTTGAGAAAGTCGCGGACCGTTTTCGAGATGCTGCTGGTCTCGTGGTAGTAGCCGAGCTTCTTCTCCATCGGCGAGTCGAACTGCCGCCACTTCATCCCCTCGGGGCCAGGAAACTCGCGCAGGACCGCATCGAGCACGTCATCATCGAAAAGGCCATCGAGCGCAACGTGCGGAAACGGCTCGGCGCCGGTGTACGGCGCCTGCAGCGGCGCTGGGTCGTAGTTGAGTTTCATCGGTGCCAACTCAGATCGGGATGGTGGACGAAGTCGAGCGTTAGCTCAGGCGAGTACGTCGTCCATCCTGCAGGCGAATCGTAGCGGATGCGAAGCGCCAGTCCAGTCATGCCCGGTAGTTGTAGCGCGTCGTGCCGAGGGATCTCGAACGCCTGCAGGCCGTTGCCGATGACGGCGCTGTACTTGCCGTCGCCGTACGGGCCGAGGCTCCAGTAGAGCGCCGGTTTGCGGAAGTGAAAGTCGGCGCTCAACGGCATCGTCTCGCGGATGGAGCCGCAGTGTTGCTTTGCGATCGCGGCGAGTCGCGGCGTGATCTCGACGATGCCGCTGCCTTCGTATTCGAAAACACGCTTGCCTCCGGCGCTGCCGCCGCAGAGGAAGATGTCGTCGTAGAACCACGCCCCCGCCGTCCGGCCGAAGTGAATTGTCTTCAGCCACTTCACTTCACCCAGTGCCGCGGGCGGAATGAGCGGAGTCCGCAGCAGCGCATCGGTTGGCTGATCGTTGAAAAAGAATCGCGCCTCATCCGCCATGCGGCGGCGGAGTGGAAACTCGTGTCGCCACTCGGCGCGATTTGCCCCGATCGCGAGGAGCGGCGCGGCAAGCAGGAGCGCCGCCGCGGTGCGCCCACTGCGCCGCGTCGTCGCCGCCGTGAACGCGACGGACCAGGCCAGCCACGGTACGACGACATATCGCCGGTTGACTTCCTTCGCCAGCGGCAGCATCGGCCCGCCGACGACGATGATCGCGGCAATGAGGAGCATGAGCGCCTGTCGGTTGCGGACGCCGAGCGCAATCGTCAGCGTCATGATCGCGACGAGCGCGATCCCGATGGCCACGCTCGCGCCGGCGGCGCCCTGCGCGATCCGCCAAGGCAACAACATCAGCAGTCGAGGCCACTCCGCGGCATCGATCTTCCAGCCGTATGCGCCGAGGATGGTGCCGAGGACGGCGTAACGCCAAGCGAAGTAGGCGATCGCGGCGACGCCGTGTGCGATGACGAACCGGAGTCGTGTCCGGAAGTCGCGCAGCGGTAACGCGACGAGCAGCAGCGGCAACGGGATCGCCACTTCCTTCGCCATCATCGCCAGGAAGTAGCACGCAACCGAGAGTGCCACCGCCAATCCGCTCAGCCTTCGGAGCGCGATGGCGTACAGCGCGACGGCGAGCGCGCAGAACGAGATGGCCAGATAGTAGTGAAGCGTCGACAACTGCGTTACCACAGAGCAAAGCGGCGGACCGGCGGTAAAGAGAACGGCAGCGACAAGCGCGCGTTTCGTGTCGAGAAACTGACGGACCGCGGCGTAAACGAGAAACGCGGTCATCCAGCCGATGGCGAGTTGCATCGCGTACCAACGCGAGGGCTCGAATGCGAAGAGCTTCCACTCCCCTGCGAACGCCACCATCAGCATCGGCGTGAAAAGCTGCTGCGGCCAGACGCGCGCGTTCGTGAAGATGTCGATGAAGCGATAGTCGAAGAGCGTCCGCAGAATGTTCGGGTCGTCGTACGTCCACCAAAGCCCGAGCACTTTGCGGTACAGCAGCCAGACCTCGACACCGAGCAGAGCGGCGATGATCGGGTGGACGTATCCCCGTCCCAGACGAGCTCGCCACTGGATAATCTTCAAGCGACGATTGTGGAGGGGATTACGCAAATCCGCCAGCCGGGGTGCCCGATCAAGAGCCTGATCCGCAGATGACGCAGATGTTCCAGATGGGGCTCAGAGCGCCCGCGATCGGCCTCCATCTGCGTCATCTGCGGATCAAAACGTCGGAGGGTTCAGCGCGTCCGCGCGAAAACGCAGTCGCGGCACATGAAGTCGTCGGGCGCCTCTTCAATACCGTAGACCCACCGCCTCATCGTGGCGAGCCCCGGTCCTTCCAGCACCTCGGCGATCGAATTCTGCGTGAGGTCGCCGACGAGGTATTTCTCGTCGTAGTCCTCGCAGCAGAGGACGCACTGGCCGCGCGGCGTGATGTGCAGATGCTGCAGCGGACGCGATCCGATGTTGTCGCATCCAGCGAGTTGTTTCTTCGGCGCGTCCGGCTTGAGACCGACGTCGAGCCAGCCGGCGCGGTCCATGACGATGTGCCGCTCGACGGTGAAAAGGCTCCCGTCGAAGCGCTCGCGGATCGCGTCGAAGTCGCGGTCGTGTACTTCGTCGCCAGTTCCGAGGACGACGATCTTCATCGCATCGGCCAGCGGACGCGACTTCACGTAGTCGAGGTTGCGTAGAACAACGCCGAGGTGATCGGCACCGCGGTCGCGGACGTAGCGGTCGCGGTCGAGTGTTGAAAGGTTGATGCAGATGTAGCGAAGCGGTCCCGATTCGATGAGTGCATCGACCTTGGCCGGAGAGAGGCCCGAGCCGTTGCTCAGCACTGCAACGGGCAACTTCGCCGCGAAGAGCGTGCGGCAGAATTCGACGAAACGGCGGTCGAGCGTCGGTTCGTTGTAGCTCTGCAGAAAGACGCTCTCCAGCGTGTCGCGATACGACGTCAGCTCGCCGACGATCCTCTCGAAGAGCGCCACCGGCATGTCGTAGTCCTCGCGCGGCGCGATGGAGACGGGGCAGAAGTAGCACTTCTGATTGCACGCCGTCATCGTCTCCAGCGAGACGATTTTCAGCCGATACGAAGTGGAGACATCGCCGCGCACCAGCCAGCCTTCGCGCGCCAGACTCTCGTCGCCCGCGCCGCCGTCGATGACGCGCCGCAGCGCCGCAAACTCGGGATCGCCAAACAGGAGCGCGCGATCGGTCAACGGGTTGTAAATCCGCTCCGCGTCGATGTGCAGAAAGGGATTCACGCGGAGATCCGTGGCGATTGCGGAAGACATGTCGGTCGAGAGTGTACGGCGAGGGTGCGTTCGCCGTCTAAACGCGGGAAGGGGGGGATGTCATCCCGAGGGGCGATGCTGCCATCCATGCTGTCATCCTGAGACCGCCGAAGGACACGAAGTGCCGGAGGACGTCGAAGGACCCCCTGATTGTGTGCGAGGTTTTTTTCCACCGCCCAC
>JAXDGW010000045.1:0-82536 GCA_034664845.1 Thermoanaerobaculia bacterium | reverse complement strand
AAGGACCCCCCGCGCTTTCGCAGGGTTGGGCGGTAGGAACTGGGAGCAATGCAAGAGCGCGGGGGGTCCTTCGACGTCCTCCGGCACTTCGTGTCCTTCGGCAGTCTCAGGATGACAGCGGTTGGGTTGCGGGTGCCCCGCTCTGTGTCCTCTGCGCCTCTGTGGTTCAACCGGTTTTCAACACCGCGATCACGCGCTCCACCTCTTCCTCATCGTTGTAGAAATGCGGCGAGAACCGCAGCATCCCTTCGCGCGGGGCGCAGACGATGTTGTGCTCTTCCAGCAGCCGGTGCCATTTGAGGAGCGACTGCTCCGACGCCGGCGGCAACGCGCCGACGATGGCCGAACGGATCGGCCGCGGCGACGCCACACGCCAACCGATCTCGTCGAGCCGGTTCGCCAGCAGCGCTGCGATCCGCGTGCTCTCCTCGGCGATATCGCTGATCCCGATCTCCAGCAGCAGATCGATCGCCGCACGTAAACCGTAGATGCCGCTCGTGTTGAGCGATCCCGCCTCAAAACGCCGCGAGTCGGGCAGCAGCTCGAGCGGACAGTCGATGAACTTCCCCTTCCGCTCGATGTTCGTCCAGCCGTTCTCGAGCACTTCGAGCTTGTCGCGATGCTCCGCTGCCACAAAGAAGATCGCCGCTCCCTCGGAGCCGCACATCCACTTGTGTCCGTCCGCTGCGAGGAACGCGATCTTCGAGCGCCGCACGTCCATCGGAAGGACGCCGACGGACTGGATCGCATCGACGCAGAACAGCACATTGCGCCGCGCGCAGAGAGCGCCAATCGCGTCTAGATCCGCGGCGAAGCCGTTGTGAAACGCCACCGAGGAGACGCTGACGATGCGCGTCCGCTCGTCGATGCACTGCTTGACATCATCGACGGTGAACGCGCCATCGTGGCTGCGCACGACGCGCGTCTCCACTCCGCGTCTGTCAAGTTTTCTCCAGGGAGTGGAGTTGGAGGGAAACTCGAGGTCGGTCGTGACGACGTTGTCTCCCCGCTCCCACCGAAACCCCTCGGCCACGAACGAGAGCCCCTCCGAGGTGTTCTTGAGGATGGCGATCTCGGTAGGTTCTGCGCCGATCAACCGCGCCGCGGAGGTACGCAGATGAACGTATTCGGCGTACCAATCGCGCCAGTGCAGCGCGCCAAAGTCGCGCTGGTCTTGCGTGAAGCGCTCCATCGCTTCGTAAGCGCGAACGGACAGCGGGCCAACCGCGGCGTGGTTGAAATAGACGACGTTCTTCGTGACCGGGAAGAGCTCGCGGAGCGCGCGTTTGTCCATCGAGCCCAGCGTAGCCGACAGACGCTGCGTTGTCATTCCGAACCGGCGAACCGGCGAAGCACGGAGAGGAATCCCCTGCCGAAGCACGACGGCCGCTCCGTGGGCAGGGGATTCCTCTCCGTCCTCCGCTGCGCTCCGGCGGTTCGGAATGACAACCCACTCTCTGATCCGCGGCATCTACTAGACTTGCGCTCGTATGTCGCACTTCACATTTGTTTCCGCGGGCGAGTCCCATGGTCCGCAACTGACCGTGATCGTCACCGGGGTGCCCGCCGGCGTACGTCTCGACCGCGAGCGTATCAATCGCGATCTCGCCCGCCGCCAGCACGGTTACGGACGCGGCGGGCGGATGAAGATCGAGCACGACGAGGCCGAGATCGTTGGCGGCGTCCGCGGCGGCGAGACCCTCGGGTCGCCGATCGCGATCGTCGTCCGCAACGACGATTTCAAGAACTGGGAAGCGGCCATGGGCGTGTGGGAAATTGACGCCGCCGAAGCGCAGAAACGGCGCGTGCATGCGCCGCGTCCGGGGCACGTCGATCTGATCGGCGGCATGAAGTACGACCGCCGCGATCTGCGCGACATCCTCGAGCGCGCCTCGGCGCGCGAGACCGCGTCGCGCGTCGCCGCCGGCGCGATCGCGAAGGAGCTGCTGCGCCAGTTCGGCATCGAGATCCGCTCCGGCGTCGTCTCGATCGGCGCGGCCGGCGATCCCGACTATGCGCCGTCGTGGGATGAACTGACCGCGGTCGATGACGACTCCCCGATGCGTGCCGTCAACCGCGACGCCGAGCCGGCGATGGTGGCCGAGGTCGATCGCGCCCGCGAAGCCGGCGAGACCCTCGGCGGCACGATCGTCGCCGCCGCCCACAACGTCCCCATCGGCCTCGGCTCCTACGTCCAGTGGAACGAAAAACTCGACGGCCGCATCGCCCAGGCCATCCTCTCCATTCACGCCGTCAAGGCCGTCTCCATCGGCGATGGCGTCGCCGCCGCGCGCCGCGTCGGATCCGAGGTTCACGATCCAATCTACTTCGATGAAGAGCGCCGCTATCACCGCACCTCCAACCGCGCCGGTGGCCTCGAAGGCGGCGTCACTAACGGCCAGGACGTCGTAGTCCGCGCCTACATGAAACCAATCTCCACCCTCCGCCGCGGCCTCCCCTCAGTCGACATCGAAACCCACGAGCCCCACCGCTCCCAATGGGAACGCAGCGACGTCACCGCCGTCCCGGCTTGTGGCGTGGTCTGCGAGGCGATGCTGGCCATCGCGCTAGCAGATGCAATGCGCGAGAAGTTTGGAGGGGATTCGTTGGGCGAGATGAGGGCGAATTTTGAGGGGTACACGGCACGGCTAGCGCAGTTCTAACATTGCTATCGGACGGCTCCGAATCTGGTGCAGCGAACAGCGTTCAAGTGAGCTTGTCGTATTCGGCGTGAGTACCAATCCAGAACCAAAGCACACCATCAGCGATGTCGACGCCGAGTGCGCGATATCCCAGGCCGACGCGAACGGACCAACGGCCACCAACCTTCTTGAAATGGAGCGACGGGTGCCTGGGATTGACCTTCAGAATCTCGTAATTGCTGCGAGCGAGCACCTGGATTTCGTTTGGAAGGTCTTCGAACGCCTCCCAAAACTCCGGTGCGGTGTGATGGTTCAAAGGAGGCGGGACTTACCGGCAGCATGATCTGCCAACGCCTGCTTCACGAGGCGATCCAGTTTGCCCGAAGCTGCGTCACGCTCGATCTGGCGATCCCACTCAGCCCAATCCTGTTCCATCATCCACTCGCGGAGTTGTGCAAACTCGTCGGGATCGAGTTGGACGATCTGCTGTTCCAATTGTTCGACTCGGGTCATAGCGCTTTGCCGGAACAAGTATACGACGACCTATCCGCCCCGCCGTGTTACCGGAGCACCTGAACCGTCGCTTCGCGACTCTTCACAAACAGTGTGACGCCGATGAGCAAGATAATCACGCTGATCAACTGCGCCACCGTGAACGGACCCAGAAACCGGTCGTCTTTCGCGCGAAGAATCTCCACGAGAAACCGCTCGATGCCCATGAGGATCAGGAAGAGGCCGAAGATGCGGCCTTTGGCGGTTGTGCGGCGGGAGACGGCCATCAGGATGGCGAACATTACGAAGGCGGCGGCGGATTCGTAGAGCTGCGTGGGGTGGACGCGCAGGATCTGGTCGGGGGGGATTGAGGGGTCGACGTGAACGCCGAACTGCCGCAGTGACTCGGCGGTCGTTGGCGGCGAGCCTTTGGGGAATGCGATGCCGATCCAGGAGTCCGTCGGGCGGCCGTAGTCGTCGCCGACGAGGAAGCAGCCGATGCGGCCGAGGGCGTAGCCGATGGCCAGGCCTGGGGAGGCGGCGTCGGCGGCGGTGAGGAAATCGATCTTCTTGGCGAGGAGATAGCCCGCGCATCCGAGGAAGCCGCCGATCAGGCCGCCGTACCAGACCAGACCGGCGCGGTCGAGCAGGAGGTGCCAGTCGTGGAAGAGGATCGCGTAGTAGATCTTGGCGCCGGCGATTCCGCCGAGGGCGGCGGCCATCACCATGGAGGAAGCGGCGTCGTCGGTCAGACCGTAACGGCGGAACTGGCGCGTCAGCACCCAGCCGCCGACGATGAATGCGGCGAACATCATCAGACCGAAGGTCGTGATCTCGAAGGAACCGATTTTGAAGAGAGTCGGATACATGTGAATGGAGTTTATCGCGGAGTGCTGCGGCTGGATTCGGAAAGGCAGAGTGTTGAATGTTAAATGTTGAATGTTGAGTGTTGAATGAAAAGGCCGCCAGGCTCCGGTTCATTCAACATTCAACATTCAACATTCAACATTTAACATTCAACATTCAGCGTTTTTTCTGAGGCCGCACTCAGGACAGACTCCCCAGCGATTCCAGCGACGCCTTCTGATCGCTGATGAAACGGAAGACGTCCACTTTCCCCGCGGAGTCGAGGTGTTGGGAGACTTCGAATAGCTGGACGGAGAGCAGCGTGTTCAGGCCTTCGTCGAGAACGGCTTTGCGGCGCTCGAAGGGGAGCTCGGAGATGTTGGCGATCAGCATGTTCTCGTCGAAGCGGCCGTATTGGTCGAAGAAGACGCCGCTCCAGAGCTCGTCGCTTTCCGCGTTCTGCATCGCCGTCATCACGATGTCGCGCGCCGTCTCCTCGCCTACCGCGGCCAGCAGCGCCTCGTAAAGACGGCCGAACATATCGTTGTAAGTCGAGATCACTTTCAGAAGCTCGGGCGAATCTTCGACGTCGAGGAAGACAGGGCGGAAGGATCGTTCCTCCGAGGTGACTTCGATAAGCCGGGCGGAGAGGAGTTGGAAGAGGATGCGAGTGACTTCGAACTCCGTCATCTCCGAGCGGCTGATCAGCGAGCGGATTGTCTGATGGCCGTCGATCTGGTTGTAAAGCTCGACTTCGTGCTCGCTCAGCTCCAGCGCCGCAAAGTCCGGCTCCGCGCCCGGCTCCTTGGCGAAAATCATGTCCAGGCTGGTGATCTTCTCGCGGATCATCGCCGTCTCGTCGAGGCGGCGGATGCCTTCCATGATCACGGTGGAGGTATTGATCGAGAGCACGATCCGCTCGTTCAGCAACTCGTCGTTCGTATCGCCGAAAGCGAAACTCCCTTCTTTCCAGCCGAAGAGCGAGTAGATGATCTCAAGGGCCTGATTCTTGACGCCCCACCAGAGGTCCTTCGGCGATATCGCGCCCATCTGCACAAGCAGTTTGCCGTGACGCATCTGAGCTGTGACGCGGCGCTTCGACTCGTCGTACTGCTTCTGCGTGATCTTGCCGTTGCGCAGGAGGAACATGCCGAGGGAGTGCTCCGGCGAGTTCGAGGCAGCGAAGACGATCTCGCCGTCCTTCCAGTGGATGGAGCGCTCCATCGGCGGTTTGCGCAGCAGCAGCTTGCCCGATCCTCGGATCATGGCAATGAAACTGAGGACGTCCGGCAGGTGAATGCGCGAGAGATCGCCCGAAAGAATTTGGTTTTCCGCCATCAGGACCGAGTTAACTGTCTCAGACAAACGGGCATCGGGCAAGGGTTATTCGGGAACGTAGGTCGGACTCTCCAGTCCGACGGCACTTCCAAGTCGGACTGGAGAGTCCGACCTACGTTTCTCTCGCGACGCTCATACACCGCGGCACGATCTCGCGAAGAAGCGCCACCGTCTGCTCGATCTCAGCAATCGTTGAAAACCGGCTCAGCGAAAAACGGATCGTGCTGCGGGCTTCGTCAGGAGTGAGGCCCATGGCCAGGAGCACGTGGCTTGGCTCGACGCGGCCTGAGGAGCAGGCGGAGCCGGTGGAGACGGCGACGCCGCTGAGGTCGAGGCCGATCACGATTCCCTCGGCGTCGGCGCCGCGGAACGTCACGCTGCTCGTGTTCGGGATGCGCGACGCATCCGCCCCGTTGATGGCGATGGAAAAGCCGGTCTCGCGCAGCGCGCTCTCCAGCGCATCGCGCGTGGCGCCCATGTCGCTGGGCTCGTGCGCGATCTCCGCGGCCACGCCGAATGCAACAGCCAGCGGAACATTCTCCGTTCCGGCGCGCCGGCGACGTTCCTGCGCGCCGCCGAGGATGTGGCGATCGAGCGACAGACCTCGGCGGACGTACAGCGCGCCGATGCCTTTCGGCGCGTGCAGCTTGTGCGCGGAGAGCGCGAGAGTGTCGGCGCCGAGGGCGGTGACGTCGATCGGAATCTTGCCCGCGCCCTGCACGGCGTCGCAGTGGAAATGAATCGATCGCTCGCGGCAAACGCGCGCGACATCAGCGATCGGCTGGATGACGCCCGTCTCGTTGTTGGCAAGCATCATCGTCACGAGACGCGTCTCCGGACGCAGCGCGTCGATGACGGAACCGGAGGAGACGACGCCGCTGCGCGAAGGAGCAACGATCGTCACGGCGTGCCCGCGCCGCTCCAGTTCGGCAACGGGCTCAAGCACGGACGGATGCTCGATTGCGGTTGTGACAATGTGATGACGACCGTCCTGCCCGGCGGCGCCAAAGATGGCGGCGTTGTTAGACTCGGTGCCGCCGCTCGTAAAGATGACGTCTCGCGCTTCGGCAGCAATCAAGCGCGCTACTGACTCGCGAGCATCCTCGATCCCGCGGCGCGCAGTCTGGCCTTCTTTATGAATGCTCGATGCGTTGCCAAAGACATCCCGCAGCGACGTTGCCACGGCCTCCAGCACGGCTGGATCGAGCGCCGTCGTAGCGTTGTTGTCGAGATAGATCCGCATGAGAGTCGTCTATTGTCGTTCGTATCCTGAGGTCAGGTCATGAAGAAGATGCGGTGGTGTGGCGTGCTGCTTTCGCTGGTCAACCTGGTTGTTGCGCTCAACGCAGCACCGCAGACGAACAATCCGGCGCCGGCGCAACCGGCAGCAGCCACAACGCCGGCGGCCAAGCCTGCTCCCGACCTCGGCATCCGTAAACTTTCCCGGCGCGAACGGAAAGACCGGATCAAGAATCTCTCGGATAAGTTCCGCCAGTTCCTGATCGACGTCGATCCGATCATGAACCCGACCGAGCTCGATACGTTTCTGATTCTCGAGACCGACCCGCAGCGCGAGATTTACGTCACTGAGTTCTGGCGCCGCCGTGACGCCGCCCAGGGCACCACGAATCACAGTTTCCGCGACGATTACTACGAACGGCTGCAGACCGCGAAGGAGGAGTTCACGAATGTCTCCTCCGATCGAAGCCGTATTTTCCTGATCCACGGCGCGCCTACAGAGCGCATCAAGATCGATTGCCGTCTGTTGCAGCCAGCCGAGATCTGGAAGTACGCCTTCCTCCCTCTGCCGCTGGGACACGACGTGCGCTTCCTGTTTTTCAAGGCGCGCAACGGCGTCGATTTCAGGCTTTTCTCGCCGATGGATCCCGACGCAATCAAGGAGTTGATCTCGCAGGACGAGCTGGGAACCGACGTGACCGGGCAGGGCGCAGCAGCCCGGGTCTTTGGCGCCGCCGGCCTCGGCGCGGGAATCACGAACGTCGAGCTCCGATGCCAGAACGGCGACGAGTACCTGCGCGCCGTGACGCAGGCGCAGCTCAACAAGTTCGAGTACCAAAGGGTTTTTGAGCCGCCGGCGGTCAACGAAGAGGATGTCCACAAGATCCTCCGCTCGGTGGTGCTCGCCAATCCGAACGCACCGAAGCTGACGCACGAGGTGACGGTTCAATACCCGGCCAAGCAGGGCAGCCGCACGGACGCCGAGATCACGATCATGGTGCCGCGCGCGCAACTCACGCTCAAGGACGTGAACAACACGAAGCTCTACAGCCTCGACGTCACCGGCGAAGTGCTGAAGGACGATCAACTCTGGGAGAACTATCGCTACCGTTTCGACTACCCGGGCGACATCACAGACGAAAAGGTTGCCGTCGTGATCGACCGCTTCCTCCGCCCGGCCGACTACATGGCTCGCGTGCGCGTGCAGGACATCAATTCCGGCGCCGAGGCCATCGTCGAAAAGAAGATCACCGTCCCGGAGATTTTCGACACGCCGGAACAGCAGAAAGCGAAAGAGAGCGCGACGTCTGCGCTGTCGCAGCTCAAGGACGACATCGAGTCGAATACGACGCGGCTGCGCATCGTGCCGCTTACCGACGATCTCCTCAGCGGCGTCCAGCACATCGAGACCATCGCGTACGGCGACGACATCAAGGCGGTCGAGTTTTATCTCGACGGCAAGAAGGTGATGACGAAGCGCCAGCCGCCGTACACGCTCGACCTCGACTTCGGCAACGTGCCGCAGGTGCGGCGCGTGCGGGCCGTGGCGATCAACGACAAGAACGAGTCGATCACCGGCGATGAGCTGATCCTCAACACGGGCAACGATCCGTTCCGTGTCCGCATCATCTCGCCACGCGTCGCCTTCAAGCTTCACGGCAAGACGCGCGTGGAGATGGGCGTCAACGTCCCCGAGGGAAAGAAGCTCGATCACGTCGACCTCTTCCTGAACGAGACCAAGATGGCCTCGCTGTTCGGCCCGCCTTACGTGCAGACGATCGAGATTCCGGCACAGGAAGGGGTCGGCTACATCCGCGCGGTGGCGTCCTTGAAGGAAGATCCGCAGCCGCCGGTCGAAGATCTCGTGATGATCAACACGCCGCAGTTCATGGAAGAGGTGAACGTCCATCTGGTCGAGTTGCCGACGACGGTGCTTCGCAGCGGGCATCCGGTGAACGACCTCGCGGCAGGCGCGTTCAAGGTGATGGATGAAGGAAAGCCGGTGAAGGTGGCGAAGTTCGAGCACGTGAACAATCTGCCGCTCTCGATCGGTCTGGCCATCGACACCTCGGCGTCGATGCAGCCGCGGATGTCGGAGGCGCAGAAGGCGGCGTCGCAGTTCTTCACGAACGTAATTCGCAAAGGCGACCGCGCCTTCCTCGTCTCTTTCGATTCGCAGCCGCAGTTGATCCAGCGCTGGTCGCCGCGTCTGGCCGACGTCAACGCCGGGCTGGCGAAGTTGCGCGCCGAGGAGTCGACTGCGCTCTACGACGCCGTCGTCTACTCGCTCTACAACTTCCTCGGCGTTCGCGGACAGAAGGCTCTCGTGCTCGTCACCGACGGCAAGGACACGTCATCGAAGTTCACGTTCGATCAGGCCATCGAATACGCCCGCCGCTCGGCCGTGCCGATCTACGCAATCGGAATCGGCATCAAGATGACCGAGGTCGATACGCGCTACAAGTTGAGCCGCTTCTGCACGGAAACCGGCGGCAATGCCTACTACATCGAGATGGCGTCGGAGCTCGGGCGCATCTACGCCGACATCCAGAACGAGCTGCGCTCCCAATACATCCTCGGCTTCTATCCACCCGATGGCGTCAAGGCAGGTTCGAAGTGGCGCGCGGTGGACGTTCAGGTGAGCGAAGGGAAAGCGAAGACGATCCGCGGCTATTACCCATGAAGGCCGCGAGCGCAGCGCTTCTCCTCGTCCTCGTTGGCGTGACAGCGGCGGCGCAAACGCTGCCGGCGCCGGCGAACCAGGGCGCGGTCAAGCTCTCGCGCCGCGAGCGCAAGGACCGCATCGCGAAACTATCGGAGGTCTACCGGCAGTTTCTGACTGATGTCGAGCCAATCATGCTCGATCAGGAGCGCGACACGTTTCTGATTATGGAGAGCGACGCGCAGCGGGATCTCTACATTGCCGATTTCTGGCGGCGGCGTGATCTGTCCGAGGGAACACCGAGCGGCGCATTCCAAAAAATCTATTACGACCGCCTGGCAACGGCGAAGGAACAGTTCAAATCTCTCCACTCGGATCGCGGTCGCGCCTACGTGATCCACGGAGCGCCTAACGAGATCTACACGCCGCAACAATGCGACCTTTTTCAGCCGATGGAGCAATGGACCTACCGCGATCTGAAAGGCTCCGAAAAAGGAGGTCGCTTTCTCTTCTACCTTCCCCGCGGACGGGACGACTACGTGTTGTGGCAGCCGTATTCGAACGAGCCGAAAGAGTTTTATGACCTCTTTTCCGAATTGCTCGTCGCCACAACCAGCAGCAAGGAAAAGGCCTTCGAAAGGGTATTTGGCCTCGCGTTCCCGCCTCCTTCGACCGTGACTCACTTGCAGGTTGATTGTCCGGACTACGTTGCGATGTTTCGAGCCATCGAGTCCGCACACCTGCGAAGACTGGACAACGGAAAACTCTTTCAGCCCGCTCCGGTCGATCCGGAACAGCTTCGAAAGATTCTGCACTCGGTTGTCCTGCCGACGAAGGGCGCAAAGGCACTCCCGGCCCAACTCTCCGTTTCCTATCCGACGAAGCAAGGGAACCGCACGACGGCGGAGCTGACGATTCTCGTGCCGCGGTCGCCGCTGATCGTGAAGGAAGTCGGAGGCACGAAGGTCTACAGCCTCGATGTCGTCGGCGAGGTGTTGAAGGACGACAATATTTTCGAGACCTATCGCTATCGCTTCGACTATCCGGCCGATGTGAAGAGCGAGCAGATCGCGGTCGTGATCGACCGTCTCCTCCAGCCGACAGAGTATCAGGCGCGAATCAAAATCGCCGATCTCAACGGAACGAGCGAGGCAATCGTCGAGCAGAAGATCGTCGTCCCCGAGGTGGCTGGAACACCCGAGAAGCGTGAGAAGGAAGCAGTTTCAGCCGCCGCGTTGACGGCGATCAAGGAGAGGATGGATTCGCATGCTCCGGCGCTCCGCATCCTCCCGCTGCCGGACGAGTTGCTCAGCGGAATGCAGCGCATCGAAACAACGCTCGAAGGTGACGGCATCGCCGTCGTCGAGTTCTACCTCGACGGGCACAAGGTGATGAGCAAGCGCCAGCCGCCCTATGCGCTTGATCTCGATTTCGGCAGCGTGCCGCAAGTTCATCGCATCCGCGTCCTCGGCATGAACGCCGCGGGCGAACAGATCGCCGGCGACGATGCGGTCGTCAACAGTGGCAACGATCCGTTCCGCGTCCGCATCGTGGCGCCGCGTGTCGCGCTGAAGCTGCACGGGCCAACGCGCGTCGAGATGACGGTCCGCGTTCCGGAGGGGAAGCAGCTCGACAAGCTGGAGCTGTTCCTGAACGAGACGCGCGTGGCGACGCTGTTCGGACCGCCGTATGTGCAGGTCGTCGATGTGCCGTCGAGCGAAAGCATCGGCTACCTCCGCGCCGTAGCCACGCTCAAGGATGTCGCAGAGCAGCCGCCCATCGAAGACGTGGTGATGTTCAACACGTCGCAGTACACCGAAGAGGTCAACGTGCACCTGGTCGAGCTACCGACGACGGTTCTGCGCGACGGCCATCCCGTGAACGATTTGCAGCAGGCGGCGTTCACAGTGCTCGACGACGGTAAGCCGGCGAAGGTGGCGAAGTTCGAGCACGTGACAAACCTCCCGCTCTCCCTCGGCCTGGCCATCGATACCTCGGGGTCGATGCAGCCACGCATGGCCGAAGCACAAATGGCTGCATCCCAGTTCTTCAGCAACACGCTGCGCAAAGGCGACCGCGCCTTCCTGGTCTCGTTCGATTCGCAGCCGCGCATCGAGCAGCGCTGGTCGCCGAACCTCGCCGATGTCAACGCCGGCCTGGCGAAACTGCGCGCCGACGAATCAACCGCGCTCTTCGACGCCATCGTCTACTCGCTCTACAACTTCGCCGGCGTTCGCGGCCAGAAAGCCCTCGTCGTAATCACCGACGGTAAGGACACGGCGTCGAAGTTCTCATTCGATCAAGCCCTCGAGTACGCCCGCCGCGCCGCCGTCCCAATCTACGGCATCGGAATCGGCATCAACGCCACCGACATCGACGTCCGCTACAAATTCAGCCGCTTCAGCAGCGAAACCGGCGGCAATGTCTATTACATCGACCGCGCCGAAGATCTCCAGCGTATTTATAACGATATCCAGAACGAGCTCCGCTCCCAATACATCCTCGGCATCTACCCGCCGGAAGGCGTGAAGCCGGGATCGAAATGGCGGGAGATTAGTGTGGTGGTGAATGAGGGGAGGACGAAGACGTTGCGGGGGTATTACCCGTAGGGGCTCTTATTTCTGAGAGACTGACCCTTCATAAGTCAACGTCTCAGCTAAGCTGCGTTCATACCGTAGGGCTCGAAGTCTCTCCTCATACGCGGCGAATACACCTCGGCTCTTCAAGTCATCAGGCACGCCCGCCAAGTACGATTCCAAGTCCTGAATCTCCGCGGCAAGGTTACCCTCACCCCGCACCAAGTCACTCATTGAAGCCGCCTGTCGTCGTCCACACTCTGCCCTTTGGAACCTCCAGCCTCGTTTTGCCGAACCATTTCGTCCAGTAGCGGATCGCGCCGGCCGTGACATGCTCGTAACAGGGCTTTCAAAATGGGGTCACTCTCAACTTTCGATCTGATCCCATTTTGAAAGCCGACCCATGAAAGCCCCAACCCGTGTCGACTCACCGATCCAGGCTCACCTGCTTGGAGCTGTACACGAAATCATACCGCTTCGCGTTGCCGCAAATTGTCGCTCCAATTCCGGAGCGCCGACTAGACCCCACCGTCAACGCCACGTGGGGCGGCACCGACGTTTTCTCTGACGAACAGGCACGAAACGACAAATAGCCCGCCGATGAGAAAGTCGGCGACATGCCAGATCTCCACGTGCGAGAAGCGAAGTACTCGCACGGGATTGAAGAGAAGAGCCGTCATTGAAAACATCCAAACCCAAAAGAATTGGCGAGTGGACCACGCGACAAGCACGACGAGACAGGCCGCGCCGAATACGAACCACCGAAGTAGCGAATAGAAGTCTTGAGACCAGGACATTGGTGCGAGACCAAGCAGCAGCGCGGCCAGTAATCGGGGCAAGAAGGACAGTGCGAAGCGTTTACGCGCCACAGCGCAAAGGGCTCGCCTATGCCTTCCCACTACGAAGCCGGCAACGATGAGCGGACCGAGAATGAGCCCGACGACGCGGGCGGTCGCCTGTTCAGTAGGAAAAGCGCCTGACAAGATAATGACGAATAGGGATGTGAGAAGCAGGCAGACGAACGCAAGGGCTAACGCATACGTCGCCGCCGCATGCACGCGCGGGCAGCGCCGCTTTAGCCATGCGGACACCAAAATGGGCCCGACAACTAGGACAGCGCACCCCGCGAGGCCAAGTACAACAATTGCTAGTTCGCTCATGCGGCGTGTGTGGTCGCTACCGTTCGACTATTACCGCGTAGTTATAGCGGCTTTCCCTACGAACTCACCGACTCCTTCCGCTCCTGCGCCGCTTTCTCCCTCTCCGCCGCCCGTTCCGCGCGGCGTTCGTTCGCTTCGTTCTTGAGGCGGTCGCCGATCGTGCAGCCGGTCAGCGTCGTGGCCAGGCCGCCCTCGGCGGTCTCGCGCAGGCCGCGCGGGAGGGCGCGGCCGATGCGCACCATCGCTTCGACGATCTCGTCCATCGGGATGACGGACTCGACGCCGGCGAGGGCGAGTTGGGCTGCTGTTAAGCCGTGTACGGCGAAGAGCGCGTTGCGCTTTACGCACGGAACTTCGACGAGGCCGCCGACTGGATCGCAGACGAGGCCGAGTGTGTTCTTGAGCGCGATCGCGGCAGAGTGGATCGATTGTCGCGTGCTGCCGCCCATCATGTAGGCGACGGCGGCCGCACCCATCGCCGAGGCCACGCCGACTTCGTTCTGGCAACCGCCGGCGGCTCCGGAGATGTTCGCGGAGAGCGCGATGATCGAGCCGACTCCGCCGGCGACGACGAGCGCGCGCACGGTCCGCTCCGGATCGATGTGGCGCTCTTCCTCCAGCGCCAACAGCATGCCGGGGACGACGCCGCCCGCACCTGCCGTCGGCGCCGCGACGATCACTCCCATGCGCGAGTTCTCGCCCATGACCGAAAGCGCGTAGATCTCCGCTTTCACCGTCAGCGGGTCCATGAAGGTCTTGCCGGCGAGGAACGCGTCATTGAGCAGCTTCCCTTCGTTGCCGACGAGCTTCCCCATCGAGGTGCCGCCGCCTTTGCCGCGCTCGACGCAATCGCGCATGACGGCTCGCCGCCGGCGCAACGCTTCGAGGATCTGATCGCCGGGAACGGCGTGCTCCTGTTCGTCGCTCTCAAGGAAAACGTCTGCAAGGTCGCGGTTGCCGGCGAGTTTTTCGAGGTGGGCAAAGCTTTCGATCATGGCGGGAAGAACAGGAATTGGGGCGCGGGCTATTCGCGGCGGCTCGCCGCGATCAAACGCGGACTAGTTGCGGAAGGTGCTCGAAGTGCCGGTCTCGCGAGTGAAGTACGAGGTTGTGCTGCAGAACCAGCGCTGCGATCCACATGTCGTTGGTCGGCATCGGAGTGCCTTGTTTTCGGAGCTGGCGGAACAGTGCAGCATAGTGATGCGTCGTCTGGTCGTCTGCAAAAGAAACCCTTACGCCATCCTTGAGCAGGAATCGACGGAGCGCGTGCTCGTTCCATTCCTGGCGTTTTCCATGCGCGAAGCCAGATCGCAACTCCCCAAGCACGATGAACGGAAGAATGACCGTCTCAGCCTCAGCGAGAATGGTCTTCGTCTCACTGACGCCATTACACAGATCGACGTATCGATTCGTGTCGAGCGCAACCTTCACTTCCAGAGATCCTCATCAATCTCATCCTGGGCCGCGATTGCCTCGTCGAACGCCTTGTCTGCTTTCCAGGTTCCAGCGATGTCATCAAGATTCCTCCGCTGCCTGGGAGCACTCACGCCTGCCGCTTCTACCAGCGCCTCAATCGTCACCTCGTTCAGACTTTTTCCGGCAGCACGCGCACGTTCGCGTAATGCAGCGTCGAGTGTTTCGGGAATGCCTCGGATCGTGTATTGCATGCACTGATTATAGGCAGTGCAGGCAAACAGTGCAAGCACTCTGGCTACGGAATCCGATCGAGATACTTTGCCTCTTCGACGTCCGCCACCGCCCGTATCCTTCCCAGCGCTGCCTCCGACATCGGCGAGTCGACGTCGATCTGCATGAAGGCGTCTTTGCCGCGCTGCTTTCGCGAGCACGACAGCGACGCGATGTTGATCCCTTCCTCGGCGATGATCCCGGTTACCTCGGAGATCATTCCGGGACGATCGCGGTAGAACAGGAGGAGCGTCGGCGAGTCGCCTTTGAAACGCGTTTGGAAACCGTTGATCTTGAAGACTTCGATGACGCCGCCGCCGATCGATGAGCCGCTGATCTCGGCCTCGCGGGTCTTGCCCCGGACCTCGATGCGGACCGTGTTCGGATGAACGTCGCCGAGGTCTTCTTCGGAGAAGGTGATGTCGACGTCCATCTGCTCGGCGATACGAATCGCCTCGGGGATACGGGGATCGTCGACGCTCAATCCGATGGAGCCGCCTACGAGCGCGAAGTCGGAGCCGTGGCCGCGATAGGTCGAAGCAAGCGGTGGATGCAGATAGAAATGCACGGCCACCGGATCTTCGTCCAGGATCTCGCGGGCCACGCGCCCGAGGCGTGCGGTGCCGGCCGTGTGCGAGCTCGACGGTCCCACCATCACCGGTCCCATGACATCGAGGATTGAGACTTTGCGGTCGTGTCGGATAGCCATGGAGTTTCTGCTGCGCGGCGTTGTTGCGAGGGAAAAGATCCCTTAAACTCCACCGTCCGCAATGTCCGCAAAGCCTATCATCCTCGTCGTTGACGACGACCAGCCGATCCTGCTGTTGATGCGCAGTCTCCTCAAGGAATTTGGATTCGAAGCGGTCACAGCCGAGAACGGCGCTCAGGCGCTGGAAGCTGCGCGCTCGCGCCGCCCGGCGCTGGTGCTCGTCGACAAGAACATGCCGGGGATGACCGGCGCGGAGACCATCCGGAGCCTTCGCGAAGAGCCGGGATTCGACGGTCTGCCGATCCTCATTCTCAGCGGCGAGCCCGTGTTGCGCTCCGAGCTTGAGAGCCTCCGGGCTGATGGCGCCATCCTCAAGCCGTTTGACGTCGCGGCTCTGGTCGAGCAGATCCGCGCGTTCGTCAGCGGCGACGACGCGAAACCGCAGCCCGCCTGACCTCGCAGTTTTGCTAAAGTGCCGCGCCGGAGGCGATCCCCGATGACCGACATCAATGTCGACCAGCTCGTTCACACCGCCGTCTTCGGCGACGGAGATGCGAAAGCGAATGCGCGCAGAACGATTCACATGGAAGCGCGCCGCCGAGGGGCCGTATCCTCATCGATCTATCCGCTCTACATGGCGTTCGGACGCAAGGAGATCGAGAAGCGCTTCACCGTTCCCGCGTTCAACATCCGCGCGCTGACCTACGACGCAGCACGCGCGCTTTTCCGCGTCGCCATGCGCCACGATGTTGGCGCGTTCATCTTCGAGATCGCCCGCTCCGAGATCGGCTACACCGAGCAGCGGCCCGGCGAATATGCAGCGTGCGTCCTCGCCGCAGCGTGGCGCGAAGGATTCGAAGGACCGGTCTTCATCCAGGGCGATCACTTCCAGGCCAGCGCGAAGAAGTGGGCCACGCCGGAAGGGCAGACCGCGGAAATGAAAGCGCTGGAATCGCTCATCGACGAGGCGCTGGCCGCGGAGTTCTACAACATCGACATCGACACCTCCACACTCGTCGACCTCGACTTTCCGACGCGCGACGAACAGCAGCGCGCAAACTACGAGGGCACCGCGCACCTGACGAAGTACATCCGCGCGCGGCAACCGCAGGGCATGACGGTGTCGGTCGGCGGCGAGATTGGCGAAGTCGGCAAGTACAACACGCATCCCGAGGAGGTTCGCGCCTACGCCGACGGCCTCAAGCGTCTCCTCGGCGACACAACCGGCATCAGCAAGATCTCCGTGCAAACCGGCACATCACACGGCGGCGTCCCTCTCGCCGACGGCTCGATCGCGCAGGCGAAGATCGATTTCGATGTGCTTCGCGAAACGACACGCATCTGCCGCGAGGAGTACGGCATGGCGGGCTCCGTCCAGCACGGCGCATCGACGTTGCCGGAGTCGGTCTTCAACCGCTTCCCGGAGGCCGAGGCGGTAGAGATCCATCTCGCAACAGGATTCCAGAACATGATCCTCGACGCGCCGACGCTGCCGCAGGAGATCAAGAACGGCATCCACGACTTCTGCTTCGAGCACTGCCTCGACGAGCGCAAACCGGAACAGACCGACGAGCAGTTCGTCTACACGACGCGCAAAAAAGCGCTGGGACCGTTCAAGCGCCGCATGTGGGAGATGGACGCCAGCGCGAAGGATCCAATCATCCGCGAGCTCGAGGAAAAGTTCGAGTTCTTGATGGAGAAGCTCGGCGTTTTCGGTACAAAGGACATCGTCGCAAAGTACATCAAGGCGATGCCGAATGAGTTGCCGGAGTACGCGGCCGCGTCGGCGGAGCTGACGGCGGCGGCGGTGGTGGACCCGAACGAGGGGGAGTGAGGAGAAGCAGAGATCGGGAAGCAGAGATCAGAGATCAGCCAGCAGCGGCGGTATCCTGATCTCCAATCTCTAATCCCTGATCTCTGCCTCAACGCAAAAAGGGCAGCCCTTGCAGGCTGCCCTTTCTCGCTACCGTGTTGTCGTTTCTTAGATGACGAAAACGTTCTGGGCCTGCAGACCCTTGGGGCCCTGCGTAACCTCGAACTCGACCTGCGCGCCCTCGGCGAGCGAGCGGAAGCCGTTGCCCTGGATGGCCGAGAAATGAACGAAAACGTCTTCGCCCTTCTCAGAGGTGATGAATCCAAAGCCCTTTGCGTCGTTGAACCACTTCACTGTTCCGGTCTGTTTCAAAATGAATCTCCTTAGTTTTTCGATGCTGCCTGATCGGAGATTCGAAACATACGCTTCTACTCTCCCTCGTAAAGGCAAACCCGAGTGGTTGGCCCAACGAGGTGGCTGCATCCTAAATTCCATGACTGCGCGTAACGTGTGGCCGGGCTTGTACTTCTGGATGCAGGGGCTGCTCAGGCACCCAGCCGCGAGTACTGCGCGGCATCGCTCATCGGTTCACGGACGGTGATCCGCCGGCGCTCCGATTCCACACAGTTCCGGCCCCGCTTCTTGGCGCGGTAGAGGGCCTTGTCGGCGGCATCGAACAACATCTGCGAATCGGCGAGGATCGAGAACGGCACACTGGCAAGGCCGATGCTGGCTGTCACCTGAAGCACGGAATCGTCCGCCCGGATCGCTTCAAGAATGGCGTCAGCGAACCGCCGTGCGTCGACCAGCGACGTTTCGGGCAACAGGACGGCGAACTCATCCCCACCGATCCGCGCCACGAAGTCCGTCTCCCGCGTTCCACGCCCGAGGATCCTAGCGATTCGCAGGAGCACTTCGTCGCCGGCCGAGTGTCCCTTCTGATCGTTGATGGTCTTGAAGTTGTCCAGATCGATGAGCGCAATCGACAACGCCCTTCCATGGCGGCGCGCCTGCTCGAATCGGGTCGCGAACGCCTGATCGAATGCCCGGCGATTCCGCAATGTCGTCAACGTGTCAGTGAGCGACAGATCCTCGTAGCGGCGGTTGCTGTCCAGCAACTGCTTCTGCATCCCCACGACACGGATTCCGGCTCTTACGCGAGCAAGCAGCTCATCCATTTCGAAGGGCTTGGTAACGTAGTCATCCGCCCCCGAGGCGAATCCTGAGATCTTGGCCTCGCGGCTCGACTCGCCGGTGACCATCAGAACGTAGCTGTACGGACGGTTCGCCCGTATCCAGCGGCAAAGGGGGGAACTCTCACCGTCCGGCAGATAACGGTCGAGAAGCACGACGTTGCAGCCGTCGCAGCCACCCAGAATCTCTCGCGCTTCCTCCAGAGTCGCCGCGGAGGAAACAACAAACCCATTCGTCTCGAGGCTGAACCGAAGAAGCTTCGAAATCTCGGGGTCGTCTTCGACCACGAGAATGGATGAAGGAGTTGCTTCGCGGCGGCCCTCGATCGTCATCGGTCTCCTTAGCAACGGCAGTGATTCACAGCGGAATGATTCGTGGATGAGAAATGGCAGGATGAAGCAACATTGCGCGAGAATCGAAGGCTCGCGGCGTGTTGGATACATAACTACAAATAAGTGTCATCCATTCCTGACGATCCGTCCAGAAACGAAGGCGCAAAACGCTTCAAATAATTGCTCAAACCGGCATGCGTATAATGCCGTTTCGATGCCGCTGCTCCTCTTCGACAACTACCGAAGCATCGCCGCGAATGTGGCGTCACGACTGAGCGCCGAGCGCAACGATTTTGAGGTCCTGGTAGCTTCCGGCGGCGTTGCCAACGCCATCGCAACCGAGCTCCTGCGGCAAAAGCCGAATGGCGCAGCCGGCCTTCGTATCGAAACGATCGAGACCTTCGCGAAACGGATCGTCAACGCTGCCGGCGAGCTTCCGCGCGTCGCCAGTGAAGCCGAACGGCGTCTGGCCATGCGCACCGCCATCCAGCGCATCGAGGATCCGATGATGGAGAGCCGGGGAATCGCGGCGATGATCGAACGATCGTGGCGGGACGTCCGCGACAGCGGCATCACGCTCTCGGAATTCGAAGCGCGGGTGCGTAGCGTTCGCGGATTGCGCAACACCGCCCGAACGCGGCTCCTCGTGCGCGCCTGGCGCGAGTACGCGCGATTCATCCAGCAACTCGACGCGATCGATCCCGCCGATCTTCTCGCCCGTGCGGTTGCGGTGATCGCGAAAGGCAAGATCGCGATTGCGACACAAATCGTGGCTGGCTTCTACGACATGACCGGCGCACAGCGAATCGTCATCGAGGCTTTGCGTACTGCTGGCAAGCTCGAAGCGATCTTTGTCCCAGCAGCCGGCGGCGACGCTTACCGTTTCGCGGAGCCATTCATCGCCCGTTTCGACGCTGCGCCACCGCGCGACCACGAGACTCCGCTACCGCATTGGTCCGTCGACCAGTTCGACACGCGCACGATCGAACTCCGCGAGACGTGCCGCGCCGCGGGAGAACTCCTTCGCGGCGGCGTTCCCCCGCGTGAAATCGGCATCGTCGCGCGCACGCTCGATCCATACGACGTGGACCTGCTCAACCGCTTCGCCGCCGAGGAGGGGTTCGCGCTCAGTGCCGCTCCGGAGACGCCACTGCCTGCGCATCGCCTCGGGCGCGCCCTCACCAACCTGTTGCGTTTGCGCGAGAGCAATTTCGCGCGCGGCGAGGTCATCGAGCTGCTGCGCGATGGGTTCGAGCCGAAACGAGCCATCGACATCGATGAGATCGACCTCGCCACGCGGCGCGCCCGCATCGCCGGCGACACGAGCGATGAGTTGAGGCCCCTGGCTCGAAGCGCTGCGATCGACGCGTACGTCGAGGTGCTTGCGGAGATCGAGTCGATCACGCCTGCGGCGATGCTCAGCGGCGGCGAGGTCGCGGAGTTCCTCGCGAGCGCCATCACGCGATTCCGGATGGAGACCGAGCTCGATCTCGCCGCTGCAGAAGCGATCGACAAGATCGCCGCGACGTTCCGGCGCACGGCGACGTGGAACGTGCCGTTCGATGCGGCCACGATTCTCGATGCCTTTGCGCAGGAGTCCGTTCCGGCTCCATCTGCGCGCGAGCCGCTTCCCACCATCTTCTGCGCTGACGTCATGCGCTTCCGCGGACGCTCGTTCACGCATCTCTTCGCCATTCGGATGCAGGACGACCTCTTCCCACAGCGGCGCGTCGACGACCCACTGCTTCCCGATCAGGATCGGCGCGCCATCGGCGTGCGTGAGATCGGGGATGGACGCGACGAAGAGCGGATGCTGTTTCAGCTTCTGCTCGACGGCACGGAGTCGATTCATTTTTCGTTCGCTGGTGGAGATGGATTCGCGAAGGTGTTGCGGCCGTCGCCGCTGCTGAAGAGTTTCGTCATCGGGCAGCGGCCGGAGCGGCGTTCGCAACTGCTCAAGAATTTTGGAGCGGCGTTCGTCCGGCGGCGGGACGCCGCCGGACCCGCGGGCGAGACGCCCGCACTCCGTCAACTGCAATTGGTGGCGAAGTCGGGATCGCGGTCTACGTTTGATGGGTATCTTTTTGCCGAGCATGACGATGACGCGCTTCGCGCTCGTCTCGCTTCCGCGCTCACGTCTGTCTCGCCGACTCACCTCGAGGACTTCGGCGAGTGCCCGCAGAAGTTTTTCTTCAAGCACATCCTCGGCGTTCGCGACATCGATGACCCCGAGCACGAGCTGCAGCTCAACGCGCGTGACAAAGGCAAACTCGATCACGGCATCCTCGAGCAGTTCTACCGCGGGCTGAGCGAGGACGATTTCGCGCGGATGGCCGCCGCGCTGCCGCAGTTGGACAGCACGACCGGCGCGCGGATCGACATGCTGGTCGATGTCGCGTTTGCGTCGCTGGCGGCCGACATCCCGCCGTTCAACCCCACGATGCGTGCGATCGAGCAAACTGCCACGAAGCGCATCCTCCGCGAGTTCGTGATGTATGACGTTGCCGACCTCGAAACCACCGGATTCCGTCCGAAGCACTTCGAGTACCGCTTCGGAAAAGCGCGGCACGGCAAGGTGTCGGATCATCCCGATGCGTTCGTGGTCGAGCTCGGGAGTGCGCCGGACGCGGTCTCCGGCATCCGGCCCACACTCCGCGTCGAAGGGACGATCGACCGCATCGACGCGCGGCCGGACGGATTCCGCATCATCGACTACAAAGGTGGCAAGGCCCTTCGCCACAAAGACCTCGGCAAGAAGATCGATCGCGGGGTCCGCCTGCAGCTCGCGCTCTACGCCATGGCCGTGTCGCAATTTTTCGACAAAGATCCGCGGTCGGTCAGCGGCGCCATCCGCCCGCTCGTCATCGGCGAGACGAATGCGACGAAGTTCTTTTTCGAGCTGGCGGAGAAGGAACCGGGCCTTCGCGAGACGCTCGATCTCTTCGTGGCCTCGATCCTCAACGGCGTTTTTCCAGCCTTTCCCAACGACGACGACGCCGACTTCAACGCCTGCAAATACTGCCCGGTGAATCACTCCTGCCGCACCAAACACGACTTCGTCGAGAAGTACACCGTCACGCGCTCCGGCGAGCCGCGGACGCTTCTCCGGGAGCCGGAGTGACGAGCGTCCTGGTGCAGGCGTCGTTCGCGTTCGAGAAACCGCGGCGCCGCAACATCGTCATCGAAGCGGGCGCCGGCACCGGCAAGACCACCGCCATCGTCGCGGAAGTGCTGCGCCTCCTCCTCGGCGACGAGTCGCTCCTGCCCGAGCGAATCGTCCTCGTGACCTTTACGGAAAAAGCGGCTGGCGAGATCGCCGATCGCATTCACGAGGCGCTCACCGAATTGGAATTGCGCTTCGACAGCGGTGACGAGATCGCCTGGCCGATCGGCTCGGCAACGCCGCTCTTCAGCGTCGCCTCCGCCGACCGCGAAGCCGCACGCCGCGCTTGCGCCGCGCAGCTCGCACGCATTGACTCGCTCCGCTCGCAAACGATCCACGCGTTTTGCCAGAGCCTCTTGCGCCAGTTTCCGATCGAAGCGGGACTCGATCCGCAATTCACGATCGTCGAAGGTTTCGAGCGCTCGCTGCTCTACGGCGAGGTGTACGACGCCTGGATCGATGACGAGACGCGCGTACATCCAACTGCCGAGGCCAGGTACGACTGGGAAGTGCTGCTGGAGCACGTCGGGTATCTCTTCCTGATCCGCAACATCATCCTGCCGCTCATCGACCGCCGCGATCTTCTGCTCGACGACACCTACGATCCCGGCGCCCTCGATCTCGTCGAGCACGAGTTGCTCATCGCCATCGAGCGGCTCCGCGCCTGCGAGGCCGACTCGGTGTCGGGCATCTGCGAATACCTGCGGACGAATCCGTCGCCGCCGCGCGGCAGCAGCATCGACGCCTGGCTCACCTACCTCAAACCGATCGCGAACGACATCCGCACCAATCACCTGCCGAAAGGAAAGGCCGGCACCGAGTTCAACGCGTCGCTGCGCGTGCTGAGAGCGGAAGAAAAGGCCACCGGCAACTCCGTGTATGACCGGCTCTCCGCGCATCGCGCAGCGCTGGCGATGTTGAGGATGACGCGCCGCTTCCTGAAGTTTCTGGAGGAGGAGAAGCGCAAGCGCGGCGTCGTCGACTTCGACGACCTTCTTCTGCGAACGCTCGCGGTCCTTGACGACGAGAGCGTCGTAGAGCGCGTGCGCGGACAGTTCGACTTCATCTTCGTCGATGAGTTTCAGGACACCGACCGCACTCAGGCCGCGATCATCGAGCGACTGGCGCGCGACCGCAGTGGCGCCTTCATCGAAGGAAAAACGGTCGTCGTCGGCGATCCGAAGCAATCGATCTATGGCTTCCGCCGCGCCGATCCCGAGACCTACGACGCCTTCACGCGCAAGCTCCTGGCAGCCGGCGCCGAGCCTCGCATCATCACCGACCAATACCGCAGCGACCCACCGTTGCTCGACGCCGTCAACGCCGTCTTCACCGAGCTCTTCGCCGATGCAGGCTTCGATCCGAATGTGTTCCGGCCTGCGTATCACCGGCTGCGTGCGGCCAAGGCGGTGGCTTCCGAGCTGCCCGATAACCCCGCGTCCCGCATCACCGTCCTCGATTCGACCTTCGCGGATCGCGCCGACAGGTTTGCAGCCGAGGCGGAGTCGATCGCCGCATGGATCAAGAGCCGAGGGGACGATCTGCGCCGCTACGCGCTGCTCTTTCGCAGAACGACGAAGCTCGATGATTACCTCGACGTCTTCGATCGCCGCGGACTGGCCTATGCCCTGCCGCCGACGCGCCTCTTCCTCGACCGCCCCGCCCCCGTCGACCTCCTCGCCGTCCTGCGCGCCATCGCCTTCCCGTTCGACCGCGGCGCCGAAATCTCCGCCGCCCGCACCCCGTACTTTGCGCTGACCGACGACGAGATCATGCGCGGCGTACTCGACGTCGTCCCAACCGCTTTGCCGAATCACGAAACCCTCCAACCCAGCCCCTTCTCCCCATCGCCTTTCAGATGGGGAGAAGGTGGCCGAAGGCCGGATGAGGGGCCCAACGCGAGCGCAAGTACTCCCTACGCCCAATTCAAAACCATCCTCACTTCCCTCCGCGCCGCCGCCACTCACCTCACAGTCGCTCAACTCATCGACCTCGTCGTCCGCACCTCCAGCATCGAAGCCGTCTACGCCGCCGCAGCCGATGGAACACGCTCGCTGCGACATCTTGAACATTTGCGAGCCCTCGCCTTTGGTTACGACCAGCGCACCGGCGGCTCCATCCGTCAGTTCGTCGACGAGATCACCCACCGCCGCGGCGGCGAGCCCGACGAGATGGAGCCTTCGCTCGTGGATGAGGCCAGCAATGCCGTGCGGATACTCACGGTGCATACCGCAAAAGGACTCGAGTTCGACACCGTCATCCTCCCTGACCTCGAGTTCGCCGTGAAATCTGCCGAGCTTTTTCTCGTCGAAAATCCGCGCAGTCTGGTTCTGCGAGGCCAGGTCGAAACGCTCTCTTCGCACTACGGCCGCGCCGGAACGATGCCGCTCAAAGAGATCGGTTCGTTGCGCGAAGAGGCCGAGACGCGCCGGCTTTTCTACGTCGCCGTGACGCGTGCGAAGACGGAAGTGGTGTTCGTGACGAATGCAAAGCCACGCAAGGAAGGCTTCGTCAAATACGTCGACCAGCTCTTCGATCTCGCCGCGGCACCGTGGCCCGCGGAACCGGGACGGGTCATCCGAACGCGATCGATCGGCGGCGACGAGGTGCCGATCGCGTACGAGTGCGTGGTCACCGAGGGGGGCGGAGTGCTGACGAGGAGACGCCTGATCGATGCGCGACAGGAGGCCGAACTGGCGACAATGCCTGCGGTGGAGCCATCACTCCCCGCTCCGGCCACGTTGCCCGACATTCTCCCACCCGCAGACATCACGATCCGGCGCTCCTCGGCGCAACGACGCGGCGCCGGAATCGTCCTTCATCGCGTCCTCGAACTTTGGGACGGGAAGACGCCGGTCGAGCCACTGCTCCTCTCTGCTGCCGCCGAGGAGGGAGTGGATGATGCGACGATCACGCTCGTCCGCGGGCGCCTGGCCAAAATCGCGAAATCGAAGACCTTCCTTCGCATCGCCCGCGCCGAAACCCTCGGGCGCGAGCTTCCGCTGATCATCGACCGCGACGGCTCCGCAGTGGAGCGCCGCATCGACCGCTTCCTCCGCGAAGGCGAGCACGATCTCGTCGTCGACTACAAGAGCGGCCAGCCGTCCGAAACGCGCCTCATCGCCGACCGCGATCAAGTCTCCCGCTACTGCGCCGCGATGACCGCGATCACGGGACGCCCGTGCCAGGGGCTGCTCTGGTACATCGACGTAGATGTGGATCGCGCGGTCGAGTGTGATGATTGCGCTTCGCGTTATTGCGCTTCGCGCGTTGTCGGTTGTCGGTTCGTTGCGGCTTCGCCGCGTGGCGGCGATTGAGGATAGCGAGGGGGGCGAGCGCAGCGAGCAACCCCTCGTCACGGAGATCGCGTCTAGTGTTGTTGCCGCGTCAGCGGCAATGGATTCGTGTCGTGATGCGGGCAATGCACCTCTCGTCAAGCGCTCCAGTGCCGCTGACGCGGCACGTGTTTCGTCGACATCAGCGACCAACTCCACCCTGCACGGACAACGCGCGAAGCGCAATCAACCGACAACCGACAACGCGCGAAGCGCAATATCCCAACGCGCGAAGCGCCATAATCCCCCCAATGCCGTTGTACAAAGTCGCCCTGCTCTCCTTCGTCGCCCTCGCCACGATGGTGAATCCGCTCGCTGTCGCGCCGTCGTTCATCGTCTTGACCGACGGGGCGTCGCGGAAGACGCGCGCCAGCGTCGCTCTCGTCGCCGGCATCTCGTGCGTGGCCGTGTTGACCGTCTTCTTCCTGGCCGGGAACTATGTCTTCAACTTCTTCGGCATCACCGTGCCGGCGTTTCAAATCATGGGCGGCGTGCTGTTCCTCACCAACGCCCTGCGCAGTCTGATCTCCGATGACCGGCGCGCATTCAACACTGGCGGCGAGAAACGGATTGAAGACAGCGACGTCGAGAAGGCAGACATCGACCCCTCCTCGATCGCCATCGTTCCCATCGCCGTTCCGATGCTCTCCGGCCCCGGCGCAATCACGTCGGTGATGGTGCTCGTAAACCTCTACACGAGCGTCGAGCAGCGGCTGGCCGTGATCGTGTCGATCGTCGCCGTCGGCGCGGTCTCGTGGATCGTCCTGCTTTCCGCCGTGCCTCTCTCGCGCATCATCGGCGACCGCGGCCGCGCCGTCTTCACCAAGATCATGTCCCTCCTCCTCGGCGCCATCGGCATCCAGTTCATCATCAACGGCATCAAACCGGTGGTCATCGAGATCATGAAGGCGGCGCGGTGATTCAGAAATCAGAGATCAGAGATCAGAGATCGGGAGACTATAGACTCACTGTCTGATCTCGACGGAGGCAAGCAACAACTGCCTGATCTCTGATCTCTAGTCTCTAATCTCTGTCCCACATCAAAACGGCGCCGCCGCACCAACGTCCGGCGAATACCCGAACGGCGATCCGCCGATGCGGGCAAGAATCTCATTGCTGGTCTTCTGATCCTGCTCGATGAGGGATCGATAGCGACTGGCGACGTCCCTCAAGGCAGCGTTGTTCGTCGACCCGCTCTGATTGAAGCCGCGCAACATCAGCGCTGAATCCTGAGCCACGGCGAGCGTGAAACCGCGGTCGAACACCTGGCCGGGAAGCGTGAGCAGGTTCTCCTTGAGCGCAAGGCGGCGCTCCTCGGCCTGCGCGGGAACCGCCACGCCGTTTTGCTGCGCGACGCGAGCGAGATCGGCGTGGAGCGAGGCCTGCTCCTGCGCCATTCGCTGTCCAAGCGCGCGCGTCTCGGCGCCATATCCTCGGCGTGCCGCGACCGCGCCAAGATCCGCATACGACATCGACGTATGCAGCGCCCAGATGATGAATCGTTGCTCCGAGAACTGATTCGGCGCTGCCGGCGCCGATTTGTGGCAGGCGCAGGTCAGAGCGAGCAAAGCCAGAAGCACTGCGGCGCGAAGTTTCATCGCCGAAGCCAGTCGCAAAACGAGGGCCAGCTCGCAAACGCATCCCAGAAAGCGACGACTTGTCAGCCACTAGTTCGAGGTTCACCGTGGCGTCATCAACACCCTCGTGAGGTCACCGAGGTATCATTTCGGCGATGACGGAACTGGCGCTGCGGCCTGCAACCTATGAGGACCTGCTGAAGGTTCCTGAGAATCTCGTCGCGGAGCTGGTCGATGGCGAGCTGTACACAACGCCGCGCCCGGCGCCCCGGCACGCGAACGTAACCTCTTCGCTCGGCGCCGATCTGAACGTCTTGTTTCAGCGCGGCCGAGGTGGGCCAGGCGGATGGTGGATTCTCGACGAACCCGAACTGCAGCTGATGGGGCAGATCTTGGTTCCGGACATTGCCGGCTGGCGGCGGGAGCGTTTGCCGTTTCTTCCAGACACGGCGACCATCGACATCGCTCCTGATTGGGTCTGCGAGGTGCAATCGCCAAGCACGGCGCGTGTCGACCGGGTCAAGAAGCTGCCGGTTTACGCCAAGCACGGCGTCGGCTATGTGTGGCTGATCGAACCATCCACGCGGACACTTGAAGTCCTACGCCTGGAAGACGATCGATGGGTGCTAGCCGGCAACTACGTAGGCAATGACGTGATCCGCGCCGAACCGTTCGAGGCCGTTGAAATTGATCTTGCCCCGTTGTGGATCGATTCACCTGCGCCGTAAACCTCGCTAGCTCACGGAGCGATCCGCAACAGTTGCGTGAAGTGACCGTCGAGATCCCCCTTCGAACACTGCAACGGTATCGCGTTCACAATCAAGACATCCCCTTGCTCGCTTGACCTCATAACGCGGGCCAGCGCTTCTCCAGGTTTAAAGCGCCCGTTGATCTCGTCGACTGTTTCGATGCGTGAATTACCCGAGCAAAGCGGCTCCAGTGCAATCCGGCATGCGCATCGCGTCACCATTGCGCTGAGTGCCTTGCGCAATACGGTCTGCGTCGCCGTTGCCTGATCGACCGGAACGAGTTGTACCGCGATTCCCGACGCGCTCAACTGCCTGGTGAGAAACCAATCGCCGCGCTCCGTCCGCCCCGTCACCAGTTGCTGGACGCCTTCCGGAGACGAGGTCATCGTGCGGAGTGATGAGAGGTAATCGGCGGTGGTGTAGGGCGCAGGCCGGTCGAACGTTTTTCGAAAGAGTTGCCAGGCGTTGCCCGTTCTCGAAGCCGCGATCCACTGCGTCACCAGTCCGCAACTATAGACATTTCCGAAATGACCGCTGTCAATCGCCGTCGCCAGCGAGGTGTCGCCGATCGTCGTGATGCAATCGCTCGCGGCTTCGACCACGCGGCGATGAATCGTCTTCTCATCGCCTCCACCCAAGTCGTGAAACGCCATGAGCGATGCGTATTCCGCGGTCGATTCGCCCAGCCATTCTGCGCTGTCATCTTTGACGAACCGCTGGCTCTCCCAAAGATGAAACACCTCGTGCGCGACGTGCCGGTACCAATCCTCGGCGCCCTCTGCGGACTCATTCGTCCAGCCCGAGCCGGAAACGTCGAGCTGGACGAGACGGCGCACCGTCCCGCCTTTGAACGAGCGGCCCGAAGTGCTCGCGCCGCCGTACGAAAGGAGGACGAGCGGCCGGAAGCCGAGATCGGTCCGCATCTTCGCGGCGTAGTAGTCGAACATCGGAGGCACGCGCTCGCGCAACTGCTTCGCGATCCATGAAGGCAGACCGGGATCGACGATTAGCGTCATGCGGGGCGTGCTGACGGGCGCGATCGAGCCAAAATAGACGTACGTCTCCTCCGACGACGACCATGTCAGTGAACCGGTTGCGCTTCGATCGGGAGTGCGAATCGTCCGATCGGCGGCGCTGTGAAATCGCCAGGCGTGGGGCTCGTCGCTGACGCGCAGATGGCCGGTGTACAAGAGGCGGCTGCCGTCGGTGAACGCGACGTTGAGCAGGTAGTCTTTTTCGCGCTCTGAAAAGTCATCTGCAAACTCGACGGTCGTATGCGATGTCGGGCTGCGGAAGACGATGGTGTCGTGATCTCCCAGCCGATTCCATGTGGCGTCGACCGGCTCGACGATCGTCCACCTCTTGCTGCGAAAAGGCGCTCGCGTATTCGGGAACGAGATCTCGGAGACCTGCGCCGGGAACTCGTAGCGCACGCGCCAGTGCCGAGTCGCCGGTAGTTCTTCGACATCGACATGCACGCCGGCGCGAGGCATTGTCGCGCAGGCTGTGAGGAGAAGTAAGACGCAGGCGGCAAGAGCGCGATTCATTTCTTCTTTGACCAGCGCCGGGAGTTGAAGTTACGCGCAAGTATCATTACCAACTTCGACCGCCTCAGTTCCGTCGTCGCCAAGTTTGAAGGCGCTTCAGCGATTATCGAGCGTGACTCGCCCGAGGTATCATTTCGCCATGACGGAGCTGGCACTCCGGGACGCAACGTATGAGGACCTGTTGAAGGTTCCCGATCATCTCATCGCCGAGTTGATCGATGGGGAGTTGTATACCTCCCCGAGGCCCGCACCTCGGCATATAAACGTCAGCTCGGTTCTAGGCGGTGATCTGAACGCCCTGTTCCAGCGGGGACGTGGAGGTCCAGGCGGTTGGTGGATCCTCATCGAACCGGAGTCGCATGTCGGAGGACATGGTTTTGTTCCCGACATCGCCGGCTGGCGCCGTGAACATCTAACTGCCCTCCCCACCTCCGCCACCATTGACGTTGCTCCCGATTGGGTTTGTGAAGTGCAATCACCGAGCACCGCGCGCTTCGACCGGTTGAAGAAGTTGCCCATGTATGCGGAGATCGGTGTCTCGCACGCGTGGCTGGTTGACCCGGCCGCCAGGATGCTTGAAGTGTTGCGCCTGGAAAACGGACGATGGATTCCCGCGGGAACCTATGGTGACAGCGACATCGTGCGCGCAGAACCGTTCGAAGCCGTCGAGATTGAGCTTGGTGCTCTCTGGATCGACGGGTCCGCTTCGTAGAGGATCGATCCGCTGATCTGCGGATGAAAAACCTACGCCTCAACCTCCGCGAAATTCACCGACACCAGCCTTGAGCATCCCGCTTCTTCCATCGTCACGCCATAGAGCACATCTGCGGCTTCCATCGTGCGGCGGCTGTGCGTGATGACGATGAACTGCGTGTCGCGCGACATGTCGCGGACGAGGCGGACGAAGCGCTCGTTGTTCACCTCGTCGAGCGGCGCGTCGACCTCGTCGAGGATGCAGAACGGCGACGGCTTGTAGCGGAAGATGGCGAAGAGAAGCGCAAGCGCCGTAAGCGCGCGTTCGCCGCCCGACAGCAGCGCGATCGACTGATTCTTCTTTCCCGGCGGCTGCGCCACCAGCTCGATGCCGCTCTCGAGAACGTCTTCTTCATCGAGCAACTGCATGCGCGCCGTCCCGCCTCCGAAGAGCGAGATGAAGATCTCGGTGAAGTATTCGTTGACCGCATGGAACGCGTCGCGGAACAGCTCGCGCGACGTGAGATTGATCTTGCGGATCGTTCCGCGCAGCGAGTCGATGGCCTGAACCAGGTCATCACGCTGCGTCCGCAGGAACGACTCGCGCTGCTCGAGCTCCGTGTGCTCGTCGATCGCCAGCACGTTGACCGGACCGATCTTCTCGATCTGGTCGGTGAACTTGGCCACTTCCGCTTCCAGCGCTGCCCGCCCTTCATCATCCGACGGTGGTTCCACCTCGGCCAGCGCATCGATGCCGGCGTGCAGATCGAGCGCGATCTGTTCGCGCAACAGGTCGAAGGCCGAGCTGGCGCGGTCGCTGCGGCGCTCGGACTCGAACAGCGAGTCCTTGGCCGTGTTCCACTGCTCGCGCGACGCCACGGCGCGCGCCTCCAGCTCCTGCACGCGAGTCTGTAGATCGGCCACTTCCGCTTCGATCTCGACGCGCACTTCGCTGAGATCGTGCAGCTTCCGGAGCGACTCGTCGAGCTGGCCGCGCGAGCTCTCGACCGCAGCCTCCGTCTCCTGGCGCTTGCGGGCCAGCGACTCGATCTCCTGCAGCAAACTGGTTGCGCGTGCGCCGAGGGAGACGACGATGCGGGAGAGGTTCTCGTGCTCGCGCTGAATCGCGTTCACGTTCCCCGCCGCGGCCTCGACATCGACACGCGCCTTCGACGCCGCTTCCGTCACCGCCTCGAACGTCGAGCGCAGATTGGTGAGTTGCTCTTCATGCTGACGGATCTGATCCTGGCACTCCGCTTCCTGCTGTTCGAGTTGCCGCAGCTCTTCGATCGCCGCGTTCTTGCGCGCGATGAGCTGCTCTTTTTCTTCGATGTAGAGCGTCTGCTCCTCGGACGCGACGGCGAGGTCGCGCTCGAAGCGGTCGAGCTCCTGTTTGGCGCGCTCGCGGTTGCCGCGCCGCTCCCGCAACTCCTGGTCCGCCGCACGCGCCCGCTCCTCGGCGAGGATGCGCGCATCGTCCGCAGCGCGCAGATCTTCTTCGATCGATTGCAAGTCTCCAGCGATGCCGCTGGCGCGCGTTTCTTCGGTGCCGAGGAGCGTTTCGAGATCCGACAGCTCGCGCTTGAGCGAGAAAACGCCCGGCGTAGCACCTTCCAACTTGCCGCCGATGACGAGCGGCCCGCGAACGATGTCGCCTTCCAGCGTCACGAACGTCGCGCTCGGCCGTTCTTCCGCGCGATCGAGCGCTTCGCCGAGCGAGCCGACGATGTACGCCTCGGGCATGGCGCGGCGCACGGCCTCCGCGATCTCACCTTCGCCCACTACGGCGTACTTCGCGTCGCCGCGGCGTCCGCCTTCGCCTGAGGCGACAAAGTCGAGCGTGATGAACGCGCCGCGGCCGGCGCCGCGCTCGCGCAGCCGCCCGATGGCGTCGATCGCGACTCGGGCGGTGTCGACGACGACTGCCTTCGACACGTCGCGGAGCAGCGTATCGAGCGCCGCTTCGAAACCTTCCGTCGCGCGAACCGCCTCGGCGGCCGGTGTCGCATTCGGAATCAACTCCAGAATCGCGCGGCGGACGTCTTCGTCCTGCGACTCCAGCGAAACGAGCAGCGTCCGCAGCGAGTCGAGTTTGTACGTCATCTGCGAAACGCGGTCACGTGTTCCGGCCAGCGTGTCGCGAAGATCGTTGCGGCGATGGGTCAGCTCCTCGGAGCTAGAGATGGCGTCACGCGCGGTCTGGCGCGCCGTCTCAAGCGACTCCTCCGCTTCGTGAACGCGTTGATCCCAATCGGCGCTCAGCGTGAGCGCGCCATCGCGGCTCTCCGTCGCCTTTCGCGCCGACTCACTCAGTTTGCCGAGGTAGAACTCGCATTTTTCGACGGCCACTTCGATCTGGTGCAGTTGATTACGCGCCTCGGAAATTCGAGCGATCGTGCGCATCAGAACTTCGCGCGCATCCGACAGCGCCTTCTCGTGGCGGCGCACTTCGTCGGAACGTTCCTGCCGGTCTTTTTCGGCCTGCTCTGCGATCTCGCGAAGCTGATTACGCTCGCCGCGCGCCACTTCCAGCGCTTGCGACCGCTCGTCGAGCAGCGCCTGCTGTTCGGCTGCTTCGCTTTCAAGCTGCGCGATCTGCGTCTGGGCGTTCTCGCTGCGCTGAACAAGATCGCCGAGGTTCGTTTCGGATTGTTGGAGGAACGAGCGAAGGCGCTCGACGTCACCCGAGAGCGACGCCATCTCCTCGCGCACGTGCGATGCGCGCGACGAGCGCGAAGTTAGCGTCGTCCGGTTTTCCGCGAGCGCGGCTTCGTCGGTCGCCAGTTGCGCGGCCAACTCCGACTCGCTCAACTGCGCCGCCGCCATTCCCGCCTCGGCTGCCGCCTGCTCTGCCTGTGCCGCGACGATGCGGCCCTTGTACAACGCGCGCTTCGCGGTGGAGAGTTGCTCGCTCAGCTCTTTGTGCCGGCGCGCTTTGCCCGCCTGGCGCTTGAGCGAATTTAGATTCCGCGTCACCTCGGAGAGCGTGTCGTCGATGCGCAGCAGGTTCTGTTGCGTCTCTTCGAGCTTCAGCTCCGCCGCGCGGCGCTTAGTTTTGTACTTGGTGATTCCGGCCGCTTCCTCGATCAGTTTGCGGCGGTCCTGCGGTTTGTTGGAGAGGATCAGATCGATCTTTCCCTGCTCCATCACCGAGTAGTTGCGGATGCCGAGGCCGGTGTCCATGAGGATGTCGGAGATGTCCTTGAGGCGGACTCGCTTGCCGTTGAGCCGAAACTCCGATTCGCCGGTGCGGAAGACGCGGCGGTTGATCGTGATGCGGCCATCGTCGGCAGCGGGATGAGCGGTGTCGCCATTGCTCGTCGCCAACGTGAGCGTGACCTCGCCCATCGACAGCGGACGGCGCCGCGCCGAGCCCTGGAAAATGACGTCGTCCATCGTCTCGCCACGAATGTGGGAGGCGCGGTTTTCGCCGAGGACCCAGATGATGGCGTCGCAGATATTCGACTTGCCGCAGCCGTTGGGTCCGACGACAGCCGTCATCGGAGCGGGGAAGGCGAGGTGCGCCGGGTCGTAGAACGATTTGAAACCGTGAATTTCTAGCTTGTCGAGACGAAACATTGAATGAGAAGCACCTGACGGATCGATTTGAACGCGCCGGATGGTAGCAGCAATCCCGCGGCGCGCACGGTGCGAATTGCCTGTCCGTAAACTCATCAAAGTACAGGCGAATTCGTGGTTGACAGCGCATCGGCGCAACCGTTCCTGTGCATCGGCAGCCCGTACAATGCGTCGCCATGACGCTCGATGATTTTCTCCGGCGCGAGATCGAGGTGGGGAGTTTCCCCGGCGCGGTCTACGCGATCGGCTCCTCGCGCGGCATCGAGCGCGAGAACGCGTTGGGGAACGCGGTTGCGGTGCCGATGCGCATCACGGCCACGCTCGACACGTTGTACGACTGTGCCTCGATCACGAAGCCTCTCATCACGACGCCACTGGCGCTGCAATCGCTCGATCTCAATCCGTACGTTCGCAGCCTCCTCACGCATACATCCGGCATGCGCGCGTGGTTGCCGCTGTATCTCTACGACAACTACCTCGATGCGATCCGCGAACATGGCCCGGAGTACAAGCCGGGCACGCGCGTCATCTACTCCGACCTGAACTTCGTACTCCTCTGGTCGATGCTGCCGGATTACGTTTCGCTGGCGCGCGAGCGCATCCTCGCGCCCCTCGGCATCGAGCACGACGCGATGTTCAATCCGCCATCGTCGCTACGCCCGCGCATCGCCGCGACGGAATGGGGACAGCGGTACGAGGCTCGCCTCGCAGGCCGGCCCGATCTCGCCACGCGCCGCGAGGGTCTGATCTGGGGCGAAACGCACGACGGCAACTCGCACTTCGCCGGCGGCACCGCCGGCAACGCCGGGCTCTTCGCCACCGCTCGCGCCGTTTTCCGCCTCGCACAGTCATGGGCAAACGCCGAGCTGCTGCCACGCGCCATCGTCGACGAAGCCACCTCCAACCTCACCCTCAACCTCGAAGACGCCCGCGGCCTCGGCTGGCAAAAACCGACCGGCAGCCTGGCGACATCCATGCTCTCCGATGATGCCTACGGCCACACCGGCTTCACCGGAACGTCGGTGTGGATCGAGCCGGAACGCGACCGGATCATGGTGTTGCTGACAAATCGCGTGCACCCTTGTGCGGCCCCAATCGCGATGCAGAGGATTCGGGGGGAGTTTCACAGATTCGCGTTAGAGCAAGGCTAGGAAGTCATCGACCGTCATACCGGCTGCACGGATCAATGATCGCAGGGTGCCCGTTGCCAATTCTTTGTGCAGAGGAACGGAAAGGTTCGCCCGTACGCCATCTTTGACAAGCACCAAGTGACTACCGACTTGACCCGCAACTCGCCAGCCGGCTTTCTGAAACGCCCTTGCTGCCTCGCGGCCGGAGATGTTGCCGAGGGTGCCCACGTTCTAAACGGCTACGACGATTCGGTCGGCATCTGCGACCTTCGAGGCCGCTTTCTGATCCTCGGCCCACAGCCAGCCCACGATCGCTTCCTTGATGTTCTCGAGCGCTTCCTTCTCATCGCGTCCTTGCGAGACGCAGCCCGGCAGCGCGGGACACTCGACGACGAACCAGCCATCGGATTGCTCCATCGTGACATGGAAAATCATGGTGAAGTTATACAGCGACTGTTCGTGGCGCGCTATTCCTAGGTTAGGAAAGGAGGCCGCCTCTTCGCTGAGATCCGGTCCAGCCACCGGCGACAGTTGGACTCCGAGAAGTATTGAGACTACGCTTTTTCTCGTGCGAACGACGCTCGACATACCGGAAGGCTTGATTGAAGAGGCACGAATGCTTCTCGGTTTCAAGTCCAAAAAAGACACAGTCGTTTTCTCTCTGCAGGAGTTGATCCGGCGCAAGCGTGTCGATGAGCTGAAAGCGATGATGGGGAACGTGAAGCTCGACATCGACCGGCCCAAATCGCGCCGCCGCGCACGTTCGTGATCTTCTCGGCCTCGTCGCGAACTTCCAAGCCTTGGTGTAACTTGAGCCGCCGAACGACGGTCGAGGGATCTCAGATTCGCCGATCGTGTTTTGCCTGGAGTTTGCGCGTCGGAAGCTGCGTGGCCGAATTGCTTCTCAGGCTTCCGACCCGCCGCCCAACAGCACTCGGGCGAGGACGCCCGAGTGCCCGCGGTCGAGACGACCGCACTCCTTCAGAATCGTAGCGCTGAGGAGTGCGGGCGTCTCGCCCGCGGCCACCGAGGCGTCTCGCCTCGGTGGTTGATTCGGACCGATAGATCTGACACAAGCCCCGGCGCATCGAATTCGATCGCCGTCCGGTATATGTTTCGTCCGAATGACCACAAAAAACGAAACGATGACCAAACTAACCACCGCCCTCACAACCGCCCTTCTGCTGCTCGCCGTCTCTCTCTCCGCATCTCCCGAGCAGGATGTTCGGGAGGCCGTGCTCCGGTATCGTCAGGCGCTCGTGAAGAAAGACCTGGCCGCGCTCGAACAGATCTGGACCGACGACTACATCTCGATCAATGCGCACGGCGTGATTCGAACCAAAGCCGAGCGCCTTGCCGATCTCAAGTCCGGCGTCACGGCTGTCGAATCGATCCGTCATGAGGGAGAGGCCGCCGTCAAGATCCACGGTGACGTCGCCATCCTCACCTCCCAGATCACCCTCGCCGGCCGCTACAACGACAAAGAAGTCTCCGGCGAATTTCGCAGCACGCACATCTGGAAAAAAGATTCGGGCCGCTGGCGATTGTTGATGAACCAACTCACGGCGATTGCGAAGGATTAGGGGTTGAACCTCGACGCAGCGACCGTCACAGCCATCTCGGTTGAACAAATCAAACGGCTACGTCTCCCCTTCACCGGACCTTCGTATGAAACAATCTCCCCATGCTCCTTCCTCTTGACCAGGCGATCGAGATCGCTGTCCGCCTTATTGCGGCGGTGCTGATTGGCGGGTGTATCGGGATCGATCGGGAGATTCGGAGGAAGCCGGCGGGGATGCGGACGCACGCGCTTGTGTCGCTGGGCGCGGCTCTGGTGATGCTGATCGTCGTTCGGACGGGACCGGGTAGCATCGAGCATGTCGATGCGGTCAGCAGGGCGATTCAGGGAATCATCGCCGGCGTTGGATTCCTCGGCGGCGGGGCCATCCTCAAAAGCAATGAGCATGACATCGTCCACGGGCTCACCACCGCGGCGTCCATCTGGCTCGTGGCGTCGCTGGGGATTGCTTGTGGGGTCGGACAGTGGGTGGCGGCGCTCGTGGCGTTGGCTCTGGCGCTGCTGATCCTCGTGGTCGGCGGGCCGGTCGAAGGGCTTGTGCGCCGGCTCTCCAGCAAGCGGAAGCCGTTTCCGGACGATGTGAACGATGTGGCGCGCGAGTAGGGCGGCAAGGGGTTCCTGCCGCCGGCCCGAGTCCCGCTTCGTGCGCGGGGGATTCCTCGCCCACCCACCGCCCCGCCCTCTCGGAATGACAGCTTGCTCGTTTGCGGATTCGACCGGGCACGCCTTGCGCTAGTCTCATTTCTATGCGCCGCTGCCTTCCTCTTCTCGCCCTTGCCATCGTCTCCTGTGCTACACCGGCTCCCATGCAGACCAATGCGATTTCGGGGCGGGACAACAATGCGGCGTTCGTCAAGCTGCATGACGCGTATGTGATCGAGTTTCTCCGGCACAATCCGAGCGTCAACACCTACCTCGGCGGGGCCGGGCTCGATGGGTCTCTGCGCGCCGTCGATGGGCGGCTGCGCGATCATTCGCAGGAAGCGCTCGACATGGAAGACCGCTGGCTGGCGGAGACCGAATCGGCGATGACGGCGACCGATCCGGCCACACTCTCGGCGCAGCACCGCATCGATCGCGAGGTTGCGCTGGCGCAGATCCGCTATCAGCGTCATCTGCATCAGGTTCGCAAATATCAGCAGCGCTCCGTCGACACCTACACCGACGAGCCGTTTCGTGCGATCGATTTTCAGCTTCAGGGGATGACGCAAACGGGGGCTACGACGTGGGGGACGGATGACGAGTGGTCGCTGGTCGCCGACCGCCTCGCTGCCATTCCGCGGTTCCTCGGCAACGCGGAAGCGCAGTTGCGGACGGGCATCGCGGCGAGCAACACGCCCGATTACCGGATGCTCTACCGCAACGGAATCAAGACCGCGGAGAGCGATGCGGCGTACTTCGAGACAACGCTGCCGAAGCTTGCGGACGCGCGTATCGCCGGGCCGCAGCGCGTCGCCATCCTCGATCGCATCCGCGCACACTCGGCGGAAGCAGCGCGCGCCTACCTGCACTTCCGCGACTTTGTCGTCACCACGTTCTTCGACGATCCGTCGAGCGAAGCGGGCATCAAGCCGCAGTTCAGCGGCGACCGGTTTCTCTTCGGCGAGAACGAGTACAACTGGGCGCTGAAGAACAACCTGCGCGTGGATAAAACGGCCGCGCAGCTTTACGACGAGTCGTGGCCGATCGTGGAGCAGACGCAGCGCGACATGATCGCCCTCGCCCGCGAGATCGGCGCGAAGCATTCCTGGACGCTTCCCGCGGATGGCAACGAAGCGGTCCGCTACGTCTTCGATCAACTCGGGCAGGACTATCCGAAGACGGACGCGGAGATGATTGACTGGTATCGCGACGCGGCGTTCCGGCTCGTCGACTACTCCCGCAAGACTGGCCTGTTCGAGGTTCCGGCCGACTACAAGCTCGATGTCGTCGAGACCCCAGCGCCGTTGCGCGCATCGATCGATGGCGCTGCGTACTATCCCGCGCCGCCGTTCAAAGAGACCGGCGTCGGACGTTTCTATGTCACACCTACTGACAACGACATGGCCGCGCTAAAAGAGAACAATCGCGCCGCGCTCGCCGACCTCTCCGCGCACGAAGGCTTCCCCGGCCACGACTGGTACTACAAAGTGATGACCGGCTACCGCAAAGACGTCGCGCCGGTGCGCTGGCTGACTCCGGGCGCGGTGGAAGACTCGTCATCGATGTGGGAAGACTCGATGTCGGCGGAAGGGTGGGGGCTGTACGCCGAGGCGTTGATGGCGGAGCCGCAACCAGGCGCGCCGAACGGGTTCTACACGCCCGAAGAGCGGCTCTACCAACTGCAAGGCAAGCTCTATCGCGACCTTCGCGTACGGATCGACATCGGCATCCACACTGGCCGCATTTCGTATGACGATGCCGTCGATCTCTTCTCGAACATCGTCAACTTCCTGCCGGGCTCGTGCCGCAATTCGAATGCGCAGAGTGATGCGAAGCGCGCCAGCTGTAAGAGCGCCGAGGGGGCGATTTTTCGCTACTCGAAATGGCCGACGCAGGCGATCACCTACCGTCTCGGCAAGGACGAGATCTACGCGCTGCGCAAGGAAGCCTCGCAGCGGCTTGGCGCGAAGTTCGATCTGAAACGCTTCCACCTGCTGTTCATTCGACAGGGAAGCGTTCCGTCGGGGTACTTTCGCGAGGAGTTGCTGCGCGAGTTGGAGGGGCCCTGAAAGAAATCGACCACAGAGACACTGAGGACACGGAGAAACCTCACCTCTGTGCTCTCTGCGCCTCTGTGGTCAACAGATTTTTCTAACGCGAGTCCTTCGACAATCCACAGCGTTCCGCCGTCTCCTCGGCGTGCGAGTAGGTGCACGCGTGTGCGCCGGGCACGACCGCGAGGTTAGCGATGAACAAACGATCGACGAGCGGATCGCGCTCACCTGCCAGCATCGCCGCGTTGCCTGGCGGCGCGCCGCGAAGATCATCTGCGTAGCGTCGAAACGTCGCGAACCATCGCCCGAGTCCGCATCGCAGGTAGGCGCGGAGGACGTGGGAGTAGAGCGACAGCGGCTCGCGGAATGCGTCGAGGATCAGCGAGCCGAGGAGACGCGAGGGACGGCGAGGCGACCAGAGAGGGCCGATGCAAATGATGCGTCGCACCAGATCAGGGCGCGTGCGCTGGAGATGGACGACGGCGTTGCATCCGATCGAATGGCCGATCCAGACCGCGTCGCGAAGGGCCAGCGCGTCCGCCCACTCGCCGAGAATTCGAGCATGCTCCTCCGGGCCCGCCGGCGGACCGTCGACGCTCTCGCCGAATCCCGGCAGGTCGGGCGCGATCGGGCTCGCGCCGCGCGCGTGGAGCGCTAGCGCAAAGCGGCCAAAGTACGCGCTCGACATCCCCAGTCCGTGAATCAGCGCGACATCGCGGCGGCGGCCTGCGGCGCGGTGCGCGATGCCGTTGGTCCATCCCGCCAGTCCCCAGTTGAACGGAGGCTCGGTGATGTTCGCGCCGGCATCGATCTCATTCAGAAACGACAGCAGCGCCTCGTTGAACGCGCGCGGGTTTTCCCACATCGGGATGTGGCCGGCGCGCGGAATCACGCGCAGTTGCGCGTGCGGCACGAGCGCGAGCATCTGCCGCGCGTAGGTCAGCGGCACGAGCGGATCGTGCTCGCCCCAGACGAGCAGCACGGGCATCGTCAGTTTGCTGAGCAGTGGCCGCGCGTCGTCGCGCAACAGGCGCGCGAACGCCACCGCGATCGCGGTCGGGCCGGCGCGAAAGAGGTCGCGCGCCAGGATCAGCAGGAACGTACGCCAGCCGTGCGGCATCGCCAGGCTCTCGATGTGCGCGCCGGGCGCGACCTCGAACGGGATGCCGGTGGCGTCGATGAGCACGAGCGAGCGGACGAGATCGGGACGGCTGGCGGCGAGGTGGATGGCAATGTGACCGCCCATCGAGTGACCGGCGAGGTGGACCGGCTCATCGAACGACGACTCGATCCATCGCGCCAGGAGAGCGGCGATATCTTCGAATCGCAGCGGCAGATTGCTGCGCCGGAGAAAGAATCGGTTGCGTCCGAAACCTACCAGATCGACGGCGGAGACCTGGTATCGCTCGGCGAGCACGTCGATGTTGTGGCGCCACCAGTCCGACGATCCGCCGAGGCCATGGAGAAGCACGATCGGGGTTCCGCTGCCGGCGCGTGTCTCCCAGAAGGTGAATGGAGGGAGATCGATGCGGCGTTGGGTCGGCACGGTGGCATTGTGGACCGGGGAACGGTTTCACGCGGAGGCGCGGAGTGTTATCGCCGGTGCCGCGCCTCTTCCACCATCAGACACCGATCCTGAACGACCTTGATCCCCGCCTCGGCCAGCTTCTTCGCGGCTTCGTCGTTGCGGATGCCGAGTTGGAACCAGACGCTCTTCGGTTTCGCCGCGATGATGTCGTCCACGTGCGGCGGGATGTCCGAAGGCTTGCGAAACACGTTCACCATATCGATCGGACGGCCAATCGCGGCGAGCGTGCGAACGACCGGCGCGCCGAGGATTTCGGTGACCTCGGGGTAGTAGACGGGAACGGGGATGATCTCGTATCCAGCCTGGGCCATGTGGGCGGGAACGTAGTGGCCGGCCTGCCCGGCGTGCGACTCCGGTTTGATGCCGAGAACCGCGATCGTTTTTGTGTCGCGCAGCAGCGCATCGATGCCGGCGTTGTCGTTGATGAGGTTTGTTTTCCAGTCTGTCATGGCGGCGGAGGGTAGCAAAAAGCGCGCTACCGCGGCGCGATGGTACGATCGCGTCACACGGAATAACCCCCGGACACGACCGCTTTTAAAACGACAAAGTCCAAATAACTAAGCGAGGTCTACAGTCGCATGAAACGTGCTGCTCTCGTCGTGCTCCTCTTTATTGTTCCGTTCGCCGCGTTCGCCTCGTCGTCGCCGACGCAGGCCGTCATCGTCATGATGAAACCAACCGGCCACCTATCGATCAAATCGCTCGCGGTGAACCTCGATCCGGCTGTTTCCGCCGACGAGCGCGACGTTCGCGACCTGCCCGGCATTCGGGGCTTCGCGGCGAATCTCACCAGCGACGAGATCGCGTCGTTGAAAGCGTCGGGGAACGTCCTCTCGATCGAGCCTGATTCGGAGCGACACAAATTCGCCGACGCCGTCACCGCCGGTCAGCAGACCACGCCGTACGGAGTGAGCTCGATCGACGCGCCGGCCATCTGGACGGTCACGCGCGGCAAGTCGCTTTCGCACGGCCCGGCCATTCACGTGGCCATCATCGACACCGGCATCGACTACAACTTCTCCGAGCTTGCCGGTGTGTTCAAGAGCGGCTACAACTTCATCGCCCGCAACGGCGATCCGCTCGATGACAACGGCCACGGCACGCACGTGGCCGGAATCATCGCCGCTGCGAATGACGGCTCGGGCGTCGTCGGAGTCGCCTCGGACGTCGACGTCTATTCGTTGAAAGTGCTCGACACGTGCGGTAGCGGCCGGACGAGCGACATCATCCAGGCAGTCGACTGGGTCGTGCAGAAGAAGAAAGAGATCGGCGGGAACTGGATCATCAATCTCTCCCTCGGCGCCGACGATCCGTCCGCGAGCGAGCAGGCCCAGTTCGACGCCGCCAACAACGCCGGCATTCTCGTCTTTGCTGCTTCCGGCAACGGCTACGAGGGCGTGAATGGACTGGCGTATCCGGCCGGATATCCTACCGTCGTCTCGGTCGGCGCAGTCGACTCGACCAACGCGGTCGCGAGCTTCTCGCAGCGCGGCGACGATCTGAAAGTCGTGGCGCCGGGCGTGAGCGTCCTCTCGACGTTCGTAACACCGTTGGTCGGTGCTGATGACGGGCGGAAGATTAGCGCGTTGCGCGCCGAGTATGTCGACACCGCCACGCCGGCGAATTCGCTGACCTTCTCCGCCTGCCCCCCGGCGACCACCAACATCAGCGGAAAATTCGTCAACTGCGGCCTCGGCGGCACGACCGATTTCCCCGCTTCCGTGCAGGGAAAAATCGCTCTGGTCCAGCGCGGCACCAACACGTTCTTCGAGAAAGCCCAGAACGCGGCCAAGGCGGGCGCAACCGCCATCATCCTCTACGACAACAAGGTGGAAGAGACCCCTTTCCAGCCGGTCTTTGCAACGGCTGCGAAAAACGCCGCCGCAATCGTGGCGTCCGCCCCATTTCTGATGATCAGCCAGGCCGATGGCCAGAGCCTTCTGGCGACACCGAACGCCACGGTCACCTTCAGCAACGGCTTCGAGCAGTTCGCCCTTCTGAATGGCACGTCGATGGCCACTCCTCATGCAGTCGGCGCCGCGGCGCTGGTGTGGGCGGTGTCGCCAAACTCCACGGCCACAAATGTCGCCAATGCAATCGAACAGACTGCGAAGGATCTCGGCGCTGCCGGGAAGGACGCGACGTTCGGATACGGCCTCGTCGATGCCACCGCCGCTGCCAAACAACTCAACCCCTCTGCGTTCGTTAGCGGTCCGGTGGCGGGGCGGCTTCCCGGGCGGCGCGGGCATTAAGTCGCCGGCTCCAGATCGAGAATCCAGCGGCGCCTTCGGGCGCCGCGTTTTGTCTAACGAGAATCGGACTAGCTTCAAGGACCAGTACCGGACGCGGCGATCTGCTTTGATAGAATCGCCTCAGCTTCGTCCAGCCTATTTCTACGCGGGAGTCATCGATGAAACGAATCCTTTTCGCCGCATTCATCTTCACGTTCGCCACTGTTGGCGCATTCTCCGAGTCGAAGTTGAAGACGACAACGAAAGCGCCCAAAAAAGCGGCTGTAAAACAAACAGCGCTGGCTCCCGTGCCGCTCAGCGCTTTGTTCCCGGCAGCGCCCGCCGATGGAGCTGTGGTAACGACTGCGAAGGGAATGATGTCGATGGACGCGCCGAATCATGACGTCGTCATGGTCCGCATCAACGCCGACGGCACACGCTCGCACGCCTGCGTGAACAACGAGACTGCCGCGCGCGCCTTCCTCGCTGGTGAGAAGAAGAGCGCAGCAGGAAAGAGTCAGGAGTAGTGATCATGAAACGACTCATCTTCGGATCTCTTCTCCTCGCGGCCACAACCAACGCCTTTGCCGGCGCCCACATCATCATTCGCAACATAAACGGCGCGGGCGTCGGGTTCAACGATCCAACGCCGGTCACGGTTCTTCCCGGCAACCCGGGAACGACCATCGGCCAGCAGCGTCTGAACGTGTTTCAGCGCGCGGCCGACATCTGGGGCACGCTGCTCGAGTCGAAGGTCGACATCATCGTCGACGCCAGCTTCGCCAGCCTGGAGTGCAGTGACTCTTCCGGCACCCTCGGCCAGGCCAGCGCGATCAAGGTCCTCGGAAACTTCGACAAAGCCCCGCAGCAGAACGTCTGGTATCCGATTGCATTGGCCAATGCAATTGCGGGGAAAGATCTGGATACAACGGTGAGCGATATCCGGGCAACGTTCAATAGTCAGCTCGACACGTCCACCTGCCTCGGCGGTCGCGGATGGTATTACGGCCTCGACGGCAATCACGGCACGAAGGAAGATCTGATCGTCGTGCTCCTTCACGAGCTTGGACACGGTCTCGGATTCGCCGGCGTCACCAACGGCACGACAGGCGCGATGAGCCAAAACCTGCCCAGCGCGTTCGAGCAGCACATGCTCGACACAACCACCGGACTTCATTGGAATCAGATGTCCAACGCGCAGCGCGTCACTTCGTCGACCAACGACCAGAAGGTCGTCTGGGATGGCGCCTCGACGACCGCGGCAGCGCTCACCTTCCTCGGCGGTACGCCGACGCTTCGCATCAGCGCCCCCGCCTCCCTCGTCAAGCCGTATCAGATCAACACCGCGGGCTTTGGCCCTCGCCTCACGGTCGCTGGAGTCAACGGCACGGTCGCCGCGACCGTTCCACTCGACGGCTGCACAGCCATCACGAATGCCAGCGCGGTCAGCGGAAGAATCGCTCTGATCGACCGCGGCACTTGCACGTTCGTCGTCAAAGTGAAAAACGCGCAGTTGGCCGGCGCGACGGCCGTCATCATCGCGGATAACGCCCCCGCCAGCATTCCGCCGCTCGGAGGCGACGACGCCACCATCAGCATTCCGACCATCGGCGTCAGCCAGGCGGATGGCGCTGCCATTCGCGCGGCTCTCGCGTCGAACGTAACGGCTCTCCTCTTCTCCGATGCCTCGCTTCTCGCCGGCGCAGACACCGCGGGGCATCCGAAGCTCTACATGCCGTTGACGTTCTCCGACGGATCGTCGATGTACCACTTCGATATCTCAGCGTCACCGAACCTGCTGATGGAGCCGAACATAAGCTCCGATCTTCCCTCCAACTTTGTCGATCTCACGCTCAACGAGATGATCGACATCGGCTGGAAAAAGGCAACACCAACGCCAAACGGGCGAATGGCCGGGCGGCGCGGACACTAACGCGGTAGCGAGGTCTCGCCGTTGCGCCGGTCTCGGACTGGATGCCGCGAGAACGCGCGACTGCGACCCCGCGAAACCGCTAGAATACGCGCCCTGCCGCGCGGAGCTTCGCGCGCGATCACCATCTGACGGAGAACGACGCTCATGCGCATCGGTGTACCGACTGAGATCAAGAACAACGAATATCGCGTAGGCATGACCCCCTCGGGGGCCCAAGACCTGACCTCAGACGGTCACCAGGTGTACGTGCAGTCGGGCGCAGGAAACGGCAGCGGCTTCGGCGATGACGAGTACACCGCCGCCGGCGCCACGATCCTCGGCACCGCCGACGCCGTGTACGAACAGGCCGAGATGATCGTCAAGGTGAAAGAGCCGATCGAGGCGGACCTGGCGCGGCTCAAAGACGGCCAGCTTCTTTTCACCTATCTCCATCTCGCGCCCGTGCCCGACCTCACCGCAGCGCTGCTGAAAAAGAAGATCACCGGCATCGCCTACGAAACGATCACCGATGAACGGAAGCGCACGTTGCCGCTGCTGACTCCGATGTCCGAGGTGGCTGGGAGGATGTCGGTGCACGTCGGCGCGTACTACCTGCACAAGCCGAACAACGGACGCGGCGTCCTCCTCGGCGGCGTGCCGGGAACGCTCCCCAGCGACGTCGTGATCATCGGTGGCGGCGTCGTCGGAACGAACGCGGCGAAGATGGCCGTCGGCCTCGGCGCGCGCGTCACGATTCTCGATACGAACCTCGATCGTCTTCGCCAGCTCGACGACATCTTCCGCGGCTCAGTGCAGACTCTGGCGTCGAACAAGGCGCATCTCACCGACGCCTGCCGCCAGGCCGATCTCCTCATCGGCGGCGTCCTGATTCCCGGCGCCTCGGCGCCAAAACTCGTGACGCGTGCGATGGTCAGCGAAATGAAGAAAGGATCGGTGATCGTCGACGTCGCCATCGACCAGGGTGGTTGCGTCGAGACGGCGCATGCGACTACGCATTCCGATCCCGTTTATGAGGTCGACGGCGTCATCCACTATTGCGTCGCGAATATGCCGGGCGCGGTGCCGCGCACGTCGACGATCGCGCTGACAAACGCCACGCTGCCGTACACGCGAAGACTGGCCTCCCTCGGCTTCAAGAAGGCGATCGCGGATGCCGGTCTCGCCGAGGGCGTCAATGTTTATGACGGGAAAATTACCTATAAAGCGGTGGCAGAATCGCAGGGACGAGAATACGCAGCCCTCGATAAGTTACTGTAATCTTAAGAGCGTGCTAACGCGACGATTCCTTCTCCTTTTCACCGCTCTCATCACGCTTGCTCCGGCAGCGCTCGCGCAAAGTGCCGACCTCCTCGTGGCAAAGTCAGGTCCCGACACCGCTACCGCCGGCAGCAATGTGCCGTTCAGCGTCACGATCACGAACAACGGGCCTGATCCGGCGGCTACGGTTCAGTTGACCGACCCTCTTCCCCCCGGAATGACTTTCTTTTCCGCGGTACAGAACAACGGGCCCGCGTTCAGTTGCTCGTTCCCGCCTGATGGCACCAACGGAACCATTACCTGCAGCATCGCCACGCTCAATAGCGGCGCGAGCGCCAATTTCACGTTCATCGCCAACATACCTTCGGGAACGCTGGCCGGCACGACGTACGTGAACACCGCGACCGGTTCCACCACCACGCCGGACCCGGATAGCGGGAACAACTCCGGAACGCAAACCGTAACGGTCACACCAACGACGGACCTTTACGTCACCAAGGACGGCCCGACCACAGCGCTGGCCGGCTCTAACGTTACGTTCACGATCAACGCGGGCAATAGCGGGCCGGACGGCGGCTCGATTTCGCTCACAGATACCTTGCCCGGCACGATGACGTTCGTCTCGCTTACCCAGACCGGCGGGACGAGCCTGCCATGCCCAACGCAGCCCGCTCCAGGCTCGGGAGGCACGATCAACTGCTCGGCCACGTTTGCGTCCGGGCAGAGCGCCACCCTTTCGCTCGTCGTCAATATCCCCGCGAACACGCCGGACGGCACGAGTTTTACGAACCAGGCCACGGTCTCGGGCAACGGCTTCGATCCGAACCCTGACAACAACTCTCAGGCCGCCGCGGTGATGGTTCCGATTCCCCAGGCCGACATGGGTGTCCAGAAGGTCGGCCCGTCAGCTGCCGCGCCTGACAGCGACGTGACGTACACGATCACCGTGAACAACTCCGGCCCCGACGCGGCTACCAACGCCAAGCTCACCGACACGCTGCCGGGCACGATGACATTTGCCTCGATGGTTCAGAACAGCGGACCTACCTTCGGTTGCGGTTTTGCCGCCGGCACGGAAACCTGCACGATCGCCAGTATGCCCGCGGGAACGACGGCCGTCTTCACGCTCACCGGCCACATTCCGCCCGGAACCGCGTCGGGAACGACCTACACGAACACCGCGCAAGTATCATCGGATCTCTCGGACCCAAATCCCAACAACAACAGCAGTCTGACGTTCCTCACCGTAGTTACGAGCGATCTCGCGATTACGAAGACCGGACCCGGAACGGCTACCTCGGGAGGCACGATCTCCTGGACGATCACGGCATCGAATAACGGCCCTGACACCTCATCACCGACGGATTTCGACGACCCGCTGCCTGCCGGGACGACGTTCGCCTCGATTGTGCAGAACACCGGCCCGACGTTTGGCTGTATTAGCCCCGGTGTTGGCAACAACGGCAACGTCAATTGCTCCATCGGCAACTTCGCCTCCGGAGCGAGCGCGCAGTTCACGCTCACGGCAAACATTGTTCCGAGCTTCGTGGGCAGCCTGAGTAACACGGCTACCATCTCCGGACAAAACGCCGATACGAACTCGAACAACAACAGCGCGACCGCGGTCACGACCGTCTCCGGGAGTGCCGATCTCACGATCAACAAGACCGGCCCCGCCAGCGCGAATGCCGGCACCAACATCACCTACACCGTCACGCTGACGAACAGCGGTCCATCGAACGCGGCAAACGTTTCGCTCACCGACGCGGTCCCGGCCAATACGACCTTCGTTTCCGAGACGCAGACCACCGGGCCCACGTTCTCGTGCACCACGCCGGCCGTAGGCGGGACAGGTACGATCACCTGCACTCTCGGATCGATGCCGGTCACTTCCGCGACCTTCTCGATCACGGTCAACATCAATGCGGGGGCGTCCGGCACCATCACAAATACTGCCAATGTTTCGAGCACGACGGCCGATCCGAATCCGTCCGGGAACACTCCGACGGTCAACACGACCGTGACCCGCAGCGCGGACGTCGCGGTGGTCAAGACGGCTCCCTCCGCGGCAGTCGCCGGCACGACGATGACCTACAACATCACCGTCACCAACAACGGCCCCTCGGACGCGGCCAGCGTCACGATGGCGGATACGCTCCCGCCCAACACGACGTTCGTGTCCGAGACGCAGCCGACCGGTCCCGCGTTCATCTGCACCAATCCCTCGATCGGCGGCACCGGCACCGTCTCCTGTTCCATCGCGGCGCTGACGGCCGGAACGACGGCCACGTTCACCATCACGGTGCAGATTGCGCTCGCCGCGCCCGTCGGCCCAAGCAGCAACACCGCCACGGTGACTTCCACATCCGATCCGAATTCGGCCAACAATAGCTCGACGGCGGTCACGCAAATCGCCGCGGCGATTGCAGATCTCTCGATCACCAAAACCCCCACCGCGCCGCCCTACGGAACCGGCATGCCGGTTACCTACACGATCGTCGTGACCAATTCCGGTCCCAACCCTGCGACGGCCGTGACGGTCACCGATGTGCTGCCGGCAGGGACGACCTTCCAGTCGTCTACGCCTCCCGGCGCGTGCAGCGGAACCACCACGATCACCTGCAACGCCGGCACGCTCGCGAATGGCGCAACATCCACGTTCACCATCACGATCACAATGCCCGCTACCGCTGGGCCGGTCGTCAACACGGCCACGGTGAGCGCATCGCCTCTGACCCCGGATCCCAACCCAGGGAACAACACCGCGACATCGACGATCAACGTGATCCCGGCATCGAACATCCCTCTGATCTCACCGCTCGCCCTTCTCCTCCTCTGCATCGCTCTCGCCGCCGCCGGCGCGGTCGTGCAGCGGAATTGATGACGCGCGCAGCCGCCTTTCGCTTCTGACTAACGGCGCCACTCTGAATGGGTGGCGCCGTGCTGCGAGTGATCAGAGATCAGTGGATCATTGAATTAGTCGATTAGCTGATGGTCGATTGACTCCGTCACCTAATCCACTAATTCACCGTTCTCTGATCTCCTCTCCCTGATCTCTGATATCTCTGATCTCTGATCCTCTGATCTCTGCCTCACCCCATTCAACGCCACAGCTTTGTAACCGTAGCAACGTCTGCATCTGTTGGAATCGATCTCCGCAATGTTCAAACAGACTCTCATCCCGATTACGGTCATTTTTCTTGCCGCGTGCGCGAGCGTGCGCGACATCGAGTCCGTCACCAATCCATCGACACACGGCGTCGGAACGCCCGCCACTCCCGCGGCGCAATGGTCCCCTCCGGCGAAGGCCGTTCCTCCGCCAGTACCGCCTGCGGGTGACCTCGTCCTTCCGCCGGCCGGCGCTCCGCTCGAGCTCGCGCAGATTGTCGGTCTGGCCTTGGCGAACAACCCTCTGACCCGAACGACATGGCTTCAGGCGCGCGCCTCGGAAGCGAATCTCGGCAGCGTGCGCGCCGCCTATCTGCCAACGGTCGACCTCGGCGCATCGCTGACGATCGGCCACACCGCAACCGGCACCGGCACGACACTCTCCGGGCCATCGCTCTCGCTCGACTACCTCCTCTTCGATTTCGGCGGGCGGAATGCGGCGACCGAGGCGGCGAGGCAGACGCTGATCGCGTCGGACTACACGCACAATCAGGCAATCCAGGACGTCATCCTTCGCGTCGAGCAGGCGTACTACGACTACCTCGACGCCAAAGCGCTGCTCACCGCGCAATCGGCGACGATCAAAGAGAGGCAGACCAGTCTCAACTCCGCCGATGCCCGGCATAAAGCGGGCGTGGCCACCATCGCCGACGTCCTGCAGGCGCGCACCGCGCTCTCGCAGGCCCAACTGACGTACGAGACGATCGAGGGGAACCTGCGCAGGCTGCAGGGAACGATCGCGACGACGATGGGCTTGCCGGCGGCGACACCGTTCGAAGTCGGCGAGCTTCCGCTCGACATTCCGGCGCAGCAGGTCAGCGACGCCGTCGAGGCGCTGATCGCGCGGGCTGTCGGCGACCGTCCCGACCTCGCGGCCGCGCGTGCCGCGGTCGAGCAGGCGCGAGCCCGCGTCAGCGTCGTGCGCTCCGCGGGAATGCCGTCGATCGGACTCGGCGCCAGCGTCGCTCCCGTCTTCACCAACGGCCTCCGGCACAACACGACCCCCTACTCCGCGGGCATCTCTCTCCGCTTCCCGCTCTTCACCGGCTTTCGCAACACATACGACATCCGCGCGGCGGAGCTCGCAACGCAGCTCGCCGCGGAAAACGCGCGCGGGCTCGAACAGCAAGCCGGCCTGCAGGTCTGGACGAGTTACTACGATCTGCAGACGGCCGTACAGCGGCTCAAGACCAGCCGCGATCTGTTGCGCGATGCGCAGGAGTCCGCGGACGTCGCCTCGGGCCGTTACCGCGCCGGCATCGGAAGCATTCTCGACTTGCTGACTGCCGAGGCCGCACTCGAAAATGCTCGCGCGGAGGAAGTTCAGGCGCGCGCCGACTGGTTCCTCTCAGTTGCACAACTCGCACACGACACCGGCACGCTCACTCCGACGGGCGTCCCGCAAGGAAAATGATCACGATGATTCGAATGAAGTCGATCCTTCGCGCCGTCACCGCGGCCGCGATCGTGGCCAGCCTCCTCGGCTGTGCCGAGAAAAAAGAAAAAGTGCGCGACGAGCGCGTGCCGGTCACCGTCGCCGTCGCCGAGCAGAAGGACATTCCGGTAGAGGTCCGCGTCATCGGCAGTGTGCAGCCAATTTCCAGCGTGGCTGTCCGCGCGCTCGTGGCGGGCCAGCTGCAACGGGTCTGGTTTCGCGAGGGCGACGACATCCACAAAGGCCAGCTCCTTTTCACCATCGACCAGAGACCGTATCAGGCCACCATGGCGCAGGCGGAAGCGAACCTTGCCCGCGACCAGGCGCAGGCGCGGAATGCGGACGCCGAGGCGAAGCGCTACGCGGAGCTCGTAAAAAAGGACTACGTCACGCGCGAGGAGTACGACAAATTCGCGTCAGGAGCTGAGGCCGCGCGCGCGGTCGTAGCCGCCGACCGCGCCGCCGCGGAGAACGCGCGTCTCCAACTGGCCTACTGCGAGATCCGCTCGCCGCTGGATGGCCGCACCGGCAGCCTGCAGGTTCAGGCCGGCAATCTCGTCAAAGCAAACGACACGACGCCGCTGGTGACGATCAATCAGATTACGCCGGTGTACGTCGCCTTCTCCGTCTCCGAATCGCAGCTTGGTGATGTGCGGGCGATCGGTTTGAGCAACGTGCCTGTATCCGCTTCGCCGCAGAAAGGCGGCGCGGTCCAGAATGGCAAACTAACCTTCGTCGACAATACGGTCGACTCGCAGACAGGCACGATCGCGCTCAAGGCAACGTTCGCAAACGCGGGGCGCGTCCTCTGGCCGGGTGAGTTCGTGAACGTGGCCATGACTCTCTCCAACCGCCGCAACGCCACCGTCGTGCCCGTACAAGCCGTGCAGAACGGCCAGAAAGGGCAGTACGTGTATGTCGTCACCGGCGGCGACGGAATCCAGATGCATCCTGTAACCGTGGTCCAGCAGGTCGATAACCAGGCCGTCATCGGCAGCGGCGTGAATCCAGGCGATACCGTGGTCACCGACGGCCAGATCCGACTGACTCCGAAGAGCAAAATTGAAGTGAAGAAATCGTTTTGAAGAAAGGGTTGCTGAGTTGCATGGTTGCTGAGCTCCATGGTCTCGCGGTCTCGTAGTTTCGCGGTCGCGCGGCCTTTTTGATTCGAAGCCGCCGCGAGACCGAGCAACCCCGAGACCCTGCAACCAAACAACCGAGCAACTTAGCAACCCAGCAACCCGATCCCGAGCAACCATATGAACATAGCCGCCATCTTCATCCGCCGCCCGGTCATGACGACGCTGGTCATGCTGGCAATCGTGGTGTTCGGAATCATGGCTTACCGGCAGTTGCCGGTCAGCGATCTGCCGAACGTCGACTTCCCGACGATCAACGTCAACGCCTCACTCCCCGGAGCCAGCCCGGAAACGATGGCGGCTTCCGTGGCCACGCCGCTGGAGCGGCAGTTCTCGACCATCGCCGGGCTCGACTCGATGGTCTCGTCGTCATCGCTTGGATCGACATCGATCACGCTGCAATTCAATCTGAACCGCAACCTCGACGCCGCTGCGCAGGACGTGCAGGCCGCCATCGCCGCCGCCGGGCGCCAGTTGCCGCCGAACATGCCGTCGCCGCCGTCGTACAACAAAGTCAATCCCGCAGATACGCCCGTCCTCTACCTCGCCATTACGTCGGACAGCATGCCGCTGTACCAGCTCGACGACTACGCCGAGACGATGATGGCGCTTCGCATCTCCGCGATCGAAGGCGTGGCGCAGGTCCAGGTCTACGGCGCGCAGAAGTACGCGGTGCGCACCCAGCTCGACCCGCGCCAGCTCGCCAGCCGCGGAGTCGGTATCGACGAGGTAGCCGCGGCCATCCGCGCCAACAACGTAAACCTCCCCGGCGGCGTTCTCACAGGCCCCTACACGAACTACACGGTGCAGCCGAACGGACAGCTCTTCAAAGCCGCGGACTACGCCAAGATCATCGTCGCCTACCGCAACGGCCGGCCGGTGCGCCTCGGCGAGCTGGGGAAAGTGGTCGACGACGTCGAGAACAACCAGACCATGGCGTGGTTCCGAGGAAAGCCGGGGTTCATTCTGGCGGTGCAGAAGCAGCCGGGAACGAACGCCGTCGAGGTCTCCGACCGTGTCCGCGCGTTGCTGCCATTGTTCCGCAGCCAGCTCCCCGCCTCGGTCGATCTGCAGGTCCACCGCGACCGCGCCGATTCCATCCGCGCCTCGGTCGACGATGTGAAGTTCACCCTGATGCTGACGCTCTTCCTGGTCATCCTGGTGATCTTCCTCTTCCTGCGAAACGTCTCGGCCACGATCATCCCCAGCCTGGCTCTGCCGCTCTCGATCGTCGGCACGTTCGCCGTGATGTACCTGTTCGACTACTCCCTCGACAACCTCTCGCTGATGGCGCTCACGCTCTCGGTCGGCTTCGTCGTCGACGACGCCATCGTCATGCTGGAGAACATCGTCCGGCACATGGAAATGGGCGAGAAGCCGATGGAAGCGGCGCTGAACGGATCGAAGGAGATCGGATTCACGATCATCTCGATGACGATCTCGCTGGCCGCGGTCTTCATCCCCATTCTCTTCATGGGCGGCATCCTCGGGCGGCTCTTCCACGAGTTCGCCGTGACGATCGGCTCCGCGATTCTCGTTTCCGGCTTCGTCTCACTCACCCTCACTCCCCTTTTGAGCGCGAAGTTCCTGCGAGCACACAAAGGCGAGAAACACGGCAAGTTCTATCAGGCCACGGAGCGGATGTTCGACGGCTTGCTGGCTGGTTACCAGCACGGCCTCCGCTTCGCGTTGCGGCAGCGAGGGCTGACCTTGATCGTGTCGCTGGCCATCCTCGCCGCGACGGCCTGGCTCTTCATCGCCGTGCCCAAGGGCTTCATCCCGAACGAAGACCAGAACGAAGTGCGCATCAGCCTCGAGGCGGCGCAGGGAACCTCATTTCCCGAACTGGTGCGGCACCAGCGAATGGCCATGGACATCGTGGCCAAGGATCCGCGCGTAGCCACATTCTTTTCCTTTGTCCGCGGTGGCAATAGCAGCGTCATCTCTCTCCGCCTCCTCCCCAAAGGCCAGCGCAAAGCGTCGATCGACGACGTGATGAACGACCTGCGTCCGAAGCTGAATGCCATTCCCGGTTTCCGCGTCTCGCTGCAGAACCCTCCACCGATCCGCCTCGGCGGACGGCAGTCGAATTCGCAGTATCAGTACACGTTGCAGTCCGCCGACACGGCGACGCTGTACGACGCCTCGCAAAAGATGATGGAGAAGATGCGCACTCTGCCGGGATTCGTCGATGTGAATACCGATCTTTTCCTGCGCAATCCGACTGTCTCCGTGGAGATCAACCGCGACCGCGCCGCAACGCTCGGCCTTACACCGAACCAGGTCGAGGATGCGCTCTTCTCGTCGTATGCAACGAGGCAGGTGTCGCAGATCTACGCGCCCAACAACACCTACCAGGTGATCATGGAGCTCGATCCCGAGTTCATGCAGAATCCGCAGTCGTTGTCGATGCTGTACGTCCGCTCATCCTCGGGTGAGCTCGTGCCGCTCGACACCGTGGCGAAGCTCATCCCCACCGTCGGGCCGCTGGCCGTGAATCACTCCGGGCAGGCGCCTTCCGTGACGCTCTCATTCAACCTCAAGTCCGGCACGTCGCTTGGCGCAGCTGTAAGCGAGATCAACGACGCCGCCAAGACCACGCTACCGCCCAACGTCTCGACCTCGTTCCAGGGCACCGCGCAGGCCTTCCAGTCGTCACTTCAGGGCCTCGGCCTGCTGCTCCTCATCGCCATCGCCGTCATCTACATGGTGCTCGGTATCCTCTACGAAAGCTTCATCCATCCGCTCACGATTCTTTCCGCGCTTCCCTTCGCCGGGTTCGGTGCGTTGCTGACGCTGCTCGTTTTCAAGGTCGATCTCTCGATCTACGCCTTCGTCGGCATCATCATGCTGGTGGGCCTGGTCAAGAAAAACGGAATCATGATGGTCGACTTTGCGCTCGAGTTGCAGAAGCAGGGGAAAGATGCCGCCGAGGCGATTTATGAGGCCTGCGTGGTCCGGTTCCGTCCGATCATGATGACCACGATGGCCGCGCTGATGGGGACGATCCCCATCGCGCTCGGCTTCGGAGCCGGCGCCGAATCGCGCCGCCCGCTCGGACTGGCCGTCGTCGGCGGCCTCCTGTTCTCGCAGACCCTCACTCTTTTCGTGACGCCGGTCTTCTACGTCTACATGGACAAGCTGCGCAGAAAACCGCATGGCGAAGCGCCAGAAGGTGGACCGACGACGATCGAAGACGAGTTTGCGGCGCTGCAGCCGGCAGCCGAGGAGCAGCCGGTGGGCGTAATGTTCAGCACAGTCAAACCGGAGCCGGCGGTATAGTCGTAGTGCTCAATGCACAACCGGCTCGCCGTACTCGCGTTCTTTCTCGTTGTTCTCACCCCGTTGCGGGCAAGCGCGCAAAGCGCTGACCTGGTGGTCTCGAAGAGCGGCACCGAGTCTGCCGCAGCGGGCGAAACGATCGTCTATTCGATCTTCGCCTTCAACAACGGACCCTCGACGGCGCAGAACGTGACGATGACCGACTCGCTGCCGTCGGGAACCACATTCGTATCGCTGAATGTGTCGGACGGCCCCTTCACCTGCAGCACGCCGGCGGTTGGATCAGGCGGAACGGTTTCCTGCACCGCGGCCGCGATGGACGTCGAGGGCACCGTCGTCTTCACGCTATCCGCCAAAACTTCCTCGAGCGCACCCAGCGGCTCGATTACCAACACCGCCACGATCTCTTCTTCCACGTTCGATCCCAGTCCCTCGGACAACAGCAGCAGCGTAACCACCGGAATTGCCGGTGCGTCTTCAGCATCCGCCGATCTGGCAATCGACTCGATGGACCGATCGCTGGCCGTCACCGCTGGCGCGACAGTGAGCTTTCAGGTCGTCATCGCCAATAAGGGTCCGTCCACCGCGAATCACCCCAGGCTCACCAACGCCGTTCCCGCGAATACGACCTTCCTCTCCGCCAATGTGGCCGACCCGATCGGCGAGTTCCAGTGCACTACGCCCGCGGTGGGGACAAGCGGCAACATCGTTTGCACGGCAGCGAAGTTCGACCTGCGTGGAAGTGGTGACCAGCCTGTATTCACGTTCACATTCCGCGTCAACAACGGCGTCGGGGCCGAAACCACGTTGTCCGATACGGCCAGCGTTTCGGCCGATGAGAACGATCCCAACACTTCCAACAACACGGCAACCCGGACGACCCTCGTCACGAGCGTCGCGCCATCCGCCGATGTCTCCGTTGCCACGACCGGAGGCGGCGCCACCTTCAGCGTCGTCGTGCGCAACGCCGGTCCGAATGACGCAAACAACGTTACTCTCACGGACAACGTCCCGGCGGGCAGCACCTTTGCCAGCTGGACGCAAAACAGCGGACCAGCATTCACCTGCAACACTCCGTCTCCCGGCGCGTCCGGGACGATCACGTGCACGATCAGCCTCCTGCCGGGATTCGACACCAAGACGACCACCGCCGAGTTCGTCCTCAGCCTCGATACCGGCATTCCGGTAACGAACAGCGCGTCGGTATCGAGCAGCACGCCCGATCCCCGGCCCGACAACAACACCTCCTCGTTCCCGGTCTCCAGCAAGCTAAGCATCAATGACGTGACCGTGACGGAAGGCAACAGCGGCACGACTCCGGCGACGTTCACGGTGAAGCTGCTGCCGGCAAGTGGAACGCTGACCGCGACCGTCGACTACCAGGTGATCGGAGTGGGCGCCACCGTCGGAACCGACTTTGTCCCAAACTCGGGCACGCTGACGTTCCGCGCCGGCGAGACGCAGAAGACCATCACCGTCGCCGTCATCGGTGACACGCTCGTCGAAAACACCGAAACCTTCAAAGTGCAGTTGACGAACCCCGTGAACGCCACGTTCGACGATTCACCGCTCCTGGGCAGCGGCGTTGGAACGATCCTGGACGATGACATCGGAGGGCCTCCCGCGCCGGGCGTGCGCATCGGCAACGTCGCCTTCCCCGAAGGAAACAAAGGAGCGTTCAACGTCACTTTCACGGCGACGTTGTCGGAAGCATCAACCACCGTCAGCCGTGTTCGCTGGCAGACGCAGGACGGCACCGCCACCGCTGGACAGGACTACACAGCTTCGAGCGGCGAGCTCGTCTTTCAGCCCGGCGATCTCACGAAAACCTTCACTGTTTCGGTCATCGGCGACGGCATCTTCGAGCCTGACGAGTTCTTCACGATCGTCATCGTCAGCACCGACAACACCTCGGTCGTGCCCGGACCGGCGGCGACGGGCATCATCATCAACGACGACGTCAAGCCCCCTTCACGCCACCGCGCAGTCGGGCATTGACGCCTTCCATCTCCCGCCTATTGGACAGAAAAAAGCGCCGAACATATTTACCGTAGCTGCCAGCCTCCAAATAGGATTTAAGGTCTCACGCCGTTACTGCCAGTAACAGGAGTGGAGAGAAAAACGTCGTAAATCTTGGCGTTTGTGCAACTTGCCTTTGCCTTTCGGACTGCGACAAAAGCCTTGGATCTGGAGCGAAAGATATTGCCATTATCGTCAGTGTAGTTGGACCGAATGTAATGAAGATCGATCGACTGAACACCGGCCTCCGCCAACGTCATCAATTCACTCGGCTGTGAATGGCCATCGTGATTTGCGTCAATCCAAAGAAGAAGTGTTGTCCATATTAACAACACAGAGAAAACCGCAATTAACAAAAATGGCTTTCATTGCGCTCTCCCGTCGTGACCCACTACAGGTAGCTCGCGGTGAGAGAGCTCCGAGCGAATGACCGTCGTAACGGTCGCGATCGTTGTTGCCTTGTCGCCGAGGAACGAGAAAACTTCAGGGATGAGGATCGTGCCGCCACTTGGTTGCGCGATGATCTCTCGCGATCCCGCGTAAAGGAACGTTCCAGCCGCATCCGCCGGAGGGCGATAAGCGAACACCAGCAGGCGGTCACCAACTGTCGGTATGTACGCTCCAGGGTCTGATACCCGACAGTATTCAACCCCGTTCATGACGAATTGTGCATAGGGGAGCCGGATGAAAAGACTCTCTCCCAAGTCTTGATACCACTTATCCAGTTTGATTTCGTCGAGGTTGTCGAGCTCGATCAGAGAGCCAGGCGATGCACCAGAGAAAAAGCCAGGCGTCACGCTCCGAATCGTCCCAGCGACGATGGCATGCGCGTTGACGACCCTATTATGCGGCGTCGATAGATCCACGTACTGCTCGAGGGGCTCATCGGTTAGCATCCCGCCGTGACACGGTGCGGTTGAAGGAAGACTGGAGGCGGAGACCTGGCGCCGGTGTGCCGAGAAAACCTCGGCAAGGTGTTGCAGCCCCGGACGCCAATCCTCCGGGACAACCGCGGCCATCGTGCCGTCGCCGGCGACCATAGCAGACGCGGAGATGAAAATTGGGTGGTGGGCTCCATAGCTGGACAAAATGACAGAGGCGGTGGAGCAGCGAAGAGCGTCACGGGAAAGAGGAGTGCTATGCCGTACCTTACGAATCCAACCCGCATGTTTGAACCATCCTTTGTTTTCGACGTTAATGATTAGTTCGACCTGCGACTTGGTGTGCCATGTGTACATCTACGTTGCTCTCGGATGAACGAACAGGCCTGATTCCAGAATTTCGTAGTGTTCGCAGAGGTCCGCCTACACTCGTCAGCCAGACGACATACACGTCGCGCCGCGACATTCGATTCCATTCTCATCACCGTCGCCGTCGTCGGTGACACCCTCGTCGAAAACACCGACACCTTCAAAGTGCAGCTCACGAACCCCGTCAATGCCACGTTCGACGATTCCCCGCTCCTGGGAAGCGGTGTCGGAACCATCCTGGGACGACGACATCGGAGGGCCGCTGGCGCCCGGCGTGAGGATCGGCAACGTCGCCTTCCCGGAAGGAAACAACGGAGCGTTCAACGTCACGTTCACGGCGACGTCATCGGCGGCATCGACCATCGTGAGCCGCGTCCGCTGGCAGACGCAGGACGGAACGCCACCGCCGGACAGGACTACACGGCCTCCAGCGGCGAGCTCGTCTTTCAGCCCGGCAAGCTCACGAAAACGCTCACCGTTTCCGTCATCGGCGACGGCGTCTTCGAGCCTGACGAGTTCTTCACCATCGTCATCGTCAGCACCGGCAACACGTCGGTCGTGCCCGGACCGGCCGCTACGGGAATCATCATCAACGACGACATCAAGCCGCCCTCCCACCGTCGCCCACCTCGTCCGTGAGCCGATTTCCACCGCGCTCTTGACAGAATAAAGCCTCGAACATATTGTTAGCACTCCCGAGGCTAGAGTGCTAATCACTCAGCTCCGACAAAGCGAACAACTTCGCGGCGTTCTGCCGCGAATCAATCCAAGGTTCAAAGCGAAAGGAGAGTCACAGATGTCTATGAAACTTCGTCCGTTGTATGACCGGATCGTCGTCACCCGCAAGGAAACAGGAGAGCAGGTGCGCGGCGGGATCATCATTCCGGACACGGCCAAAGAGAAACCCCAGCAGGCGGAAGTGATCGCTGTTGGCGAGGGCAAGTTTTCCGAGGACGGAAAGCGCATGAAGCTCGACGTCAAGAAGGGCGATACGGTTCTCATCGGTAAGTACTCCGGCACCGACATCAAGATCGATGACGTCGAGTACACCATCCTCCGCGAGGACGAAGTCCTCGCCGTAGTCGAGTAAGCAACCCAACAACGAAGGAGAAACAACCAATGGCAAAGCGCATTACGTACAGTGAAGACGCCCGCCAGGCGATTCTTCGCGGCGTCAACAAGCTCGCCGACGCGGTCAAAGTGACCCTGGGCCCCCGTGGCCGCAACGTCGTCATCGAGAAGAAGTTTGGCTCCCCCACGATCACCAAGGACGGCGTCACCGTCGCCAAGGAGATCGAGCTCAAAGATGAAATGGAAAACGCCGGAGCCCAGATGGTCCGCGAGGTCGCTTCGAAGACCTCCGACATGGCCGGCGACGGCACCACCACCGCCACGGTTCTGGCCCAGGCCATCTACCGTGAAGGCATCAAGAACGTCACCGCCGGTGCAAACCCGATGGACGTCAAGCGCGGCATCGAGATCGCCGTCAAGGCCGCCGTCGAGTCGATCGACAAGCTGGCAAAGCCGGTCGAGGGCAAGGACATCGCCCACATCGGAACGATCTCCGCGAACAGCGACGAAGAGATCGGCACGATCATCGCCCAGGCCATGGACAAGGTCGGCAAAGACGGCGTCATCACCGTCGAAGAAGCGCGCGGCCTCGACACCGTCCTCGAAGTCGTCGAGGGTATGCAGTTCGACCGCGGCTACCTCTCGCCCTACTTCGTGACCGATCCGGAGCGCATGGAGTCAGTCCTTGAGAACGCCAAGATCCTCATTTACGAGAAGAAGGTTTCCTCGATGAAGGACCTCCTGCCGATCCTCGAGCAGACCGCTCGTCAGGGCAAGCCGCTCCTCATCATCGCGGAAGACGTCGAGGGCGAGGCTCTGGCCACGCTCGTCGTCAACAAGCTCCGTGGCACGCTGAACGTCGCTGCCGTCAAGGCGCCTGGCTTCGGCGACCGCCGCAAGGCAATGCTCGAAGACATCGCCATCCTCACGGGCGGCAAGCTGATCTCCGAAGACATCGGCGTGAAGCTCGAGAACGTGAAGTGGGAAGACCTCGGTGATGCCAAGCGCGTCACGATCGACAAGGACAACACCACACTCGTCACCGACACCGACGACAAGTCCCGCAAGGATCTGATCGCCGGCCGCGTGAAGCAGATTCGTGGCCTCATCGACGATACGACCTCGGACTACGACCGCGAGAAGCTCCAGGAGCGCCTGGCCAAACTCGTGGGCGGTGTTGCCGTCATCAAAGTCGGCGCCGCAACCGAAACCGAGATGAAAGAAAAGAAAGCCCGCGTCGAAGACGCAATGCATGCGACCAAGGCCGCTGTAGAGGAAGGCATCGTTCCAGGTGGGGGCGTCGCACTCCTTCGAGCGATTGCAGCCGTCGAAGCGGTCAAGGCCGAGGGCGACGTGAAGGTTGGCGTCAACGTCATCCGCCGCGCGCTCGAAGAGCCGTTCCGCCAGATCGTGTTCAACGCCGGCAAAGAAGCCGCGGTTCTGCTGAACGAGATCAAGATCAAGGGCGGCAACTGGGGCTACGACGCCCGCAACGACGAAGTCGTCGACATGATCGAAGCCGGCATCATCGACCCGGCCAAGGTGACGAAGCAGGCGCTCCAGAACGCCTCCTCCATCGCCGGCCTCATGCTCACCACCGAAGCCATCATCTCCGAGATCAAAGAAGAGGAGAAAGGTGGCGGCGGCGGTAACCCAGGCGGCGGCATGGGCGGCGGTATGGGCGGCATGTACTAAACCGCATCAAGCTCAACGCATCACACGACGGGCGGGCCGAAAGGTCCGCCCGTTTTTTTGTCATTGGAGCTATCGGACTTCAGTCGTTCGCATGAAGGTCGGACGTATTGCACGATTCCATTGTCTAATCTCCGCACGTACGAGGAGACAAACATTGAGAGTTAGCGAACGCTTCGTCATCGCCCTGGTTGCACTCGCTCCCCTTTTCGCCTTCGCCGCACCGCCGCCCAAGAATTGTGCTCAGCCGGGGTTGTGTCCGGGCTCGACCTGTCAGACCAGTATCGGTAAAGAAAGCGCCACGGTCCCGGACAAACCATGTCCCCGCTTCGGTGGCAATCAGGATGATGTCGACATCTTTTCCTGGAACGAGTTCATCGCGTACAACTGGCCCGCCTCGAAAACGTGCTCTGCCGATCTGACGCGATCGATCGTGCAGGTCAAGAGCGGCGCCAATGGTCCTCTGGTTTGGCAGGCGCAGATGTCGACCGACGACCTCTTCGTCGCCTCAGGCCGTCCGAAAGGATGGTGCGCCGCCCCGACCCTCTTCACAGCGGCGCCGCGCTCGTTCCGCCACATCGCGAAAGCTGATCCCGCGGCCAGGCTTCTCGGCGCCGACTTCGCCAAAGTCGCGGAGCCTGAAGGTCCCGTGCAGGCGGGTGGCGGCATCCTCACCGATGCTTCCGGACGGTGGGTGCGCTACGAGAAACTCGTCGACCTCACCGAGTACAAATACATCCTCACCAACAATCTCTGGAACAAGGCCGGACTCGCCGGCAAGACGGTGCTGTTCCCCGAGGGATCGACGGAGTTCAAAGCGTCGTGGAAAGTGCTAACGCCTGCCGAGATCGCGGGCGGCCGCTACTACACGACCTCGGCAACGGTCTACAACACGCCGGATGGCAGCCAACCGAGCCCGCTCCCGAACCCGGTGACGCTTGGCCTCGTCGGCCTGCACATCGTTTACAAAGGCGCGTCGGGATTCTTCTGGTCGACGTTCGAGCAGGTCGACAACGACAAGGTTTTCGTCGATCCCAAAAACCCGGCCGGACCGAACGTGCAAACCGCAAAGATGCCGTATCGCGAGATCGATCCGGTCACGAAGAAGCCGGTCGACCTTGGCGTCAACGTGAAGCGGCTCACGCCGATCCCGGCCACCTCCGCGGTGAACGACTACTACCGCGGCCTGCTCGCCGGCTCGGTCTTCGCGAACTATCGCCTCATCAGCACGCAGTGGCAGTTCAATCTCAACACCGGCGGCGCTCCCCAGCACGTCGCGAACATCACGATGGAGACCTACGTACAACTCAAGAGCAAACCGGATCCGAAGAGACCGAAGGGACAGGCCTTCACCGGCTGCCTCTCATGCCATGCGTTCTCGCCGTGGGATCAGAGCTTCGTGTTCATCGAGGCGAAGTGAGGCTTGGAGAGAGCGGCTCATTCGAATCCGGATGAGCCGCTCTCTGCATTCACCGATACCTACTTCTCAACGAATCGATAGCTCCCGTGGCTGTCGTAATCGATGCCGTGTTTCTCTTTCAGCGTTTCGATATATCGCAGGGTGCTTTTCGTGTGTGGCTCGACGCCATCGAGCGTGTGCAGGAACGTCTCTTCGAACAGGCTGGTGAGGCTCACGTGGTTGTGCTCCGCCAGATCGTGAAGGAGCGCGGCCAGCCGCTTCTCCAGCCGCACCGGAACGTCGACGCGCTCGATCTCGATGGGAGGACCGGCGTTGTGCAGGCGGTGTCCGAACGACAGCTCGTAGCCGTGCAGATCCCGGATTCTGTAGTCGCGCAATCCATAGAACCTGTCCTTGGGCTCCACAACGACTTCGACGCCGTTGGCGCGCTGGAACTCGAAGAGCTCGTCCGCATCGCCCACGACGAAGTAGACGGAGCAGCCCTTGGGACTCGGCGTCCCGAGCTCGAGGAACATCTGCACGTTTCCCAGATTCAGACCGGCGATCTCCGCTGGGTCGCCGAACATGAAGCCAACCTTGAAACCGAGTTTGGTCGCGTAGAACTCGGCAGCCGCCGCCACATCGCTGACCTTCAACGCAGCGTGTTCCTGCTCGCACTCAACGTCAGGAGGAACTGTAGTCATGGCGTTCCTTCGTTACGCCGGCGCGAACTGCGCAAACGTGATCACGTTGCCTGCCGCGTCGCGAATCACCGTCTCGGTCGAACCGTAGAACGTCTGCCGCCGCTCGACGATGACGGACGTGCTGGACGGAATCAGCGCCGCCAGCGCCTCGATGTCATCGACTTCGATGAACACGGCGGCCGCGCCGATCGCGGACGGGCCTTCCAGCACTTTCGCTTCGTCGCCTCGCACGCTGTCGAAGGTCTGGTACATCACCTCGGCGCCGTCGCGCGTCAGGATCACGAATCCGAGAACGTCGCCGTGCGGCACCTCGGCCGCGCGAGAGAAGCCGAGTGCATCCCACAGCGGAAGAACGGGCTCGATGCGATCGACAATCAGAACCGGCGTCACTTTCTTGATCATTGGATAACGATAGCGACTTAGGGGTTGCCATACAATTCGCGGCCATGAAAAAAGCGCTTTGTCTTGCGGCCCTGACGCTCTCCGCCCTCCCGCTCTTCGCACAATCACCCGAGGCGGCGCCGAATCGGCAGCCGGCACCGGCCGGCCCTCGGCGCGAGACCGCCGCCGCACCGGAAAACGACGACCGGCCGGATCGATCCGAGGGGGCGCGGCCTGGAGATGACGGAAAAGGCGGCGGCAAGCCTTCCGCTGACGCGAAGGACAAGATCTCGACGACGCAGCACACCATCACCATCGGCGGCCAGACCATCAGCTACACGGCCCGCGCCGGCACGATGATCATGAAAGATGAAGAAGGAAAGCCGCGCGCCAGCTTCTTCTTCACGTCGTACACGAAAGACGGCGCCGATCCCGCGCGCCGGCCGGTGACCTACACCTTCAACGGAGGCCCCGGCTCATCGTCGGTGTGGCTGCACATGGGCGCATTCGGACCGAAGCGTGTCGTTTACGCCGACGACATGGGCAACGCCGCCAGGCCGCCATACCGCACCGTCGACAACGAGGGGAGCATCCTCGACGTCACCGACCTCGTTTTCATCGATCCCGTCACGACGGGCTACAGCCGCGCGATCCCGTTCGCGGACGCGAACAAATTTCATGGAGTCGATGCCGACATCCAATCCGTCGGCGAATTCATCCGCCTCTGGACGACGCGCTACAGCCGCTGGGCGTCGCCGAAGTTCCTGGCCGGCGAAAGCTACGGCACGACGCGCGCAGCGGGGCTGTCGGGCTGGCTCGCGCAGCAAGGGTTCTACCTCAACGGCATCGTCCTCATCTCGTCGATCCTCAACTTCGAGACCGCGTCGTTCGATAGCGGCAACGACCTAGCCTACGAGCTCTTTCTGCCGACGTACACGGCCATCGCGTGGTACCACAAGCGCCTGCCGGCCGACCTGCAGAACGGCACGCTGGAGCACGCCGTCGCCGAATCCGAGCAATACGCCCTCGGCGACTACACCCACGCGTTGATGCAGAGCGACCGCATCGGCGATCCGGAGCGCCGCGACGTCACCGCGAAACTGGCGCGGCTCACCGGCCTGTCAGCCGAGTACATCGATCGCGCAAACCTGCGCGTCCGCATCGATCGCTTCACGAAGGAGCTGATGCGCGCCCAACGCCGCACGGTCGGCCGCCTCGATGGCCGTTTCACCGGCGTCGACAAAGATGCCGCAGGCGAGTCGACGGAATTCGATCCGTCGTACTCCGCCATCTTCGGCGAGTACACCGCCGTCGTGAACGACTACGTCCGCCGCGAGCTGAAATTCGACACCGACCTGCCGTACGAGATCCTCACCGGCAAAGTGCGTCCCTGGAACTACGACCGCGCATCGAATCGCTACGTCGACGTCGCCGAAACGCTGCGCGGCGCCATCGCCCAGAACCCGTTCATGAAAGTCTTCGTCGCCAACGGCTACTACGACCTGGCCACGCCGTTCGCCGCCACCCGCTACACCTTCGCCCGCCTGCAGCTCGACCCAGATCTGCGCAAGAACGTCTCGATGGACTACTTCGAGACCGGCCACATGGTCTACATCGACCGCAAGGCCCAGGCAAGGCTGAAAAAGGATGTGGACGAGTTCATTCGCGCGAACGCGAACGTGCAGTAGTTTCGAAGGCGATTCACCACAGAGACGCAGAGGACACAGAGTTTGAAACGCTAATCTCTGTGTCCTCTGCGTCTCTGTGGTCGAATGGTTTTTACCAGCGGCCAATGCGCTACCATGCGCGCGCCATGGCACGCATCCTGGTCACCAACGACGACGGCATTTATAGCGAAGGGCTCCGCACGCTTGCGGAGGCCTGCAGGCGCATCGATGGCGTGGACGTGCTCGTTGTCGCGCCCGATCGCGAGCAGAGCGCGGCATCGCATGCGCTGACGCTCAACCGCCCGCTGCGATTGCTCAAGCTCCGCGATAACGAATACATCATCGACGGCACGCCGGCCGACTGCGTCAACCTGGCCATCCTCAAGCTGATGAAGGACGACCGTCCCGATCTCGTCGTCTCCGGCATCAACTTCGGCCCCAACCTCGGCGACGACGTCACCTACTCGGGGACGATCTCCGCAGCGTTCGAAGGAGCGCTGCTCGGTATCCCGTCGATTGCCTTCTCCACGCTCGTCGGCGAAGGATTCTCATTCGAGCGCTGTGCCGAGGTTGCGGAGAAGCTCATCCGCTGGGCGCTCGAATCCCATCGCGATCCGCACATCATCCTGAACGTCAACTTCCCCGTCGCCTTCACCGGCGTGCGCGTGGCCCGGCTGGGGACGCGCATCTACTCCGAGGGGATCATCGAGCGGAAGGATCCGCGAGGGCGGACGTACTACTGGATCGGCGGCGGCGAACCGACCTGGCATCCTGCCGAGGGGACGGACTTCGAGGCGGTGGAGAACGGATGCATCGCCATCACGCCGCTCCATCTCGACCTTACGCATCACGACTCGATCCCGCGGCTCAAATCGCTCGAGGAGCTCCTTGGCACGAACGAATGACGCGGCGCCGAAGCCCGACTTCGCCCATCTTCGCGAGGGCATGGTCCAGCGCTACGTCGCCGGCAGGGGCATCAAAGACGAGCGAATCCTGCAGGCCATGCGCGACGTGCCGCGGCACCTTTTCGTTCCAACGCTCGTCGCCACGCAGGCCTACGGCGAGAAGGCGCTGCCGATCGGCTCGAAGCAGACGATCTCGCAGCCGTACATCGTCGCGCGGATGATCGAGCTGCTCGACCTGACAGGAAAAGAGAAAGTGCTCGAGATCGGTACGGGCACCGGCTATCAGGCCGTGGTCCTTTCGAAACTCTGCGCGAAAGTATTTTCGATCGAACGTATCAACGAGCTCGCCCTTCGCGCTGTTGAGTTGATCCGCACGCTCAAGATTCACAACGCATCGGTGAAGGTGTTCGACGGCACGTACGGCTGGTCGGATCAGGCTCCGTTCGATCGGATCATCGTCGCCGCGGCAGCCCCGGAAGTGCCCGAGCCGCTGCTCCAGCAACTCTCGCGAACGGGAAAGCTGGTCATTCCGATCGGCCCCGAGGGCAATCAGCGTCTGGCGCGCGTGATGCGCGTCGGCACCAGCCTCAAGGTCGAGGATTGCGGTTCCGCGGAGTTCGTGCCGCTGGTGGGGAAGTTTGGGTGGAAGGAGTAGCGCACGCGAAGACGCGAAGACGCGAAGGTTTGATATTTGCGATGCTCTCCTTCGCGACCTTCGCGGCTTCGCGTGAGAAATGAATTGCTGGCGAAACTGGCGCCGCTCTTGAAGCATCCAGCTCATGCGCGCCCGCACCCTCATGATTGCTACGGCGATCGTCTCCTCGCTTCTTGGGGCAGTCGTCGCGTGGCTCGTGCTCACGGTGCCGAACGACCTGCAGGCTGGCGTGCTGCTGCGGGCGGCGCGAAGCGACGTCGAGGCGGGGCGCAACAACAAAGCCCGGCAGGAGTACTCGCGCGTCATCCAGCAATACCCTCGCACCGACGCTGCTGCCGCCGCCACAGTTGCGCTCGCCACGATCGCCGATAGCGAGCGCCACGTCCTTTCTGCCGCTCTCGATCAGCAACGCCGGACTCTGGCCGCGCAGCAGAAGCAGATCGCCGATCTCACCACCCGCGTGGCGGCGCTCGCGGCAGCTCCTCCACCGCAGCCGGTCGTCGTGCAAGTCGCGCCGGCCCCGGCGAAGAAAACGCCCGCACGCCATTCGCCCCGCAAACGGCGCCGGTAATTGCGTACAATCTCGCGCACATGGCAAGGGAACAACGAATCATCAGGATTCATGGGAAAGTCCAGGGCGTCGGTTATCGCTTCTTCGCCACGCGTGTGGCGCGACGGCTCGGGCTCAAAGGCTCCATCGAGAACAGCCGCGACGGTTACGTCGAGGCAGTCGTCGAAGGCGAAAAGGGCGTCATCGACGAGTGGATCGAGGAGTTGAAGGAAGGCCCACGCTTCGCGGAAGTCACGAGCATCGATCAGGAGTCGAAGGACTTCACCGGACGTCTCGGTGACTTCGATGTCAAGTTCTGATGGACCTCCGGCCATTCATCCGCGACGTTCCTGACTTTCCGAAGCCGGGGATCGTCTTCAAAGACATCACGCCGCTCCTCCGTTCGCACGCAGCGCTCGACTACGTCTCGCATCAGCTTGCGGAGCCGTTCAAGGACGCCGGCATCACCAGCGTCGTCGCCATCGAGTCGCGCGGCTTCATCTTCGGCAGCGGTGTGGCGCGCGTCCTCGGCGCCGGCTTCGTGCCGATCCGCAAGCCCGGCAAGCTCCCGGCCAAAACGCGCCGCAGCGAGTACACGCTCGAATACGGCAGCGGCATCCTGGAGATCCATGACGACGCGCTCACTGCCGACGATCGCGTTCTCATCATCGACGACGTTCTCGCCACCGGCGGGACCGCTGCCTGCTCGGTAACGCTCGTGCGCGAAAGTGGCGCCACGGTCGTTGCCGCCGGATTTGTCATCGAATTGACGTTCCTCGACGGACGGGCCAGACTCGATGGCACGCCCGTTCATTCGCTGCTCGCGTATTGAGTGCTCGCAGTCGGGTCTCGGCAGCCACAAAATGTACGACCTGATCGTCATCGGTTCCGGACCGGCCGGCGAGAAAGGGGCTGCGCAGGCGGCCTACTTCGGGAAGAGTGTCGCTCTCGTCGAGCGCGAGCCGGTCCTCGGCGGCGCCTGCGTCAACACCGGCACGATTCCTTCGAAGACACTCCGCGAATCCGCCCTTCACCTCTCCGGCTTCCGCCAGCGTGGATTCCGCGAGGGATCGATCGAAGTGACCGTCAACTGCATCTCGGTCGCCGATTTCATGTATCGCAAAGACCGCGTCGTCGCGCACGAGTGGAAGCGGATCGACGACAACCTGCGGCGGCACAAGATCGACCGCTACGAAGGCAACGCGCGGTTCGTCTCGCCGACGCGCATCGCAGTCAAGAACGCCATCGGAGAGGAAGTCGTCCTCGACGGCAGCGTCGTACTCATCGCTACCGGCTCCTCGCCGCACAGACCCGATCACGTGCCGTTCGATGGCGAGGTGATCTGCGACAGCGACACCATCCTCGGCATCGACCGCATTCCGGCGAAGATGGCCGTCGTCGGCGCAGGGATCATCGGCGTCGAGTACGCCTCGATCTTCGCCGCGCTAGGCGTGGAAGTGCATCTCATCGACGGCCGCACCTCCCTCCTGCCGAACATCGACCGCGAGATCGTCCGCATCCTCCTCGGCGAGTTCCAGAACCGTCTTGGCATCACGTTGCACCTCGGCATGGATGTCGATTCGATCGAGCGCTGCGATCAGCAGGCAGCACTCACGCTCAAGGGCGGCGAGTGCATGGTCGTCGACAACGTGCTCTACGCCGCCGGCCGGTCGAGCAACGTCGAAGGGCTCAATCTCGATGGCGTGGGCGTCAAGACCGGCGCCCGAGGAGTCATCACCGTCACCGAGAACTATCAGACCTCGGTGCCAAACATCTACGCCGCCGGCGATGTGATCGGCTTCCCCGCGCTGGCCTCGACCTCGATGGAGCAGGCCCGGGTGGCCATGGTTCACGCGTTCAATCTCAAGTACAAAACGCGCGTCGCGTCGATCCTCCCCTACGCCATCTACACGATCCCCGAGGTGGCGACGGTGGGTCTCAATGAAGACGATTGCCGCAAGGCCGGGACGGACTTTGCCGTCGGCCGCGCCTACTACCGCGACAACGCGCGGGGCGAGATCATCGGCGACCTGAAAGGGCTCGTGAAGCTCGTCTTCGATCCCGAATCGCTGAAGCTCCTTGGAGTCCACATCGTCGGCGAGAATGCCTCCGAGCATCTGCACATCGGCATGATCGCCATGCAGTTCAACGGAACGATCAACGCCTTCATCGACTGCGTCTTCAACTTTCCCACCCTGAGTGAAGCCTACAAGTACGCCGCATACGACGGCCTCGGGAGCATCAACCGAAAGAGGACTCTCGAACAGGAGCTCGTATGAAGACGATCGGCGAGATTATCCAGGGACATCCTCTCTTTCATGTTCCTTCGACGGCGACCGTGCGCGATGTGGCGCGCACGATGAGCGAGCGCAACATCGGCGCAATCGCCGTGCTCGATGATGGGAAGCTCGCCGGCATTTTCTCCGAGCGCGACATGCTGACCCGCATCGTGGCCGAGGGACGCAATCCCGATGAAACGAACGTCGGCAGCGTCATGACGAAAGAGTTGATCGTGGCCGCGCCGTCCGATGACATCAACGAGGCGCTGCAGAAGATGCACGAGTGCAACTGCCGCCATCTGCCGGTCGTCCATCGTGGAAACCTCGTCGGCATGATCTCGATCCGCGATCTGCTTAAAGTTGACGACGACGCCAACCGGGCGAAGGCGAGTTTCCTGAGCGAGTTGGTGACGTACTCGCCGGATTACGAGACATAGACATCCACTCTTCCGAGCGTTGCCGGCACGAATCGTAGAATTGAGAAATCGCGACTGCTTGCGGACTGACGGCATAACGGAAGCCTGCTCTTCAAGCCGTATAGTGACCTTGCCCATGGCCCACTACGATCTCGTAATCCGCAACGCAACGATTATCGACGGGACCCGCGCGCCTCGCTTTCAAGCCGATGTCGCCATTCAGAAAGGCCGTATTCAAAAAATCGGACCCTTTGGAAAGGAAGACTCCGATCGCGTCATTGACGCCTCGGGGAAGATCCTGGCCCCAGGTTTCATCGATGCACACACCCACGACGACCGGCTCATGCTCTCGGAACCGGAAATGGCGCCCAAGGTGAGCCAGGGCGTGACCACGGTGGTGGCCGGCAACTGTGGCATCTCGCTCGCGCCAGCCCTGCGCGGCATGCCGATGCCGATCACTCCCCCGCTCGATCTGCTCGCTGACGAGAGTAGCTGGTTCCGGTTTCCTACGTTCAAGCATTACGTAGAGGAACTTCGAAACAAACCGGCGGCGACGAACTGTGCGCTCCTCGTCGGCCACACCATGCTGCGCGTCCAGACGATGGAAGATCTCGACAAGCCGGCCTCGAAGGGCGAGATCGCGAAAATGCAGAAGCTGGTAGACGAGGCGCTCGAAGCGGGTGCGATCGGCCTCTCGACCGGCCTCTTCTACGAGCCGGCGCGCGCCGCACCCACGGAAGAGGTGATCGAGGTATGCCGGCCACTCAGCGCGCGCAACGCGCTCTATTGCACGCACATGCGCAACGAGGCCGAGGGCGTGGTCGATTCGCTCGAGGAGACCTTTCGCATCGGCCGCGAGCTCGCCATTCCGGTCGTCGTGTCGCACCACAAGGTGCTCGGAACGCCGAACCACGGCCGTTCCGCTGAGACGTTGCCGATCATCGAGCAGGCGATGCGCTCGCAGGAGGTCGGCCTCGACTGCTATCCCTACAATGCCTCTTCGACCATCCTTTCCTGGAGCCGCGCCGGCATCGCCTCGAAGGTGCTGGTCACGTGGTCCAAACCCCACCCCGAGCTCTCCGGGATGGATCTGAAAGACATCGCGCGAACGATGAATCTCTCAGAAGAAAAAGCAGTTCAGAGGCTGCTACCGGCAGGGGCAATTTATTTCTCCATGGACGAGACAGATGTGCAGCGCATCCTCAGTTTCGAGCACACCATGATCGGCTCCGACGGGCTGCCGCACGATGCGGCGCCGCATCCGAGGCTGTGGGGAACCTTCCCCAGAGTATTGGGCCACTATCGCCGGCTCGGTCTATTTTCTCTTGAAGAAGCAGTTCACAAGATGACCGGTTTGACCGCCAGGACCTTCGGCCTCGCCGGCCGTGGCGCGGTGAAGGAGGGCTTCGCCGCGGACCTGGTGCTCTTCGACGATGCGTCCGTCGACGAGGCGGCGACCTTTGAGAATCCCGTCGCACCTGCGAAGGGAATCGACACTGTGATCGTCAACGGTGAACCGGTGTGGCGCGATGGGCGGCCCACCGGGGCGCGGCCGGGGCAGGTGCTGACGCGCACACCTCGGAACAGAAGCACTATCAAGTTGAGAAGTATCGCGGCAACGTGAGGCAGAGCGGATCGCTGCGAGACCGCGCGAGCTCTACGATTCCAACTTCAACATCACTTTCGGCGAGCTCGCCGTGACGTGCACGTTCGGCTGCAACTCGAACGAGTCCTCGGCGTCGCTCGCGCCGCCGAGGAGGAGGCAGAGACGGGCCAGTTCGCGGAACGCGGCAGGCTCGCCGGTGAACGTCACGCCGGCGTTGTCCGTGCGGACCGTCAGGGGCGTTCGCATCAGACCGTCGAGCGCCATCATCGCCAGGTCGTAGTTCATTCCTCGTCCTCTCCGCGGTAAACCACGGAATTCTTCTCCGTCTCCTGCAGCACGATCTCGTACAACGTTCCCTCTTTGACCGCGGGCGCCAGCTGCGCCCAGAACGACCGCGCCAGATTCTCGGCAGTGGGAATGACGCCGTAGAGAAACTCGACGTCCTCGTTGAGACTCGTGTGATCGACGCGATCGATGATCTGAGCGCGCACGAGATCCTTCAGCGTCTTCAGGTCGATGACCATGCCGGTCTCCGGATCGATCTTCCCCTTCACGCTGACGTGGATCACGTAGTTGTGGCCGTGGCCTTTCGGGTTGTCGCACTTCCCGTAAATGCGGCGATTCCACGCCTCGTCGCGATCGGGGTTGTGCAGCCGGTGTGCGGCGGAGAAGGTGAGTCTGGCGGTGACGATCATGAGTGAAATCTACAACGTCACAGCGGAGAGGGCTGCACGAATCTCGTTCTGCTGTGCCCGCAACGTTTCGCGGAGCTTCGCGAACCGCGCGTCACTCTGTATGAAACCGAAGAGCGGGCTCGTTAGAACGTAACTCGCCGTCGGCTCTTTTCGCGCGGCGGCATGATCGAGGGCATCGTTCACGCCGGGCGCATCGCCGGCCATCGCCGCGATCTCGGCGACGGTCGTCCAGTAGTCGTCTCCCGGCTTCGAAGCGGCCGCGGCCGACTTCATCTCCGCATCCGCCACTGCTTTGTTCGCCGATTGCGCGGCGATGTACGCCTTCAGGATGTGCGCTCCGTAGTTCGGGTCGGCCGTCTCCACTTTCTTGAGCTCCAGTTCGGCAATCTCGGTTGAATGCCGCAGCACGGCGATGCGCCCGATCTTCAACGAGAGCGCTTGATTGTGCGGCTGGCGCAGCTCGAGGTCGTAGTAACGATCGACCGCATTGTCGATGCGGCCCGACGCCACCAGCACGTCGGGAGCGTGCAACGCCGCGGCATCGGACGCAGCCAGGCGGCGGAGCGCGGCGTTGAAGCGCTCGGTGTCGCCGGCAGCAAGCGCGTAATGTCCAATGATGTTCAGCGCTTCGACGTCGGACGGTTCGCGCTGCAGGACCGCGGCATAGCCGCTAAACGCCGCAGCAAGGTCGCCGCTGGCGAGACTGGCGCGGGCGACGCGGCGCACCGCTTCGAGGTTGGCCGGATCCTGCGCCGCGACCTGCCTCGCCGCTGCGGTCGCGTCCGCATCCTTGCCGTGCGCATCGAAAAAGTGGAAAGCGAAAAGCTGCGCGGCCAGGAAATTCGGATCGGACTTGATCGCACTTCGCAGCGAGGTCTCCCCCGCCGCGTCATTCCTGGCAGCACTCGCGGCCACCGCGTCGGCGAACGCGTTGTACGCCTCGGCGTTGGCGGCGCCGCGCGGCGTGATCTTCAGGTCGCTGGCAATCCAGTTGATGAGCTCCTGAATGCCCCCCGAGGCGTCGAGCAGCGGCGTCGCGGCGCCCTGCTTCGCGACCTTGGCGTCGGTGACCGCGATGATTTGCGGGGAAGCGCCTTCGCCGGTCAGACGGGCAGTGTACGCGCTGACGTCCGCTGCTTTGGTATCGACAACGCGCACCTCGGGGAACGAGCGCAGAACCTCGATCGCGGCGAGGCGGATGGCATCGGCGCGCTGTTGGAGCACAGGATCAGGCGGAGTGACCACGAAGGGCTCGATGACTACTTTGCGCGGCGTCGCGGCCGAAGCCGGCGGCAGGCCGACTCGACGATTGACTGCCACAGGCGTTGACTCGGCGTTCCGGTTTTGAACCCAGAAAAACGCGGCAACGGCTCCGCTGATGACAACCGCGGCTACAACCGCCGCCATGATCGACCGTTTTCGTTTCCGCGCCTTGCGCACCGCCGTTGCAGTCGCCTCAGCCTCCGCTTCCGCCAGAAGCGTTGCCTCTTCCGCCGCCGCGGCCGCGCGTGCCGCCGCTTCCGCTTCCTCCCCCTCGGGCGCGATTCCGAAAAGCTTCACGCCCGCACGCGCCCCCGCGTCACGCAGCCGCAGGCTCGTGCGGCCCTTCTTCAGGATCTCCTCGGTGATGTAGAGCTTTTGCGGCTCGATCTGTTTGAGAATCTCGAACGCTTTGTCGACCGCGGCACCGGCCGGCGCGCCGTCCCGCGTCATTACTTCGCCCGCGTGCAGAAGCAGCCGCACGGGAATCGCAGTGCCGTCCTGCTGCCCGGGAGAGAAATCGAACTCTCCTTTGCGTCCCGCCTCGATCGCGCTCTCGAGCGAGGCCAGCTCTCCAACGAAGCGAGGGCCGAATGGATTGGCGACCTGCCCGTCGAAAAGGTAGATCGCTTCGCCCAGCAGTTGCTGCATCCTGTCGGCCGCTTTCGATGCAGCGACAGGATCGACGGCATTGACCTGATCGTAGTTGGCGATATCGGCAACGAGGAGCATCGACTGCCGCGTTTGCGCGGCGTGCCGCGCGGTGGCCACGGCATTCAGCGCAGACCGGGCGATCTCATTCGACCACGCCACGACGTCTCCGTCGCCTTTGACGATCTCATCGATGATGGCCTTGGCATCTTTGTGGCGGCGATAGGGATCTTTGTAGAAGCACTTCCCCATCACACTCAGCACCGCGGGATCAATGGCGGGATTGACCGCCTTGGGCGATGCCGGTTGCTCGTCGACGATCTTTCGCGCGATCTCCGGCGCGGACGCAGCCAGGTACGGCCGGCGTCCGGTAGCCACTTCGTACATGACGATGCCGAGGGAGAAGACGTCCGTCTGCACGGTCAGCGGCTGATTCGTAATCTGCTCCGGCGCCATGTAGCTGACCGCGTTGGGATCGCTCCCTTTCTGCGCGAACGCCGAGCCCTGCCCTTCACGCCGCGGCAGAAACGTGGCGGCATTGAGGCCGGCAAGTTTCACCTGTCCATTCGCCGCCACCAGCACCGAATCGCCTGCGATGTTCAGATGCAGCACATTCTTCGCGTGCATCAGCTTCACTGCATCGGTGAGCTGGTAAGCGACGCGAAAGAACTCGCTCCGATCGGCCGCTCGTCCGCGAAAAGCCGTCGCGACCGGCTGGCTTTCGAACCATTCCATCACCAGGATCAGCGCGTCATCCGCCGGCGTGACGTCGATGTTCGTGACGAGCGAGGCGTGATAGAGCGCCGCGCCCTGCCGGATGTCGCGGATGACCATCTCGCGCCGCGCAGGATCGTGAGGGAGTTGCTTCGTCAGGACTTTGACAGCGACCTGCTTGCCGGAACGCGTGTCTTCCGCGCGCCACACCGAAGCACTCACACGCTCGATCAGCCGGTACGAGAGAACGGTCCCACCGGCAACGAATGGGTCGATTGCAGACATGGGTTGAATTATAGATGCCGCTTGGGAGGGCCGTGGCTGTGTCCTAGAGTGACTCCTGCTCCTTACTTAGATGGGCAGATTTCGTGATCGGGATCCCACCACAGGAGCTGCAGGACGCCACGATCACGGTATCCCCATACCCGCTCCAGGTTGGCAAGACGGAAGCGAAAGAGCTCATCGGTGGCAATTCCCATTTCTTCGAGTCGTTTCTGGGCTGGCCGGATGATGTCATCGACCGGAATCGAGTGGTGAAAGTACTTGCCCTTGACGGCGATCTCATTCCACGACATCGATTCGAAGCTACCCAACTGCTGCCGAATATCCAGCAACTTCTCGCGGGAAATTGTTTGCCAACCAAAGCGGCCGACGACCTCGAGCTGGCCGAATCGCCACGATGGATGCTCATCGTTCCAGCTCGTCGCGGCAGCGGCCGGCCTCTTTTCGGCTCGCGGCAGAGTCGAGAGCGCCGCTCGTTTGGCTCCGCTTGGGGTCTGAACGTTGAACGAGGGCTTCTTTTTGCCCTTCCTTTTGCTCACGCCTGCTGAGTGGAGGCAACGCTACTGTAGTACTCATGCATCGAAGCATGCGTGATCTCGTTGCCGCCGCGATCCGTTGGTGCGAGACCGCGTCGCGCATCCTTCCACGGCTGCTCGGAGTGCGTGAGATCGCTCAACCATTGCGAACTCTTGTCTCCATAGAAGTCGAGGACGGCATCGACTGTCTCACGCTGAACCGCAGTGAGTTTGCCGGAGTCGCCCTTCGGCCACTCCTTCACGTCGAATTGACCACGATGAACCTCGTAAAGATTCGGTGCGACCGGACCGTTGATCCACGCCTCGATGCGGCTGGGGAAAAGGGGTCTCTCATCCCACACGAGGGACCACGCCTGGGAGTAGTACACCAGCTTTTGCAGCTTCATCGCCGTCATGCGGCCGAGCTTTTTCAGGATGTAATTTGCGACGTCGTGGGCTGTTGCCATGAGCTGAATTCCTCGCCCGGTTGCGTCGGGCTGTCAACGAGTAACGAGAATACTGCCACGGCTATGCCGGAGTGGTAACTCCATTCTGCGATACGTAGAATTCTGGAAGGAGAGCGGCGCAACGACTTCTCACGAATCCGCGATCGAGCGCCTTCACGAGTCTTCATGGCGTAGATGACGTTGCCGACACCCACCTACACAGGCGGCGCCAGATGCACCAGATCCGCGCCGCTTTCGACGGTATCGCCAGCTTTCACGAAGATCTCATCGACGACGCCGTTCGCTGGAGCGGGAATCTCGTTCTCCATCTTCATCGCTTCGAGAACGAGAAGGCCCGCTCCCCGCTGGATGGAGGCGCCTTTCTCGACGAGAACGCGTGTAATGCGCCCGGGCATCGGCGCTTTGATGATGCCGCTGGCGCCGAGGTGGTCGTCGCCGGTCTTGCGGCGAAGGGCGAGAGGATCGACGATCTCAATGTCCAGCAGCGACGTTCCGATCGTGATCTGGCGCGTCGTGCCATCGCGATGATGCTGGAGCGAAATCTGTTGTCCATCTTCCAGTCGGAGCGAATGCACCGCGCCGGCAGAAACGAGATCCGCGACGATCCATCGATCGCCGATCTTCACGCGATAGCCGCTGCCATGACGCTCCACTTCGAGCGCGGTCTCTTCAGCGTTGTATCGCGCGATCAACTTCAATTGCGCCCCCGCAGCGCGTCGAGCCGGCCGCTTTGTTTCCATCGCGACGTCGTCTCCTCGGGCAGGCTGACCTTCTGCGCATCTTCGAAAGCCATGATCGCCGCGGCGATGAGCGCGGCATCGCGAGTGCCCTCATCCCCAGCGCGATTCTCGATCTCGAGCTCCGGCAGAATCCTGTCGATGAATCCCGTATCGAAGTTCGCCGTGCGAAAGTCGGGATGGCTTATCAGAAAACTGAAAAACGGAATCGTCGTCCGGATGCCGTCGACTCGGTACTCCTGCAACGCCCGCAACATCCGATCGATGGCCTCGCCGCGCGTGCTTGCGTGGCAGACCAGTTTCGACAGCATCGGATCGTAGTAGACCGGCACGGTGTAGCCGGCATAGACGCCGTTGTCGTTGCGGACGCCCGGTCCCTGCGGCAACGTGAGATTGCGAATCAGGCCCGGCGACGGCGCGAAGTTGTGCGCAGGATCCTCGGCGTACACACGGCACTCGATGGCGTGGCCATTCGGCGCAAGATCTTCCTGACTGAAGCCGAGAGGCTCCCCCTGCGCGATCCGAAGCTGCGCTTTGACGAGATCGATTCCCCAGACCATCTCCGTCACTGGGTGCTCGACCTGCAGGCGCGTGTTCATCTCGAGGAAGTAGAACTGCTTGTCCGGCCCCATCAGGCACTCGATGGTGCCGGCCGAGTAGTAGTTGACGGCAGCCGCCGCTTTCACCGCCATCGCTCCGAGCCGCGCGCGCAACTCCGCATCGACGACGAACGACGGGCACTCTTCGACCACCTTTTGATGCCGGCGTTGCAGCGTGCACTCGCGCTCGCCGAGGTGGACGATGTTGCCGTGTTGATCGCCGAGGACTTGCACTTCGATGTGCCGCGGCTTGGGGATGAACTTCTCGGCATAAACGGCGCTGTCGCCGAAAAACGATTGCGCCTCGCTCGTGACGCGCTCGAACGCCGGGAGAAGATCCTCCTCACGCTCGACGAGCCGCATCCCTTTCCCGCCGCCGCCGGCCGAGGCCTTGATCATGATCGGCAGGCCGGCCTCGCGCGCGAACGCCGCGATCTCATCGAACGACTTCACCGCCTCGGTCAGCCCCGGCACCACCGGCACGCCCGCCGCCTGCATCCGCTGCCGCGACTCGGTCTTCGATCCCATCGCCTCGATCGATTCGGGCGAGGGGCCGATGAAGAGGATGCCGGCGTCGCGGCAGGCGCGCGCGAATCCCGCATTCTCCGCGAGGAATCCATAGCCGGGATGAATCGCCTCGGCGCCGGTCTTCTTCGCCGCTTCGAGGATGCGGTCGATGCGCAGATAGCTCTCGCGCGACGGCGCGGGACCGATCGGCATCGCTTCATCAGCGTAGACGACGTGCAGCGCGGCTCGGTCGGGCTCGGAGTAGACCGCCACCGTCGGATAGCCCATCTCGCGGCAGGCCCGCATGACCCGTACGGCAATCTCGCCGCGATTCGCGACCAGGACTTTCATCGCCGCGCATTGTATTCGCTGCTAACATCCGCGCCCATGTCAGAGGAACCTCTCAAAGATCAGCGCACACAAATCCTTTCCGGCGTCGTGGCAACGTTGCTCGAGGACCTGAAAAGTGGGGCGGGCGACAAAGACCGCCGCCGCCAGGTCGAAGAGTGGATGCGCACGCTGGCGGAGAAGTATCCCGAGTTCCACATCGAGACCGGCCTGCGTGACTACTATCTCGCCGAGGCCGAGCGCCTGCGCGCCGATTTCGAAAAGGCCACCGAGCTCACCGAAAAGCTCGCCCTCGGACGATCGATCGAAGGCTTCCTCGACCGCGCCGCCGACTACGCAAAGCGCATCGCCGAAAAGTAGAAGACCGCTGGATCAGAGAGCTGACGCCGTATGCCGTAACCATCTGTCGCGTGTCTGTCGTCAGCGCGTTCGATCGTTGAGACGCGCCCTTCTTGCGAATGAAGGTCGCCTGACGAGCATTCTCGTGGCACGTCAGAGTGGTGATTCGTGACTGGCGCCTTGAAGGCTCACGTCGGCAACGAACAGCATCACGGGAGTCTGTTCGGGCTTCGCGTCTTGCCGATAAACGCTTTGATTGCACACTTCACCCAATGCGGACATCAGCGGCGTACACTCTTGGTCACCTGTGTCTAGTTTCGAAGACGACCAATATGTTGCCTGGGGAGCCATCCAGCGACTTCGAGCGCGATGGGAGAAGAAGTACTCGAAAGTCGCAGCAGGCGGATTGAACGCCATTGCCGGTTTTGACTATCAGTTCGTTGTCGCTCTTCGAGATACGGTCAAGCGATGGCTCAGCGAAGAACGCAGCCGACGTGGCGAACCCAGCGTTTTCACGGAGATCCTTTCCGACGTCGTTGAGGTGGCTTTTAAGGGTCCTGTCCATGTCACACAAGTCAAACGAACACAGAGCGGTCATTCCGTTCGAGAGGCGCTTGAGGACTTGTGGTCAATCTACCGGCTCGTATCCGAGTTTGAGCCCGGACTATCCAAGATCATGGATTATCGAATTGTATCGGCTCGATCCAAGATCAGCGATGTGCGCGGGATTCTCTCAAGCTGGAAGCCGCAAGATGCCGCAGATACCGATCAGATTCTTCAGGATTTTCGGGACCGGGTTCACATCGAGATCGATGCAGATCCGGAATCCGAGCTACTCACGCTTCTCGCCAACGAGTTTCGCGCCGACGAACCGCTGGCGGCAACCCATCGCTGGCTCGGCCGACTAATTCACGCTGCTTCGACGCAAAATGGCTTCGTAGCCGCAGGCAAGGAGATATGGAATGATCTTAACGGGTTGTCGGTGGCGGCGGACGCCAACAAGACACGACCGTCGATCTACTTTTGGCAGCAGCGCGATCGCCCACCGGTAGGGGTTCAGACCGGTTCCTACTTGACGGGCGAACGGCCACTTCCACGGCATCTGAGACTCGGATTCTTCGCTAATAGGGAGGCCGTTCTTGGACCGCTGAGCGCGAAGATAACCGCATGGCTTACTCCACACCCAGCCTCCAGCGATGACAGTCTTCGCCTTCCGATCTTCTGGATCGGTGGTCGTTCTGGAACTGGCAAGAGCGTCGCGTTGCTACAGGTGCTCTCACGCATCCACGCCGAGCAGATTGGACCGATTCTCTGGCTCGGCCCGCACATCGCTGCACTACCCGAAGCGATCAGGTGGTCGCAAAGAGTCCGCCGACCTGGCGAAACGGTTGTGATTGCGCTCGACGACCCCTACGCACCGGCTGCACAATACGACGCAGTAACCCTGTTACAGCAGGCAATCAGCGAATTGGTCACCGCTCGACAAGGGGATGATCCTACGGAGCTCCCGGTGCTCCTTTGTTGTGGTCCGACTGAGCAGGCGGAACGGTTTGACCGGGAGCTCGCAGACGACATACGCCTCACGCGTGAAGATCTTCCTCATGAGAACAGCAAGGATCACGCGACACTCAGGCAATGGTTCAGGGAACGAACTGGCTCGGAGCCTCCGGAGATTGGCGACGGAGACGTCCTTCTGGTGCAGCTCTTTTTCGAGTGGAGAGTCGGCGCGACTCTTCCCGAGTTCGCCAATCGATTGCGACAGCGGATTGCGATGGCGGAAACCAGCGATCACGAACCTGAGCTGACCGGTCAATTCTCGCGAATCCTCGCCCTCAATCGCCTTTATGTCGGCTACCCCCGTCGCGCTATTGAACAGGCGTTAACAGCTCCGCAGAGGGGTGTCTTTCTGCGGCTGCAGCGCGAAAACCACTTGGTAGCAGATCCAGACGACGAGCGGCCTGGGGTCTGGCTCGCCCATCCTCACCTATCGAACGCGATCTATGCGGCCTGGCACTCCGGCTCGGCGGATGAGCCGGTACGAAGAGACCATCTGATGCAGGGCATATTCTCCGCCATTGAGCACGGCGAGAATCCCAGCCAACAACAAAGCCCACTCTGGGCGATCTCACGGGCGCTGGACAGCACACTCGATGACTCAACGCTCGCAGACCGACTCGCCGGCGAGAACTTGGTCTCGCTGCTACAAGATATCTATCTCACGCTTATTAAGCGTTACAGCGGGACCTTGCCCTTGACTCACCTGCCAGTTTGGATTGAAATTCGAAGCTTGCACCCCGAAATCTTCCTAGAGCCGGACCCGGTCGATGCTGGCATCACAGCGCTCTTGGCCGCTGTCACCGGCGAGCCAGGTCTTCGTCTAACCAGCCACAAACTGCTCCAACATCTTCGGCGATACTCTGAAGATGTTCGCACGCGCATCGCGGATGCCACAACTTTTCTCTTGGGACGCACGACACAGTGGCGCGAGTGGGTCCCGATCATGCTGGATGCAATTCCACGGTTCCGAAGGCCAGAAATGGGCTCGATCATCGCGCGTTGGGTCGAGGATCATAACAATCACATGATGGTTCCACCACTCTTGGAGCTAGGTCTGAAACACGCTATAGGAGCTGAGATTCGAGAAAAGGCTCTCCACGTTATTGCCACCGCCGGCGAAGGGATCGCGTGGGGTGACGTTGCTTTGTTGCTGCTCGGTGAGAACGCTGCTTCGGTACCGAATGAAGTTGCGGTATGGACCGAACGACACCGCTCAACGTTCGGAGTCTGCTTTGTTCTAGGGCGATTACTCAATTCTCATTACTCCCCGGCTGTAGCTTGGTCTATAGAATGGGCGCGCATTTGGCATCTTGAGCGCCGCGCCAATTGGGTTTTGGAGCCGCTTGTCCAATTCGGTGAAGGGAATCCGAACATCTCCGTTTGGAGCGAAGCCTGGATACGAGCGGGCTACCCGAATGCTGGCCGTCTGATTCAGCTGCGGCTCAAAGCTCACTCTGATGACACAAGTCTTCGGAACTTATCCGTTGAGTGGCTGCGTCAAACAGAATACTCCGACGGCAGTTGGAGCTACGCTTGGGAAGGATTGTGGAATTCCGCTCCCGGCGAAGACGAGCTTGTAGAACTCGGCATTCGTTGGCTCGAAGCCACGCTTCTAGAGCAGCGTTCTTGGTCATTCGTTTGGTTCGCGCTCTATAGAAACTCTCCTGTGGACGCGCAACTCCGGGAACTCGCACTTCGTTGGTTCGCATCCGCGCCGCCCGACCATGTCTCCTGGGCGTTTATCTGGACCGCGCTTGACAAAAGGGCACCTGGGGACGCGCAACTCCGAGAACTCGCACTTGCCTGGCTCAGATCCGCACCGCCCGGCCATGGCTCGTGGCAGTATGTGTGGACAGCGCTTCACGAAGCGGCACCTGGGGACGCGCAACTCCGGGATGTCGCACTTGCCTGGCTCGTGTCCGCACCGCCCGACCATGGCTCTTGGGCGTTTATCTGGCTAGTACTCGACCAAGAGACACCTCGGGATGCACAACTCCGAGAACTCGCACTTGGCTGGCTTGCATCAGCACCGCCCGACCATGGCTCGTGGAAGTTTGTCTGGGAGGCCCTGAACAACGAGACACCTGGGAATGCGCAACTCCGGGATCTGGCACTTGCTTGGCTCAAATCCGCACCGCCCGACCATGGCTCCTGGGCGTTTATCTGGGAAGCACTCGACAAAGCGACACCTGGGGACACACAACTCCGGGATCTCGCACTTCGCTGGCTCGCATCCGCGCCGTCCGACCATGGCGGGTGGCAGTACGTGTGGAGAGCGCTTCACGAAGCGGCACCCGGGGACGCCCAACTCCGGGATCTCGCACTTCGCTGGCTCGCATCCGCACCGCCCGACCATGGCTCATGGGCGTTTATCTGGGGAGCACTCGACAAAACGGCACCGGGGGACGCGCAACTCCGAGAACTCGCACTTGCCTGGCTCAGGTCCGCACCGCGCGGCCATGGATCGTGGCAGTATGTGTGGACAGCGCTTCACGAAGCGG
>JAXDGW010000044.1:0-46797 GCA_034664845.1 Thermoanaerobaculia bacterium | reverse complement strand
GCCGGTTCGGAATGACAACCTCGGATGTGCCTGCTCTAACTGGAGCCAATCGCCCGACCGCCTCATCCGTGGCTTCGATCCTGCAGTTGATCGAGTCACATGATCCCTTTCGGTGCCCGCGGTCTCTCTCTGCTGATTCTTAGTTTGGCCACTGTCGCGCAAGCGCGCCATACGGCGACGCAACCCTTCACCGCCGCGGCGACGAACCTTGCGATCAACACTCCGCTCACGTCCGCTACCAAGCCTGGCTCGGCGGTGTTGCGGGCGCAGATCCTTCTCGATCGCGCGCATTTCTCGCCGGGCGAGATCGACGGACGATACGGCGGGAACACGCGTCTCGCCGTCGCGGCATTCAATCGGTCTCGCAAGATCAACGGAGGCTCCGACGTGGTTGCCGCAACGTGGACTGCGCTCAACAGCGATGCCGCGCCGGTGATCACGCCCTACACCGTCACGGCAGCCGACGCCGCCGGACCGTTTGCGCCGATCCCAACCGAAACGATCGACAAGGCGAAGCTGCCTACCCTTGGATATGAATCGCTCGCGGAGCAACTTGGCGAGACGTTTCATATCAGCCCGGCGTTGCTCAAAACGCTCAACCGGGGTGTCGCGATCGACAAAGCCGGGGCAGTCATCCAAGTCCCGAACGTGGCGCGGCCACCTCTGCCGAAGACTGCCGGCATGAGCATCCGCGTCAGCAAAGCGCGGACGAGGGTTGAAGCGATCGATCAGAACGGCATCCTGCTGGCTAGCTATCCCGCCACAATCGGCAGCGTCCACGATCCGCTCCCGATCGGGAAGTGGAAGATCAACGGCGTCGGATGGAATCCGAGCTTCAACTACAACCCCGAGCTGTTCTGGGACGCCGAAGCCAAAGAGGTGAAAGCGAAGCTGCCGCCGGGCCCGAACAATCCTGTCGGCGTCGTCTGGATCGACCTGTCGAAACCGCACTACGGCATTCACGGCACGCCCGAGCCATCGACGATCGGCAAGACGACGTCGCACGGCTGCATCCGGCTGACGAACTGGGACGCCGCGGAGCTGGCGAAGCTCGTCACTCCGGGGATGCCGGCGGTGCTGGAGAAATGAGCGTGAAGAAACTGGCGGTGATTCTCGGCGCAGCATGCGTTGCCGGCCTGGCGTGGATCGCGTCGGGCACGACGCAGAACGCATCGCCGTTGCCCGCCCCTCGGGCAGCACAACGCGCCAATGCGCCGCTACCGATCGTGCCCGTGACGCCGCGGCTGCTCCTCACGCCCGGCGAGGGACCGCGTCCGCTGACGATGCCGGTCGAAGGCGTCGATCCGAGCACGATTCACGACATGTTCGATGAAATGCGCGGAGGCTCGACGCGACGCCACGACGCCCTCGACATCCTCGCTCCTCGCGGCGTGAACGTCATCGCCGCAGACGACGGGACGATCAAGAAGCTCTTCACCAGCGTGGCCGGCGGTCTGACCGTCTATCAATACGATCCCGACGAACGCTATTGCTACTACTACGCGCATCTCGACGCCTACGCGATGGGCCTTCACGAGGGCCAGGTCATCAAGCGAGGAGATCTGATCGGCTATGTCGGCACCACCGGCAACGCGCCGAAAGACACGCCCCATCTGCACTTCGCCGTCATCCGTCTCGATCCCGACAAGCGCTGGTGGACCGGCACGGCCATCAATCCCTATCCGCTGCTCTACAAGCCGCGGTAATCGCGGCAGGCTCGGCATTTGCTACCCCGCGCTGCGTCGAAAGGGGTTTGCGAATGCAGAAACGCTGTGTATTGATCCTTGCCTCGATCTTGATGACCATTCCGATGTTCGCGGCGGACGCGCCGCCCGCCAAACCATGGACGAGTAGCATCGGCGCCGGTCTGGCCATCACCAGCGGCAACACCGACACGAAGAACTACAACTTCGCCTTCGCGACGAAATACGACCCGAAGACGCGGCTCGTGTTTAAAGCCGATGTGCTCTACATACGCGGCGACTCGAATGGCGTGACGCAGGTGGACAAGACCTCCGCCGATGCCCGCGAGGAGTATGCCGTTTCGGACCGCACGTTCGCCTTCGCCGAGGTGTCGTATCTGCGCGATCCGTTCAAGGACATCAACTATTTCGTCGCTCCGCTCGCCGGCGGCGGCTACCGCATCATCAAGAGCGACGCGCGCAACCTCACCGTCGATGGCGCCCTCGGCGCTGAATTCGAGAGCAACGCCGGCGCGGGACGCTCGAGCGGCGGCGCCGCAAAAGCAGGCGAGAACTTCGATTGGGCGCTCTCGCCAACGAGCAAAGTCACGCAGAAGCTGACGGGAATCTGGAAGACGAGCGACTTCGGCGATGCCTTCTACCACTTCGACGCCGGCCTGACGACGACCGTCGTCTCGCGCATGGAGCTGAAGCTTGCCTGGGTTTACGACTACAAGACGAAGCCAACATCCGCGAGCGTGAAGAAGGGCGATAGCGCGCTTTTCGCGGCGTTGTTGTTCAAGTTCTAAGCGCCTTCTGGAGGAAAACCGATCACCACAGAGGCACAGAGTTCACTGAGTTAACCGCTTCAAACTCTGTGACCTCTGCGCCTCTGTGGTTCATGTTTTTGAGTGTTACGGAGCCGGCACTCCCAGCGCCGCGTTGAATGACGACTGCTGCGCCGACTTGAACGCGATGCATGTGTCGATCGCTTCAAGACCACGTCGAAGGGATCGTTCGCCCGCTCCGGCGGGATGCGTGGCGAAGAACGCCTGCGCTTCCTGCTTCATGGCCGGATCGCAAAACGTCGACACCGAGCCTGTAATCGCGCCGATCGCAGTCGGAATCTTCTTGTTCAGCACGTCCCAGTGCGACTGCGCGGCGCTCCACGCGGTCTGCTTCGCGGCTGGGTTGAAGAACAGCCCCGCGGCCATCCCGGGCAGATCCTGGGTTCGGACCTCATCGCTGTAGATGTAGTCGACCGCACGCGCGATGAGCTTCGGGTCGCGGAACGCCGGAATCAGCCCGCGATAGCGCGACGCAATCTCCGGCGTCGGCGCGCTCTTGATGTGTGCGAGCACCTGATCGAACAGCGCATCATCACCGCTGATCGCTGCGATCGGAAGGGCGCGATCGGCGATGACGGCATCGACTGATGACGGATCGCTCATGTATTGCAGCGCCACTCGCCGCGCACCCGCCATCACTTCCGGATCCGCGCCTTCCACGCCGAGGATGCCCAGCACCGTCGCGCGCATGATGCGCTGCTCCGCGGTCTCGCCCGCGGGTGCGTCCCACGTCACGGGCGCGAACCCGCGCATGGCGTCGCGCACGTACGCCTGCCACGCGGCGCGATTGCGATCGTCGATCACGGTCCGGTTCAGATACTCGATGTTGTCCGCGATGTGCCCGACAAGCGTCCGTTCCGCCGGGCGCGGCATGGCGCGAACCAGCGAGAGATACTCCGACACGTCCTCGCGCAGGCTGCGCACGAGCAGCCATTCGTTGCCCTGTAACGAGATCTGCTCGGACGGCGGCATCTCGCCTACGTGCTCACGGAATGCGGCGCGCATCGCCGGCGAATAGTCGGCGACGAAATAGCCGGCGCCATTGCGGCTGAGGTAGAGCGGGTTTTTGCAGAACGCCAGCGTGAAGGTGTCCGCCGGCTTGGCGATCATGCGGCACGGCGCCGAGGCCGACGCGCCGGCTTCATGTCCGCAGATCGGAATCGTCCACGACTGCGCGGCCGGAGTCGCAGCCTTGATCAGCATCCGCTCCTGCGCGACCGTCACGGTGCGCGTTCCGTCCGGCCCGCAGATTTCGGATGCGTGCAGCAGCGGCGCGCCGGTTTGATCGACGAACGATTTCATCACGGCGTCGAACGGCTGTTTCGTCGCCGTCGTCATCGTTCCCCACCAATCCTCGGCCGCTGCGTTCCCGTACGAAAACTTCTTCAGGTAGGCGCGGATGCCATCGCGGAAGGTCTCCTCCCCCACCCAGTTCTCTTCCATGCGCAGCACCGCCGCGGTCTTGCCGTATGCGATCCCGTCGAAGAGCGCGTTGATCTCGTTGCGCGTCTCCGCCTTCATCCGAATGGGGCGCGTGGAGCGGGTGGAGTCGATGCCGAGCGAGCCGAGCGTGTTGCTGACCTGATCGAGATCGGTGCGCCACTCGGGATGCCAGGCCATCAGCGGCTTCGCAGTCATGAACGTCGCGAATCCCTCGTTGAGCCAGATGTCATCCCACCACTTCATCGTGACGAGATCGCCAAACCACTGGTGCGCGATCTCGTGGGCAACGGTTCCGGCCACGCGGCGCTGTCGCTCGACCGAGGCTGATTTGTCGTCGAGAAGAAGCGCGGTCTCGCGGAAGGTGATCGCGCCGGCGTTCTCCATCGCACCCGCTTCGAAGTCGGGAATGCCGATCAGATCGAGTTTCCCGAACGGGTATTTGATTGCGTAGTACTTGTTATAGAACGACACCGAAGCCTCGGCGGCCGACAGCGCGAACTTGCCGAGGTCCTGCATGCCGGGGACGGAGCAAACGCGGATCGGGATTTCGTCGACGCCGCCGCTAATGCACTGAAAATCGCCGACCAGAAACGCCACGAGGTAGGTCGATATCTTCTGCGTCGTGCGGAAACGGATGGCATGTTTGCCGGGTCCCGCGGCCGTGTCCGAGGCGATGGCGCCGTTCGAGATGGCCGTGTCGCCGTCGTCGACGACGAGCGTGATGTCGAACGTCGCCTTCATCGCAGGCTCGTCGAATGATGGAAACGCGCGGCGCGCGTCCGTCGCTTCGAATTGCGTCACCGCGTAATTGCGCTTCGGCGTCTTGCTCAGATAAAGGCCGCGAAGCTGCGCGCTCAGGACGCCGTTGAAGGCGATGCGCACCGACGCCTTGCCGGGCGGAACGGTCTGCCCGAACTTCAGCGACGCCATCTCGTTCGGCTCATCGAACGTGATCGCCGTCGGAGTCAGCAGCTTGCTTCCGCTGGCGACGATGACATCGTGGAGGTCGAGTCCGACGCTGTGGAACGTGATCGTATCGACCGGCTCTTTGATATCGACGTCGATCGTCTCCTGGCCGATGAATTTCGCAGCCGCGAGATCGGGCGTGATCGAGATCGCGTAATGATCCGGGACGACGCCCTTCGGCAGGCGGGCTGCGGCAAGCGGCAGGGCGGCGAAGAGGAGGGCGGCAATGAGCGTGCGTTTCATGACGCAAGGATAACAGTGCGAGGAGTGCAAGCGTCTCGCTTGCGGCGTCGAGGCGTCTCGCCTCGGCGTGATTGTTGAGCAAACGTGAAGCTCGCCTTTCTGCTCGATTCATCGCCAGCCGACGCTCTTGTGCTGCTCGCGAAGTTCTCTCAGCGGTTTAATCGCGTTCTTACCGACGGGCGAGACGCCCGCCGGCCGCAGGCGAGACGCCTGCACTCCTCAAGCGGGCATAACTTCAGCAGACCTCGCTCACTGATGGAAATCACACCGGTACTCAGCGTCCCCGTCCAGACCGGCTGGAAACGCGGCGACGCAACCAGCGAGTTACTCTCGCGCGAGTGGCTCGTTACCAACGCCCTCGGGGGCTACGCCTCGGGGACGATCGGTGGGGCGAACACGCGGCGCTTCCACGGGTTTCTCATCGCGGCCCTTCCCGCGCCGGCCGGGCGCACGATGATGTTCAATCATCTCGAGGAGACGTTGGAAGGTCCGGACGGAATCTGCTGGCGTCTCAGCGGCGATGAGCATGGAGGGCGCGACGTCGCGCTACCCGAGGAGGGGGCGCTGGAAGCGTTTGCGATCGAGAACGGCAAGCCTGTCTGGCGATTCGAGAAAGACGGGATCCGCATCGAGAAGCGCGTTCTGATGCCTCACCTTCGGAACACGACGTACATCGTTTATCGCCTCATCGAAGGGCCGGCCGGACTACGGCTCCGGCTTCGTCCATCGCTCCACTTTCGTCCGCATGAAGGGCTGCTCACATCCCAGCTTTCCGACAAATGGCACGTCGCGGCGAACGACGACGGTTGCGAGATCGAGCTCACGGACGGCAGCGGCTATCCGCCCTTGCGCCTCCTCCTCTTCGGCTGGAAAGCGCGCATGGAGCCGGACATTCGCGCCTTCGAGCATGTGCTCTACCGGATCGAGAAGAGCCGCGGTTATGAGCATGAAGGGCCGCTCTGGAGCCCGGGCGTGATCCACGCCGAGCTCACGCCCGGCGTCGATTGCGGCATCGTCGCATCGGTCGAAGAGTGGAGCGTCGTGCGCGAGCTTCCGTACGCCGCGGCGGTGGCGGCGGAGGATGAGCGCGTGTCGACGCTGCTGACGATTTCTGGCCTGGCGGACGACCACTTCGCCTCCTCGCTCGTGCTCGCAGCGGATCAGTTCATCATCAATCCGGCCACGCGCGTCGCCGATGAAGCTCGCGTACTGGCCAGCGGCGACGAGCCGCGCACGGTCATCGCCGGCTATCACTGGTTCACCGACTGGGGCCGCGACACGATGATCAGTCTGGAAGGGCTGACGCTGTCCACGCGACGCAACCGCGAGGCGGGCAATATCCTGCGCACCTTCGCCGCCTACATTCGCGACGGCCTCATCCCGAATATGTTCCCCGAGGGGGCGCATGGGGGGCTGTATCACACCGCCGACGCCACGCTTTGGTTCTTCCACGCCGTCAACCGTTACGCCGCTGCCACCGGCGACCGCGAGACCGTCCGGATGCTGCTCCCGAAGCTGATCGACATCGTCGAGTACCACCTTCGCGGCACGCTTTTCAACATCCACGTCGATCCCGCCGACGGACTCCTTGCGCAGGGCGAGGAGGGATACCAGCTCACCTGGATGGACGCCAAGGTTGACGGCTGGGTCGTCACTCCTCGGCGCGGTAAGGCCGTCGAGATCAACGCGCTCTGGTACAACGCGCTCCGCATCCTCGAAGCGCTCCTGCGGCAGGAAGGCGACGAGTTCAACGCCCGCCGGCTGGACGAACACGCCAACCGCGCCCGGACGTCATTCAACCAGCGCTTCTGGTACGACGAAGGTCAATATCTTTACGATGTGGTCGATGCGGAGAAGGGTGGCAACGACGCGGCGTTCCGACCGAATCAAATCTTCGCGCTCTCGCTCGACTATCCCGTCCTCGATGAAAGCCGCTGGCAACGCATCGTCGACGTCGTGAAAGACGAGTTGCTCACGCCGGTCGGCCTGCGATCGCTGTCCCGAGGGAATCCCGACTACAAGAAAAACTACGACGGCGACCTTCGCTCCCGCGATGCCGCCTATCACCAGGGCACCGTCTGGGCCTGGCTGATTGGTCCGTTCATCGACGCCTGGTTGAAAGTCCATCCAGGCGACACCGCGGCCGCCCTGCAGTTCCTCGACGGCTTCCGCGCCGAGCTCGGCGCCGCCTGCATCGGGACCATCAGCGAGGTCTTCGACGCCGAGGCTCCGTTTCACCCGCGCGGCTGCGTGGCGCAAGCGTGGAGCGTGGCGGAGGTGCTGCGGACTCTGCGGAAAATTAGCGCGGTGACAACGTCATCCCGCTAGAACCGCCAACGCCAGCCGCGCATCTTTGCGATACCATCCCCCGCTCCAGATGATCGATCTGCGAAAACTCGCTGAACCAGGCTCGATCGAGGAAACGCTCCTCGACAAAATCGACTTCAAGCGCCTGCCGCGCCACATCGCCGTCATCATGGACGGCAACGGCCGCTGGGCCAAGACTCGCAATCTTCCTCGGGTGGAGGGGCATCGCGCCGGCATCACCGCGGTCCGCGAGATCGTCGAGACGGCCGCGCGCCTGGAGATGGGCGTCATGACGCTCTACGCGTTCTCCGTGGAAAACTGGAAGCGCCCGCGATTCGAAGTGGCCACGCTGATGATGCTGCTGAAGGAGTACCTGCGGAAAGAGCTGGCCACGCTGATGGACAACAACATCCGCTTTACCGCCATCGGCCGGGTCGAGGGTCTCGATCCCTCGGTGCAGCGAGAGCTGAAGTACGCCGAGGATCAGACGGCCAGGAACAGCGGGCTGCTTTTCCAGATCGCGCTCAACTACGGCGGGCGCGCCGAGATCGTCGATACCGTCAATCGCATCATGGGCGTGTTGCGCGAGCGCGAGATGAGCGACGCGCAGATCGACGAGCAGTTCTTCTCCGACCACCTCTACACTGCCAACGTCGATGATCCCGATCTCCTCATCCGCACCAGCGGCGAGTTGCGTGTCTCCAATTTCCTGCTCTGGCAGATCGCGTACGCCGAGATTCACGTCACCAAAGTTCTCTGGCCCGATTTCCGCCGCCGCCATCTCTTCGAAGCCATCATCGACTTTCAGTCTCGCGATCGCCGCTACGGCGCCGTCGATGAGTCCGACGCCCAGATGTTCATCGAGGCCGATGGAAAGCAGGGGTGATCAGAAAGGCAGAGATGAGTGGTCAGAGATCAGGGGATCTGTCCTGATCGCTGATCGGATCTCCGTTTTCCTGATCTCTGACCACTGCTCTCTGGTCTCTAGTCCCCTGATCTCTGACCTCTGCTCTCCGATCTCTGCTTATGAAGCGTGAGCTGACCGCACTCGTCGCAGGCCCCGTCACCGTCTGGATCGTCGGGTGGGCGCATCCGTATGTTTTCGATGTGGCGATTGCGATGGTGGCAGCGCTTGCGCTCTACGAGTTTCTCGACCTCGGCACACACAAAGGCTACGACCTGCCGGTGCCGCTTTGCATCGGGATCATGCTCTTCATCGTCGCGGCCTTCATCCTCGAGTCGGTCTCTGTCGAGATGGGTCTCTTCCTCGCCCTGCTTCTGATTCCGGCGTCGTATGTGGTGTCCCGAGGGGAGTTGGAAGAGGCGCTGCCGTCGAGTGCGATTGCGATTCTTGCCACGCTTTACGTCGGCATGCTGGGCGGCTCGATCATCCGACTGCACAACGACTTTGCCGACGGCGCGAAGCTGGTTTTTTTCCTCCTGCTCGTAGTCTGGCTCGGCGACGCTGGCGCGTACTACTTCGGGCGCACATTCGGAAAACACAAGCTGTCGCCGCGCATCAGTCCGAAGAAAACCGTGGAGGGATTGATCGGCGGCGTGATAACCGCCGTGGCCACCGCGCTCATCATCCACTTCACGTTCTTCCACAACTTTCCGCTCATCCACACGATCATCGCCGGCTCGATCCTTTCGGTGGCCGGTGTGGTCGGCGATCTGGCGGAGTCGATGTGGAAGCGCTCGGCGGACGTGAAGGACTCCGGCACGCTCATCCCCGGACACGGCGGATTCCTGGACCGCTTCGATTCGATTTTCTACACGGCACCGATTCTGTACGCGTACTGGTTCCTGATCATGCACGAATTCAAGAGCTTCAAGATTATGTCGGCGTGAAGGCAGAGATCAGGAACTCACTCCGAGAATTGATCTCTGATCTCTTGTCTCTGATCTCTTGTCTCTGATCTCTTGTCTCTGATCTCTTCAAAACGACACATGCGAACCATCTCCATCCTCGGCTCCACCGGTTCCGTCGGGCGCTCCACGCTCGACGTCGTCGATGCCTTTCCGGACGCGCTTCGCGTCGTTGGCCTTGCCGCGGGCGGGAATCTCGATCTTCTGGCGGAGCAGATCGAGCGGTATGCGCCGGAGATGGTCTCGGTCCGCAATCCTGACGATGTGGCAACGCTGCGAACGCGGGTCAAGCGGCGCGTCGAGATCGCCTGCGGACCGGACGGTGCTACGGCCGTCGCCTCGATGCCGGGCGCGGATGCCGTCATCGCAGCGATTGTTGGCGCCGCCGGAATCCCGCCGGTGTACGCGGCGCTGAAGGCCGGCAAGCGCGTCGGCATCGCCAACAAGGAAGTCCTCGTCGCTGCCGGCGACGTGATGACGCGCGCGGCTGCCGAAAACGGAGGCGAGATTCTCCCGGTCGACTCCGAGCACAACGCCGTCCACCAGGCGCTCCGGTGCGGCTCGCACGAAGAAGTGCGGCGCATCGTGTTGACGGCATCGGGAGGACCGTTCCTGCGGCGCGACCTCGACACCTTCACGGACATCACGATCGCCGACGCGCTCGCACATCCGACCTGGAAGATGGGCAACAAGATCTCCATCGACTCGGCCACGATGATGAACAAAGGGCTGGAGGTCATCGAGGCGCATCACCTCTTCGCGATGCCGCCCGACGCCATCGACATCCTCATCCATCCGCAGTCGATCGTTCATTCGATGGTGGAGTACATCGACGGATCGTTCATGGCCCAGCTGTCCACGACCGACATGAAGTTCCCGATCCAGTACGCGCTTCTTTATCCCGAACGTGTGGCGGCGCCGTTTGCGCGGCTCGATCTGGCGAAGATCCGCTCGCTCGAATTCAGCGGCGTCGATGCGGCGCGTTTCCCGGCCGTGGAGCTGGCGTACGCAGCGTGCCGCGCGCGAGGCTCCATGCCTGCAGTGCTCAACGCCGCCAACGAGATCGCCGTGGCGCGCTTCCTGGCAGGGGAACTTCCCTTCACAGGAATCGTAGAAGTGGTGGCACGCGTACTCGACCGCCACGCCGGACACGTCGCTCCCATCAACTCCGTTGACGATGCGTTGGCGTGGGACGGATGGGCAAGAAAAGAAGCGAGGGGAATTGATGTTGAGAGGCCGTCTATTAGTAGATAAGTAGATTAGTGGATTGGAGGTCAGCGCGATGGCCCGCCAATCACTCATCCACTAATCGACTAATCTACTCGCCTACGAACCTACTCACCCACCATGCAAAACATCGCCACCAACCTTCTCGGTTTCGTTCTCGTCCTCGGCTTCCTCATCTTCGCGCACGAGTCAGGACACTTCTTCGTCGCGAAACTCTTCCGCGTCCGTGTGCTGGTTTTCTCGTTCGGCTTCGGCAAACGGCTCTTCGGATTCCAGCGCGGCGCTACCGACTACCGCGTCTCGCTCATCCCCCTCGGCGGCTACGTGCGCATGGCCGGCGATACGCCCGAAGAGAATCAGCTCGGCAATCCCGACGAGTTTCTCTCGCGGCCCAAATGGCAGCGTTTTCTGATTCTCGTGGCCGGGCCGTTCATGAATGTCGTAATCGCCATCGCCTTCGTGGCGCTGATCAGCATGGTCGGCACGGAGTCGATCATCATGCGGCCGATCATCGGTGAAGTGACGCCCAACAAACCGGCAGCACGTGCGGGACTCCTTCCCGGTGATCGCATCGTGGCCATGAACGGCGAGCCGATCAACGACTTCGACGACATGCGCCTCGCCATCAGCATGCACGGCGGCTCAGCACTTCGTGTCGATTACGTCCGAAACGGACAGGCGCACACGACGACGATGACGCCGGAGAAGGAGAACAGCGAGTTCGGCCCCGTCGGCCGCGCCGGCATCCGGCCGTATTTCGATACCACAGTCGGCCGCGTCAAGCCCGGCTCCCCCGCTGCCGCCGCGGGCCTGCGAAACGGCGACCGCATCGTCGCCGTGAACGGAAAGCCGGTGTCGCAACTCCTCGAGCTCGATGCCGCGATCGACGCCACAAAAGGCGCCGCCGCTACCCTCGACATCGCCCGCGGGAACACACGCTTCCGCGGCACGCTGGCGGCTGCCAAGCCTGATCCCACCGACCCCTACCGCGGATTCATCCCGCCCACGGAGATCCACAAGCTCTCGTTCTTCCCCGCCGTCCAGGATTCGGTCGCGCAGAACTGGAAGATGCTGCGCTACACGTTCATCACGCTGGGCCGCCTCTTCCGCGCCGAAGGAAGCGTCAAGGAGCTGAGCGGCCCGGTCTCGATCGCGCGAATCTCCGGCGAGATGCTGCGCCGCGGGTGGCTCAACACGATTGCGTTGATGGCGCTGATCTCGATGCAGCTCGGCATCATGAACCTGCTGCCAATCCCGGTCCTCGACGGCGGCCACATCATGATCCTGCTGATCGAGGGAGTGGCGCGCCGCGACCTTTCGCTGCGCGTGAAGGAGCGCATCCAGCAAGCCGGCTTCGCCGTCCTGGCCGCTCTGATGCTCGTCGTGCTCTACAACGACGTGATCACGAACGTGCTCCTCATGCGAAAGGGATGACGCTCCGCGCGCGCAGCGGGAAGAGTTGCGCGATGTAGTCGAAATCGCGATCGCCGTGAAGGAGAAGGACGTCGTGATGCATGGCGATCGCGGCGATAAGGCAATCGTTGGACGAGCGAATCGTGAACGATTTCTCGCGGGCGATGCGATAGAGGTTGCCGGCGGCCTCGAAGCGCTCAAGCGGGACTGGGGAGTCGAGCATCTCAGAGTTTCCGGCAATCCTTCGCACGCGCTTCATTCGAACATCATCGTAGGCGCCTTGAAGCAACTCCTGCATGACCGGCGGGCAAATTGCCAACGGTTCGCTATTGGCCAGCGTGACGAGCGCCTCCACGGAGTTCTTGAAGAGCCAGGCGCTGGTATCAACGAGAACCATGAGCCATTTCACTTAACCCGAGGTGCGCGGACGGTCTTCGCTGCGGTGCGGCGGGGCTTCTTCGTTTTCTTGAGATATTCAGCGACATCGGGCGCCATTTCCTCGACATATCCAGGCCACCAGGGGTCCGGATCTTTGGCCAGCTCGTCGATTGCCTTCGCCAATTCATTGCGACGAACGGCTTGCGCGATGAGGTGATTGATTGTCTCGGAGTAATTCTTCTTCCCCGTCAACCGCTTGGCTTGTTCCAGCGCCGCTCGATCGAGAACTACGTTCATCCGTTGCATACACACAAAGTCTACGCTACGTGCGCACGATGAACAACCGCAGCAGGTCGAGCGCGGACTGCGTGGTAATGCGTTTGAAGAGCGTCCGTTCGATGGGCCAGAGCATCTTGCGATGTTTGAATTTGTCCGGCCCAGCGACCGCGATATGGACGGTGCCGACAGGCTTCGCCTCCGTCCCCCCGCCCGGACCGGCGATGCCGGTCACGCCGATGCCGTATGTCGTGCCGAAGCGCTCACGCGCGCCGCGCGCCAACGCGATCGCCACCTCTTCGGACACCTCGCCATGCACGCGGATCAATTCCGGATCGACGCCGGCCAGGTCCGCCTTTGCCTTCGCCGTGTAGCAGACCGCGCCGCCCATGAAGTACGCCGAGGATCCGGGAACGTCGGTGATGCGCGAGGCCAGCAGGCCGCCGGTACACGACTCCGCTGTCGCTACCGTTTCGCGACGCTCGGTCAGAATCCGGCCCACGACAGCTTCGAGCGTGTCGTCGTCGGCGCCGAAGAGCTTATCGGTGAAAAGCTCGCGCAACTCTTTCTCAAGAGATGCGATCACTGCAAGCGCATCCGCTTCCGCGCCATCCGCAGCGAGGTGCAACTCGGTCTGCCCCATCGTCGCCAGAATCGTCAGCGGCTCGGGATGCGCGGCGTAGTACGGCTTCAGACGCTCTTCGACGCCAGACTCGGTCATCCCGGCAATCTTCAGCACGCGCCGGAACCGCGACTGTCCTGCCGTGATCGAGCGGAGCCACGGCACGAGATACGTCGCCACCATCCACTCCAGCTCGTGCGGCACGCCGGGAAAAACCCAGATGTGTTTCCCGCCCTGTTCGATGTGAAACCCGGGCGCAGTGCCTCGCTCGTTCGTCAGCGTGGTCTGTGCGAGGAAGACGTTCGCCTGACGCTTGTTGACCTCCGGCATCACCCAGCCACGCGCGGCGAATCGCTTCTCCAGCCGCTCCACGATTCGCTCGTCGACCTCCATCGCCAGCCCCAACGCCTCGGCTAACGCATCGCGCGTCATGTCGTCTTCGGTCGGCCCAAGGCCACCCGAGGTGACGAGGATCGAGGAGTGCGCAAGCGAGTGCCTGATCTCGTCGACCAGTTGCTCCTGCGTGTCGCCAACAACGGTCTTGCGCACGACGCCGATGCCGAATGATTCAAGCGCAGCGGTGACTTTGAGCGAATTGGTGTCGACGCGCGTCGGCCCGAGCATCTCGGATCCGATGGCGATGATGGAGGCGGTGTGTGCTTGCTGAGTTGCAGTGTTGCCGGATTGCCGATCGTCAGGATTCATGTTTGCGCAGCGTACTTAGCAACCAAGCAACCGTGCAACCCAGCAACCCTTCAGGCAAACCCGAAACTTCGCGACCACAAGCTACGCGACCACACCAAGCAACTCTTCCTTCTCACGCCCCAGCGCTTCCCATTTGCCGTACAGCAACTCGACCATCGCTTTGAGATCGGCGTTCTGCGATTGGATCTTCCTGCTTCGATCGCCATCCCGGAACACCTCCTCGGAGCAGAGAAGGAGATCGTTGCGCTCGCGCTCGCGTTCCGCCGCGGCGATGCGCGACTCGATGTCGGCGATCTCTTCGTCGATCTTGCGGATGCGTTTCTCGCGCTTTTTCTGCTCGGTGCGGTCGGGGTTCGGAGCGGGGACTTGCGTGGCATCGGCGGTCTCGCTGGTGGGTTTGTGCTTCCTGGCTGGAGAAACGACTGGCGTGGCCGGCGGTGAAACGCGGTCCAGGGCCAGACCAGCCTTCAACCGCTCCGCGTAATCGCTGTAATTTCCGTCGAACACTCCGGCCTGTCCGCCGTCGACCAGAATCACATGCTCGACCACGCGATCGATGAAATAGCGATCGTGCGAGACGACGATGAGCGCGCCGGTGAAACGCTCCAGCGATTCTTCCAGCGCCTCACGCGTGTAGACATCGAGGTGGTTCGTAGGCTCATCGAGGAGCATGACGTTGCCGCCGGTGTAGATGATTTTCGCCAGCGCCAGACGGCCCTTCTCGCCGCCCGACAGATCACGCGTTTTCTTGAAGACGTCGTCGTCGAAGAACGAAAACTGCGCCAGGTAACTGCGCGCCTGCTCCTCGGTCTGCGAGTGATCGAGGTTCCACACCTCATCGATCACATTCCCCTCGGGAGTGAGATCGCCGAGGGTCTGATCGTAGTAGCCGACCTGAACGTTGTGGCCGTATTGGATCGCGCCATCGAGCGGCGCGAGACGGCCTGCGAAGGTCTTGAGCAACGTCGACTTCCCCGAGCCGTTCGGACCGATGATGGCGTAGCGCTCACCGCGGCGGATGGTCATGGAGAGATCGTTGACGATTCCTTTTTCGCCGTAGCCGGCGGTGACGTGATCGGCGGTCAACGCGACGGCGCCGGAGCGCGGACCGGCCTCCAGCTTGAAGTTTGCCAGCGTCTCGTCGGTCTCGGGACGTTCGACTTCATCCAACTTCGCGAGCATTTTGCGGCGCGACTTCGCCTGCTTCGTTTTCTGTCCGGCGAGGTTGCGCCGAATGAAATCCTTCGTCTTGTCGATGAGCTCCTGCTGCTGCTCGTAGTCGGCGGCCATCTTCTCCATCCGCTCGGTGCGGAGCTCGAGGAAGCGCTCGTAGTTGCCCGGATACTCGATCAACTTTCCGTGCGCGAGCTCGACGATCTTCTCGACCGTGCGGTTGAGAAAGGTCCGATCGTGCGAGATGAGCAGATAGCTCCCTTTGAACGATTGCAAAAACCCTTCGAGGAACTCGATTCCGGCAAGGTCGAGATGGTTGGTCGGCTCGTCGAGGAGCAGAAGGTCGACGTCCGTGAGCAGAACGCGAGCAAGCATGGCCCGGTTCTGTTGCCCGCCGCTGAACGCCGCGATCGGCCGCTCCCACTCCCCTTTCGCAAAACCGACTCCGCTGAGCACGCGCTCGACTTCGGCGTGCAGCGTGTAGCCGTCGGCGTGCTCGTAGTCGTGCTGCAGCGTCGCGTACTTGCCGAGCAGCTTCTCGTGCTCGGCCGCGCTTTTCGTGGCATCGGCAAGATCGTGCTCGATGGCGCGCATCTTCCGCTCGATGGCAAGAACATCAGCGAAGGCCGTCTCGACATAATCGAACAACGACATCCCCGGCTCGGCGTCGAGATGCTGCCCGACGTGACCGATCGTCAGCCCCGATGCGCGCAGAACCTGCCCGTGATCGGTGTCTTCCTGTTTCAGCAGCAAACGGAAAAGCGTCGTCTTCCCCGCGCCATTGCGGCCGACGAGTCCGACCTTCTCTCCCGGATTGTGCTGCCAGGTGGCGCCCTTGACGATGTCATGCGGGCCGTACGATTTCTCGATGTTGTCGAAGCGATAGAGCATTTGCGGAGCGGACAACGCGGGAGCCCTCGCATGCCTTCCACTCGCAGGGCTATATTCATCGGGACGACGGTGCCGATGTAGGCGCTGATCGGCTACCTCGAAGGCGGCCACCCTCTTGCCGGATTTCTCGATACCTTCCCACCGTCTCTCGAGAGCAGGCCATCGCCGCATTCGAACAGGCGAAGGAACTACTTAGTCGTTGCGCATTCAGTGCGAGAGTCCATCGGTCAAACGTAGGTCGGACTCTCCAGTACGACGCCTCGTCTTGAAAAACCGTCGGACTGGAGAGTCCGACCTACGTTTTCGTTCTATCCTTCGTTTCCTTCCGATCAATCCCTACACGGTTCATGGCGATGCAGGCGCGAACCTCCGGCGAATCCTGGCCGCGGTGAACCGTTATCATCCACCGATCCAATGGACGAAGCGTCCACTCCTTCAAACTGCCTGAACTGCGGTGCAGCGCTGACCGGCCGCTGGTGTGCGCAATGCGGTCAGCGCGTGGCGTCGGTGCGTCCGTCACTGCACGAGTTGCTGCACGAAGCGGTTCATGAGATCGCGCACATCGACGGCAAGTTGATTCGAACCGCGGGCCTGCTGCTGTTCCGGCCCGGAGCACTTACGACCGAGTTTCTGGAAGGGAAGCGCGTCCGCTCCGTGACGCCGGTGCGCGTCTATCTCCTCTGCAGCGTTCTCTTCTTCGGGATCTTGAGTCTCCTGCCAACCGGACCACTGACGGTGAGGATCACAAAAGGACGGGACGCGCAGTTGACGCAGGCGGCGGAGCGCGTCAACAAAGATCCGGCACTTCTCGTCCACGCGCTGGAGTCGGCGTTTCCGAAGGCGATGTTCGTCCTGATGCCGCTCTTCGCGCTCATCGTGTTCGCCTTTTACTTCCGCGCCGAGCGGATGTACGTTCCTCACTTCTACTTCGCCGTTCACTATCACGCGTTCGGATTCGTGTTGCTGGCGTTGTACGAAGCGACCAGTCCGATCCACGTCCGCGCAGTCGGAATCATCCGGCTTCTCGCTCTTCTCACACTCTTTCCCTACCTCGGCATCTCCTTGCAGCGCGTCTACGGGGGCCGCAAGTGGCTGACCGCGCTCAAGACCATCGCGATTCTGTCCATCTACGGGTTCTTCATCATCTGCACCATGGCGGCAATTGCATTCGTCACGCTGCGCCGTCTCTAACGCGCCTCTGCTAACCTTTGCCGATGCGTCTAGCCGTCAACATCGATCACATCGCCACCATCCGTGAAGCACGCAAATCGGACGAGCCTGATCCGGTCGCCGCTGCTGCCATCTGCGAGCTCGCCGGCGCGCAGGGAATCACGGTCCATCTGCGCGGCGACCGGCGCCACATGCAGGACCGCGACGTGGAGGTCTTGCGGCGAACAGTGTCGACGCATCTCAACATCGAGATGGCGGCATCGCCGGAGATGGTGCGAATCGCACAGACGGTGAAGCCGCATCAGGTCACCCTGGTTCCGGAGCGGCGCGACGAGTTGACGACCGAGGGGGGGCTGGACGTCGTGCTGCACTCGAGCAACATCGACAAGACGATCCGGCAGTTGATCGACGCCGGCATGGACGTCTCGATCTTCGTCGATCCCGATCTCGAACAGTTGCGCCAATGCCAGAAACTGCGCGCGCCGAAAGTCGAGATCAACACGGGCAAGTACGCCGAAGCGTGGAAGCGCGGCGGAAACTGGTCGGGCGAGCTGGAGAAAGTGGCGACGGCTGCGAAGGCATCGCGAAAGATGGGGATGGCTGTTCTGGCGGGGCACGGCCTCGACTACCGCAACATCGACGGCATCGCCGCGCTGACCGACATCGAAGAGCTGAACATCGGACACTCGATCGTGGCGCGGGCGGCGCTGGTGGGACTGGACCGCGCGGTGAGGGAGATGATCTTGCTGATGGGAGCGCCGCGGAGATAGTTCTCAGAAAAATCGAAATGTTGAATGTTCAGTGTTGAATGTTGAATGTTGAATGGAAAACCAAAAAGCCTCGGCCACTCCGAACATTCAACATCTAACATTCAACATTGAACATTCAACATTCCGGCTTGCATGCCGGCTCGGTCAACCGCTCACAATCACCGGTTAAGATGTCGCCCGCATGCCCGCCGTCCTCTTTCCACGCTTTGACCATCCTGCAATCGAAGAGCGCTACGCGAGCTGGCAGAGCCAGACGTTGTTGCGTGCCGGCGGCGTCACCGAGTTCGCGACGTATGACGCCGAGGAGCCGGCGTCGCTGGCGGTGGCGGGTTTGGAGAGCGACCACGTCCTCGTCGTCACCGATCCGTTGCTCCTTCCGCCGGCGAAGCTCGTCACGCGACTGCTCGAGCTGCTCGTCCACACCAGCATCGTCGTGGCCGCGCTTCCGGTGAGCAACGAAGCGGACAATCCGGCGCAGCGACGCGCGCCGCAGACGCCCTATCTGACGCTGCGCGAGTTGCAGCAGATGACGGCGGAGATGCAAGCCGGAGTCGCGGAGCCCGAAGTCGTGAAGTGGGATGGATCCGATCCCGCCGCGTATCTCTGCCGCACGACGTTTCTCGAAACGATTGACGATCCGCCCGGACGCGCGCTCGCCGGCCGCGAGGTCGTCATCTCCCCTGCCGACTACGTTCACCGTTGGAGCTCGCTGCGCGGACAGACGCGCACCGATCTTCTCGACCGCATCAGCCCTACCGCCACCTCCATCCTCGAATTCGGTTGCGGTGAAGCACCCCTCGGCGCCGCTCTGAAGTTGCGTCAGAAATGCCGCGTCGTCGGCATCGAAATCGATCCGAAGGCCGCGGCTGTGGCCCGTAAGCGCATCGACGATGTCTACTGCGGCGATGCGCGCGAGGTCGTCTCGATCATTCGCGAAAAGTTCGACTGGATCATCGGCGGCGATATCGTCGAGCATCTCGACGAGCCGTGGTCCTTCCTGGCCGACTTGCGAAAGGTCTGTGCGCCCGGCGGCCATCTGCTGCTCAGCATCCCCAACGTCTCAAACGCCGCCGTCGTCAGTGATCTGATTCGCGGCCGCTTCGACTACGTCTACATGGGGCTGACCTGCGTCGGTCATCTCCGTTTTTTCACGAAGCGGACGATCGAGGAGATGTTGTCAATCGCCGGCTGGACGGTCGTCGAGATCGCGCCGCAGGAAACCGTCGTCACGCGCGGGCGCGAGGAGCTCATGGCCGCGCTGGCCGCGGCGCGCATCCCGCACTCGAAAGAAGATCTGATCCCGTCCGGCTACTACGTGACCGCCCGCAATTCATGACCCAACCTCTCCGCATCGCTTATCTGATGGAAGACACCGCGTTGTCCGGCGGCACGCGCGTGCAGCTGGCGCAGGCCGACGCGCTGATCGAGCGCGGCCACCGAGTCCGCATCGTCACGAAAGGGCTGCCGCTGACGTGGCGCTCGTCACGCGCCGAGTGGATCTACGTCGACGACTTCAACACCTACGACGCCCGCGACGACGATTTCATCATCGCCACGTTCTGGACGACGCTTCCGGCCGCTTGGGCCATCGCTCCGTCGAAGGCGCTCCACCTCTGTCAGGGTTACGAGGGAGCGTTCACGGCGTACCAGTCGATACGAGGCGAGATCGACGCCGCGTACCGGCTGGCGATCCCGAAGCTTGTCGTGACCCGGTCGCTGATTCCGATCTGCCGGCAATTCACCGACGACGTCATCTACGTCGGCCAGATCGTCGACGACGACTTTTTCCGCCCGCGCACGCCGCCCGACAACGCGCCGATGCGCGTGCTGCTGTGCGGCGAATCGCAGGTCGATCTCAAAGGCATCGCCGAGGGCTACGGCGCGGCGGCACATGCGCGTTGGTTTCATCAACGCTTCGACCTCGTGCGCGTGTCGCCGTGGGCACCGTCGCGCGAGGAGCCGCTCGACACCGTGCAGGAGTTTCACGTCGCACTGAGCTCACGCGAGATGACGCGGCTCATGCATTCGTGCGACGTCGTCATCGCGCCGAACCACCGCGAGGAAGGCTTCGGACTGCCTGCCGCGGAAGCGCTGGCGTCCGGGATTCCCGTCGTCATGACGGCGATCCCGTCCTACCAATCGTTCGATGAGAAGCACGACTACGCCCTCTTCGCTGCGGAAGGAAACGCCGTCGAGATGGGCGAGCGATTGATCGAATTGCTCGGCGATGCCGCCCTACGCGACCGTCTGCGCATCCGCGGCCGCGAGGTCGCAGAACAGTGGAGGGCGGGGCTCGTGGCGGAGAGGTTGGAGGAGGCTCTGCTGCGGTCGCGCGGTAGCGAGGCTTCGGAGTCTCGCAGCGGTGGGTAACTCGGGGCTCAAAGGTTGCAATGTTGCTCCGTGCAGTTTCTTGCAGCGAGACCGCACGACCTCGCGACCCCGCTACCGCAACCGCAATCCCCGCTTGTGAAAAGTTTCTCTAATTCGTAAGATCCCGCTCCCTGATGCCCAACCTACCCTACGATAGTTCAGGCTCCATCATTCAGCGTAAGCGCGGCGTTCCGCCGGGCGAAGGCGCGGAGAAGGGGCTCATCACTCTGCCGGGCGAATCCGACCGCGAGATCGAAGACCTCGCCGGCGGAACGTATCTGACGACGACCGTCGACACGATGGTCAACTGGGCGCGCGGCAACTCGCTCTGGCCGCTGCCATTCGGAACGGCCTGCTGCGCCATCGAGTTCATGTCAATGGTCTCGTCGCACTACGACATCGCGCGATTCGGCGCCGAAGTCGTACGGTTCTCCCCAAGGCAGGCCGATCTCATGATCGTCGCCGGGACGATCGTCGACAAGATGTCGCCCGTTCTCAAAAAGATCTACGAGCAGATGCCGGAGCCGCGCTACGTCATCGCCATGGGCGCCTGCGCCACGTCCGGCGGCTTCTACCGCGCCTATCACGTCGTTCAGGGCATCGACGAAGTCATCCCGGTCGACATGTGGGTTCCCGGCTGTCCGCCCACTCCTGACGGTTTGATGTACTCGATCCTCAAGCTGAAGGAAAAGATTCAGCGGGGAGAGGTTCGTCGATGAGCGGTCGCGAAGTCTCGCGGTTGTGCGGTCGCGCAACAACTGCCAACAGCACCGACCGCGAGACCGAGAAACCACGAGACCGCGAGACCGCATCATGAGTACCCTCACAAAATTCAGCGCCATCCCCTACACCGGACCGGCACCGACGAATCGCGAGCCGTACGTCGCCGTCGACGGACCGGCTGCCGATGCGCGAGGCGCGGCGATCGCCGCAACCCTCCACCATGACGGCATGACGCAGGAGCTCGGGCAGGACATGCCTTCGTTCCTCGTCGGCAAAGAAAACATCGTCGACGTTCTGCGCGCGCTCAAGGAAAGCTCCGAGCTCGCCTTCACGATGCCGCTCGACCTCTTCGGGGTCGACTATCCCAAGCGCGCCGGCGGACGATTCGACGTCGTCTACCAGCTCTACTCGCTCAAGAACAACGAGCGCATCCGGCTCAAAGTGCGCGTCGCCGACGGCGAGCCGGTTCCGACCGGGACGCCCATCTTCAAAGGCCTCAACTGGTACGAGCGCGAAGTGTTCGACATGTACGGCATCGTCTTCGACGGCCATCCGAACCTGCGCCGCATCCTCACGCACGAGGCGTTTCAAGGGCATGCGCTGCGCAAGGATTACGATCCGGCGCAGCGTTGGATCCTCACCGAGAACGACGTGGCGCGCATCATCCCGAAGATCGATCCGCGCTTCGAAAACGTCGACACCGACTACGAGCGCGTCACCCTCAACCTCGGCCCCTCCCACCCCGCCACGCACGGCACCCTGCGCATCGTCGTCACGCTCGACGGCGAGACGATCATCGGCGCCGATCAGGAGATCGGCTACCTGCACCGCTGCTTCGAGAAGATGTCGGAGACGCACACGTATCAGCAGGTGATTCCGTACACCGACCGCCTGAACTACTGCTCCGCAATCATCAATAACGTCGGCTACTGCATGGCCGTCGAGAAGCTCCTCGGCATCACCGCTCCGGCCCGCGCGCAGCACATCCGCCTGATGCTCTCTGAGTTCATGCGCATCGCCGATCACCTCGTCTGCATCGGCACGAACCTCGTCGACATGGGAGCGCTGACGAACTTCTGGTACCTGTTCCAACCGCGCGAAGAAATCTACGGATTGATCGAGGCGTGTTGCGGCGCACGGTTGCTGCCGAGCTACACGCGCATTGGCGGTCTGGCCGTCGACGTTCCCGACGATTTTCTCGCGAAGTCACAACGCCTCGTCGACATGATGCCGAAGTTCATCAACGACGTCGAAAAGCTCGTCGACCGCAACAAGATCTTCCTCGACCGCGTCGTCGGCGTCGCGCCGATCAGCGCCGAGGAGGCGATCAACTACGGCTTCACCGGCCCGTGCCTGCGCGCTTGCGGCGTCCCCTTCGACGTCCGCAAAGCCAACCCCTACCTCGGATACGAGACCTACGATTTCGATGTGCCGATCGCCGAGGGCGGCGACACCTACGCGCGATTCCTGGTGCGGATGGAAGAGATGCGGCAGTCGCTGCGCATCCTGCAGCAGGCCATCGATCGCGGCCTGCCCGAGGGGCCGGTCATCGTCGACAATCCATACGTGGCGCTTCCTCCGAAAGCCAAGGTCTACAACGAGATGGAGTCGCTCATCTACCACTTCAAGCTGATCATGCACGGCATTCAGCCGCCGGTGGGCGAAACGTACTTCCAGGTTGAAGGCGGCAACGGAGAGCTTGGCTTCTACGTCGTCTCCGACGGCACGAAGAATCCGTATCGCGTCCGCTGCCGGCCGCCCTGCTTCCAGATTTACTCGGCGTTTGCAGACATGATCATCGGACAGACAATCCCCGACGCGGTGGCGGCCTTGGGGTCGCTCAACATCATCGCCGGAGAGTTGGACCACTAGCGATGAACGTAACTCGTGTAAGACCCGGAGTCGTCAAAGTCGAGCGCACGCCGCTGACGGTGCTCGACCGTCTCTACCTGCCGCAGGTCATCGCCGGGATGATGGTGACCATCCGCCACCTCATCCACAATCTCTTCAACTTCAGCAAGCTGCCGATCATCTCGTACCCCGAGGTCAAGCGTGTTTACTCGGAGCGCTTCCGCGGACGGCACATCCTCACCTCGCGCGAAGACGGCACGACGCGCTGCGTGGCCTGTTACATGTGCTCGACCGCCTGCCCCGCCGAATGCATCACGATCGAAGCGGGCGAAGATGAGCGGACGCGCGAGAAGTTCCCAGTGCGCTACGAGATCGATCTGCTTCGCTGCATCTTCTGCGGCTATTGCGTCGATGCGTGCCCCGAGGATGCGATCTACATGACGCGCGATTACGAGATGGCCATCGACACGCGCGCTCGTTCCGTCGTCGGACTGCGCGATCTCGTCGTCCCGCCGAACTTCCCCGTCGGTCCGATGGGCTGGCGGCCGTACTACGGCTCGATCGACAAGCGCGGCACCGCGGGCGGCACCGGCATCGGCCAGCAGCTCCGCAGCGCACCGTTCGCCGACGACGCGCCGCCGAATCCCGATGTCTTTCGAGGCGGAGAGGCGCAATAATCGTCGCCGATGAAACCGCTCGACACGACGGTTGAAGAGGTCCTCCGAAAAGCTATCCAGTCCGAGGTGGAGACGCGCGTCTACTACCAGAAGATGGCGGAGCGCGCAGGCTCACCGATGGTACGAACCCGCATGCTGCAGCTCGCCGACAAGGAGCTCGTGCATCGCGCCAAGATGGAGCGGCGGTACCGCGAGGAGACTGGCCAGGAGCCGCCCGCACTTGCGCCGGCGAATGTCGAGCTGCCGCCGGACCTCGTGAACCTCGACATCACGCGCGCACTCAAGCACGCGCTCGAGCGCGAGCGCGAGTCGGAGAGCTACTTCCGTTTCATGGCCGAACGCGCACCCGACACGGTGCTCGGAGCACTCTTCATGGAGCTGGCCGAGATCGAGTGGAAGCACAAGACCGACCTGCAGGCCGAGTACGACGCGTCGGCGCCGCCGGACAGCTTCCTGCTCGATATCTAAATAGTTATTCATGATATAAACGGTCGATGTCCCGGGCTTTTTCTCTCTTCCTCGCTCTTGTCGTTCCGCTCTCATCATTCGCTTCCGGCCACGATGTATCCACCTCGACGGCGAATCAGTCGGCACCCGTCGTGACCGGCAACGCAGACGGGTTCGCGGTGGCATGGCTCAATCAATCAGGACCGTTCCGGACAGTCACCGCCGCACGTGTCAGCAGCGCGGGTGATCCGCTCGATGGTGCAGGCATTCCGCTCGACGAGAAGGCGACCTTCTCGACTGCGATCGCCCACAGTCCCTCGGAGTCGCTCGTCGTCTGGGGCACGAGCAGCAGCATCGTCGCCGCTCGCGTCACGTCATCCGGAGTGAGGCTCGATACGACACCGCTGCTCCTCAGCTCGCAGTCGAATGGTCAGGTCGCTGCCGTCTGGGATGGCAGCCGCTACTTCGTCGTCTGGTCCACCGGAAACCGCCTTGTCGGATCGTTCGTGGGATCGGACGGCACGGTCACCAATCCGAAGGTCTTCCTCGATGAAACGGCTCTCGGGAACGCGTTCTACACGCCGGACGTGAGCTGGGACGGCCGGCAATTCATGGTCGTTTTCGTGGAAGACGGTCCGTACACCGGTGTCTTTTGCAGCGTCTCTTGTGCGCCGCCACCCGATCAGGTCCGCGTCATGCGCGTCTCTGCCGCCGGTGATGCGATCGATACCTCGCGCATCGAGATTCCGGGCGTGCACTACAGCGCGCACATTGCATCGACCGGCACCGAGTCGCTTATCGCACTCGACGGTGATTTCGAGACGTCAACGATGTTCGTTCGCGACGACGGGCTGGCGCTGCGACTCGGCCCTGAGGTTTCGCTCTTTCGCTGGTTTTACCATGTGTCGAGCGATGTGGCCTGGGACGGCGCCGCGTATGTCGTCGGCTGGCGCTACCAGAAAGCATATGACGGCGCTGGCTGGCTCGCGGCCAGCCGGATCAGCCGGACCGGCATGGCGCTGGGCTCGTTCGTCACGGCCGGCGAACCGGCAGTTAACAGCATCGGACTCGGACCGTCCGTGGCTGCGAACGACGGCGGACAAACCGCGCTTGCCGTCCTGGAAAAGGAGACCTCCTCGTCGATCACGAGGACGCGTCTCTACCTGCTGCGAGAGTTCTCGACAATGCCTCCGCCACCTCCAGCTCCTCGGAATGCCATCAGCTATTTCAGCGGAAGCAAGGCGCTGATCGAATGGCAAAGCGACGGCGGGGCGGACGGTTTCGTTCTGGAGCAATCGACAAACTTCGGTGCGAGCTGGTATCGAGTTAGCGAGTGGAGCCCGGAGACCCGCACCGCGAGCACGTTTGCCTCTGTCGGAAACCTGGTGCGTGTCCGCGCGTACGGGCCGGGCGGCTTCTCGGAAGGAACGATCACCAGCATCGGCAGCCAGCAGCGGCGCAGATCGCAGAGGCCGTAACGACATCGGATCAGACCGCGTCAGGCGGCAACTGATCAACGGCCCTAAAAAAAGCTGGCGGTTGGAAGCGACGCGCTTCCAACCGCCAGTTTGCTCTCTCTCATACAAAACGCTCCGGAGGGAGGCGCCGTGCATGTCCCAGTGGCGCAGAGTCTAGGCACGAGGCATCAGGCACCTATGCGCGGCTGCGTGAAAATTCGATCAAAGGGCAGGAATTCGATTGCCGAGGCCGCCACAGGGATAATCAGCGAGGGTTGTTGTTCGTCAACGCGCGGCGGCGCGCGGCGCAACGCACGAGCGGACGGCCTCGCGAAGCCGCGAAGGGAACACCGGCTTCGACAGCGTCTCGTGAACGGTCGGAAAGAGGGATCGGATCTCGAGGATGTTGAGTCCAGTGACCACGATGATCCTTCCCAGCAGGTGAGCTCGATCGCCCTTCAGTGACTCCATTACTTCGATGCCGCTCACCTTCGGCAGAACGATGTCGAGGAGGATCAGCTCGTAGTCGTGAGCGCTGAGAAGAGACATGGCCACCTCACCGTCGGCGGCGAGATCGACTTCGAAGCCGAGACCCTCCATCAGTTGCGCGAGGAGGTTACGCGCAGCGGGTTCATCTTCGACGATCAGAGCTTTCGGGCACATGTCAGGCGGGCGGCACTCTTCTTGACATAAATGCGGCAGCTAAGTCAACAGCCAGGACGAGATTCTGATTCTCCGTCGTCCCCGATTTCGCCCGCGGTTTCAACGAATGATCGCCGTCCGGGATCCACGCGAGGCGGATCGAGGGGGACAGAGTGTACGTGGCGACATCCTCGCGGTTTCCAAACGGATCGCGCTCCCCCTGGAGGACCAGCATCGGCGTCGCCAGCGTCTCGAGGTGCGACGTACGAACCTTGGCCGCCTGCCCCGGCGGATGGAACGGATAGCCGAAGCAAACGACGCCGCGAACCGCAAGCTCATCGGCGACCATCGTGGCCATCCGGCCGCCCATCGACTTGCCGCCGATGAACACCCGCTCCCCTCCTCCCAGCTTCGCGACGACTTCGCGAAATGTCTCCAGCAGCACCGCCGGGCGATCAGGCGCGCCTCGCTTGCCGCCAGTCCGCCGTGCCGCCATGTACGGAAACTCGAAGCGCACCACGCGGATGCCACGCTCTCCCAGAGCGCGGGCGACCATCGTCATGAAAGGCGTGTCCATCGCGCCGCCCGCGCCGTGCGCGAAGGCGTACGTGATGGCGGCGTCTTCCGGCCCGTCGGTGAGAAACATGAAGCGGAGCTTACAATCTCACCATGCACTTTCATTTGTGTGCTGCGTCACTAATTCTCGCCGTTTACGCTTTCGCCGCTACTCCAGCGCCGAAGACGGCCGCGAAGACACCATCCAGGACTTCCTCGAGAACGATCGCTCCGCCCACCATCGCCCATCCAATGGCGATGTTCCTAGGAGGCTTGTCAAAGGACGGCAAGCAGAAGGTGACATTCCGCGCCACCGCGCTCGGCACGCACTTTTTCTTCGAAGAGCCGGACGGCGTGACCGTCTACGTGTACGACGAGACGGTCGGATACCGGAAGGAAACGTTTCTAAGAGGATCGACGCTGGCGAAGGCGATGAAGAAGTATCAGTAGTGCGCTTCGCGCGTTGGGTCATGGCGCTTCGCGCCTTGTCAGTTGTCGGTTGATTGCGCTTCGCGCGTTGTCAGTACCGATGGACTGGTCGCTGGTAATGCGCCCTTCTCAACAAAAATACGACAACGCGCGCCAGCGCAATCAACCAGCAACGCGAAGCGCAATCACTGAAGCCGCAGCTATGGCGCTAGTCCTCGATCGCTCCGGCAGAGCGTCTCCACCCGCCCGTCCTCTCCGACGACGAGCGTGTCTTCGATGCGCACGCCGATCTCGCGATCGGGGAAGTAGAGGCCCGGCTCGATGGTGACGATGTCGCCAGCTTCGATCTCGTCGCGGTTCGATGAAGATAGCGAAAAGAACGGTTTCTCGTGAACGTCGAGGCCGACGCCGTGGCCGAGGGAGTGGACGTAGCCCTCGAGCGTGGAGGGATTCGAGCGGGTCGTCGCGTAGCCGCGCCCCTCGAAGAAATCGCAGACTAACGCCTGATACGACGACGCCAGTGTTCCAGCGTGCATCTCGCGGCGGGCCAGCTCGAACGCTTCCAGCACGTCGGCGTGGATCCGCGCCAATTCGTCGGGGATCGGCCCGACGCAGAACGTTCGGGTGAGATCGAAGAAGTAGCCAGTCGCGCGGTCGGCGGGAAAAATGTCGAGGACGATCGGCACCGAGGGGCGTACGAGAGCGTTCGCATCGCCGCGCGAGTGCGGGATGCCGGCATCGCGGCCCTGCGACAGAATCGTGTCGTGATCTTCGACCATGCCGCGGGCGGCGATCTCGCGCGAGACGAGGCGCTTCAGATCGCCGAGTGTCAGAGGATTGCCTTGGTGGACGAGATGACCATCGCCGATCGTCGCACGGCGCAGCACCTCGCGAACCTGGTCGACGACCTGCTCGGTGCGCTCGCCGACGGAGCGGATGGCGTCAACCTCCCACGGTTCCTTTCGCTTGCGCGCGAGTTGGACGAGGTCGTCGCTGCCGCGCCAGATCTTCCAACCGCGCAGCTCCAGCCCTTCGGCGATGCCGAGGTAGAGCGGGAATGGGAGATTGCCAACGATGGCGAGGGCTGGTTGTGCGCCGAGGTCGCGGAGCACGGCGTCAAAGAAAGCGACGTAGGCATCGACGCCGTTCGGCGCGGACTTGAAGATGACGTCGTAGCCGAAGTCGTGAACGAGTCGCGTGGCCAGACCGGTCGCCGCCGCCTCGTCGCGCTCCATCGGATACGAAATCAGAATCGGATCGTGCCCCGCAAGCTTCACGGCATAACCGCGCGTCACTTTCGCGCCGCGCGTGAGCCAGCGAAAGGCAGGATGCATCGCCTCGTGCATCGGAACGAGGAGGGCATCGAGCGCGCGCTCGCGCATGAGGGTGTCAAGATCGTTGAACATAGCGCTTGCTTATTGCGCTTCGCGCGTTGTCGGTTGTCGGTTGGTTGCGCTTCGCGCGTTGTCAGAAGCGAGGCTGTTGGTCGCGTTGGCGATAGTAGCCGCCGTCCCGGTCTTTGACAACGCGCGAAGCGCATCCAACCGACAACCGACAACGCAACGAAAACGGCCGGCGTAAGCCGGCCGTTTTCGTTGCAGCGCTACGCGCTTAAATGTTTCGGTCGATGAACTGCTGGAGCGCCGGTTTCGGCATCGCGCCGATCACACGATCGATGAGCTTGCCGTTCTTGAAAATCATCAGCGTCGGTATCGACGTAACGCCGAACTTCTGCGGGACGCCCTGATTCTCGTCGACGTTCATCTTCGTGATGACCACCTTCCCGTCGTACGACGGTGCGAGCTCTTCGACCAGCGGCCCGATGATGCGGCAGGGTCCGCACCACGGCGCCCAGAAGTCGACGAACACCGGCTGCCCGCTGTTCACGAGCTGCTCGAAATCCTGATCCGTAATCTCTCGTACTGCCTGTGAAGTCGCCATTCCTCAGATCTCCTGAACGGTTTGAAAGCCTGTGGTTCCGGCCCTTATTCCAGTTCGGAATTTCAAGCGCAGGCCTCCGTTTAGCCTGTGTGCTCGATGCATAGAGTGAGATTGCAGCTGCGCATCTTCATGGTCCTGGTGGCGCTTCTTCTGGCCGGCCAGCCACTGCTGCACAACCATCCGCTCGACGGCGGCAGCGACGCAACCACGAGATCCGCGCCCTCCGCGTGCGCCGTTTGCGCCACCGGAATCGGCCGCCTGCCGCTGACCGCTCCCGTGCTCTCCGCGCCGCTCTCCGTGATCTACGAGCTCGCCTCCGCGCCGATCGCTGCGGTCGTGATCATCGCCCCGTTCACCAGCGGCTCCCGCGCTCCTCCCGCGGCCTAGGCTCCCCGCCTTCTGCTTCATCCGCTCGTCATCAGGAGGTACCCGTATGGCCCGTCATGGTCATCGCATCATGTCGTTCGTGATGCTGTTCGCCGCCGCGCCGTTGTTCGCGCAGCAGCCGCCAGCAAATATCGACGACCGCGTCAAACAACTCGAACAACGTCTCGATACGCTCAATCAACAGATGACGGCGATCCGTCAGGAGCTCGACGCCCTCAAAACGCAAGGCGCTCCACAACCGGCTGCGGCCGAAGATCTGACGAAGATCGATATCGCCACCGCGCCAACGCCGCCGGCCACGCCAGCCGGCTCGCCGGAAGCCTCGCCGTCGATGTCTGACGTCCAGACCGTCAACAACGCGTCCGATCCCGGCGCCTCGAAAGTGTTCAACCCTGACACCTCCGTCATCGGCAATTTCCTCGGTAAAGCCGGACAGGCCAATCCATTCGAGTTCGGCCCCGACGACATGCGCCGGCCGATGAACCTCGACGAAGCCGAAGTCGCCTTCCAGGCCTGGGTCGATCCGTACGCGAAGGCCAACGTGATCTTCTCCGTCAGCAAGGGCGGCATCGACGTCGAGGAAGGCTACGCGCAGTTCGTTACGCTCCCCTACGACCTCACCGCGAAAGCCGGCAAGTTCAAAGCGCTCTTCGGCAAAGACAACACGTGGCATGCCCACGTTCGGCCATGGATCGATCAGCCGCTCGTCATCCACAACTTCTTCGGCGACGAGGGCTTCAACGACGACGGCATCTCGGTCAGCAAGCCGATCGCGAATCCGTGGAACGCATTTATCGAAGCGACCGGCGAAGTCTTCGAAGGAAGCGTTGACAACGTCTTCGAACGGCGCGGCCTCAATGACCTGATCTACAACGGTCACCTGAAAGTCTTCCGCGACATCAGCGAAAACAGCAACGTCGAAGTGGGCACTAGTTACGCGCGCGGCACGCTGAACGATGTCCACAACCAATTCGCGGGACTCGACGTGACCTACCGCTGGAAGCCGCCGCAACGCGGCCTGTACAACTCGTTCATCGGCCGCGTCGAAGCGATTGCCGACAACCGCGGCGACGCCGACCGGACGCTGAAAGGCTTCTACGCATCCGCCGATTACCAGCTCAGCCGCCGTCTCTTCACCGGCGTCCGCATCGATTCCGCCAACCGCTTCGCCGGCGGCGCCACGCCGACTGACCGCGGCATCTCCGCCACCCTCACCTTCTGGCCCTCGGAGTTCAGCCAGCTGCGCGGACAACTGCGCCGCATGCGCTACGGCGACGTCGGCCGCACGGTGACCGAAGCGCTCTTCCAACTGCAATTCTCGATCGGCGCCCATGGCGCGCACACCTTCTAGGAGAAACGATGAAACGCATCATTCTTTTGATCGCATCACTCGCTCTGGCGACGAGCACCTTCGCCGCTGACAAACTGAAAGTCGTTACGACGACCGAGGATCTGGCCTCGCTTGCACGTGAAGTAGGCGGCGACCATGTGGAGGTCGCATCGATCGGCAAGGGCTACCAGGACCCTCACTTCATCGAGCCGAAGCCGAGCTTCCTGCTGCTCCTGAAGAACGCCGACCTGCTCGTCGTCGTCGGGCTGGAGCTGGAGATCGGCTGGCTTCCGCCGCTGCTCGACCAGAGCCGCAACAACAACGTCCGTCCCGGCGCCCCCGGCTATCTCGATGTTTCGCAGGGCGTCGAAATCCTCGAGCGGCCTACGGGCGCGGTCAACCGCTCCATGGGCGATGTTCACCCCTCGGGCAATCCGCACTACTGGCTCGATCCAGCCAACGCCGTGCGCATGGCCATCCAGATTCGCAACCGGCTGGCGCAGTTGCGTCCCGCTGACGCCGGCTACTTCGATCAGCGTTTGAACGATTTCAAACTGCGGATCAATGAGGCCAACAAGCGCTGGCTGGCGGCGCTGGCGCCCTACAAAGGGACGAAGATCATCACGTACCACAGCTCCTGGCCGAACTTCACCCGTCACTTCGGTCTCGACGTCGTCGGCTTTGTCGAGCCTAAGCCCGGCATTCCTCCATCGCCGTCGCACACCCTCGACCTGATCAACCTGATGAAAGCGCAAAAGGTGAAAGTGATTCTCATGGAGCCGTACTTTGATCGGAAAACCCCCGACTTCATCGCGGAGCGGAGCGGCGCTCAGGTGGTGGTGATGTATCCGTCCGTCGGTGGCGCACCCGGCCTGGACGACTATCTCAAGCTCTTCGACCGCAACATCGCGGACCTCATCAAGGCGCTGAAATAGCCATGGACATCCTTTCATTTCTGCTGCTCCCGTTTCTCGCCGCGCTCGTCCTCACCGGCATTCACGCCTACCTCGGCGTTCACGTCGTCGAGCGGGGCGTCATCTTCGTCGACCTTTCGCTCGCGCAGATCGCCGCGCTCGGGACGACCGTCGCGCTATTGGCTGGCTACGACGTTCACAGCCTGACGAGTTACTTCTGGTCGCTCGGGTTCTGCATCATTGGCGCGGCATTCTTCGCCTTCGCGCGCGTCCACCGCGAAACGCGCATCCCGCAGGAAGCGATCATCGGCATCGTCTACGCCGTCTCCGCCGCCGCCTCCATTCTGGTGATGAGCAAAGCACCGCAGGAGACCGAGCACCTGAAGGACATGCTGGTCGGCAACCTGCTGGCGGTGAACTGGAACACGGTGATCAAGACCGCGGTCCTCTATTCGGCGATCGGCCTGTTCCACTACATCTTCCGGCGCAAGTTCCTGGCGATCTCGCTCTCTGCTCACGACGGTAAAACGGAGTCGATTCCGAACCTCAAACTTTGGGACTTTCTCTTCTATGCATCGTTCGGACTGGTCGTTACCTGGTCGGTTGCCATCGCCGGAGTGCTGCTCGTCTTCTGCTATCTAATCGTCCCCTCGGTCGCCGCGATGCTCTTCGCGAGCTCGATCGGCAAGCGGCTTGCCCTCGGCTGGATCATCGCGGCAGTCGTCACCGCACTCGGCATCTACTTGTCGTTCAAGATCGATCTTCCAACCGGTGCCACGATCGTCTGCACGTTCGGGATCGCCCTGCTCTTGATGGCCCTGGCGAGGTTGATCATCCGGCCGAAGCTGGCGTGATGCGGTAGCGGAGTAGCGCGGTCTCGAGGTCTCGCAGCAAGTCCCGGGGTCTTGAGGGTTTGTCCCTCGAGACCGCGTAACCCCGCTACCTCGCGACCGCGCTGGCACGTCCCTCGCTCTGCTAGCGATCAATGTCCGATGATCGCCCACACGGCCGCGAACGCCGGTCGTTTCCACGGCCACCGCTCTGGTTGAACGTGCTTCTCCTCGTCATCGCCGCAGCCACATTTGCGTACGCGAAGCACCAGCGCGACGCCATCGACGAGAAGACCTCCATTCTCTTCCGACCCAGCGCGAACTCGCCCTCGGAATTGATTCGGATGCGCGACGAGCTCTCGCAGATGGATCTCACCCAGGCGCAGCTCAAACACGAGATCGACGGGCGGATGCAATATCTGCAAAGCCAGCAGAGCGCAGAGTTCTACATCTCGATCGACACGCAACGGAAGAAGCTCCAGTTCCGCTTCGGGCGCGAGATCGTGCGCGAAACGGATGTGCAGATCGGCGAGGCGAAAACGATCACGTCGGCGTCCGGCAAGAAATGGACGTTCCTTCCGCTCAAAGGCGGATTCAGCGTCACCGGAAAAGAAGACGGCTCGTCATGGGCGGTCCCGGAGTGGGTCTACGCGATGCGCGGCGAGACCGAGCCCGCAGAACGGCGGGTCGTCCCCAACGGCCTCGGGCGCTACGTGATCTTCCTTCCCAATAGTTACGTCATTCATTCGCCGCCGCCGCCCGACAGCCCGCTGCAAGGGCCGAAACCGGGATCGTTCATGGTCGCCGAGGCGGACCTGGCGGCGATCTGGCCACGGATAACGAATCAAACGAGGGTCTACATCTTCTAATGAAACGCTGGATCGGATTCCTTGGCTCCTGGGCTCTTCTCGTGCTCGCGTTCGGCTTGGCGGCATTTGCAATCGCCGGCGAAACAATCAACCTCCGCGACGGCCGCCGGCTCGATCGCGTCGCGGCGATCGACCGGCTGATCAACGAGAGCTCCGGCAACAAAGCGAGCATCCTTCGCGAAACCGCCAACCAGAAAACCGCCGGCGTGAACGCGCTGCAATCGAAACTGCAGGACGTCGCCAAACAGACTGACGACGTGCCGGACACCGGCCAGACCATTCTCGTGTCGACCGCCGAGAACAAGCTCTACGTGCGCCGCGGCGGCCAGACCGTGTTCGAAGCGGTCTGCTCGACTGGCAAAGGGACGACGCTGGCCGTTGACGGCAAGACTGTCGTCTTCGATACGCCGATCGGAAAACTGCACATCATCTCGAAGGACGAAAATCCGCAGTGGGTTCCGCCCGACTGGCACTACGTCGAAGAGGCTCGCAAGAACGGAATGCGCGTCGTCCGCCTCAATCCAGGACAGAGCCTCGATTCGCGCACCGGTCAGCCGGCCACGAGCCAGCCCGACGAAGGCGTGTGGTCGTGGTTCCGCGGCAGCTCGAGCACGACGACCAGCAATCCTGTGCTGAAGGTACGCGGCGACACCGTCGTCGAAGTGAGCGACGGGGTGGAGCGCGAGTTACCACCCGGCAAAACGATCGTCGCCGGCGACGCCATCATCGTTCCGCCGGTCAATACGAAACAGCGCCACTACGACAAGGTCCTCGGCAAGTTTCGCCTTGAGATGGGCAACGGCTACGGCATCCACGGCACGGACGAACCCGACAAGCTCGGCCAGTCCGTCTCCCACGGCTGCGTACGCCTTGGCGACGCCGACATCGAAAAGCTCTACCAGATCGCGAACGTACACGACACCGTGATCATTTACTAACGGCAGAGATCAGAGATTAGAGACCAGAGATCAGGGGTAATGCGATCTCTGACCTCTGAATCTCTGATCTCTGATCTCCCGCCTATACAATTCCTCTCATGCACCCATGGCGCGAGCGCCTCGCTCGCTGGTTCACGCCGCTGGCGCGGCGGATGCCGCTCTCTCCGAACGCCATCACGCTCATCGCGTTTGCGCTGAACATCATCGGGGCGGCGTGCCTGGCGTACGGCGGGCAGCGGCCATCGCTGTTTCTGATCGCCATCGTGTTCATCGGCGTCAGCGGGCTTGCCGACGCGCTCGACGGCATCGTGGCGCGCGTGCAGAACAAGACTTCGCGCTTCGGCGACTTTCTCGACCACTGCGCCGACCGCGCCGGCGACACGCTTCTGGCTGCGTGCTGGCTCTACGGCAACAACGTCCGCCAGCCGCTGGCGATGGCCGGCATCATCATGACGATGATGAACGGCTACATCGGCACGCAGATCGAAGCCACGTACGGCGAGCGCAGCTACGAGTCCATCGGTCGCGGCGAATTCGTCCTCGGCATCATCATTCTGCCGATCATCTCCTACAGCCTCTTCACGAACGGATGGAACGCCCTGCAATTCGCATCGCTCACGATTGCGGAATGGCTGGCGGTCCTGGTGCTGCTCTTCGCGTTCTACGGAGTCGTGCAGCGCGTACGCGTCGCCGCCCGGCTGGAACGCTCGTGACGGAGTCGAATCCCATCACCGGCGAGGTGGTCATCCTCGCGCCCCCGCGTGAGAAGCGGCCGAACGTCTACGATGGGGCGCCCTGCCCGTTCTGTCCCGGCGCCGAGGAGGAGACGCCGCCGGAGATCGCACGGGATGGCGATCCGTGGCGTATCCGGGTTTTTCCCAATCGCTATCCGCCGACAGAGCACGCTGAGGTCATCGTCGAGAGTGCGTCGCACGACGCGACGTTTGATGTGCTGGATGCCGGCCATGCGCAGCGCATCGTCGAGATCTACTTCGAGCGTTATCGCGCGCTGGCAGCGACATCCAGCTTCGTCTGCATCTTCAAGAATCACGGCCGCCTCGCCGGTGCATCAATCCCCCATCTCCACTCGCAGATCGTCGGCCTGCCGTTCATACCGCCTCGGGTGGCCGTAGAGGGAGAAGCTTTCGCGCGCGCGGCGGCGTGTCCGCTCTGCGACCTGAGCGCTCATCCGCTCATCCGCGAGACGGAGCACTATCGATGGATTGCTCCGCGCGGCGGGCGCTTCGCGTACCAGCAGTGGATCGTGCCGAAGACGCATGGGCATCAGATCTCCGAGCCGCATGAGCTCGCGATGCTGATGCAGGCTTCGGTGCGCAGCATGCAAACGCTCAGTGATGCCTTCACCTGGTCGTTCATCAACTTCCCGCACGAGCCGCGCGGGCACTGGTACGTTGAGCTCTTTCCGCGCACCGCCATGATCGCGGGGCTGGAGACCGGCACAGGAACGTTCGTCGTCACGCTGACGTGTGACGAGACGGCTGCCATTCTCAGGTCCTTCCTCTGACAATCGGCAACATGCGAACCGTCGCCGTAGTCGTCATCGCGCTCATCGCCTCAGCATCGTTTGCCGAGCAACCCTCGCGCGAGTCCCTGACGCAGCCGCTCTACGTGTTACGCGCCTACGTCGCGAATACGCCGACCGCGTATCAAGGCATCTTCCGCTATGACCCGTTGGTCAAAACGTTCACCTCACTTGCGCCCTTCGACTACAGCGCGAGTTACGGCTTCCCCGGCGCAGCGCGCCTTGCCGCGACAGCCGATCGCATCATTCTGCAGTCGCCGCTGTATTACGAGTTCGAACTGACCACGGGCCGCCTCCTGCGCCGCTACGAGGCCAGCGACGCGAGTGACGATGGCTGGGCATTTCACGGGGTGGTCGTCAGCGAGGAGCAAGCGCGAACCCTCGGCATCGAGGCAGGAACGTACGGCTTTCCCTTCTGCCCCTACTACACCTCCGGTGATCCCTGCTGCCAATGGACTTGTGAGCTGCACGCGTTTCCCGGCTACACGTCACCAACGCCACGCCCGTTCTCCGTGCTCCTCCGCCGGTCGCTCGATCCTGCTGATTCGACTCTGACGGCCGCCAAAGTGATTGCGCCACCGGCCAGCACCAACGACCCTTTCATGACGCTGCGCCCGCCGCACGCGGCCATTGCGCTCGACATGACCCGTCGCCAGTTCTGGATCTGGGGAGCCCCGTCGCTGTGGGCCACGTTGCCGATCAGCGGCGGAACGATCGGCAGTTCGACGCCCGCTCCCGTCGCCACGCCGATGCCGATCCAGGATGTCCCAGGCCTCACCTTTCACGAAGCGACACAATCGCTGTTCGACATCGTCGAGTGGCCAAACTCCGGTGACTTTCTGAGGCAGCCAACGAGTGACGTGACCTCGGCCTCGGTCATCGAATCGATTCTGCCGCGCGATACGACGACGCCGCGCGTCGATGCAGTGACTTCAGTTCCCACGGCCCTCCCCGAGCGTTACGTCCAGATGATCCAGGCGATCGGCGAGGTGCACGGCCTGAACGGCACGTTCTGGCGCAGCGATCTCTGGCTGTACAACCCGGCCGTTGTCGATGTTGACGTGATCATTCGTCGCGTCGTGCGGCCGGACCAGATATCGGTGCGTCATCTTCCCGCCCACGGCTCCCTCGCCTTGCGCAACGTTCTCAACGCCCTCGGCGGAGGAGCAGCAGGCGACGGCGTGACGCTCGACGCGCTCGTGATCGACGCGCCGTACCACTGGGGCGCCCAGCTCTCCGCCTACAGCCGCACGTTTACCGACGCATCGGATGGAGGTACGTACGGTCAGGCGGTTCCTGCCGTGCCATCGACGGTCGGATACTCGACACACCCGCGGCCCCGGCCCACGGTCCACGGTCTCCCCATCTACGACCACCTCGAAGGAACACCTTCGATGTTTGTGATCGATCAGCGGCAACCGGGCCGATTCCGTCACAACCTCGGCGTGGTGAACGATGGCTCGAAGCCGCTCGAGTTAAGTCTCATTTACGACACCACGAAACACATCACCGTTGCGCCTCACACCGTTGCCACCATCAATATCGAATCGCTGTTCGATGGCAGGAACCCAAGCCTCGTGACCGTCGAAGCCGATCGTGCCGCGCCGGTCTGGATGTCGGTCATCGACAACATCTCCCAGGACGCCACGTTCCTCCCGTTCGAAATCTTTCCGCTGCCAAGTGCCCCGTCAGTGCAGATCACCATCCCAACCGTGACCGCGACTAACGGTGCCAATGGCACATCGTGGCGCACCGACCTCTTCGGCTTTGTGCCGGCAGTCGTCAAGTATCAACCCCCGCCGGAAACAACCCACCTCGACGCCACGACAGGATGCACGGCCGATGTACAACTGGTCGCAAATGTCGCGAACCGTCTCATTGTCGACGACGTGGCCTCACAGTTCCGCGAGTGCGTCACGAACGCCAGCGTCACAGGAGCGTTGAGCGTGACCGGAACGACGTGGATGGCCGGCTACTCGCGCACCTACACCACGCGGGCGGACGGAGGCACCTTCGGCGACATGCTGCCGTTCTATCCGTCGACAGGCTGGCCGCTGCAGCATTTCAGCGGCGTTGAGGTCGGCTCGCGCTTCCGGATCAATGTCGGGCTCTACAACGGAAGCACGAGCGCCACAACGAACCGGCTGTTGCTTTACGACGACAGTGGCGCGCTCGTCGCGCTGCGCGATATCGTCCTCGAACCTCACGCATCCATTCAGTCGCCGATCGGCGCACTACTCAACATCAATCTGGCGGCCGGACTGTACGGATTCTCCGTCGTTCCGCTCGGGGAAGGTCGCTCGTGGGCCTACGTGTCGCTGGTCGACAACGCGACCGGAGATCCAACAAACCTCTGGTGATCCTGTCCTTGCATGCTTCGTGGAATGATGTGGCCCGTGATCAGAAACGTCGTTGCTCTCGCCGTCGTAGCGTTGTTCGCTTCAACTTCGCTCGCGGACCAGCCATCGCGCGAGCAGGTGACCAAACCGCTTTATGTGCTCGGCTCGCACCTTGTTCCGGGTGCATCAACGCCGTTCTCTGGACTCCTTCGTTTCGACGTCGCGACGAAGAGCTACTCCCCGTTTGCGTCCCTGCAGTGGGGTACGTATTCAGGACTCCCTGTTGATGGCGCAACGCGTCTCGGTGCGACCGCGGATCGGATCGTTCTTCAGGGAGCCGATTACTTCGAGTTTGACGTCGCGTCGGGCCGCCTCCTGAGGCGTTACGAGAGCAACGATTCCTCGTCGGATGGAGTCGCGTTTCACGGCGCGATCGTCACCGAGGAGCAGGCGCATGCGCTGGGGATTCCGTCGGGAACGTACGGCTTTCAATCGTGCACGTATTCGTCCGGTATTACCGGTCCCAGTCCCATATTCCTGGGCTGCCCGAGCTGGACTCCCACAACGCCCTATTCGCTGTTTCGTCGATCGCTCGATCCCACCGATCGTTCACTGCTCCAGGTAAAACCAATGCCTCAGTCAAGCATTGCGGTGATTGCACTCGATCCTCCGCATCGCCAATTCTGGCTCAGGACACTCGACACCGAGCCGCGATGGACTACCCTTCCGATCACAAACGGCGTGATCGGTGATCCAACTCCGGCAAGCCTCACCATTACGCAGAATCGCATCTATTCGCTGACCTACCACGACCCGACTCGCTCGCTCTTCGAGCTATTCAAACTTCCGGACCACAGCCAGATTCTCCAGCAACAATCGACGGTGGACTCCACAACGGCGACGACCGTGATGCAGCCGCTAATCGCCTCGATGACCGCCGTTCCAGAGCTGCTCCCCGAGCGATACCTCCAACTCATCCCCGCCATCGGCGAAGCGCCCGGAACCAACGGCACCTTCTGGCACAGCGATCTCTGGCTGTACAACCCAGCCAGCGATGCGGTTGATGTGACGTTGCGCCGCGTGGCGCGGCCGGATATCACGATCATGGTGCGCCTCGCCGCGCACGGTTCCCTTGCCATGCGCGACGTCTTGAAAACCCTCGGTGGCGGTCCCGCGGGCGACGGCGTCACGACCGACGCGCTCGTCATCGACGCACCCTATCGCTGGGGCGCGCAGCTCGCGGCATACAGCCGCACGTACACGAGCGCTCCCGATGGCGGCACGTACGGGCAATCCGTTCCGGCAGTGCCTTCGGCTGTCGGCTACTCGAACCACGTTCGCGATTTCCGTTCGCCGAGCGATGTGTCGGGATTCCCGTCGACGATCGTTCTCGACAAACGCGATGTCTCCCGTTTTCGCCACAACCTCGGCGTCGTCAACGACAGCGACACGGCGTTCGACATCCGGCTCTACGACGGGTTCACGAAGTTCAGCCGAACCATCGCCGCGCACAGCGTCGGCACCGTCAATCTCGAATCCGTTTTCACCGATTCGAACGGAGTCCTCTTCGCTGCCGACCGCCCCGCCCCCGTTTGGCTTTCGATGGTCGACAACATTTCCGGCGACGCGACCTTTGTCCCATTCACGAATCTCTCGACGATCGCGGAGACCGAGGGCGAGATGGCCATCCCCGCGGTCGGCTCGACCCACGGCGTCAACGGAACGTCGTGGCGAACGGATTTGTACGGCTCGTTTCCCACGATCGTCGCCGGCGAGACGCTCGGCAGCCCGCTGGCGCATCTCGACGCATCGACAGGTTGTACCGCCGACACGCATCTCAACGTCGATGGCGTATTCATCTTCCGCGATGTGGCGGGCCAGTTCGGCCCGTGTGCCCCGGGAGGCACCGTCACCGGAGCGATGCGCATGCGCGGCAGCAGTTGGATGCAGGGGTTCTCGCGCACGTACACAACGCGCCCGGACGGCGGCACGCTCGGCGACATGCTGCCGTTCTACCCGCAGAACGGATGGCCCTTGCAGCACTTCAGCGGCATCGAAGCTGGCGGCCGTTTCCGCATCAACGTCGGCCTCTACAACGGCCAGAGCGTGACGACGACGAATCGCCTGCTGCTCTACGACGCAGCCGGCGCGCTCGTCGCCCAACGCGACATCGACCTCGGGCCGCACGCGTCGCTGCAGTCGCCGCTCGCATCGCTCATGAACGTCGCCAATCTTCCCGCCGGGCTGTACGGGCTCTCCATAATCCCGACCGGCGACGGCCGTTCGTGGGCCTACGTTTCGCTCGTCGACAACATTAGCGGCGATCCGACGAACCTCTGGTAGCTCATCCCCAGCGAGGGTCGTACACGGGCGGCCGCGGCGGAGGCGCGCGTCGCAATCCGCCAAGGAGGATGATCAGGACCATCCCCGCGACGAAGCCGCCGATGTGCGCGAAGTAGGCGACGCCGCCCGCACTCTGCAGATCGCCATTCATCGACACCGCGCCGAAAAAGAGCTGCATGACGATCCAGAAGCCGAGGAGGAACACGGCGGGGATCTCGCGAACGGTGATGAAGATGAAGATCGGAATCAGCGTCGTCACCCGTTGCTTCGGGAAGAGCACAATGTAGGCACCGAGCACTCCCGCAATCGCACCCGATGCGCCGATCGATGGCACACGTGAAGCCGGATTCATCGCCGCGTGCGCCAGCGTGGCGATGAGCCCGCAGGCGATGTAGAAGAAGAAGTACTTGACGTGCCCGAGCCGGTCTTCGACGTTATCGCCAAAGACCCAGAGGTAAAGCATGTTCCCGCCGAGGTGGAGCCAGCCGCCGTGAAGGAACATCGACACGAACATCGTAATGATGTTCGGAAGCAGCGCGCCCGGCAGGTACCAGAACCGCGCCGGAACGAACGCCACATTCGAAAGCACCGGCTCGATCTGAGGCCCGAGGGAAAGCTCCCAGAAAAACATCAACACGTTGATGACGATGAGGATGATGTTGACGACCGGCGTCGTCCGTCGAGGATTGTGATCGGCGAGGGGGAGCAAGTGGGGATGATACTGCGGCGCCCTGTGGGCGCCGCGTTGTCGGTTGTCGGTTGGTTGCGCTTCGCGCGTTGAGCGGAGATCACAATCCGCATCAGGGCGATCGCCTCCGAAGACAACGGGAGCCTCGGCCCGCCGAATTCGGAGGGTTTTCTCGCCGTCGCGCTCATCGAAAAACCCCCGGCTGAAGCCGGGGGCTACGGATCTTAAGCTGTCAAATTCGGGAGCGGGAGTACCCTCGCGAATCTCGGATCAACGATTCGCTGGCGAGATCAACCTCGCGGATCTCGGATCAACGATTCGCTGGCGAGATCAACCTCGCGGATCTCGGATCGACGATTCGCTGTCGAGATCACCTCGCGGATCTCGGATCGACGATTCGGCGGCGGGACCTCGGGATGTTAGACAACGATTCGGTATTGGAATCCGAGCGATTTCCCCGCAAACCCGCGGATACGGCGCGAGATCCGTAGCCCCCGGCTTCAGCCGGGGGTGCACGAAGCGCCAGCGTAGATCCGGAGCCCGCTTCAGCGGGCGACAGGTTTCGGCGCCAAACGTCACGTCAATCGACGGACGCAGGTCGCGGCTCGGTCCCATCCCTACAGTCACAAGCACACGCGCGAAGCGCAACTAACCGACAACTGACAACGCGCGGCCCGCCAGGGCCGCGCAATTACCGCGTTCCGAAGTAGCTATCCAACTGCTCGTACGCCTGCCGCACGCCCTCGCTTTGCGTCTTCAACTCCGCGAATGCGCCGCGGTAGATGCCGCCGACGCGCGTGACGTTTCGTTCGCGCAGTGCATACAGCACTTCGCGTAGCGCCTCGGCCTCGGGGGCGGCAAGATCGGTGCGTCCGATCTCCCGTTCAAGCAACGACTGCGCGACGCGGAGACGGTCACCGTTCTCTTCGCGCGGAGGTGGCGTCGGCGTCGTACCGGGCTGCGATGCGGACGAGATCCAGGCCGCAGGTACGCGTCCTTCGAGCGTGGCCGGCGTTGACATGTCGACCGAGCCGGGAAGCTCTTTCAGTTGCGGGCTGAACTTCCCCATCATGAAGAAGAGCTCCTTCTCGTTGGCGAAATTGCCGACGAGGCGGGCGTTCTTCGCCATGTCGAGGTGCTCGGACTCCTGCAGCATGATGAAAGCGCGGGCGCGTTCCTCGAGGGTGATGCGCTTTGCGTGAACCTTCCACGCAGTGAGCGTCCCCTGGATGAAGCACGCCTGCCCTGCCTTGATGCTCACCGCTTCGACCGTCACGTTCTCTTCGATGCGGATCGAGCCGTTGGTCGACTCGATCTCCGAGTACGTGCCGGAGTTCTGGATGACGAGGTTGCCTGGGGTTTTGATCGAGAGTTGCCCGCTTTGATTGACACGGATCTCCGTGCCGCGCGGGATGATCATCGTCGGAAAGTTCGCCTGGTCGGCGGCGTTGCTGCTCATCTCACACCCTCCTGCGCCCGAGAAACGCCGTGGGAAGCGGATCGAAATCCTTGTAATCCTTGCTCGTACGAGCCTTCATCAACAGAGAGGCTTCATTAGGCCACTGATAGTTGAGGATGTAAATGCGCGGATCGATCGGGACGTACGCGCCGGGCTGCTCGAAATCGCTGCGGACCTCGTAGTGGAGGTGCGAGTTCGTGCTCCAGCCGGTCGACCCGACGGTGGCCACAACCTCGCCCTGCCGGATCTTCTGTCCCGCGCGAACCTTGACCGTGTCGCAGTGCCCGTAGATGGTGATGAAGCGGTCGGAGTGATTGACGACGACGACATTGCCGAAGCGCCACCAAGCCACGCTATCGCGCAGCGGATAGCGGCCGGCGAAGCTTACAACGCCATCAGCAGTCGAGTAGATCGGCGTGCCGGTCGGCGCGGAAAGATCGAGTCCCTTGTGAAAATCCGAAGCCCGCGTGAAAGGCGAGATGCGCATGCCGAACGGCGAGGTGAGGACGAACTGATCGGCAGGCAGCGGAAGAATCGACGGCGTGTGGCGGACAAGATCGGCGTTCGCAGTCTCGTAATTCGCCAGGAGCTCGAGCTGATCCTGAAGGCGGCGCATGGCTGTGCGGAGGGCGACCTCGCGGTGGCGAGCCTCATCGATGTGGAGGTCGTTCGGATCGGTCTTGATGTGGAGTGGCAGCGAGAAGCCGCCGGTACCGAGGTTGCGATCGAGACCGTAGACGGTGATCAGCTTCTCGACCCGGATGCGCTGCTCTTCAAGACTCTTCTCCACCGACGTCATCTGAACGACGTTTTCCTGAAGCCGCTCGCGCTGGATGTCGCGCTCGTCGCGCATCGCCTTGAGGAAGTTGTCTTTATAGACGCGGCGGATGACGGTCGGGGCCGCTGCCATGGAGCCGAGGAGTCCGGCCAGGACGACCGAGAGAACGATGAGAGCAAGGATGACGCGGCGCCGGTCAAAAAAGACGTAGCGCACGCGACGCCGGATGTCGCTCGGAACGATCTGGATCTCGATCATGGCGCGTCCCGCGGGACTGGCGGGGTCGGTCAATATAACACAGGAGATGTCGCGAAGGTTGGGCAGTGGGGAGGGTATGGTCACGGCGAGGGCCAGGCGAAATTTCTTGACCTTGTGAATACTTCAGTAGTACGAATATCAAGTTAACAAGGGCTGAGACTTCTCCGCCCGAGCCGCCGCCGAGACTGCTCCGCGACGCCATCGACCCGCACCGGAACACCGGGCGGGTCGTTTGTTTTCTAGGGGAAGATTTTCAGGCCGTGTTGCCAACCCGGACGATCGAGGATCTTCTTCCTGGCGATCTCAAACGGAAGTGTTTCTCTTGCGTTGCCGCAAACTTTGCGATGGGGCTGATGCAGATGTCGGCGAGCTGGTGCCCCACAGAGTTCGCAGATTTCGGGGCAAACTTGAGATCAATCTGAAGGTGCCCGAAGGACTGGTAGGACGAACCCTGTTTCATGAGCCGGTCGAATGCTGAGCGCAGTGCTTCGTTCTCATGTTTGTTCCGGCTTTCTGCGACAAGGACCAGGGCGTTCTGTTTCAAGTCCTCCAGACAGGGCGCCAACCGTTCCAATCCAAACTCGAGCGCAAGCTCATACGGATCTTTTGCATGGCTCCCGTACCTACGAGCGTGTTCCAGCTTTCGTATGGCGATGGCGATCAGACTGAATGGCGCAGCAAGGATGATCGCATTCAGCGCGTCAAAGAAGGCCTCGCGCTTTTGCGGATTGAGGAGAACCGAAAAATCGCCAGAGCGGTTGCGCATTTCGGCCGCATGGAGAATGACGGCGTCGTGACCGAAGGTATCGATCTTCAGTTTCGTCACAGCAGGAACGATCTCGTTTGCATACCTGTCGGAATCGCAGATCAGAAATCCGAGGCCGAAAACCGGAACACGGTTGTCCATGGCTGCCAGGGAAGCGGTTCCCGACTCATCCACGAAGGCGATCAGCGGCATGTCCGTATCATAGGCGGCGATAGGTATGCCTAAAAAGTGTTGTTCCGGTCGCGACTGCCCCGCTTTCTCCCGCTTGTGTTACCTTCGCCCGCCCGATGGAAGGTTCCCCGGAACGGAAGGTCAGCGGACGGTATCTCGTCATCCTCTCACTGAGCGCGCTCGGTGTCGTCTATGGCGACATCGGCACCAGTCCGCTGTACGCGCTTCGCGAATGCTTTCACCTCAAGCATGGTGTCGCGGCTACTCCCGACAACGTGCTCGGCATCCTCTCGCTCATCTGCTGGTCGCTCATCATCGTCATCTCGCTCAAGTACCTCGTCTTCGTCATGCGGGCCGACAACCGCGGCGAAGGTGGCATCCTGGCGCTGATGTCACTGGCGCGCACGCGCGAGTCGCAATCGACGCGCCGCGCCGTCCTCATCGCCCTCGGCCTGTTCGGCTCGGCCCTCCTCTACGGCGACGGCATGATCACGCCGGCGATTTCCGTGCTCAGCGCGATCGAAGGACTCGAAGTCGCTACGCCTGTTTTCGGACCGTATGTCGAGATCATCACCGTCATCGTGCTGATCATTCTCTTCGTCGTTCAGCGCGCCGGGACGGCAAAGGTTGGCGCGCTATTCGGACCGGTCATGATGGTCTGGTTCGCCGTGATCTCGATCCTCGGCATCCGCTGGATCGTCGTCGATCCTCGCGTGCTCTGGGCCATCCTTCCAACGCACGCTGTTCATTTTTTCATCGTCAACCGAATGCAAGGCTTCCTCGTCCTGGGTGCTGTTTTCCTTGCAGTGACGGGCGGTGAGGCGCTCTACGCCGACATGGGCCATTTCGGCGCGCGTCCGATCCGGCTGGCGTGGTTTGTGGTCGTTTTCCCATCGCTTCTGCTGAACTATTTCGGCCAGGGAGCGCTGCTCCTGCACGACAAATCGGCCGTTCCGAATCCCTTTTTCCACATGGCGCCGGACTGGGCCAAGTACCCGCTGGTGATTCTGGCCACCGTTGCCGCGGTCATCGCATCGCAGGCCGTCATCTCCGGCGCGTTTTCGCTGACGCGGCAGGCGGTGCAGCTCGGCTACGTCCCACGCATCCAGATCCGCCACACCTCGGAGCGCGAGATCGGCCAGATCTACATCCCCTCTGTGAACTGGCTCCTGATGATTGCCGCGATCGGACTGGTCCTGGCGTTCAAGGAGTCGACCGCACTCGCTGCCGCGTACGGTGTGGCAGTCACCGCGACGATGGGTATCACCACCGCGCTCCTGGCCATCGTGGAGCGCGAGCGCTGGAACTGGTCGCTCATCGCGGTCCTCAGCCTGACGATTCCGATCCTCATCATCGACATGGCCTTCTTCGGCGCGAACATCATCAAAGTGGAAGAAGGCGGCTGGTTCCCGCTCGCGATCGGCGCGATCATCTTCACGGCGATGACGACGTGGGCGCGCGGCCGGCAGATCCTCGCCGAGCGGCTCAAAGAAACGACATTATCGACCGACGATCTGCTCCGCGACCTGCGCGGCAGCCGCATCCACCGCGTTCCCGGCACCGCGATTTTCCTCTCGCGGCAGGCGGACGGCGTTCCAACGACGTTGCTCCACAACCTCAAACACAACAAGGTCGTGCACCAGCGAGTCATCCTCCTCAGCGTGAGCGTGGAGGAGTCGCCGCACCTCGAGGACAAGGAGCGCTTCGAATTCAAAGAGCTCGGCGAAGGCGTCTTCCGCCTCGTCCTGCGCTTCGGTTTCATGGAGGATCCCGACCTTCCCGAGCACCTGAGCCGTCTCTCGAAGCAGATCGGTTCCTTCAACCCGATGACGACAAGCTACTTCCTCGGCCGCGAAACCCTCGTAGCGACGAAGCGCCCCGGCATGGCCATCTGGCGCGAGCGCATGTTCGGCTGGATGATGCGCAACTCTTCGAGCGCCGCACAGTACTTCTCGCTGCCGACGAATCAGATCATCGAGTTGGGCGCGCAGATCGAAATGTGATGATTGCGCGGCCCTGGCGGGCCGCGCGTTGTCGGTTGTCCGTTGGTTGCGCTTCGCGCGTTGGATTATTGCGCTCCGCGCGTTGTCGGTTGTCGGTTGGTCGCGG
>JAXDGW010000043.1:0-18923 GCA_034664845.1 Thermoanaerobaculia bacterium | reverse complement strand
TAGCCAGACCGACCTACGTTGATCCGACGCGATCGGTTCGAACTTCGCGATGTCGATGAAACCGCGGCCGGCGACGGCGGCGAACAGCGCCCCGTCACGTCCCCACTCCGGCGCGAACGCGCCTGCTACCGGCAGCGGCTTGCCATCGATCGCCACGTGCCACTCGCCGCGCGCGTGCTCGGCCCAGGCGATGCGGCCATCGGCCGCAGCGCGCGGATGCGAGTAGACGACGTCGAGCGACGGCTCCGTTCGCGGCGTCACCGCTCCCGTGTTCAAATCGAGGACCACGATCTGCGACGCGCCGAATCGGTTCCGAACCGCGATTGCGTGCGTTGTGTCAATCGGATCGGCGTCTTTGACATCGGCGAGATGCGTGAGCCGCTCGTTGCGGCCGGTCGCCGGCGTCCATCGGAAGAGATCGTGATGCAGAAACCCGTCGCGATCGGGCTGTTTGTGCGTGTAGATGATCGCCGCGCCGTCGCGCGTCCAGCGCGGGTTCGCTAAGCCGCCACCATCGAAAGGCTGATACGAATCCTTCGGCTTGCGCGGCAACGGTTTCGCGCGGACCGGCGCGACATCCTCGGGATCGCGCTGCAGCATTTCGGCGATTCGTTTCTCCGTCTTCGCGTCTTCTTCATTCGCTCCGGTCGAGTAAACGACTAGCTGCGCGATGCCCTTCTCATCGCGCAGCACCATGGCCAGCTTCGTTCCGTCGGGAGATACCGCCGGATCGCCGCTGCCGCGCGACGTCTCCTGCCACAACTCCCCTTCCCGCCAGCCGCCACCGCGCGCCAGCGTCATCGCGTTCTCCGACAACTCGGCGGAGAAACGGCCGTACAGCCGCGCCGGCGATTCGCCGAACACGCCGGTGAACGCGCTGTCGAAGCTGCGGCGTTGCCGCGCGGTCATCCGCGCCCAGAGATGGCGCAGCGAATCCGGCCCGCTTCGCTGGACGAGCCATTCGAGAAACGCCGATCCGGCGAGGTAAGCCATCGATCCGCCGAGGAAGCGAGAGTCGGAGTTGAGTTGCGAGTACGTCGGGAGCTGGCCGTTCATCGCCCATGTCCGCAGCACCGCCGCGCGCATCGCGCCCGAGGGACGTCCGCTGCCGGTGATGCGGCCTTCGATCACCGTGGCGTATCCCTCCAGCACCCATCGCGGCGCGTGAAGCGTGATCGGATTGAGCGGAAGCAAGTGCGCCATGGCCCGCTCGAATGGATTGCGCGATGGCCGCAGCAGATGAACGAGATGCGCGGTCTCATGCACGGTCAACAGGTCGATCCAGTCCGAGTACTCGCCGATCACCATCTCCGGCTCCGGCGCCTCGGCGTACAGCTCGATCCGGGGCGTATCGAGCAGCGGAATGGTGCTGCCGTTGGCGTCGGCGACCGGATTCCCGACGATAACATCCGTTACCGTCTCCGGCGCAAACCCCACCTCGGATACCACGGCCGCGCGCACCGACTCGAGCCGCGATGCCGCGCGCGTCGCCCACGCTTCGTATTGCGCAGGATAGTGAACACGAAAGTGCGCCGTAGTGATCGTCCGCCACGATTCGTTCGGCGCCTGCGCGCGGATGGCCGAGGCGAAGAGGAGCGAGACAAACGCGAGCCGGCGGATCATGCAAAAATGCCCCTCATGAAACGAATCGCCATTCTGCTCGCGCTGCTCATCTCGTTCGCCGCAAACGCCCAGGAGAAAACGCTGCCGCACATCATGCTGGTGATGCACGGCGGCGCGGGAACGATCACGCGCGGCAGTATGACCGCGGAGATGGAAAAACAGTATCGCGAGACGCTGGAACAGGCGCTGCGCACGGGCCAGGCGGTGTTGATGAAAGGCGGCACGAGCGTCGATGCGGTCGAAGCCAGCATCCGCATCCTCGAAGATTCGCCACTCTTCAACGCCGGCAAAGGCGCGGTGTTTACACACGACGGAAAGAACGAGCTCGACTCCTCGATCATGGAAGGGAAGACGAAGAAAGCGGGCTCCGTCGCCGGCGTGACGATCATCCGCAATCCGATCACTGCGGCCCGCGCCGTGATGGAAAAGTCGCCGCACGTGATGATGGTCGGCCGCGGCGCAGAGCTGTTCGCCACGAAGATGGGACTGGAGATCGTCGATCCGTCGTACTTCTGGACCGAGCGGCGCTGGAAAGGTTTGCAGGAGGAACTGGTCAAAGAGCAACAGCGGTTGGCGAATCCGCACGCCTCGATCAAGTCCGATGATGAAACCCGCCACGGCACGGTCGGCGCAGTCGCGCTCGACGCCGAGGGCAACCTGGCCGCGGGCACATCGACCGGCGGGACGACAAACAAACAATACGGCCGCGTCGGCGACTCCCCGATCATCGGCGCCGGCACCTACGCCGACAACGACTCCGTCGCCGTCTCCTGCACCGGCACCGGCGAGTTCTTCATCCGCTGGACCGTCGCCCACGACATCGCCGCGCTCTATCAATACAAAGGAATGACCGTCGAACAGGCCGGCAACGAAGTAATCCACAAGAAACTCGAAGCCGTAAAAGGCGACGGCGGCGCCATCATCCTCGACCGCAAAGGCAACTTCGCGATGCCGTTCAATAGCGAGGGGATGTACCGGGGATGGATCGGCCCCGATGGGGTACCGCACTTTTTGATTTATAAGGAGTAGTTTGGCCAAACTTCCTTCGCCTCAGGAAGCCTGCCTTCGTCGATTGACGCAATATTCGCAGTCATGGCGATTCTCGCCAACAAAACAACTAAGATGGACATGGACGACATCACCAAGAAGCCAGCGTACGTTTGGACTGAACTAAGCGTGAGAATCGCGTCGGCGCTTGCGATTGTGACGCTCGGCATAGCCGGATGGCGCCTGCAGCAGGCGGATCAGAAGAGTCGTCGTCTAGAAAGTGAACGACGTCAAATTCAAGACGACAATCAGGTGGCGGCTCGACGCTACCTGCCCATGCTGCGCAGCCTTACCGAACTGGAGGTGGCGCTCGATCACTGTGCCTCGGGCTTGCGCGCACCGTCTGCCGTAGTCGGGTTCTCTCGTCCGGAAGTCGGAGGCGAACCCTTGCGCCGTGCCGCCGAGATGCTCCGTCATTTCGCACAATCTGTATTTGTGCCGGACGGCGACCCGGAAGTGGCAGTGCGGTCCTCGGCGGGCTCGGCCTTGCCCCGCGTAAAGCTGCCACTACGTTCGGCGGCGCTGATGCTCAGCGACATAATGCGCATAAAGGCCTACTTGTCCGCACCGCGTTGCCAACAGTGTAGCGCTAGCCTCGATAACGAGTCATTGACATTGAAAGGCGCTCAAGATCCGATCGCCGTGAAGTTCTATCTCACGCCAGATGCACTACCGGCCTGGCGCGCCTGGGTAGCTGCCTCGACCGGCCATCGGCCGCTTAGCGGCAAAACGATACCTGTCGAGAGTATTTTGCCTGTTACGACAGCTCAGATGATCCACGATCTCGAGTTCGGCGTAGCGGATGTGGTTCACGCAACGGTAGTCAAACATGTGGAAATCGCAGATCAGTACGTGACTGTCCGGAATCAGGTCGTCACGGACTCGCGAAATCCAATATTCGAGTTCAATGCGAATGATGTACTAACAGCACCGACTACGACCAGGTAGCTGGGAACTCCGAGGAGTCGAGTGGAACCCGCTGGCTTGGCCAACAAAGGCTAAGAAACCCCGAATCGGACGCCGGACCGCCGATGCCAGATCTCTATGCCAACTTCGACTTCCGCCTTCTCGATGACCGCGATTTCCGCGAGGACTCGGTACGTGAAGAACTAATCACGCCTTTGCTTCGCGCTCTTGGTTACACCGCGGCAGGCCCTGACCGCATCATTCGCAGCCGACCCCTGGAACACCCGTTTGTACAGATTGGTACAAAACGACACGGAATCAACATCATCCCAGACTATCTGCTTCAGATCGGCGGTGAGAACGCCTGGATACTGGATGCAAAGGCCCCGCACGAGGTCATCGATACGGGCGGAAATGTCGAGCAGGCATACAGCTACGCAATTCATCGAGACGTGCGCGTGCCGCTGTACGCTCTCTGTAACGGCCATGAAATCGTGATCTTTGAGCTCACTAAGCTGACGCCGGTGTTTCGAGCGCCGTTGAACGAGCTGTCTGATCAAGACACATGGAACCACTTGTTGTTCTACGTCGGAACGCAGTCAGCAATGCCGCATGGCCTCCCGCTGGGGTTCAGACTCGACTACGGGTTACATGTCGCAAAGACTGGAATTCATCAGAGTGAACGCGAAGTGATCTACATGTTCGAGTCACTTCCAATTGGCTTCGTGGCCAAGGTCGCGGATGACTTGTACGCAGCCACCGGTATTTATGGTGAGGATGGCCTCGAATTCATGATCACGTTTGACTTCACACCCGAGACATACCACGGTTTTCTAGCCGCCTTGCCCGACGACCTCGCTTCGCGAGTTCGATCGGGTCTATCCCACCAACCTTATCAAGTCGCCTTTGATCAGAATGCGAATCCGGCGATGGGCGTGGCCGCAAAACTGGGCGATGCGACCCACACAAATACGAATGAGTCCTACCGGCCTTTCATCGCCGTCGAGTTCTTCCGTGCGGCCTAGCTCAAGGTGCCCTCACGCCTCTCTGGCGCCGCCCCCCTCCCTGCCGCCCGCCCGCTTGCCCAGGCCCATTGGAAGTTGAAGCCGCCGATGCGGCCGTCGACGTCGAGGATTTCGCCGCAGAGGTAGAGGTTCTTGCAGAGGCGCGATTCCATTGTGGACAGGTCGATCTCTTCCAGTGGAACGCCGCCGGCGGTGACCTCGGCGTAGTCGAAGCCGCGGTCGCGGATGACGGGGAGCGTGTGATCGACGACATCGCGGACGATGCGGCGGCGATCGTCTTTGGTCATGCGGCCGAGGGGGGTGTCGGGGGCGAGTTGAGCGATGAGACGCTCGGGGAGGCGTCCGCGAAGGACGCTGAAGACCGTTGCGCGTGGATTGCGGCGTCCGGCGTCGATGAGCGCGGCTTCGAGTGAGTCGAATGTCTCGCCGGGGAGGAAGTTCGCGGCCAGCGTGGCGGGCTGGCTGGCGATCCAGTGGCGGCTGATGTCGAGCACGGCCGGACCGCTGAGGCCGAAGTGCGTGAAGAGCATCGATCCGCGGTGGCGGTGCAACACGCGGCCGGTCGGCGATTTCACGGAGAGCTCGGCATCGACGCTTGTGCCGCTGATCGCGGTGATCCAGTGGCCATGTTCGACGATCAAAGGCACCAGCGCGGGGAACGTGCTCGTGACTGTGTGGCCGAGGGCGCGGGCAAGGGCGTAGCCGGAACCGTCGCTGCCGGTTTTTGGGACGGAGCGGCCGCCGGCGGCGAGGATGACGCGGTCTGCGTGTATCCATTGATTGATGCTGAAGCCGGGCTCGAGCAGAGTCACCGGCGTTCCGCTCATGATCTCGACTCCCACATCTTCAGCCGCGGCGACCAGCGCATCGACGACATCACGGGCACGGTCGCTGATGGGAAAAATCTTGCCTGTCTCCTCGTGTTTGAGCGGGACGCCGAGGTCTTCGAAAAAGGCGATGGTCTGCGCGACGTCGAACGTGCGCAGAACTTTGGCGATGCCGTTCTGCATGCCGTTGAAGTCCTTCGCAGTCACCACCTCATTCGTGATGTTGCATCGACCGCCGCCAGAGATGAGGATCTTCGCGCCGATCCGTTTCGCGCTGTCGATGGCGACGGTGCGGAGCGACACGCCTCGCTCGCGGGCAGCGCGGCCGGCGCCGATCGCGGCCATCAGCCCGGCGGCTCCGGCGCCGATCACGGCGATGTCGTAATGGTCAGAGTGTGGCAAGGATGCGGAGGAGGTCACGCGCGTCCTCGATCGATAAGAGACAGATGTCCTCGATATCTACAAAGTCATCATCGTAGTCGGCAGCGTTGCGACGGTTTCTGAGACGACCCAACGTGATGGCAATCTTTTCGCCGGTTTCTCCGTACTGCTTTGTGTAAAAGGCGGCGATCTCACCATGCTCCGCCGCACTTCGTCGCGTCGCCAGACGCGCGCCACGTGCGCGCTGACGTCCCACTCCAAAAGCCGCGTAGTAGGCGCGACTGATGGCGGTACGAAGATACGCCTCGCGATTTGCATCCGGGCCTGCGGCCGTCAAATCCTCGGCGAGTGGGAGAAAATCACTCCAGTCGAAACTCATCGGCGGAAATGAAAATCGAAGTTGACTTCGACCTTCGGATCCTCACGGTCGTGAATCCATGCATCGATGAATTCACACAATCGATCGTAGTCTCCGCGCCAGTCGCCGGTCCGCTCGATTTCGGCGAACAGGTCATGCTCTCCGCTATCGGGATCCTCGTAGCGCCGGAGATGAAGAGCTCGCCCTGGAAATGTCTCCCCCAATCTTTCTGCCGCGCGCGCCAGCTTCGCTCTCAACACCGGATTGCGCGCGACGAACGCAGCCGCCTCGGACGACACCGATTCGAACAGGTCGTCGAGCTCATACGCCCGCTTGCGAGGCAGGACGGCGCGGGAGGCAGAGACTTTTTTCGGCATTTCCAATAGAGATTGTATAGCCAGGCGGCTCACGCGAAGGCCGCGAAGATTCCGTTTCCTTCGCGTCTTCGCGGCTTCGCGTGACAACACCGAAACACGATTCTACCGGCGAACCCATTACCATTCGCCCCCATGCTTCGCAGAACGATTGCTCTCGTCGCCACCCTCATCGTCGTTCCCGCTTCGCTCCTCGCGCAGAAGCCGCTCGATGCCGCGCAGATCCAGCTCGCGCTTCGCAAACTCACCGTCGTTGGCAGCGCGCTCTATGTCGCTGCGCATCCCGACGATGAGAACACCGCGCTCATCGCCTATCTCGGCAACGAGCGGCTCTATCGCACCGGCTATCTGGCCATGACCCGCGGTGACGGCGGCCAGAACCTTCTCGGCGATGAGAAAGGCGAGCTCCTCGGCGTGATTCGCACGCAGGAGTTGCTGGCCGCGCGGCGCACCGATGGCAGCGAGCAGTTCTTCACGCGCGCCGTCGACTTCGGCTACTCCAAGAATCCGACCGAGACGCTGGAGATCTGGGGACATGACCTCATCCTCGCCGACGTCGTCTGGAACATCCGCCGCTTCCAGCCCGACGTGATCATCACCCGCTTCCCGACCACGGGCGAGGGCGGCCACGGACATCACACGGCCTCCGCGATTCTCGCTGTCGAGGCCTTTGCGCAGGCTGGCGATCCGACCAAGTTTCCTGAGCAGCTCAAGTACGTGGGCGTCTGGCAACCGCGGCGCCTTTTCTGGAACCACTTCAACTTCCAGCCGATCAAGCCCGACGATCCGTCGATCGCCAAGTCGCTCAAGCTCGACGTCGGCACGTTCAATCCGCTCCTCGGCCGCTCCTACACCGAGATCGCCGCGGAAAGCCGCAGCATGCACAAGAGCCAGGGCTTCGGCGCCGCGGAGCGACGCGGAACATCGCCGAACTACTTCGACCAGCTCGCTGGCGACCCGGCGGCCAACGACATCTTCGAAGGGATCGATACCTCATGGTCGCGCTATCCCGGCGGCGAGGCGATCGGCAAGATTCTGCAGCAGGCTTCCGATACGTTCGATCCGAAGGCTCCATCGAAGACCATCCCGCTCCTCCTGCAGGCGTACGACCGTCTCGATCAACTCGGCGCCAGCGGAACGTGGGGGCAGCATCCGTGGCCCGCGGTGAAACTGCGCGATTTGCAGAACGCGATCAAGGCGTGCGCGGGCCTGTCGATCGACGTTGCGGCCGGCGATTCATCGGTCACCGCAGGCGGATCGATCCCGGTCAGCGTCAGCGTCATCAATCGCTCGGACTATCCGTTCACGTTGTCAATGGTGGCGTCGCGCTACGCCGATCCGAGCAAGGCGATGAACACGCCGCTCACGAACAACGTGCAGGTCAAGACGGACATCAACGTCAAACTCCCGCCCGATTTCGCGATGTCGCAGCCGTACTGGCTGCAGAAGCCGCCGCTCAAAGGAACGTACGTCGTCGACGATCAGCGCTCGATCGGCGTCCCTGAGAACCCGCCGGCGATTCCGATCATCGTCACGCTGACGGACAACGCCATGCACACGATCATCCTCGAGGCGCCGGCCGTCTATCGATGGACGGACGCGGTGCAGGGCGAGCGGACGCGGAATGTTGATGTGGTCCCCGAGGTGACGGCGAATCTGGGGGCGGGCGTGTATGTCTTTCCCGATACCAAGCCGAAGCCCGTCACCGTCTGGCTCCGCAACTTTGGCGCGACCGGCCCCGTCAGCGTGCGCCTCAAGTTCGTGAAATTCGCAGGCGGAACGGCCGCGCCCGCGGGGGCCACGCAGGACTGGAGCTCCGATCCCGTCTCGACAACCGTCACCTTCACCAAGAAGGGCGAAGAAGGACACGCCACGTTCATGGTCACGCCGACGAAAGCGGAGATGACGATGTACATGGCCGCCGAGGCCGAGACGACGGATGGAAAGAAGATTGATGTCGGTCTGACCAACATCGAGTATCCGCACATCCCCGCGCAGCGCATCTTCGGCGACGCGGTCGCCAAACTCGTGCGCGTCGACATCAAGAAACGCGGCGAGAAGGTCGGCTACATCATGGGCGCCGGTGATGACGTGCCCTCCGCACTGCGGCAGGTCGGCTACGACGTCACGCTGCTGACCGACGATGACCTCGATCGCGGCGACTTCGCCAAATACGACGCTATCGTCACCGGCGTGCGCGCCTACAACGCCCGGCCGCGCATGCGCCTCGCCCATCCGAAGCTGATGGAGTACGTCAAGAACGGCGGCACGCTCGTCGTCCAGTACAACAGCACCAATCCGCAGCCGCTCCTCGTCGATGTTCCGGGACCGTATCCGTTCAAAGTGACGAGCGAGCGCGTGACGGTGGAAGAAGCGCCGGTTCGCTTCGTCCATCCCGACTCGCCTCTGCTCAACATCCCGAACAAGATCACCGCTGCCGATTTCAACAACTGGGTTCAGGAGCGCGGCGTCTACTTCACAAAGGATTGGGACCCGCAGTATCAAACCGTCCTGGCCAGCAACGATCCCGGCGAGCCGGAAAAAGAAGGCGGCGAACTCTACGCGCACTACGGCAAAGGCACGTTCATCTACACCGGCTACGCCTGGTTCCGTCAGCTTCCGGCCGGCGTTCCGGGCGCGTACAAGATGTTCGTGAATCTCGTTTCGGCGAAATGAGCGACGGGCGGGATGGGGTGCCAGGAGCAACGCGGGACTCGCTTCCTCACGAGCCCCGCTGGCCGCTGCTGTACGGTGCCGTGCTGACGGAGCTCGCCATCCTGATCGCTCTCTTCTACGCGTTTACGAAAGCATTTTCATGAGGCCGATCGACTGGGTCGTGTTGATCGGGACGCTCGTGACGATCGTCTCGTACGGCGTCTGGAAGGGACGCCACAAGAAGAATCTCGACGGCTACCTGCTCGCCGGCCGCCAGCTTCAATGGCCGACGATCGCGCTCTCGATCATGGCCACGCAAGCCAGCGCCATCACGTTCTTATCAACGCCCGGCCAAGCCTACGCCGATGGCATGCGCTTCGTGCAGTTCTACCTCGGCCTCCCCATCGCGATGGTGTTGCTAGCAATCGTGGCCGTACCGATCTATCACCACATGAAGGTCTACACCGCGTACGAGTATCTGGAGGGACGCTTCGGACCGAAAACACGCGTCGTGACGGCGTCGCTGTTCCTGGCGCAGCGCGGCGTCTCCACGGGTCTCACGGTCTACGCGCCCGCCGTCATCGTCTCGCTGCTCCTCGGCTGGAACATTCACATCACCAACATCGGCATCGGCCTGCTCGTCATCGCCATCACCGTCGGCGGCACGAAAGCGGTCAGCCGCACGCACGTACACCAACTCCTCATCGCGCTGGCGGGAATGGCCGTCGCACTGACGATCGCCATCCACTCGTTGCCCTCGGACATCAGCCTCGTCGACGCGCTTCACGTCGCCGGCCGGATGGGACGGCTCAACGCCATCGACTTCTCGTTCAATCTGAAGACGCCCTACAACTTCTGGTCGGGGATCATCGGCGGAACGCTGCTGATGCTCTCGTACTTTGGCTGCGATCAGTCGCAGGTGCAGCGCTACCTGACTGGCGAAACAGTCCAGCAGAGCCGCCTCGGCCTTCTGATCAACGGCATGATCAAAGTGCCGATGCAGTTCTTCATCCTCTTCGTCGGAGCGATGGTCTTCGTCTTTTTCCAGTTCACCGCGCCGCCGCTCTTCTTCAACAGCGCGGCGAGAAACAAAGTCGTGACGACGCGTTATGCCGTCCAGTACGCTGAGCTGGAGCAGACCCACGCCGCGACGTTCGAAGCAAAGCGCGCCGGCATGCGCGAGATGCTCGCGGCCATGCACGCCGGTGACGGAGCCCGCGCCGACGCTGTCGCCACGCGCGTCCGCGCCCTGCAGACCACCGACGCGGACACGCACAAAGCCGCAGCGGATCTCATCGCCAAAGCCGATCCGATCGCCGACACGAACGACACGAACTACGTCTTCCTCAGCTTCGTCATCGGCTACTTCCCGGCCGGCGTGGTCGGGCTGCTCCTCGCGGCGATCTTTTGCGCCGCAATGTCCGCCACCGCCTCGGGGCTCAACGCGCTGACATCGACGAGCGTCGTCGATGTCTACCGCCGCTTCATCTCGAGCGACGCCAACGACCGCGACTGCGTGAGGATGTCGAAGATGCTGACAGTTTTCTGGGGCCTGGTCTCGATCGGCGTCGGCGAATTCGCGTCGCACGTCGGCTCTCTCATCGAAGCCGTGAACCGCTTCGGCTCCTTCTTCTACGGCACCATCCTCGGCGTCTTCGTCCTTGCGTTCTTCTTCAACAAGGTAGGTGATGTAGCCGCAGTCTCCGGCGCCATCGTCGGCCAGATCGCAGTCGGACTCTGCGCCAGCTTCACGAACACGGCCTATCTATGGTGGAACGTTGTCGGATGCGTCGTCGGAGTCGTGGCCGCGTTGCTGATCCAGACGATGCTGCCGCCGCACCGGAATCCGACTGCGCCCATCGTGAGCATGCCGTAGCGATTTGTCATTCCGACCCGGCGAAGCACGGAGAGGAATCCCCTGACTACGCAGCGACACTCGTTCATCGCGGGGGATTCCTCTCCGTCCTCCGCTGCGCTCCGCCGGTTCGGAATGACAAAAACCTACCCGAGCGGCATCCCCATCTGCCGCGCCTGGGACGCATGATCGCGAGCGCCCCAGCGTCGCGCGATCCTTCCATCGCGGATCTCGAACCATTCCATCGCCACAATCTCGAACGACTTCCCAGTCGGCGCGTTGCCACGAAACGGCGCCACAAACGTTCCCCGCTCCGTGTAGCGCGCGGCGACGGTGTCCCCTTCCGCCGCGAGCGCATCGATCGTCATTTCGACTCCGAACGCCGAATGAAGCTCCCGCCAGATCGGCTCGACGACATCCAGCCCACCCCATCCGAGCACTCCCTGCACAACCGCGTTCCGAGCAAAGATCTCGCGCAACGCCGCGAAGTCGCCGCGATTGAAGGCGTCGACATAGCGCCTGACGATTTCCTTATTCGCTTCCGAAGTGCTCATAAGCTCCTCCGTCTCATCCGCTACTGAACCGGAAGATCCTCGCCGCTCCACCGATCGCGGCTCGCCCAGTAGGGACACTGCGGGCAGACTTCGCCGTCGGGATAGTCAATCCCTTCCTCGTGCGGGCAACCGATGATTCCCGGGCTCAGCACAACCGACTTTCCACCCTGCTCTTCGATGAATTCAATGACCTCATCGCCAATTGCTGCGTCGGCCCGAACATCGCCACTATTGGAGAACCACTTCTTCATCTCCGTGGGCTCAACATCCTCGGAGCGAACAATCCCGACGACAACCTTCGAAGCGCGCGAAGCATCCGGCCCATAGAACGCAATCGTGGCGACGGGGTAACCGCGATGGCCACGCTTGGCCTTTTTCTCAAGTCGGGTTGGTGTGCGTTTGATTTTCATGATTTGCCTGCCCACAAGATTATCGCAGGAAGAATCTTCCATCGCAGGTGTCGCCGGCTTGCAGACGGCGCCAAATACCGCTGTCATCCTGAGACCGCCGAAGGACACGCAGTGCCGGAGGACGTCGAAGGACCCCCCGCGCCATCTGCTTGGTTTGTTTGCCACCGCCCGACCTCTGCAAAAGCGCGGGGGGTCCTTCGACCGTCCTCCGGCACTGCGTGTCCTTCGGCGGCTCAGGATGACAGCGGTTGGGCCGGCGGTAATCGGAATAACCCCATCCCCTGCTACGCTTCCTCGCCACGTAACCTGATGAAAATCCATCTCGTATCGCTTGAGGACGGCATCACCGCGACTGGGTTCCGGAAGTTTGCGGCGTATGCGGAGAAGATCAATCCGGACACGCGGACGTTCTACGTCGGGACGCAGCGGTATCGGTCGATGTGGAAGTCGTTCGTGCGGAAGGTCGGCGAGGGGCGTGCCTTCGGCGCGAAAGAGGTCGAAGAGATTGCGCAGGAGCTGGCGCAGGCGGACATCGTCGCGTTCTCGTCGATGACCGGGTACTCCGATCTCACCAAAGAGCTGGCCACGCGCGTGCGCGCAATCAATCCGAAGGCCTACACGATGTGGGGCGGGATCCATCCGATTATTTATCCCGAGGATGCGATCAAGGCGGATGTGGACGCGATTTGTACCGGTGAGGGAGAGTTGGCCTTCGCTGAATGGCTCTATCACTTCGAGAACGGCAGCGACTTTCAGAAGGTCAGCAGCTTCTGGTTCAAGGACCGGACAACAGGCGAGATCAAGCGCAATCCGTTCCGGCCGCTGATGTCGTCGGCGGAGCTCGCCTCGATGCCGTATCCGAAGTACGGCGGCGATGAGGGGATTTACGAGCCGGAAAAGGGATTCCGTCCTGTCACGCGGGGCGACTATCTCGCCAACAACGGCCTCGCCTATCCGGCGGTCTGGTCGATCGGCTGTCCGCTGCACTGCACCTATTGCGGCAACACCGTCTTCATCGCCAACGATCCGGAGTATCGCAAGATCCGCCACAGCGGCGTTGACTACATCATCGGCGAGGTGCAGGCGGCGCTGAAGGTTCATCCGTATCTCAAGACCGTTCTTTTCTACGACGACAGCTTCCTGGCGATTTCTCTGCGCGAGCTGACCGAGTTCGCAACGCGCTGGCGCAAGGAAGTCGGCATCGAGTTCTGCATCTACGGGATCATCCCGACGTACGTGCAGCGCGACAAGGTCGAGATCCTGACGTGGGCGGGGATGAACCGCATCCGCATGGGAGTGCAGAGCGGCAGCGAGCGGATCCTGAAGTTCTACAAGCGACCGACGCCGATCGTCCGCATCGAACAGGCCGCGGCGGTGCTGGCGGAGTTCGCGCCGTATCAGATCAATCCGTCGTACGACATCATCGTGGACAATCCTGTGGAAACGCGGCAGGACGTGATCGACACGCTGGAGCTGGTGTATCGACTGGCGCGGCCGTTCACGCTGAACATCTTCTCGCTGCGCGTCATCCCGAATACGACTCTGGAACAGCAGATGATCGCCGAGGGATTCGACGTCGAGCAGATCAACGAGAACTACACGGCGCTGCGGCCGACGTGGGCGAATGTGCTGCTCTACATCCTCATGGTCTGGAAGCCGTCGCGCAAGACGTTCGACCGCTGGCTGCAACGCGTCCGCGCCTACAACGAGCCGCAGCCGTCGCATGGGATCCTCATCCTCTTTGCGCGCATGCCGTGGCTGATCCAGCAGGGCATACGGCACCTCAAGCACGGCGAGTTTTCGGTGATCACCGGATACCCGGGCTACATCCTCTGGCGCACCGGCGTGCTGAAGCTAATCAAGCGATTGTTCAGCAAGAAGCTGGAGCTGCCGGCGGAGAAGTGGGCGGGGCGCGTCGCCTTTGAGAGCGACTCATCTGCGTAAATTGCAGATCAAGACTTGTACTGCGTCAGCGCGGTTCGCAGCAGCTCGACTGACGTTCGCAGATCGTCCTGATTGAGCACATACGCGATCCGGATCTCGCGCTTGCCGAGATCCGAGGCATAGAAGCCACGCGCTGGGGAGACCATGACCGTGCCGCCCTCGTGCTCGAAATCGGTCAGCAGCCACACCGCGAAATCCTCAGCGTCATCGACCGGCAGCCGCGGCACGCAGTAGAACGCACCTTCCGGCTTCTCCAGCTCGACGCCCGGGATCGAGTGCAATCCACTGTAGAGCACATCGCGGCGGCGTTGGTACTCATCGACGATGCCTCGCGTGTAGTCGTCGCCCAAACTTTGTGCACCGACGGCGATGAACTGCGCCAGTCCGGGGGGCGACAATCTCCCCTGCGCCATCCTCAGACACGCGTCATACACCTCGGGATTACGCGTGACGAGCGCGCCGAGGCGGATGCCGCAGGCGCTGTAGCGTTTGGAGAGCGAGTCGACGACGACGACAAACTCGTTAGCGTCGTGCAGCTCCAGAGCGCTGATCGCTTTGCGTCCGTCGTAGACAAACTCGCGATAGACCTCGTCGGAGATGAGGAAGAGGCCGTGATCGCGGCAGAAACCGGCCAGCATCTCCAGCTCGTCTTTTCCATACACGGTGCCGGTGGGGTTGTTCGGATTGCAGAGGATGACGATGCGGGTCCGCGGCGTCAGCGCGCGCTCGAACATTTCCCGCGACGGCAGATGAAATCCATCCCGGCCTCGGCTCGTTACCGGCACGATGTTCAGGCCGGCCATCGTCGTGAAGGCGCGGTAGTTCGCGTAGAAGGGCTCGACCACGAGGACGTCGTCGCCTTCGTTGGCGCAGGCCAGGAAGGCGAAGAGAATGGCCTCACTGCCGCCGGTCGTGGCCAGGATCTGGCGCGTATCGATCGGGATGCCGAGGCTGCGCTGGTAGTAGTGGCGAAGCGAGTTGAGGAAGGCGGGAGTGCCGGTCGATGGCGAGTATTCGAGGACCTTGTCTTCGATCTGTTTGAGGCGCTCCATCATGCAGGCCGGCGTCTCGATGTCGGGCTGGCCGATGTTGAGGTGATAGACCTTCGTGCCGCGCGATTTCGCCAGTTCGGCCAGCGGCGCAAGCTTCCGGATCGGCGAGGCAGGCATGGCGTGCCCACGCCGCGAGACGGCAAACGTGCGCAACGTTTCTTCCGGAACGACAGTCATGAACGCGTCTCAACTGCGAAGGATGTGCCGTTTATTGCGGTCGCGCGGTCGCGGGGTTTGCGGGGTCGCGCGGTGAGCGGTTGCTGAGTTGCTGGGTTGCAGAGTTGCTGGGTGTACAGCCGGCCGCTCCTCGTCCTACCGAGCAACCAAGCAACCCAGCAACTCAGCAACCCACACCGAAAACCCCGCGACCACGTGACCGCAGGAATCACCCCACCGCCTCCTCCGTTTCGCGACTGCATGAAACGACTTGCCTTTGCGCTCCTCGTGTTGTCTCTGACCTCGGCCACCTTCGCGGCCGACGAGCCTGAAAAAACCAAGGCACCGGCCGAGAAACCGGCGCCATCACTCGGCGCGCGCGCCGACAAGCTGATCAAAGAGGCCATTCCCGTCTGCGCCGAGAAGGCGACGGAATCGCGCGTGGCCCTCACCCACAAGCTCCCCGACAACATGATCGGCGCCGTGATCCGCGTGGAAAGCGAACGCTCCGCGTGCAGCGGCCAGTGGGTCGCGGCCATCTCGAACGAAGGCGGCTTCTACATGGGCACGCCCTGGTTTCTCGATGACACCGAAGGGACGCCGGAAGAGCGTTTGAAAGCGTTCACGCTCCAGTACATGAAGGCGGTCTTCGAGCCGGTGGTCGATCGCACCAAAACGCGTGAAGGGCTCTTTCCGGTCAGAGTCTCGCAGCCGGTCGACGGCGGCGGCAAGTTGCCGCTCGAAGGCGAAATTCATCCGTCCGGCTCCGTAATGTTCATCGGGCATTTCGTCCCGATGAGCGCCGACTTCCGCACCTCGCGCGTCAAAGGCTTCGAGCCCTTCCTCGGCATGTCCCCCACAACCGGCGCCGCGAAACCTGAAGTGACGGTGATCGAGTTCTCCGACTTCGAATGCCCGTCGTGCAAGCACGCGTCGGGTTACCTCAAGCCGATCCTGGCCGCACATCCCGACAAGGTCCGCTATATCCGTTACGACACGCCGCTCGTCACCATCCACACCTGGGCGTTGTCAGCGGCGGTGGCCGGCCGCGCGATCTGGCATCAGAAGCCCGAGCTCTTCTGGAAATACAAGGAGCAGGTCTACGAGAACCAGGACAAGCTCTCCGCATTCACCATCGACGAGTTCACCCGCGGTTTCGCCTCGGACCACGATCTCGACATGAAAAAGTACGACGCCGAAGTTGCCTCGACGGAGCTCCGGAACGAGATCCTGAACGGCGCCGGCAACGGCTTCTCCAACGACGTCCGCGCCACGCCGACCTACATCGTCAATGGAGCCTTCGTCGATCCAGGCGCCGAGGGGAAAGAATTGTCGGATTACGTGAACAAGCTGCTGAAGAAGTAGTTGAAGCTGTCGCGCGGGCCTACACCGCGCGCCAAACGAAATCGAGAAAGTGCTTCAGGATTCGTCCCGTCAATCCCCAGATCTCGTGTTGTTCGTAGCGATAGAAATAGGCCGGGTAGCGTTTGTTGCGGAATGCGACATAACGAACTTCCGGCTGTTGGGGCGTCAATAGCGCTTCGATCGGCACTTCGAATACCTCGTCGACCTCCGAGGCCTGCAGGACGTAGTCGATACGTTGGTCGACGATGCCGACAAAGGGAGCCACAAGAAAACCGCTGTGTGTGACGAGATCGTCGAGGCGGCCGATGACTTCGACGCGCTCCGTGGCGATGCCCACTTCTTCGCGTGCCTCACGGACTGCCGCTGCTTCAAGCGTTTCGCCAGCCTCAACGCCGCCGCCGGGAAAGGCTATCTGGCCGCTGTGCGCCGCGAGGTTGGTCGAGCGGAGCGAGAAAAGAATGCTCCAGCCGTTTTTGTCGGGAACGATCGCGATCAACACCGCGGCACGCTTCAAGTGTGGAGCTTCGATTTCGATCGCGGGGCGCGTGCTCAGTATTGTGCGTAGTCGGTTTAATGCCGCAATGTCGAAGCGGGTGTCGCGAGTCGCAGGTCGGAGCTCAGGCATTGCACACCCTGAGCGAGAATCGGCCTGCCCGAACTGATGAATATTCAGTGCTGCGAAGACCATTGGGGCGGGACGCCCCAATGGCCGCGGGCGAGACGCCCGCACTCCTTGGAGCGCGAGGAGTGCGGACGTCTCGTCCGCGGGCACTTGGGCGTCTCGCCCAAGTGCTTATGTGTGAGTCTACCCATTGAATACTCATCATTTCAGTTTCCTACGAATGCAATCCCGGCACGCTCGTAAATTCGGTAAACGCCTCCGGAACCACAATCGGAACCCCGTCTATGGCGTGGTAGAGCCTGAGTGTGCCGGCGACCGTTGGCAGTGCGATCTCTGTTACATCCCCTGGACGAAGGTCGCGCGGTAATTCGATCCAGCGATCGTCGATGACTCGCTCGCCGTCGAATGTGAGCATCATCAGGCGATAGCCGGGCTGGCCGTAGCTTCTGGTGCGGAGCGTGAAGTCGCCGGTATTTCGTAATGCGATCGTGCCGTTAACAAGCGTTGCTTCGAGCTGCGGAAAGAGCGGGATCGTACGGGTGACCGCGCTGCGCGAGTCGCGCGAGGTGTCGTTCAAGGCGGTCAGATAGCCTTGCACTGTCTTATCCATTGAGGCGTTTTCAAGCAGCCAGGCTGCTTGCGCTTGGGAAGGATCGGGTATCTCGCGCACAAAGAAATTCGCGAGCACCGACACTTCGGAATCGCCGAATGGGATTTTGACTGCGCAATCGTCGGGGAGCTCGGCGAACTGCGCGTAGTCGCTGACGGCGACCGGTTTGCCTGCTTCGAACGCGCGGATGAGAGTCCCCGAGGTCTCGCCGGCGCTCGGATAGCGCAGGTTGACCAGGCGGTCGACAGCAGCAAAGTACGCGGCGAATTCTTCGTCGGGCACGTAGCCGGTGAATGTGATGCCGTCGCCGCGGAGCGCGTCGACGTCCACGTTTGGCGCAGGCTCACCGACGACGAGAAGATGCAGACGCTTCTCTCGCGCACGCGCTTGCGCGAAGGCGGCGAGGACGACATCGGAGCGTTTGGCCGAGGTGAGGAAGCCGAAGAGGCCGATGACGCGATCGTCGTTCGTGAAACCGTGTTGCGCGCGAACCGCGTCGCGGCGCCCCCGCGCCGCCGGCTGCGGCTCGAACGGATGCGGCACGACGTGGATCGGCGCCGTCACGCCAAACGAGCGCAAGCGGTCGGCGGCGTAGTGATTGTGAACGAGGACCGCACGCGAGCGGTTGGCGACATCGACCGAGGCCGGAAGCAGGAAATTGCCCATCTCGCTGTGCAGCCCCGTCGCACGTCCGCGCGCCCAGGCTGCCCCTGCTTCGCCGTGATTCGCGGTCAGCGCAACGACGTAGCCTTCGACATCGCCGCGCGCCAGCGTCATCTCGACGATGAGGTGATGGAGCACCAAGTCGTGCAACACGATCACGCCCGGTGTTTTCATGGCCTCTGCGTAAATCCAGGCGTGATGCGGGTTGTTGCCGAGGAAATAGAGGCGGGTGCCTGTTGCCTCCTGACCTTCGGAGACTGTGACGACGTCGATCTTCTCGCGTAGTGCGGGCAGCAGCATTGACGCGTAGTGCGCGACACCGGTGCGCGTGGGGGGAAGTGGCGAATAGAGGGCGATTTTCATTGATTGGAATCGCTAATAGCATTCACCACAGAGACGCAGAGAGTACAGAGCGGGTCGTGCCCGCAACCCCAATCGCTGTCATCCTGAGACTGCCGAAGGACACGAAGTGCCGGAGGACGTCGAAGGACCCCCT
>JAXDGW010000042.1:0-87580 GCA_034664845.1 Thermoanaerobaculia bacterium | reverse complement strand
TCCAGAGCCGCTGACGCGGCACAAACAACGTATGGCATCACTTCCAGGCGTGCTCGCAAAAAGCGCTCGCACGCCTGGCTACCCTCTCGTTGCCGCTGACGCGGCAGACGCGCCTCGATCGAGGAAGTTAACGCGTCAGCGGCAGGGCAGCGGAAAGGGTGGGCCGCGTCAGCGGTACGAGAGCGGGTCGAAATCATGGGCCGCGTCAGCGGCATGAGAACGGGTCGAAATCATGGGCCGCGTCAGCGGCCTGAGAGCGGGTTGAAAGCATGGGCCGCGTCAGCGGCATGAGAATGAGTTGAAAGCATGGGCCGCGTCAGCGGCATGAGAAGGTAGCCAGAGGTTGCGAGCGCTTTTTGCGAGCAACCTCTGGAACTCGATGTCGATTGGGATCGTGTCGCGTCAGCGGCACTGGAACGGGCGCCCTTCCAGAGCCGCTGACGCGGCACAAACAACGTATGGCATCACTTCCAGGCGTGCTCGCAAAAAGCGCTCGCACGCCTGGCTACCCTCTCGTTGCCGCTGACGCGGCAGACGCGCCTCGATCGAGGAAATAACACGTCAGCGGCAGGGCAGCGGGTTGATAAGGGTGGGCCGCATCAGCGGAATGAGCGCGAGTTGAAATGAGCCGCCATCAGCGACCCACATCACTTCGCTTGCGGAATCCGCATCGTTGACGATAGCGCGCACTGCTTTCTTCATTCGCCCTGCGCGGCTCGGGATGCTTCGGCACCAGTTCGATAAATCGACTGTGCAGGCAGTCATCCGCTATCACAAAACCGGAAACCGGCAGACGTCGCGCAGCATGCAAACGTCGCAATTTGCTTTTCTTCGTTTGCGGCTGCAGAGATCGAGGATGCCGAGGCGGCAGATGGCGAAGTCGTAGCGGACGGGATCGGCGCGGTCGAATCTCGCCAGGCGGTTGGTCAGTGCGCGGGCTGCTTTCCAGTCGGGCGTTTTGCGATCGTTGAGGCCGAGGAAGGTGGCGATGCGGTGGACGTGCGTATCGACCGGCATCACCAGTTTGGCGGGATCGACGAACGCCCAGATGCCGAGGTCGGGCGGGGTGCGGCGGACCATCCAGCGGAGGAAGAGGTTCATTCGTTTGCACGCGGAACCGTTTGCGGGCGACGTCAGGAGATAGTCGAGAGCCTTCGTTTTGCGCGCGCCGATCAGCGCCTCGACGAAGCGCGTCAGCGACGGGCCGATGTCGCGGTCGTCATCGTCGTAGCAGATGCGGAAAAGCTCGCCGAGCGTGCCGTGCTCGCGAATGGCGGCGGCGATTCGCGCGAGTAGATCGATCAGCTCGGGCGTTTTGTGAAAGCGATGCGTGAAGCCCGCGAACCGGCGTCTCGCTTCGCTGCGATCGAACTTCACAAGATATTCATACGGGGAAGGCAGCATGCGGTCGAGAACGCGCCCCACGTTGGCGACGACGATATCGGCACGGCCATATGCAAACGCAGCGGCGAGAAGACCGGCCACTTCCTGATCGTGAGGATTGGCGTAACGGAGAACGAGTTGCAGCGGATCGGGAGCGATCGTCGAGACGTCGAACGTCTCCACGAGCGTATCGAGCCGCTGGCGCAGCGTCTCTCCGCGAACCGGCATTCTCGGCATGTGGGGCCAAACGCCGAAACCGTGTTCAGCATTCTTCGTCTACAGTTCGTACATCCGGTCAAGCTTCGGGAGGAAAAACCATGCGCACCATCCAGCGGTTGCTCTCTGTCTCATTCGTCGTGTTGTCGCTGGCCGCGCCGCTGCATGCGGCGGTGATCGGAACCGTCATCAACATCGATGGGAAGGCGATCGCGGGAGCGAAGGTATCGCTCTTTGCGCCCGAGCCGATCGCCGCGCAGGGACCCCGTTTGCTTTCGGCCGAGCCGCAGCGAAAAGCGCTGGTGACCGGCACGACCGACTCCGGCGGCAAGTTCAATCTCGACGTGCCGAAGGATCAGGTCGTCGTCGCTCTTCGCGTCGAAGCGGCAGGTTATGCGCCGGCGGGCGGGGGATACGCGGCGGACGACGACGCCGGCGCGATTCTCCTCACGCAAGCCCCCTCGGTACGCGGAACGATCACTGCGGCCGGCAAGCCGGTCGCGAACGCAACCGTCGCCCTCTTCGGCGGTGGCGGCAACGGTGAGTACACGGCGAAGACTGACACCGAGGGCCATTACAGTGCGCCCGATCCATCGAAGTGGGCGATTCGCGCCATCGTTCTTCATCCCGACTACGCCATCCTCGATGAGCTGATCGGCCCGAACGCAGCGAAGAAAGGTCCGGACTTTTCGATGAACGCCGGAGTGTCCGTCGCCGGACGCGTCGTCAGCGAAGACGGCCAGACGCCGGCTGCGGACACACAGATTTTCGTCGACGGATGGCCGGCCGGAAAGTCGGCAGCCGACGGCAGCTTCACGATCGCACACGCGAAGAGAGAGTGGGAAAACGTCGAAGCGCGAGTCGGAAACCGCGTTGCGCAGCGCGCCCGCAAAGCCGGCACCTCACCGACACTCAAACTGGCCAAAGGCGGGACCGTGAGCGGTAGCGTGCGCGATGTGAAATCGCAGCTTCCCATCGCCGGCGTTCGCGTGGCGCTGGCGCCGTCGGGCGCGTTCGGAAGCCGCGAGGCGGCGCACGACACGATCACCGACGCGAAGGGAAACTTCACGATTGCGCCGATCGTGGCGGGCACGTACGACGTCCGCCCGACGCGTCCCGGCTACACAGTCAACGGCGCGCAGGCGCTGCCCGTCAAGGGTGCCGAGGCCGTGCAGAAAGCGCTTTACGGAACGGCGCGCGGCCGCATCAGCGGAACGGTCGTTGACGAAGACAAGCGGCCAGTCGCAGCCGCGCGTCTTTCGGCGGCTACCGTGGGTCGCAACGGCATGTTCGGCATAGTCAACATGATGCGCGGCGGTGGCGGGAGCGACGGCTACAGCGCGCCCGACGGCCACTTCGTTCTTCGCAATGTCGAGACTGACGCCGATCTCCAGGTCGATGCCGTGAAACGTGGCTACCCGGCCGCCAAGTCGCCGTCGCTCAAGCTTGCAGCGGGCGAGCGGAAAACGGGTGTGACGCTGACGATTCTGCGCGGTTTGCTCGTGACGGGGCGCGTCACCGACAAAGACAAGAAGCCGCTTTCGGGTACCGGCGTGGAAGCCATCGAGGCGTCGAACGATCCGATGGGCGGCATGCGCCGCGTCGTCATGAACATGCAAGGCAACCGCAACGATGAACTGGTGCGCACGGGCAGCGACGGAACGTTCTCCATCCGAGTCAAGGAAGGGACGTACGACCTCGCCTTCAAGCGCGAAGGCTACTCCGCGAAAACCGTGCGCGGCACGAAGGTCGACGCGAACACGAAGCCGGTCGAAGTCGTCCTCGATCCCGGCGTCGAGATCTCCGGCCGCGTCACGCGCAGCGGCGTCGGCGTGGAGGGCGTAAACGTCCGGGCGATGTCGCAGGGCGGCATGGGCGCCGCGGTCACGGGGCCGGACGGCGCGTTCCGCATCTCCGATCTCACGCCCGGACAGATGATGCTCATCGCCGCGAAACAGGATTCGTTCATCCAGGAGATGCGCCCAATCACGGCGCCGGCGCAGGACGTGATCATCGACCTCCCCTCCGGAGGCCGTATCACGGGGCGCGTCGTCGACAAGTCGAGCCATCAGCCGGTGACGTCGTTCATGGCCGGCGTCACCACTTCGCGCAGCGGCGGCGGAATGGTGATGATGATGCCGCCGATGCAGCGGCAGTTCACGAGCGATGACGGCACGTTCGTGCTCGAAGGGATCAAGCCGGGATCAACGCAGGTGGTCGTCAACGCACCGGGATACACCACCGCACGTGTCGCCAACATCGAAGTCGAAGACGGCAAGACGACGGCGGACATTGAAGTCGGCGTCGAGACGGGCGCCAAGCTCACGGGACGCATCACCGGTCCGGACGGCAGCCCGGTGGCGGGTGTCTCGGTCCGCGAAGATCAGATGGCGGCCGGAGCCAGCCGGGTGATGCGCTTCGACGCCACGGAGACAAGCGGCACATCCGATCCGAACGGCGACTACTCGATCGACACGCTCGAGCCGGGCGAGAAGACCTTCACCTTCGCGCGGAGCGGATACATTGCCCAGCAGAAAACAGTCACCATCGCGGGATCGAAGGAGACGCGCCTCGACGTGCAGCTCTCCAACGGCCTCCGCGCCACCGGCTCCGTCGTCACCGATGGCGGCGCTCCCGTTCCCGACGCAACCGTCCGCGCGGCCTCGGCCAGCGAGATGGACGGCGGACGCCAGGCCACGACTGACGGCAACGGCGCCTTCACGATCGAAGCACTCGCGCCCGGTCACTACACGTTCACTGCGTCGAAGTCCGGCTTCGCGCCGGGAACGCTGCGCGACATCGACATCGCATCCTCCGGCCCGGTTCGCGTGATCCTGAAGAGCGGAGGCGTGATCACCGGTCATGTAAACGGACTGACACCGCAGGAGCTCGAGCAGACCACCGTTTCGGCGAGCGTTTCCGGCGGCGGTGGTGGACCGTTTGGCGGCGGTGGCCCCGGAGTCTCCGCCGCGGTCGACGGCGGCGGCAATTTCCGTCTGGAGGGCGCGCCATCGGGCACGGTGCGCGTCTCGGCACGCACCGGTGCGATGTTCGGCGGATCCAGCAAATCGGCTGCTCCGAAGACGGTGGAGCTCGAGCCGGGCGGCACGGCGCAGGTGGACATCGATTTCAAGTCGTCGACAGTGATTCAGGGGCGGATCATGCGCAACAACGCTCCCGTCGCCAACGCCCAGGTCACCTTCATTCCTCGGGGCGCCAAGAGCCAAACCGTCTCGAGCGCCAGCTCCGACGCCAACGGGCACTACGAGGTGAGCAGCCTCGATGACGGAACCTACAGCGTGCAGGTCGTGGACATGGCGCGGCTCAGTCCCTTCGCCACGCAATACGAGGTGCATGGCTCGAGCACGTTCGACATCACCATCAAGACGGTGACGGTGCGCGGCCGCGTGGTCGACGCCACCGATACGCACCCGCTGAATGAGGCGACCGTCGATCTTCGCCAAACCGGGGGGCAGTCGATCTTCGGCGGTGGCGGCGGACAAACCGACGCAGACGGAAGGTTTACGATCGAGAACGTCGCTGCCGGCACCTATCAGATCACGGCAGACAAATCGGGATACGGCCACGACTCGCGCCAGATCACCATCGGCGATTCCTCTCCCGACGAAGTGCAGTTCCAGCTTTCCCCAAGCGACGGCATCATCGTTCGCGCGGTGGACACGCGCGACAACACGCCGCTAACGGTCAACGTGCTCCGCGTCGTCGACGCGCAGGGCATCGAGCTGCCGTCATCGTCCGGCTTCTTCGGCAACAGCAGCGAGACCGTGAAGCTCTCGCTCGCACCCGGTGTCTACAAGGTGACGGTCATGGCGCGGAACTACGCGCCGCAAACGCTCTCGATGCCTTCCCCCTCGCAGCAGGTCGTCCGCTTTTCGCCGGGAGGAACGCTCATTCTGCATTCGAAGGAGTCAACGACCCGACGGGCCCGCCTGATCGACGCCGCCGGCGTCACGCACGGACTCAATCCGATCTCACAAGGAATCTCGCTGCTCCCACCGGGCGCCACGCAAATCAACAACATCGCGGGAGGTCACTACACGCTCCAGATTCTCGACAACACAGACCGCGTCACGAAGACGGTGGAGATCGACGTGATCGACGGGCAGCAGAAGGATTACGACGTGTAGGTTGCTATCATGCGATTGCTATGAACGAGCATTGGAAGGCTTGGCGCGAGCGAACTCGCCGCATCGCCGATGAAATCCGGCGAAGCGGCCAGACCTTTCCGGACACCACCGAGCTGCTTCGCGAAGATAGGGACGCGGCTCAGGACTGGGCGCGGACCTGGGAAGCAGCGGATCGCATTCGCAACGAGCTCCTTGCAACCGGACGAGAGTTCTCCGACAGCACGGAGCTGCTACGCGAGGATCGTGAGCGTTGACGTTTGTTATCATTTGAAAATCATGAACGTACTGGTTCGCGATCTCAGCGAGAAGACGCTCAAGGAGCTGAAGAGGCAAGCAGCGGAGAACAAGCGTTCCCTGGCGGCGGAGCTGAAGGCCATCCTTGACGAGAAGGCAGATCAACGGCGGCACTTCCGCAAGTGGCGCAAGAACGCTGATCGCATCTTCAACGAGATGAAAAAGAGCGGCACGGTCTTCCCAGACAGCACGGCGCTCATTCGTGAGGATCGCGATCGCTAATGCGCGTGGTCGATGCCAGTGTCGTCATGAAGTGGCATCTCGTGGACGAGCCGGGCGTTGAAGCGGCACAAGAGCTTCTCCTCACGAACGACCAGTTCGCGGTCCCCGATCTACTGTTCGCGGAAACGGCCACGACCGTTTGGAAGAACGTTCGACGCGGATTGATGGCACCTGCGCGCGCGCTGGAGATCATCGATTCGATCGTCGATGGCCCGTTCGATGTGTACTCGAACCAGGGTTTGACTCGCGACGCTTTCCACATCGCTGCCGCGCGCGAGATCACGCCGTACGACGCGTCCTACATCGCGCTCGCAATCAGCCTTCGAACCGAATGCATCACCGCCGACCGCAAGTTGTTCAACAAGCTCCAGGGATCGCCGTTCGCCCGGAACGTCGCGCTGCTCGCCGACTACACGAACTAACCCTTATTGTTCGCGATCGTCGTGCTCGTCGTGCTCATCGACCGGCGGCGGCTCGGGCATATCAACAACGGCCTCGTGCGGAACGATGTCAGGCCGTGGCGCCGCCGGGCCGCCGAAGTTCTTGCGGTACTTCTCCAGGCGCTTGAATAGGTGGTGCAGGTCGTAGGTCAGGCGCAGGACCGTGCGGCGGAGTTTGTACTTCACGCGCTTGAACGCTTCCAGGTCATCCCCGCGAAGCGTCGGCAGGAACGACTGGATCTCCGAGATCCGCTTGCGCACTTTCTCCAGGTCTTTGTCCTGAACGTTGACGAAGACTTCCTGGCCGGCGATGAGCATCGGCTCGGTGCCGGTCATCTGATCGTCGAACCAGTGCCAGAGCTGGATCAGATCGATCTTCCGGCCTTTGGAGAGGAAGCGGGTTTCGAGCAGGTCCTGCCGGAAGTAGCCGAGGAGCTTGCGGTCATCGGCGTGGTTGAATTCGTCGTCGGTCAGGTTGCGGGTGTTCCAGACGGCGTAGCGAATGATGTCGTTCCGCGTCCCGCGAAGCTGGCGGAGCGTCTCATCGAGAACTTTGAACGGGATCTGGGCGAGCGTTTGCGGCTCGAGTTGGGTGACGGGCATGCGCCTGAAGAATACAACACTGCCCGATGCAGGCTCCGTCACTGGGCCGGCACGAAGATCGGATCGCCGGTCGCGTTGTCGATGACGGAGGCCCAGGCGATCGCTCCGGTGTCGCCGGAGAGCATCTGCACCTCGATGCGTCCGTCGGTCACAAACGGATCGACCGCAAACTGAACCGCCTGCAGCGGATGGACGGTGAGGTCGGTCACCTGGAGGGAATGGCCGGCAGCATCGAACAGGGTGAATCGGAGCACGGCGTCCCCATTGCCGGCGTTGATTGCGCCTGCGTTGGTTCGGAAGGTCGAGGAGTGCTCGACATGGAGCAGCTCGCGTACGGCGCCATCCGGAGTCAGCGGCAGCAAGCCTTCGTTCGCCCGAGCCAGCGGGATGAACTGTCCATAGGTGCCGGTACTCGCCGTGTTGAAGGTGCGCGAGGTGGCCACGAGGTTTGCAGAGAGGTCCGCGCGCACCGTACCGAATGCGCCCGGCCGGCCGAAGTAGGTGCCGACGGCATCTTCGATCCGGACGGCACGATGAGGCCCGACGATGCCGTGTTTCGTGATTCGCTCGCCGGTAATCGAATCGATGTATGTCAGATCGAACGGCCCGCCCGAGTCGCCAAACGCGCTGATGACGATGTCGCTGCGCCAGAGCGAGCCGACTCCCGGCTGGCTGATGACCGGCGCGACGAACGCGCCCGCCTGCGGCAGCGACGCCGCGACGTAGATCGGATCGCCGCTGCGGTTATCGATCACGGAACCGTAGCCGACGATGCGCGCGTCGCCGTTGATCACCTGGAGCTGCGCGGTCATCAACGCGGCGCCGGCCGCTGGGAACTGCATCTGCGCGAAGGGGACGACCGCGTAGTCGTGCTGGGAGACGACGGCGCCACTCGACGCGTCGAAGAGCGTCACGCGCACGGTGCCGTCGCTGCCGGTCACTTCTGCGAAGCCGAGGTTGGTGCGGAAGTCGGCGGTCGAAAGGATGTGCGGGACGTCGGCCAGCGTCGTTGCATCCGGCGTCGCCACCGCGGGGATGAACTGGCCGTAGGTTCCTGCCGCGGCTTTCGTGTAGGTGCGGCTGGTGATGATCATACCGTCGGTATCGCCGAGAAACTCGAGCTGCCCCAGGCCGCTGCTCTGCATCGTTGTGGCAACGATGTCGTCGAGCGCCACGACCTGCTTCGGCGCGACTGCGAGCTTCACCGCGGCGAAATGCCCCCAACCCTCCTCGCCCGCCCGCGTAAAAATCGCCGTGACGTTGGCGTCCCTGCTTCCGGAGTTGAACAGGCGCACGTCGGTCTGCCAGTACGTGCCCAGCGCTCCAGGCGAGTGCGCGGCCGCGGCGATGTGTTTCCGTGGCGCGAATGACGATGGGCGTGTCGTTGCCGCAACATCGCCGACATACGTGATGCCGAGCGACCACGAGATCAGCGTGCCGGCGTTCTGCTCCTGAAGATCGCGAACGATCAACACCCATCCGCCATTTGCACCGCGTCCGTGAAAGACATCGAGCCGCTCTGCCGAATCGGCGTCGATCCCGTAGGTCACCGCGACGAACGGCGAACGATCGGTCGACGGGTTTTGCAGTCGTGCAGTCGTGCCGTCGGGACCAACGAGCAAGATCTGGAGGTCACCCCGCGATGGGTGAACGATGTTGACGCTGACGACGAGCCGGTCGATCGAGCGGGAATCGATGATGTGGAGCGTCGAAACGATGCTGCCAGGATGGGTGTCCGGAATGGGAATGCCGTGCTCCGGCGATTGCACGAAAGTCACGTCGCCATGCGGCGCCCGGTCGCAATCAGCCGCGCTCAGGATCAGACGCGCCATGAACGCGGAGCAGATCGTCGCTGCATGTGCGCCACTGTTGAGGAGGCGATCGGCATCGATGAATTTGCGGGCCATGACGGCGTACGTCGGGTCGGACGGCGCGCCGAACATCGATTCGATCACCAGCGTGTCCGCTATCGGACGCCCCTCCACGACGCCGTGACGCTGCACGAGAGCATCGAAGATCTCGCGGAGCGCCGACGACCAGATCTCGCCGTTCTTGTGTTCCGTGCCCGAGGTTTCTCCGTTGATGTAATCGTTCATCGTCTTCGCGCTGTCGACGCGCCGGAGGCAGTCCGCGCCGGCCGGATAGCCGCACTGTGCCGAGTCGTCGCCGGCGCATCGCGCGTCCCACTCGGCGAGACAGTAGGGATCGCGTCCGGTGCCCAGGCCAGGCTGGTAGTTCGACGAGAACGCCCAATAATCGCTGTACCCCTCGCCCATGGCGCGCGACTGACTCACCGATGTGCCGAAGAACACCGACGGCGCGATCCAGTCCTGAATGGCGTGACACAGCTCGTGCAGCATGATGTCCGAATCCTCGGCATCATCAACGCCGCCGTCGCCGAAGTAGAGCATTCCCCGCCCCGGCGTCGCGCTGCTGACGTAGAGCGAATTGTCGGAGCCGGAGACCGAGTGCGGATCGACCGGCACGGCGTACGCGACGATGCGCCGCGCGCCTGTATAGCCAAGCGACTGGATGTAGCGCTGGCTGCGGTCGAGATGGAAGTAGGCGTTGACCTCTTCGAACTGCGGCTGGCTGCGGTCGAAGAGCAGCGATTGCGCGGGATCGGCGTGCGGCGTCGAAGGGGCGTCTGTATCGACGATCTGAATGTTCGGACCAGACAGCATGCCCGACGGATTGAGCTCGAGAAGATCGACCAGTGAGTACGCGGCGTCCGGCACGGCGGACGCGGAATCGTTCTGATCGCGCAGCGACGGATCGTTCAGCTTCGTCACCGGATTCGGATCAAAGACGCGTCCTTTGGCTGTGATTCGAGCGAAGAGCGGCTTCGAAACCAGCAATGCGCCGGTTGCTGCGTCGATGTAGTGCGCGACCGGCTCGTGCGGGTTCTCTTCAATCACAACGCGCCACGCAGGCCGCGCTTCGCCAACGACATTGACGGCAACCATCTGCTCATCGCGCACAGTGCCCGCGGGGAGCGTCCAGAGCGCGGAACTTTTCGCGATGAGTGGACGCTTCGGCGCCGGTGTGGCGATCGCGCGATGAAGCTCGCGAATGGATCCATCATGATCGATGCGCTCGATGACTTCTCCGCCCAGCACGGGCAAGCCGTTCACGAATTGCGTGTAGTGACGGTAGGTGCCGGTGAGCGACTCGCGCTCGTAATCGAGGCGGAGGTCCTGGGCGTTGGCGGCTGCCGCGGATAGAAAGAGAACGAAGGGGAGGACTACGAACCGCATCGGAGGCGGAAACGGTGCCTCGCGAGTGAAAATTCGTTGTAGAGCCGAACCGTTGGGAGTGACCTGGCGTCACGTCTAGATTTGAAAGCGACGGTTGCTGTTGGAGGAAATCGGTAGGACGATAGGCGGTCGGAACAGTGTGATGGAGAAGAAATACATCGTTCAACTAAGCGGTGGAAGCGGGAACGTTCAATGGATAGAGCAGAGCGGCTGCCTACGCATCAGCTGGTCGCGGGTCCGAAAGCCACCGGCTCACCCAAAAGAGAACGGCCGCCCTTTCGGGCGGCCTAACCGGCAACTCTCGTAGCCGGCGAAGTATGGCGCAAGGTAAAGCTGGTACTACCCGTATGTCAAGTGCGAATAACAGTATTCCGACCGTCCACCGCACGATTGTATATATCGACGGGTACAACCTTTATCACGGGATGATGGACAAGTACGATCGCAAATATCTCTGGCTTGACCTCACTCGCTTCGCGCTGGGCCTGCTATCAGACCCAAGACAGCGGCTAGTCGGGACCAAGTATTTTACGTCGGAAGCGCCGGGCGGAAGCGATCTCTGAGAGCTGGCGCCGTCAGCAAACGTACTGGAAAGCGCTGGAAACCTGCCCGATGCTGGAAGTCGTCAAGGGGAGGTATCGTGAGAAAGCTGTCCGCTGCAAGTCGTGCAGGCTTGCTGAGGCTGAATGCAAAGCTTGCGGTCAGAAGTTGGTTTTTCGAAACGAGAAGCGGACTGATGTGAACATTGCGACGCACTTGGTCCGCGACGCCTGCGAGGGCAACTTTGAGGTGGCAGTCCTCGTCAGGGGTGATACCGATCTCGTTCCCGCAGTCGAAGTGGTGAAGGAAAAGAAATGCAGAATTGTCGTCGGTTTTCCTCCCAACCGCGACACGAACGACATGAAAGACGCGGCCGGCGGTGCGGCCTTCAAGATCACTGAAGGCCAGTTTAAGAGATCGCAGTTTCCTCGCCGCGTCGAGATCACACCCGGAATCTGGGTCGATCGACCGGCCAAGTGGCGGTAAGGACGGTTGGAAAGCTCACTTCCGTGCACAGCCGCCTTCTTACTGCTACGAAACCGCCGCCCGTTCCGGTTCACCCGCAGCAGGAAGGGCCGGTTGATCGACGACGGTGGCGACCGGCAGCGTGAACGAAAACGTTGTTCCCTGCCCTTCGCGGCTTTCCACCCAGATCGTGCCGCCGTGGCGCTCCACGATCTGCTTGGTGATGTAGAGGCCGAGCCCGAGGCCGCCGTAGTTCGTCGATGAGACCTGGCGTCCGCGGTGGAAACGCTCGAAGACCTGGCCGAGCTCATCGGTCGGAATGCCGATGCCGCGGTCGGCGACCGAGGTCACGAGCTGGTCTTCCTTTTCGTCCAGGGAGACCGTGATCTCGCTGCCGTCCGGCGAATACTTCACCGCGTTTTCCATCAGATTGCCCAGCACCTGCTCGAGGCGGTCGCGGTCACCCACGATCCGCTTGTTGCTGGCCGGAACGTTGAGCTGAAAGCGGCGCTCGCTCACTGCGGTGTGGTGACGATGAACGACGTCGCAAACGAATGTAGACCACGGAATCAGATCGCGCCGAATCTCGAGACGCCCCGTCTCGATGCGCGACACGTCGAGCAACTCGAGGATCAGGCGCGACATCCGGTCGATCTGATCGAGCGCGACGTCGAGGTACTCCTCGGATGTAGCGAGATCGTTTTCGCGGATGAGGGTTTTGGCGAGCTGCGTATATCCCTTGATCGATGTGACCGGCGTGCGCAACTCGTGCGATGCGATCGAGAGGAATTCGTCCTTGAGACGCGAGAGATCTTCCACCTTGCGGCGCGCGTCGACCTGTTCGGTGTAGAGCTTGGCGTTCTCGATGGCCAGTGCAGCGCGCTCGGCGAGCACCTCGGCGAGCGGGAGCTTCTCATCCGTCATGGCCCGGTCGGGATCGTTCGCGGCGATGACCAGAGCACCGAGCATCTCCCGCCGCGTGCGCAGCGGAAGGATGAGCAGCGAGGCGAGTTTCATCGGCGCGGCGTGATAGCCACCCTCGAGCTCCGGCGCTGGCGCGGCCGAGGAGCCGAGGTTCTGCGTCAGGGAGGGGTAGCCGGTGCTGACGACCTGCCCGAGGATCCCCTCGCCGACGATGAGCGGCTGACGGTAGATGTAGGACCAGGCCAGGCCGAGCGACGCCATCTCACGGTGGTAGATCGAGGCGACGCGCAGTTCGTTGGAGTCGGCGGATTTGAGGATGACGGCCGCCCAGTCGCCGAGAACTTCGGCCACACGCTCAGCGATGGCCTGATTCACCCAGACAGGATCGATGTTGCTGGCGAAGAACGCGCCGGCATCGGCGAGGATCTGCGCGCGCTCGGCCTGCTGCTGCAACTCTTCCTCGAGGCGCCGGCGCTCGGTGATGTCGCGAAACGTGACGATGACGCCCGAGATATGTTCGTCCTCGTGCAGCGGCGTGGCGCTCATCGAGATGGCGATCTCGCGGTCGGCGCCGGCAATCCGCATCGTTGCGTCGCTCACGGTGCGGCCGGTCGACAGCGCACGCGCGGCAGGGAGCTCTTTAGCGTCGATCGGCTCGCCTTCATCGTTCACGAGTCCATACGTTTCGGCGTGTTTGATGATCGGGACGCCGACTTCGGAGCGGGCGAGCAGACGTTTTGCGGCAGGGTTGAGAAACGCCGTCTTCCCCTCGGGGTCGACGAGCATCACACCGTCGGACATTCCGGCGATCATCGTTTCCGTCCGGCGCACCTGCCGGTCGACGGAGGCGATGAGGGAGCGCTGAATGCGCCAGATCAGGTACGCAGCAAGAGCGATGACGACCACACCGATGACCACCATCAACAACGTCAGCCCGGCTCGCGTGCTGGTGATGCGCTGATGCTCAGCCCGATCCTCCCGCACATGCTCGTCGGCCATCGTGCCGGCGTAGTCGGGGGCGGCGCGGTGCGCTTCGGAAGCGGCCACCATGTACTCGTTCGCGTTGAGGTCGCGCCCCTCACTGGCTGCGGCCATCTCCCGATCCGTGAATTGCTTGACCTCGTTGAAATGCTTCCGCATTTTCCCGACGCGGTCTGCGTCGCGCGGATCCGCCGCGAGGTGAAGTGCGTTCGCATACGCCTTGCTGAAATCGCGCACCGCCTCGTCGTACTGCTGCTGGAATTGCGTTTGCCGCGTGAGCGCGTAGCCGCGCGCGGCACCCATGATCGTCAGCGTGTCCTCGTTCATCGAACGGACGGCGTCGAGCAGCGGGCCGGAGCCTTCGACGATGCGGTACTCCTGGCCGTCGGAGAGATGAAGCGTCCCCACCGTCAGCGCCAGGCCGGCGACGATGAGTACGACCAGCACCCCGAAGGCGCTCCATAATGTCTTGCGTATGGGTGAGTCCATGCTATCCAGCCGCCGCTATTTGCAAGATCGACGCCCCGTGCGGATGGGCTAGTCAACATTCAAGTTACGCCATTTCAGTGACTTCCGAGCGCACACCTCTGGAACGGCGGATGCAGGATTGATTTGCGGAGGTACCCATGGCACTCAGACCGTTGCGCAATGCGACGATTTCCTTCGGCCTCGTCTCGATCCCTGTCCGTTTCTACACGGCCACGAAGTCGGAAGACATTCACTTCAACCTGCTGCACGAAAGCTGCGGCAGCCGCGTCAATCGCAAGTGGTGGTGCCCGCACCACGAGGAGATCGTCTCCTCCGATGAGCTGGTGCGCGCCTACGCGATCTCGAAAAACAAATACGTGACCTTCACGGACGAAGAGATCGAGACGCTGGAAACCGACGACAATCGCGCGCTCGAGATCACCGAGTTCGTCGATCTCCATGAGATCGATCCGGTCATGTTCGAGAAGGCCTATTTCCTGGGACCTTCGCCCGGCGGAGGCAAGACGTACCGCTTGCTCGCACAGGCCATGAAGAAGCAGGACAAAGTGGCCGTGGCGCGATGGGTGGCCGCGGGAAAAGAACACGTTGTCGTCATGCGCCCCTACGAGAAGGGCCTCATCCTCCACACCATGTTCTACGCCGACGAGGTGCGCGACTTCGGCGCCATCGACCTCGAAGACGGGCCCGTGAAAGAGAAGGAGGTCGCGCTCGCCGAGATGCTGATCAACGAGCTGACGGAGAAGAAATTCGATCCGCTGGCCTTCAAGGACGATTACCGCGCACGGTTGCTGGCGCGCATCAAGGCGAAATCGCAGGGCAAGACGATCGAGCCGGAGGAAAAGGAAGAAGAGAAAGGCGGCGAAGTCATCGACATCATGGAAGCGCTCCGCCGCAGTCTCGAACGCGGCCGCGGCTCGAGCAAGCCTGCTGCAGCGCGGAAAGCGACATCAAAGGCGCGAAAACCGGCCTCGGGAGCGAAGAAGCGGAGGGCGGGGTGATTGCCGTCGCGAGGTGAAGGGCGTCGCGCGCTCGCGCGGCACCAGTTCTCTCCTCGCAACCGCGGAACCCCGTAACAGCGAGACCGAATGAACGACCTTCTCAAGAAGTACCGAAACATGCGCGACTTCGGCGTCACGTCGGAGCCTTCCGGCGGCAAGCCGAAGGGGACGAAGCTCCCCATCTTCGTCATCCAGAAGCATCACGCCTCGCGTCTGCACTACGACTTTCGGCTGGAGATGGAGGGCGTCCTCAAGTCGTGGGCGGTGCCGAAAGGGCCTTCGTATGATCCGGCCAACAAGCGGCTGGCAATGATGACCGAGGACCATCCGTACGACTACGCATCATTCGAAGGAGTGATCCCGGCCGGCCAGTATGGCGGCGGCAACGTCATCATCTGGGACAACGGCACGTGGGAGTTCATCGAGCCGGGCGACGATCCCGTCAAGGCGGTCCGGTCGGGAAAGCTGACGTTTCGGATGTACGGCAAGAAGATGTTCGGTGAGTGGGCGCTGGTGAAGATTCACGGCCGCAGCGGAAGCAAAGGGAACGAATGGCTGCTGATCAAACACCGCGACGAATTCGCGAACGCCGATGTCGACGTCACCGAGCTCGCCCCTCGGTCGATCATCTCCAATCTAACAGTCGAAGAGATCGGCGGATCGAAGCGAACGTGGCAGAGCAATCGTCCGGCCTCGGGCACCAGGACGCCAACTCTGGCCGCGAAGCTCGAAGCGGAGCAGAAAGCGGAAAAGAAAGCGAAGGGCTCCAAAAAGAAAACTGCTACGTCAAAGACGAAGCGCTCGCCCGCTTCACGACCAGCTCGATCTGCTCCAGCGCCAAAGAAAGCAGCTTCCGCTCGGACTCGAAGCTCGCCAGCTCAATCCCCTCGGAAAGCGGGAACCACTCCACGTCGTCGACCTCGCTGAGCTGTGGTGTCATCGTGCCGCCGAGGTGGTGCATGAGGTAGAAATCGACGCTCTTTTTGATGAGTGTGTCGCCGGCGCGAAAGAAATACTCAATCGTGTCGAGCAGCCCGATCACCTCGGCGTCCAGCCCTGTCTCTTCCTTCACCTCGCGCAACGCCGCCTGCTCCGAGGTCTCGCCCTCGGAGACAGCTCCCTTCGGCAACCCCCAGCGCGAGCGGCCGCGCGTTGCGATCATGGCCACGTACGGCACTCCATCGCGAAGATCGATGACGGCGCCGCCTGAGGAATGCTCATTACGTGTTTTCCGGCGCGCGTCGGGCATTCAGTAGATTCTACTTCCTCATCAGGATCAGCGACATGGCTGCGAGCGCGGCGGTGAGCAGGATCAGCATCAGGTTCGACAGTGCGGGGACGTTGGCGAGGACTACGAACGAGGTCGGATCCGACGGCGTGCCCGTGGCCGGATCGTCCGACTGACGGGTCGATTCGTTGGTGCCGTTCCAATCCGAGTCGTACGAAACAGAGGCCTGATTCGAGATCGTGGCGCCAAGCGTTCCGCTCTTAACGGTCGCCTGAATCGTGATCGTGACACTGCTGCCTCCGGCGACCGTCCCATTCCACGTGACGGTGTTCGTCCCGATGTTCGCCGCGGCCGTGCCCGTCGTCGCGCTGGCAGAGACGAGAGTGAGCGACGACGGAAGAACATCCGTAAGCTCGTTGCCAGGATTGTCCGGCTGCGCCAGCGTTCCGGAGTTGGTCAGCACGATCGTGTAGGTCACCACCGACCCCTCGAAATGTGCGCCACTGTTGACAGACTTCGAGGGCACGACGTTCGGTGGCGTAGCCACAACCGTAGCGGTCCCTGCAACGTTGCTCGCACCCGTGGAGCTGACGACATTGACGTTGTTGATCAGGGCCATCCCTGCTGTCGCGGCGGGATCGACGAAGGTATTCAGCGTGAAGGTCGAGACCTCCGCGGCGATCATCGATGGAAGCGAACAGGCAATCGTTCCCGTTGAGCCAACGGCCGGCGTCGTGCAAGACCACCCTGCTGGATGCACAAAGGACGCAAACCGGTGTGGCGGGGTGAGAACGTCGGTCATCGTTACGCCGGGCGCATTACTCGGTCCGTTGTTCGTAACGGTGATCTTGTATTGCACCGGTGCCCCCGGGAAGGCGAGGCCGGAGCTGAACACCTTCGTGACAACCAGCTGGACGAATACAGCAGACTGCACGCTGGCCGAGGCGAAATCGTTCGCAGGAATGGCGTCATTTGTCGAAGAGACGGTCGCCGTCGTGGTGATCGGGGTTCCCGCGGGGGTGGACGACACAAGGCGCGACACGACCGCGAATGTCGCAGATGTCGAAGGATTCATCGAACCCGTCAGCGAGCAGCTCACCGTACCGCTCGATCCAACCGATGGCGCCGTACAACTCCAACCCGCTGGCGCGGAGAGCGACACGAATGTCGTTTCGGCCGGCAACGGAAGGTCAACAGTTGCAGCAGTGCCGGCACTCGGACCGTTGTTAGTCGCCGTCATCGTCCATGTGACGTTCGAGCCCGCATTCACCGGATTCGGCACTGCGGAGAGCGTCGCGCTGAAATCGGTCGAGGGCTGCACGAGGACCTCGATCGGGAACGAGTTGTCGTTGTCACTCGGGTCGGGGGTCGTCGAGTTCACCGTGGCCGTCGTGCTGAAGGTGCCCGAAGCCGTTGGCGGCGTCGACGCGGTAATCGTGAAAGCTGCGGTTCCCGGAGAGAACGCCGGCGTCGTACACGTCACGGTCGGAGCCATCGTTCCGGGAACGATTGCGTTGCACGTCCAACCGGCGGGGGCGCTCACGGCCTGGAACGACGTGCCGCCCGGAAGCGGGAAAACGAGCTGCACGTTCGCCGCGTCGTCGGGCCCTTCGCTGCTCACGCTGATGACGTAGTCGAAGTTCGCTCCGGCCGGAACCGGCTGTGGCTGCGCCACGACGACCTGCACCGAGGCGCTGGCTGATGCTGCGTGGGCTGGGCTGAGATAGGGGACCGCGAGGAAGAGAGCTGCGAAGACTGCGACTACGGGGAGAGCACTACGTTCTGGCATCCAGTTCCTTTTGAAAAACGAGCGCGCATTATCTACGCTCGATCCGCTCTCGTTCGCGGTTTTGATGTAAATACGTGACGTTCCGGTGAAAAAGGGGTACGCTTTTTTCCGTCACACCACCGCAAACAGGAGGCTTCAGGATGCCCATGCTCGAAACCGCCACCATCGCCGGCGTCGTCGTTCTCGCAGTCCTGCTCTGGCTTTACTTCCGCCTCCGCAGCAAGGACCGCATCGATGAGATCCTCGCCCGGCACCGCAATTCCGCAAGCGTCTGCACCCGCGCCAATCTGGTCGAGGGGATGGAAATGATCCCCGTGGCGGTGGCGCTGAAGAGCGACGCGCTCTACTACGAGAATGCCGACATTCAGGCCTCGATCGACTTGCCGCTGATCGAGGAGGTCGAATACGACGACGAGACCGCGACCGGCCACACGGTGCCGGGAAAAGTGCTGCGCATCCGCGCCCACAACCACGTGTTCGAGTTCTCGATGGACATGCCGACGGCAAAGCAGTGGGAGTCGGGGTTGCCGGCCAGGCGCATCGACCGCGCCAGAGCCGTGTGACGGAATCACCGTCGCCGCAGCCGCTGTTGTGGGAGGTCCGCGTCGGGGTGTAGCGCAGTCTGGTAGCGCACCTGCTTTGGGAGCAGGGGGTCGTAGGTTCGAATCCTATCGCCCCGACCAATTTCTCTCCTCGTTCGTCCTCGTAGCTCGAAGCCGGCCGTTTGCATCGGCCGATTTCTCGACGCGAGCGCAATCGAAAACGCCGCAACTACGCCGCCGATGAGAAGCGCGGCGCCCGCGAAGGCACCGATGGCGGCCCAAGGCCAATACCGTTTACGGCCCTGCCTGGAGAGTTTATCCATCAGCGTTGACGACGCCCGTCACTCCAGCGCGGGGATACGAATGATGTGGCCGCGAGATCGCGCTTCGTCCACGACGGCCTGCAACGCGGCGATGATCGCGGGGCACCGCAACTCCGGCACGTCGAGAATCAACATGCCGCGTCCAACACCATCCGTGCGGAGCCGATACGCGGTGGGGTTTCCATCCAGAAGCACGATCGCCTCCTGAATGTCGCGATCGCCGATCGCGGCCACGTCGGCGTCGCGGAGATGTTCGAGGGCGTGAATCTGCGGGGCACTGCCATCGCGATCCAGGTTCAATCGCTCGCGCGCTCCCACCGTCGTCCCCGGCGCCTCTTCCAGCCTGCGCACGAGGGCGGCCAAAAGGGCCGCCGACGTGCGGAGCTGCTCGGGCGTGAGCCAGAACGGAGCGACGTACGTTCCGCCGAGCTCGATCTCGATCGGTCTTAAGGAAACGCGGAGCTCAATATCCCCCACGCTCATCGCCGTACGGATCCCCATTCAGCCGCCATGTTTTTGAGCGCTGTGAAGCCGGAGCACGCGCGGCTTACGATGATCGTGCCATTCTTCGCTTCGATGACGATGGCGCCGCCATCGTCTTTCACGTTCACGACATCTTCCCGCCGGATCAAGACTTCCCCTGCCGGGCTCCACCGGGAGATCCATTCGCGTCCGTCCGTTTCGACAAAGTAGTCATAGCGATCGCGGAAGCGGACGAGCAGCGCCGTCATTACTGCAGCCGTCACCGTGAAGCCCACGAAGACGGCCGTTTGCATCGGCCGATTTCTCGACGCGAGCGCAATCGAAAACGCCGCAACTACGCCGCCGATGAGAAGCGCGGCGCCCGCGAAGGCAGCCCACGGCCAATACCGTTTACGGCCCTGCCTGGACAGTTTATCCATCAGCGTTGACGGCGCCCGTCACTCCAGCGCGGGGATACGAATGATGTGGCCGCGAGATCGCGCTTCGTCCACGACGGCCTGCAAGGCGGTGATGATCGCGGGGCACCGCAACTCCGGAACGTCGAGAATCAACATGCCGCGTCCAACACCATCCGTGCGGAGCCGATACGCGGTGGGGTTTCCATCCAGAAGCACGACCGCCTCCTGAATGTCGCGATCGCCGATCGCGGCCACGTCGGCGTCGCGGAGATGTTCGAGGTCGTGAATCTGCGGGGCACTGCCATCGCGATCCAGGTTCAATCGCTCGCGCGCTCCCACCGTCGTCCCTGGCGCCTCTTCCAGCCTGCGTACGAGGGCGGCCAAAAGGGCCGCCGACGTGCGGAGCTGCTCGGGCGTGAGCCAGAACGGAGCGACGTACGTTCCGCCGAGCTCGATCTCGATCGGTCTTACGATCGTCATGCAGGTACAGGAACAGGGATGGGCGGAATGCCCAGGCCACCGGACAGCATAATGATTGCGACGATGATAATGATGGCGACGACGAGAACGAACACCCACGTCGGCACACAGAAGTTCCAATGGACTCCCTTCGGATCCTTCGTCCAGCGCGGCTCGTGCTTCTTGAGCGCGAGCTGACCATTGAGCACCACGCGCAACTGGCTCAGCGTGGTGTCGAGATTCGCTTCCTCGATCGCGTCTTTTCCCATTGAACACCTGCTTGAGTTGCGCAGCTTATTAATCGCCGCGAGCATCTGCGCGTCGCTCGCTTCGCCGATCCCGGCAGTCTCATCCGAGCGCCATCATAGGACGTGGCGGAAGCGCGTGGTCACTGCGCGGAACGTCACGACGACCAGGCTCACGAACACCGCGACAATCACGAGGCCCGCCGCAACCGAAAAGGCTCGAAAATCTCCTGTGGCGAGCGTGCCGAGCATGCAGACCACGAGCGCAGCATTGGCGTAGGCGAACCCCACGAAACGGATACCACACGCCGTACGCGCGTTGAGTGCAATGCGCCGACCGGCCAGCGCCGCCACCCGAATCCACGCGAGAGCGGCACCTACGGCCATGATCAATGCAAATAGCCCGGCTACGATTAGCGCGCTCAGCGGCATTGAGCATGGCCGCATGAACGAACGAGTATTGTGCACGAATCTCTCCCTGGACCGTAATCGGAACCGCAACAAACGCTTATTGATCGGGAGGCGGATCGAGCATCAAGCGTTGGCCACGAGCACTCCATTCCGATCGCTGCAACGGCGCACGCACGACAACCGCACGCGACGCCGCAAACTGGCCCAACGCCGCGTAAATGCGATCGAAATCGCGCCCGAATAGCAATCGCGTCGTGTCGACGTCGACCATTCCCCCGTCATCGTCGCGGCGGCTGCTGAGTGTGAACTCTTCTCGCTCGATGATGACGATGCTGCCCTCCGCGACATCTCCACCTTCCGACAGCCAGTCCGCGACGATGCGCGCAACGTCGACAACGCTTCCGCGATAAGTCACGGAGTGCGCCTCGAACATCTCCGCGATCTCGCCTCTGAACTCACAATCCGCCGCGTCCGTCGCACCCGCGGCGACCGTTGCCAGGGTGATCGCAAGATCAATCGCGTCCCGCGGTTGATCCTGCCTGAACCAAACGACATTCATCCCCTCGTCATACCAATAGACCGTCAGCATCGTCACGCCGCAATATGGAAAAACTCCTCGATTTCTTCGATGACCCTCGGTACGTACGGGAGCACGGGCGTTAGTTAGAGAATACCGCCGACCACGAAGCTGATGAGCATGATCACGCAGCCGGACACCTTTTCGTAGAGCATCAAGTTCCCTGCCTCACTCGTCTCGTCTTCGCCAGACACACCATTCGTGACGAGCGTGGTCACGCGACCCGCGGCGGTCGAGTCAATCAGCATTCGCACTAAGACGCTTGTAATAGCGGAACCACCACCACCAGTACGCCGCAAATACGCTGCAGACAAAGCTCCTTTGAATTAGTTGGGTAACTCACCATCAGGCAACCAATATGATGAAGAGACTGAGTGTCACGAAGGCGAGAACCCAGAAGATCAGGCCCTTCTGTGGACCGGTAAGCGTCGGCGAGTAGAAGAAGATCTGAATGGCATTGAGAGCGAGACCGATCCAGAAGAGAAACCAGCCGGCGGACTTCTCAATGCCTGCAGGTTGACGATCCAGCCGGGAATGTTCGCGCTGAGGGGCGCGCCCACGACATTGAACCACCGGCGGGCACTGCGTTGAAGGAGGAGATGATGCCGCCGAGGGATGAGAACGCATAGCCGAAGAAACTGAGCAGCGCGTCGGCGGAGAAAAGACCGCTTGGTCGACGTACTGCACAGGATTGTTGGTGACCTACACGTAGCGGTGCAGCGATGGCGGCATCGCTTCCGCGCCCGTGATATGGATCCTGCTGCTCAAGCGCAGAGCTCAACCGCGCCTCGCCAGCTCTTCACGGATTGCGGGCTCGATCCACTCTGCGGCCGAAAGTGTCTCGACGCCAATGTTCTTGATCACTGCAACAGCCAGCATCCGAGCCTCGGCATTCTCGGAGCGAAGCCATTGCTCTAGCGTGGAGACGTCGTGCGATCGGAGAATCGCAACCGCCCAAAGATCGATCAACGCGGCAAATGACGAAGGATCCTCGACGTCGCCAACAACTCGCGCCCACTCGTCGATCAGCCAACTCGGCACGACTGCCACCGGGTGTTCCGCGAACGCCTGCTCGATGGTCGTAGCAAAATTTGCGGCGCGCGATTGTCCGCGCCGTTCGAGTTCCGCCATTTCGCCGAAAAGCAACCGGATCGCATTCTCGTGCCGTGAAGGATCGATGTTCATCGCCGACGTCATTCCGAAAGTCATTGCGATGCGCTGCTCATCGCGCGTTAGCGAGTCGATGAGCCCCGCCAGCAATGCGTAGTCTTCATAATCACTCTCATCGAGATGGCGCATCGCGAGTAGCTTCTTGTCCCGATCCGAGCCTCCGACCGCGCGCAGCTTTGTGTCATGCCATGCAGAACGAACATCGCCATCGGCCTCGGCCGCCAATATACGGAGGGCATCGCCACACGCTTCGAGCTCACCCGCCATCCCGCTGGCGATGCCGAATTGTGCACGGACGTCGGAGAGCATCCGCCCTGCGAGACCTCCGGACGCCTCATCGGAAGGCGGATTGTCATCCGAGCGCCATGCATCATAGGAAGCGATCAACTCGCGGACGCCGGTCTCCCCTCGCCGAACCAGATCGACGAGACGATTCGCGTCGCCCGAGAGAAGGTCGTTCGTCATGCGTATGTCAACAGGTCCATCGACGTTTGCTGATAGCTCCCCGGCAGGAATTGGGTTCCTACCCACGTGCCGAGAAAGAGTATTGCCAGGATGGCAACGGCCGCGTACGCCGGGATCACCACCGGTCCCGAGAAGATCGCGATCAGGATCAGCAGCGCCGCGCCGAAAAGGATCACCGGAATCAACGACTCGAACTGCCGGCTGCTCTGCGGGAACGCGGTGTTGAGCGGCTCCTCCGCGTAGGCAGACTGCACACGAACCCAATCCGGCTGCGGCCCGTAATCGGGCGGCTTGCACCGCTTGAAGAACTCGTTGACATGCAGCATCAGCGAGATCTGCAGACCGCCGATCTGCACGCAATGGCCCCACATGCTGCCTTTCGGGTTGGAATTGCCGAAATCCGGGAGCGACCCCGGCTTGAGCTCCGACATGCGTTTCTCGATGGCCCATGTCAGCCACATGATCGACGCGAGCAGAGTTCCGCAATCCTTCTGCTCGGGTTTGCCGGGATAGGGATTGACGGTCACCGACCCGGACGGATCGACGTAGACCACGGGATTGTTGTAGACGTACGTGTAGCGATGCAGCGAGGGCGGCCGCCCCTCGGCACCGCGTTCGGTATCCTGCTGCAGAAAGCGCCCGGTGGACGTGTCGTAATACCGGCTGCGGTACTGCATGAGACCGCCGACGGAATTCTCGCGACCCGTGAAACCGATGCGCGTGAACGGATCGTTGTTGGCGTTGCTGCCGCGGGTCTGTGCACCGAACGCGCGATACGTTTGCCGGTAGGCCAGTGTTCCCGCGGAGGTGGTCACCGCGGTGACGCTGCCGAGAGCATCGCGGTGGAGTTGAATCTGACGGTTCTTCACGCGCCACCATTCGGCCAGCGGCTCGTCGGTGCCGGGTCCGAAGAGCCTATAGACCCAGACCGTGTTGTCGTTTCCGAGGTCGATGACGGCGTTGCCATTGAGATCGTATTGTGGCCGGATCTCTCCTTCCACGGACGCGCCCGTGATCTGCGTGCGGCGGCCGTCGACGGAATAGCGGTTCACTTCGCTGCCGACCGCCCCGCCGATGCTGGCGACGCGGTTTTTTGCGTCGTAGGCGAAGGTCGTCGTCCCCTGTGACGTCGTCTTCGTAATGACGTTGCCGTTGCCGTCATAGCTCAATGAGTCGCTTCCGGCCGAGAGCATCTGATTGGCGTTGTCATAGGAGTACGTCGTCGTCCCCGCCTCGCTCGTGAGCGACTTGCGGTTGCCACCGAGGTCATAACCAAACCTCTCGAACGAGCCGTCGGCATAATTCGTCTCGGTCACGCGATCGACATTGTCGTAGCGATACGTCTCGGATTTTCCGTTCGCGTCCGTTTTGGACAGCCGGTTTCCGACCGCATCGTATTGATAGGACCACGCGTCGATCACCGCGCCTAACGCATCCTTGGTGAACGTGGCCGTCATGCGGTAGCCGTTGTCGTAGGCGTAACTCGTCACCGTGCCGTTGGCGTATCGGAGCTGCGTCCGACGGTCCATCGGATCGTACGTGAAGCGAAATACGCCGAATACCGGATCGCTGATCTGGGTCATCCGGTTCTTCGCATCGTACGCGTACTGCACCGTACCGGCCACCGTGGTCATCGAACTGCGGTTCCCCGCCGCGTCGTAGGCGTACGAGACCGTGGCGTTGCTCCCATACGTGATGTTGCGCACGCTGGTGACGCGATTGAGCGCGTCATAGTCATAGGCGAGAGCGGCCTGAGCATTCGACGTGCCGCTCAGGCGGCCGAACGCGTCGTAGCTGTAGTTCTCGACCGTGCCGTCGGAATACGTGGCTTTGCTCATCCGCCGGGACTGATAATCGTAGGTAACGGTCTGGTTCCTGCCGTCCGTGCGCGTCCTGACGTTGCCGATTACGTCGTAGGTGTACGACGTGACGCGGGCAAGTGGATCGCGTTCCTGAACTAGCCGGCCCAACTCGTCGTACTGGAACGACCAAGTGTGGCCGATCGCATCCTTCTGCGTCAGCTTGTTGCCGTTCTTGTCGTACGTGTAGGAAGTGACGGCGCCGTTGGCCTGCCTCACAAACAGGAGACGCCCCGCCTCGTCATAACCCCAGGAGGTCGCGTTTCCGTTGGCGTCGGTCTCGGCGATCTTCCGGCCGGCCTTGTCGTATTGAACGAAGGTGGAGTGAGACAGCGAGTCGGTCGTGGAGACGACCCGTCCCATGCTGTCGAGCTCCTGCTTGACTGTCCGTCCGTTCGGATCGGTCATCTCACAGAAGTCTCCGCCGCTGCTGGCTCTGCCGCCGCAGGTCGCGCAGGAGACGCCTCCCGTGCCGCCGACGGAGGCGCAGTAGCCATAGCTCCAGACGCCGCCGTTGGCATCGATCATCCGCGTGGTTCGGCCGGCGACGTCATATTCATACCGGACCGAGTTTCCGCGCGCGTCAGTGCGCGACAGGACGTCGCCAGCCGCGTTGTACGTCGTCGACGACTTGTTGCCAGCCGCGTCGGTCACGCTCAGCAGCCGCCCTTCGGCGTCATGGACGTATTTCCAGGTGCCGCGTGGCGTCCTCACTTCGGACCGCCTGCCGGCGTCGTCGTAAACATATGTCGTCGTCAAGCCGTAGGCGTCGGCAGTGGACAGCTTGCGTCCGCGCGCGTCATAGGACGAAGACGTCTCGTTGTTCGCCGGATCCTTCACGGAGACGACGCGGCCGAGCGTGTCGGTCACGAATGTGGTCACGTTGTTAAGCGCGTCCGTGCGCGTGAGCATCGTCCCCTTGACCGGGTCCCATGTGTTCCTCGTGACGCCGCCGTTCGGGTCGACGGTGGTGAGCACTTGGCCGTGAGCGTCGTACGTATTCGTAGTCGTCTGCACCACGCTGCCGACAGTCCGGCTCGTCGTAAGCAGGTTTCCGTTGCCGTCATACGAATTGGTGGCGGTGACGCCAAGGGGGTCGGTCGAGGCGAGCAAACGCGAATTGCCATCGTACGTGCTCAGCACGACGCCGCCGTCCGGATTGGTTTCCTTGATGACATTTCCCTTGGCGTCATACTCGAGCGCGGTGGCGAATCCGCGGGAGTCGAGAATCGACGTACGGTTGTTGTCGGCGTCGAACGTCGCCTTCATGACGTTGCCGGCCGGATCCGATTCGAGCGTCGCCCGGCCGAGATCGTCGAATTGGACGAATCGCTCTCCGCCGCGCCTGTCCGTAATGACGCTCTGCCGCCCGGCGATGTCGTAATGGAAGAACTCGTCGGCTCCGAGCGCGTCGACGTGATGGAACAGGCGATCGTCGGAGTCGTAATCGTAGGAATCGCCATTCCCCAGGGGATCGCGATGTTCGGTCAGGTTGTGCACCGTGTCATACGCCATCGACCAGATCTTGCCAGCCACGTCCGTCACGCGAACGAGATCGTCCCCGTCATAGGTGTACGAGGTCTTGAGGCCCGTCAGATCCGTAACTTCGACGATCTTGCCGGCGGCTACGGTGAACGTCAGCACGACGCGTCCGGTTGCATCGACGATGGCCGCCGGCATCCCGTTCGAGTCGCGCTGAATCGTGACCGTGTTGCCGTTCGGATCGGATTGTCCTGCGAGCCGTCCCTGCATATCGAACGTCGCTTCCTGACCTTCCTTGAAGCGCAACGTCCAGCCCGCGTAATTCGCCGTCAGCTCGAAATGCTTGCCGGCGGGTGCGATGTATCGAGTGCCGTCGAATGCGATCTCATGCTCGGTTCCGTCGCTCTCACGATAAAGGAGAGAGCCGCCGCTGAGCGGAATCAGCTGTTCCCCGTAGTTGAACGTCCAACCGTGGCCGAACGGGCCGTTGTAAGTCGAGCGCGAGTTGTAGACGCGCGTGAGCATGACCGGAACGCCGCGAGCGGCGATCGAAAAATCGGTCGCGCCGTAATACATGTTGCCGGTGGACATATTGACCGGATCTGACTGCGTCGTCGACGGCGCACTCTTCGGCCCCACGCTGCCGCCGAACAGGCCGATCAACTCCCGGATGACGTCAGCGAGATCACTACCCTCAGCCCATTCCTCGGCACCGAGCATCTCTTTGACAGAATCGACTTCTTGTCCGGTCTCGCTCCCCCCCGCCAACCCACCCGAGATCGGATACGTCGCGGCGCCTGTGATTGGATCTTCGAGGATGTAGCCGGTGCCGGTCCAGTGGCCGAGGGAGATTTCGTTGGGGGCGATTCGTGCCACGCGGCCCTGCGCGACTGCGCCGCGGATTTCCTCTTCCACGTCCGAGGAGAGATTTGCGTTGGCCAGCACGATGTTGACGTTCGATGAGTTGACGGTCTGGATCTGCTGGCCTGCCATGCGCGCGAGCAGGAGCGCTTTGGCGGCGCTGATGCCCTGCTGGCTGTCCATCTCTTCCCAGATCGCGCCTTCGAGGTAGCTCGACTGCAATCCGGCGAGCTGCAGCGCTTCGGCTTTGTTCGAGAGGTCGTTGTCGATGGGGACGATGCCGACGAGGAGACGCGCGACGTCGATGTTGTTCTCCGCGGCCGCCAGGCGCAGCGGAGCGCCTGCGACGGTGTACGAAACGTTGATCTGTCTGCGCACGTCGCCTTCGAACACGCGCTTGACGGCGCGCTGCCAGCGCACGCCGGACGCGAAGGAGATGCCGTCGTCGACGTGCTGCATGTAGCGCAGGCCGACCAGATAGAGCTTCTCGGAGAGGACCTGATCGGCGTTCGTGAGCGTCTTGAGACGGTTGATGCGCGACTCGATCAGCGAGTCGGGGAAGTTGCCGGCGTCGAACACCAGCGTGTGCGTTTCGCCGGCGATCATGTCGTGGTGGGTGGAGTCGTCGGCCACGTTCGGCTGATGGAAGCCGAGGTTCAGGTCGAGCTCCGTACCCGCAGCGACGGGAGCGCCTTCCGCGACCGGCTGGTCGTCGAGGCTGATGACCGGTTTGAGCCTGATCAGATACGCGGGCGTGTTGAAGATCCCGCCGTAGCTGTTGATGATCGCAGCGTCATCCGGCGTCGCCGGCGCGAACGTGATCGTCAGCTTCCGGCCCCACACGTCGGCGAGCTTCACGTTGTAGTTGGCGACATCGCTGATGGAGATGTTGACCGACTGGATCTGATCCGCCGGAGCGTCAATGGCGCTTCCGTCGACGTGATCGATCTTGGCCGTCAGCGTCGACGGCACGAACGGGAAGTTCTCCTGCTTGATCGTTCCCGTCTTCGGCACCTGCGCGAGGTTGTTGCAGTTCAGGTTGTTCGCGCGGATGTAGCTCCAGATCTTGTCGCCGTAAAAGTCGGCCGGCGCACGCATCGCCGAGGTCTGGAGATACTCGTCCTCGCTCCAGGTGACTCTGCCGTTCATCCTGATGCCTTGCTGGTACTCGTAGCGCTTGAAGCTCGGGTCCATGCGCACCCACGTGTCGGCGGTTCCCGCCGTCGCGCCGCGATTGGGGATGTACGGGATGAAGGCGCGCACCCAGGCGTGCGCCATCTGTACGCCCACCGGAGCGCCGCCCACCGTCAGCACCACGCCGTTGAAGCCGGCCGTGGCCAGAAGGTTCGCCGCCTGCGTCGGGTCTTCGGTGCCAGCCAGGTTCATGGCCTGCCGCATCGGGAGCGTCACCGTTCCCCACTCGAGCCGCGCGTCGTAGCCTTTCGCCGCCAGCAGGTCGCGCAGCAGCAGGGCCTGATCCCAGTCGTTGCCGCGGCCTTCCTGCAATGTGCCGAGCGAGCCCTTGGCCACGCCGCTGTACGGCTCCCACTCGATGTGGTCGTGGACCCAGGCGAAAATCCTGGCCGGCGTGATGAGCTGATTTGCCAGCGCCGTCACTTGCGCCGGCATCGGCGCGGCGCTGGTCTGCTTCGGTGCCGGTGTGCTGAGCGCTGAAATCGTCGAGGACGAGGAACCGCCGATCGGATTACTGCGGAGCTCGCGCTGCGTGGCTTTCTTATAGGTGTCTTTGAACGGGAACGGATCCTTCGTCCAGCGCGGCTCGTGCTTTTTGAGTGAGAGCTGGCCATTGAGCACCGTGCGCAACTGGCTCAGCGTGGTGTCGAGATTCGCTTCCTCGAGGGCGTCTTTTCCCTTGAGCACCTGCTTGACGTCGTTGCGCAGCTTGTTCATCGCCGCGCGCATCTGCGCGTCGCGCGACTTCGCCGATCCCGGCAGTCCATCCGGCACTGCGGGGAGAAAGTCCTTGTCGATCAGGCGGAGCACCGAGTTGAGGTGCGCCTTCATCTGCCCTTTGTTCTTCGCCGCAGGCAGATCGCTGATGGCCTGCGCGATCTTCGAAAGTACGGTATCGGCGGCGACGAGCGCGTAGCGCGACTTCACGCGCGCCACCGACTCTTTGATGTCGAGCGGCACGTCCGGCGCCTGCGATTCGGCCTTCTCCGACAGTCCTAGCCACGAGAAGAGCGACTTGAAGTCGAACGTCTTCCGCCCCTGCGGATGCAGCAGGAACTCCGGATCCACGTTCATCTTCGCGGCGATCGCGCGAACCTCGGCCTCTTTGGCGCGCTGCACTTCGATGGCATAGAGATAGTTGTACGGATCGATCGCGTAATGCAGCGCGGCCACGGCGAGGCCGTACACGACTACACGGCCGAACAAGCTCTGGAACAATCGACGACAGTTACGCATTGGGTCGGTCCTTTTACGAGCGGCTCTGCCACCAGAGGAGCAGACGGTCCGCATCCTTGCGAGCCGTGGAGGTGTCCGCGGACACCGTCTCCAGCTTCTGGATGAGATTGAGAATGTGATCGATCGCCGAGGCGATCGACGCGGCATCGCTGCCGCTGATTGAGGTCGTGGCATTCAGCTCGGCAACGGCGTCGGAGATCGATTTCTGATCCTTGGCCGGCACGGTCGATGCGAGCGACGACAGATCCGACGCGAGCGCCGTCTGCATTGCCGCGCGATCGGCCGCGACGGTCAGCGTGACCGTCTTGGTCACCACCGGGATCTGATTGCCGAAGCCGCCGTCACCCGTCACGACGTACGTGCCGATGGCGTCGGGCAGACGCACCCACAGATAGAGGTGGAATTCGGCGCCGCTGGTGTGGACGTTCCAGGTGGCCTGACTCGACGTAGAGGACGAAAGCGCAGGCTGCGCGAAGACGACCTTCATACCGGCAGGCAGCGTGGCTGTGATGGTGATGTCGTTGACGAGGTTCGGCGGCGGCGTGACTTTGAAGTCGATCGGCACCACCCGCCGCGCATCGGTCCCGGGCAGACGTGAGACGTAATTGACGGCGCCGAGCAGAAGCTTCGCGACGTCATCCGTTTTCGTCAGCTCGGTGTCATACGGAATCGTGACCACGCGGCCCGCGCCCCATGCGTTCCAGGCGATGGACGACGCTTGCGTGGCGGCGATCTTCGCCACTACCTGCGCGGTGGTCAGCGTGATCTTCGACGAGTCGCCGTTGAGGGTGAGCTGGCCGGCAGTCGTGAACGGCGAGTTGACGACGTCGAGGAGCGTGGGTGAGGAGTTCAGTTTCCCGCCGAACGACAGGCCGAGTGCGACGGCCAGCTTCGGATCGGCGTCTGTTTTGGACTTGATGTACAGCATCCCGAAGCCGCCGCGAATGGTCTCGAGCAGCTCGCTTGCAACCTTCGCCTCGAACGACGCCGGCTCGTGCAGAATGGCCGCGGTATAGGCACCGGTGCGCACCAACTCCGCGAACGTGTACTGATCGCCGACCAGCGTCCACGGGATGCCGGCGTCGTTCAGCGTCTTCGTGAGGAACGCCGGCTCGACGGCCGGGCAGCTCTTGTTGCTGTTTCCGTTCGCGCAGTTGGCCCAAATGATCACTCGCGCGGGACCGCCGGCGGACATCTCCAGCCTGAGCGGGACGCGATCGATCTCGAACGGCGTCGATGCGAGCGTGAGCGGCGCTCCGGTGATCATCGACACGAGCACGGCCTTGTAATGGCCGATGACGAGAGGGATGGTGTCGTACGAAAGCTCGACGGTGGCCGACGCGCCCTTGGCGGCGCTCGCGGTGAACGGGATCGTATCGAGGACGTTATTCGTCGCCGGATCGACGATCCACACCTTGAACGGCGCGTTCGTCAACCCGGCATTGCCGGCGTCGATGATGACGTTCGTGATCGGCAGCGGGGACTTCTCCCACACTGACGCCGGCGTAGAGATCGTGCCGGTGACGCCTTTGCCCGTCACCGCGGTCGAGCGGATCTCGAACGTCGTTGTGAACGTGCCGAGCGCCTCGCCCTGCGCGCTCTTCACGATCAGCTTCGCGGTGTAGATGCCCGGCGCGAACACGCCGGCCGGCCAGTCGAGCGTCGCGCCGAGCACGTCGTTCGGTGCATCCGGCGAGAAGAGCGGCCTGGTGACGCTGTTCGTCGCCATGACGGTTCCCGCAGGCGATGTGATCGTGACGGTGCCGGCTGCGTTTGCGTAATCGATGCTGCCGCTCGTGTACGTGGCGCTCGACGTCACGTGCACGGTTTCGTTGACGTCGTAGAACGGCTTGTCGGCGGCGACCACGCCGGCGACGACCGCCGGCAGCGGAACGACATCGACGTGCGTCGTGGCCAGCGGGACCGATATGCCGCTGATGAGATTCCGGAGCACGACGTTGTACACACCCGGCGTGAGCGGCTTCGTGTTCGGCGACGGGGCGCCCGAATAGGTTTCTTCGAGCGCGATCGTGGCCGTGACGGGAAGCGTCATCGCAATCACGCTATCGGACGCGCGCACGAGCTGCACGGCGAACGGAGCGTCGACGACACCATCGTTGCCGTGGTTCGTGATCGTGAACGAGATCGGCAGCGGATCTTTGTGCCGCACCGTGGGCGGAGTTGCGATCGTGCCGACGATGCCGATGCCGCTGACTTTCGTGGAGCGCACGACGAGCGGCGCGGTAGCGCGTCCGAGCTCGGTGCCGGCAGTATCGGTGACGACGATCTGCGCGGTGTAGGTGCCCGGTGCGATGCGCGCGATGCTCCAGTCGATGACGATCGGCGCGGCGGCATTGCCGGGCAGCATCGACGCAACTGTGGCGCTCTTTGTGGCAAGAACTGCGGACGCGGAGTCGACCACCGACACCGTGGCCTTGGCGTCTCGCAGCATGCGGCCGCCGGCGAGGTACGACCATGCGCCGGTGACGTGCGCGATGTCGTTCATGTCGTAGAACGGCTTGTCGCCCGCGACGGTCGCGTTGAGGACGACCGGCCGCGCGACGACGGTGTACTTCGTGTCGGCGAGCTTCGTCGCCGGCGTCGTCATCTGCGCGCCGAGGAAGACCAGGTACTGCTGGAGCGGCTCTTCGAACGTGTTGTGGGTGAATTGCCTGTTGATCGTGGCGCCGGCGTCGATCGACGACGTGAACGTCCACTCCTGCACGACGTTCAGCGTCAGCGGATCGACGATCTGCACGATGAACGGCGCGCCGGTGACCGCGGCGTTGCCGTTGTTTGTGATGGCGATTCCGAGAACGGCGTTATCGCCCTGCGGAACGTCCGCTGCGACACTGATCGTGCCGCTCACGCCCTTCCCGGTTGTCGATGTGGACTTGATCTCGAACGGCACGCTCCGCTCGGCGAGCGTGGCCGCGCCGGTGGCGTCCGTGACGATGAGGCGCGCGGTGTAGATGCCTGCGGCCGACGCGCCGGTGTTCCAGTCGAAGCGCACCGGAATGCTCTGGCCCGGATTCATGAGCGCGATCGGCTGCACCGCGCTCGTGGCCAGTACGTTGCCGGCCGGATCGGCGACACGGATGGTCGCCTTCAGATCGCGCAGCGTCGTGTTGCCGTTCGTGTACTCGACGGTCGAGGCCACGTGGACGGCTTCGTTCGCGTTGTACGCAGCCTTGTCGGTGGAGATCGTCGACGCGAGCGCCGACGCTGGCGTGATCGTGAACGGTGCGGATGCGTTGCCGATGAACGCGCCGAACTGCCGGACCGTGGAGACTACCGTGTACGGAGCGGCTGCGGTCACTCCGGTGTTCCAGGTGAACGGCATCGAGGCGGTGCCGTTCGGCAGCACGACCGGATTGCCGACCACGACCGAGGACTCCTGCGCGGCGGGAAGCGCCGAGTAAAGGTATTGGCCGTTGATGGTCTGGTAGCCCTGGCCCGGAATCGCCCAGCGGAGCGTGAGCCACTGCTGGCCCGCCCACTCGAACATCTTGACGTGGAACGTATGGAAGCCGGCCGTGAGGACGCGGCTGCCGCCGATGTCCTGCGGCGCGTGGCCGCCGCCGTTGTTGATGACCTCGACGCCGTCGATCTCGAGCCACGAGCCGTCGTCGGAGCCGAGGATGAATTGATACGTGCCGGTGACGGGCGCGAAGAAGGTGCCGTCCCAGATCGTGACGAAGTAGTCGCTGCCGACGCCGGGCGGCGTCCAGTCTCCCTGCCACGATTCGTTGAGGTTCACCACGGCGAGCGGCGGCTCGAAGTAGCGCACCTGGTTCGAGAAGCTGACGTAGCCGCCCTGCGCCGCGGTGTCGAGTTGGTAGTACTTCGCTACGAGCGTGTGGACGCCGCCGCCCGAGGCGGCCTGGCCGTTGAGGGCGCGATCGAATATCGAGACGGGCTTGAATCCGTTCTCGATGGCGTCGAAGTAGACGTGCAGGTTGTACGTCGAGTTGGCGGGCACTTCGTCGGGAATGGTCACGAACAGCTTGCCGCTGTTCGGATTCGCGTCGGGGTTCCAGGTGAAGTACAGCTCGTTCGACGGCGCGTTGTCGCCGGAGACGCGGATGGAGTTGCGGTCGAACGTGCCGGCGACGCCGAGCTGTGAGAGTTTCTGCGCGAAGTCGATGCCGATCGAGACGAAGCGGCGCACGCCGTCCACCTGCACGGGGATCGACGCCGGCACGGCGTAATGCCACCCGGGGAACGCCGCGGGCGGCAATCCGTTGACGGCGTTGTTCGTGGCGATCGTGGCCACGGTCGTTCCGCTCGCGTCGCGGATGACGAGGTCGGTGGTGATGCCGTCGTTCGTGGTGCCAACGTTGCCGACATCCTGCGTGATGTTGACGTTCGTGTTCGGACCGTACGCGGGGTGGTCGGTGGAGACGGCCAGCGTGAGCGGCGCATAGCCGGTGACGCTCGGCACGGCCACGTCGCGGACGACGTGCTCGTTCGTGTACGGATTGTCGTAGGTGATCGAGGCCGGACCGCTGACCGGCCGCGACTCACCGCTGGTGAGGCCATTGAGCTTCACGTTGAAGAAAAGGTCGTAGCCGGCGTCGGTGACGCCAGGGAGATGCCACTTGAGCTGCTTGCCGCCTGTGACCGCGGCCGACGACGTCGGGGCGATGTTCGCGGAGACGAAGTCTTCGTTCGACGGGAGGAAGAGCTGGAAGTCGGCGTCGAACTGGCCGAGGCGGAGGAACGCGGCCGGGAGGGCGATCATCGCCCACGTCGACTCGTCGATCCATTGCACCTGGCTCTCGCCGTCGGCCTCGAACCAGCCGCCGTTCGGCTGTTGTTTGTTGATCAGCCAGAGCATGGCCTGGCGCAGACCAGGATCGGTGCCGGGCACGCCGGCGCGTGCGAGTGCGTAGAGACATTGTGCGTTGCGGACGATCGGATACTTCGGCGTGAGGATCGCGCCGAATGAGCCGTCGGGATTTTCGAGCGACTGCAGGAACGATGCGATGGTGGCGATGCGGCTCTTTGCTGCCGCTGCCAGAGATGGATCGGAAAGCTGCGGCTGCGCGTACGTGAGTCCAATGAGCACACGCGCGGCGAACTCCGGTCCTCGGGTACGCTGGGCCGCGTAGTCGTAGTTGAGGAACCACTGCGTGGCTTTCGTCAGCGCGGTCTGATAGCTCGCCTTCTGGGTGAGCTCGTAGCCGCGCGCGAAGCCGATGGCGGCCATCATCGTCTGCGCTTCCGGGAAGTTGTACGAGATGTCGCAGTGGTCGCAGTCGAAGTGGCCGTCGGCCTGCTGGTAGCTGACCATTGCGTCGAGCGCTTTGGTCATGGCCGGCCTGGCGGCCTCGATGTCCTTCCAGTACGAGAGCGCCCACGCGCCGACGTTCGACGTCGTCACCGGGAAGCCGCTCGTGCCGAAGTGGCCGTCGGGATTCTGGGAGTTGACGGTCTGCGTGAACATCCGCGACTCGACTGCGGTGTCGACAGTGATGCCTGAGACCTGCTGCGAGAGCTCGAACGACACCATGCCCTGCGCCTGCACGTGGCACTTGAAGCAGTTGTCGTTCATCGCGGAGTTGAGGATCGGCGCCTGCCATTGCAGACCGGATTGGATGTGTGCCTTGACCAGCGGAATCATCGGATCGTCGGCCACGACGATCGTGTTGCCGCGATTGATCCGCGTGTGGCACTGCACGAGCGGCAGGGAGATCGGCACCTGCGACGGAACCGCGGTCAGCTCGGCGGTCGCGAACGGCGCAACCTTCATCGTCTGCGGCGAGATCGAGAGGATGATCTCCGCGTCGGGCGCCGTGACCGTGACGGTGTAAATGCCGTTCGTCGTTGGCGTGAACTTGCCTAGCTCGATCGAGAGCACCGCGTTCTTCGCCAGGCTGTCGATGGTCTTCGTGCCGCTGAACACGCCCGGCCCGGTGACGTTGTACGCGAGCGCGAAACCCGTCATCGGCACGTTGCCGATGTTCTGCACGAGCACGGTAACGCTGACCGGACGGTTCGCTTCCGCCGACGGCGGATTGAGCGTGATGGAGCCAGAGAGTTTCCTGATGATCTGCGGCGTCGAGACGTTGAGGCCGATCGACGCCGAGTTGTTGGTTTCGTCGACTTCGGGAACGGCATTCGTGACGTCGAAGACGCAGTAGATGCGATGGGTGCCTTCGGTCGTATCGACGGTCCAATTGGCATTGGCGATGGCGGTGGTGATGCCGCGGTTCGTCGAGACGATCACCGGCAGCGGTTGCGTGATGGCCGTTCCGGCCGCAGCGTCGCGGAAGAACTGCGCGCGGATGAGCGAGCCATCGATGGCCCCGTTGAGACGCGCCACGCCCTGCAACTGGACGGTGTCGGTGGGACGAGGGTTCGGATCGCTGATGTACATCAGCGCCTGATCGGCCGCGATGTCCGCGGTCGGCACCGAGGTCACGTTGATGGCGATCGTGCCGGTGTTGTTGGTCTCGTTGTTCTCGACGATCGCGTTCGCCGGATCGAAGACGACGTAGATCGTGTACGCGCCGTTGGGCTGATTGACGTTCCACGAGAACGTCGCCGCCGCGCTGCGATTGCCTTGCGCGTCCGCCGACACGATGCAGGCGATCGGCTGCGAGATCGCGGTGCCGCCGGATGCGGGGTTGCCGAGGAAGAATTGCGCTTTCAGAGCGGTCGTGTCGACCGAGCCGGTGATCTTCGCCGCGGCGATGAAGTCGAGGCGCTCGTTCGGCGCGGGGCTGGTGTTGCTCACGGCCAGCGAGGCCGGATCGATGATCACGTCCGAGGTGATGCTGACGGCGAAGTTCGGCGAGCGGTTGTCGCTCTCGTCGCACTCGACGATCGTGCCGGCGGTCGCCGGCGACGGGCCCGGATTGTCTGCCACGGCGAAGTAGCTGAAGTTGCCGAGCGTCGGATTCGTGATCGTGTAGACCACGTCTTCATAGCCGCCGGGAGGAATGGCCTTGCTCTGGGTCACACCGACGAGCGCGTTGGTCGCGGCGTTGAAAAACGAGACGCTCACCGGATCGACGGGCGTCCAGCCGTTGTTGCCGACGCGCACGGTGAGCTTCACCGCAGTCGGGTACTTGCTCGCGTCGGCGCGCATGTAACCGGCCACGAGGTTCGGCCGCGATACCTTCGTCGGCGGCGGGATCGGAAGGTTCGAGCGGTAGTGCACGCGCGAGTAGGCCGTCTGCACTTCCGACGTCGGAATCCTGGCCATCTCGTTGGTGACGTTCACGACGTGAAACGCGGCTTCGTTCCAGATGGCGGGAGCGGCGTTCCAGGTCTGGTTCGAGAGTGCGCCGACGCCAACGCTCGTGTCATTGATGATGAGGTCCGCATGGCCGTCGTCGTCGATGTCGGCGATGGTCGGCGCGCCCGGCACCGGCACGTTGACGTTGATGTCGAGCGACTGCACGACCGATCCGTCGGCGGCCTTGAACAGCCAGAGCTTGTGACGGCCGGGATAGATCAGGGTCATGCCCGAGCCGAAGTCGAACGCGGTCGCGGCGTTGACGGTGGTGCCGCCGGGACCGAAGTCGTCGGTGGTCTGCTTCTGCCAGCGCATCACGCCGGTCTGTGCGTTGAAGACGGTGTACTTGCCGTCGCCGGCGACGCCGATCCATGGGCCGGTGGTGCCGTCCATGAAGATCGTCGGCGCGCCACCGAAGCGGGCGCCGATGGCGGCCGGACCCCACAAGGTGGAGCCGTTCGAATTGAGCATCGTGATCGTGCCGGCGGAAACGAGCGCGATGTGCGGCGTGGTCTCGCTGCCGAAGTACACGGGCGATGCCAGTCCGTCCGCGAGATCGCCGCGCGACCAGAGGATGGAGCCGTTGGCGCGATAGACGGTATTGCCCGCGATGACATCGAGCTTGCCGTCGCCGTCCACGTCGGACGCAACAGGCGCTTCGAGATCGGCGAACTCGAAGAACATGAACTGATCGTTCGGATCCCACACGCGGCCGCTGCCGCCGCCGCCGATCCACTTGAGCGTGCCGTCCTGCCCATTGATGCAGTTGCGGCCGACCATGATCTCCGGCTTGCCGTCGCCGTCGAGGTCCGCAACCGCGGGCATGCCGACGTACCGATAGTTCACCGAGAACATCAGCACGAAGTCCCAGTTCGGATCGCGGTCGAGATCCGGCGACACCCACTTCGTGGTGCCGTCGTTGTTGTAGCAGATCATCTTGTGCGAGACGGTGTTGCCGGAGTGCACGATGATCTCGGGCTTGCCATCGTTGTCGACGTCGGCCACGACGGGCGCGGTCTGCGTACCCGAGGAGTCGGGGCTCTGCGACCAGATCAACTTGCCGTTGTCGCCGCGGACGACGAGCACCGAGCCGTTGACGGTCATGACCACCGCCGGCACGTCGTTCTCGTCGACGAAGTCGTCTCCGTTGGTGTCGACGATGCGCGCCACCGCGGCGATGCGCGAGGAGGTGAACGTCGAGCGCCACTTCCAGAACGGCTCCGGATTGCGGACGACGTCACCCTCGCACTGCTGGTAGACGTCGAAGAAATTGTTCGACTCGTTCGTCTCGCTGACGGAGTTCGCGCCGTCGATGTAGACCATCGGATGTCCTGGCGAGAAGCGCACGGTGCCCGACACCGCAATCTGCACGAGCTGCGGCGAGATCCCGCTCTGCGCGAGGCTCGACCCGAGCACGGTATCGACCTCGGGATTGAACGCCAGATCGCCATCGACGTCGTCGAAGACCGTGACGGCGAACGGACGCGGCGCATTGCCGGTCACGCGGACATTGATCTGACCGCCAAGGGTCATGTTGTTCGCGTCGATCACGAGACCGGTGCGGTCGATGGCCACGTCGCGCGCCACGCTCGTGTCGAGCGTGAGGTCGGCTTCATTTCCCGCCACCGTGTACAGCCGCGCGATCTTGTTGTTCGCGTAGTCGATCTCCGGTATCGCGCGCGACGGATTGACGACGACGGTAGCGAAGCGCTGCCCCGCGCGCAGCGTCCACGTGGCGCTGATGACTTTCTTCCCCTGCGCCGGGATGTCGACGAACGTCGTCACGACGGCGTTGCCGCCGGTCTGCGGCAAATCGTCGTAGATCTTCACCTCGACGTTCGTGGCCGGCAGGACGCCGTTGTTGCGCACCACGGCGCGCACGGCGATCTGCTGGCCGGCGCTGAGCGGCGTCCTGGGAAGGACGAGTCCGTCTTTCGTGATGGAGAGGTCGATGAACTGATCGGTGATCGTGGCAAAGCCGCTGTTGTTCGACTCGTCCGTCTCGGCGACGCGCTGATCGGCGTCGGCGACGACGTAGAGCACCTTCGTGTCCGGACCGACGACATAGGTCGTGGAGATGTCGACGGAAGATTGCGCTTCGACCGCGACGGGCGTGATCTTGAAGTAGCCGCCGCCCTGTCCCGGAACGCCGTCGAAGAAGAAGACGTTCGCCGTCGTCGGCGTGTTGCCTGCGTTCGCGATCGTGGCGGTGATCGTGACGCTCTGCCCCGCCGTGGCGCCTGCGGGCGTGACAATGACGGAGCCGGGAGCGACGACGAGATCGATATTCGCGACCGGGCTGACGGCGAACGATTTCGTGGCCGTGTTGTTCGTCTCGTTCGTCTCGCCGATCAGCGCATCGGGATCGACGACGACCTTGATCGTATGGCTGCCTGCCGGGAGCGAGACCGGCAGCGAGACCACGCGTGTGCCGGCGGCGGCAATGGAGTCGATGGTCGTCTTCGCCAGCTGCGTTTCGCTGGTTCCGACGACGTCAAAGATCGCGTAGCCGGCGTTCGTGGCGTCACCTTGTCCGTTGTTGCGCAGCGTGACGGAGAGCGTGCCGGCCTGGTTCGGCTGCAGGCGCGCCGGAACGGTGAGGATGTCGCTGCCGTAGACCTGCAGGTCGGGCTTGCCCTTGATCGTGAGCGAGATCGTGGCCGTGTTGTCGTCGGTGCGCAGCTCGCTGATCGAGCCGGCCGGATCGGCGGCCGCCGCCAGCGTCTGCTTGCCGGAGAGATTGGTGGCGGTGAACTCGAGCGTGACTGTCTGCGAGTTGCCGGAGCTGATCCCGCCGATCGGCGCGGTCGCGAGCTGACGTCCGCTCTTGTTGTCGACGTAGAGGCCGACGATCGTGCTCGTCGACGAGGCAGCGCCGATGTTCGTCACCTTCGCCGTGACCTTCACTAGATCGCCGTCGACGGCCGGCGATGGCAGAACGCTGATGTCGGCCGCCCTGATGACGAGGTTCGGTTTGTTCGACGCGTACGCTTCGAGCACGCGGGCGGTGACGTAAACGTCATCGCTCCACGAGCCGTTCGGCAACTGGCGCGTGGTGAGATAGCTCAACGTCGCCCCGGAGGTCGAGCTGAGCGCAAAGCCGGAGAGCGCCAGCGCGCGAAACGACACCGCGGTCTCCAGCACATTCGCACCGATCGATCCGTCGCCGTGGATCCCGCCCGCGAGATAGCCCTGCGCCGCGGCGATCACGGCCGGCGGCGGCTGTTGCGTCGTGAGCAGCGACAACCCGGCCAGCACCTCGGCCGTCAACACCGGGTTGCTCGCGAATCCCTGATCGATGCCCCAGCCGCCGTCCGGATTCTGCCGCGTGATCAGCTGCGTGACAACTGCGGCAATCGTGGTCTGGTACTGCAGCTCATTTGCGATGAGAGCCTGCAAGGCGATCGCGGAATCGTACGAGTCACCGGTGTGCTCGGGGAACGCGCCGAAGTCGGCGGCCGACGACTTCTGCGCGGCGAGGCGCGCCAGCACCGCTGACGAATCGCGGTTCGCGCGCGTCAGCGCGAGCGCCTGCTCGGCCAGGAACTGATTCGAGTCGAGCGCAGCCTGACTGGCCAGCCACGCGTACCCGGCATTCGCGGCCGGCGACGTCGATGCATTGTGCAGTGCGTGCGCAACGAGCACGCGCGCGGTGTCGCGCGGAGACAGCTCCGCGGCCGGACCCCACGTGCCGTTCGCCTTCTGCTGCGATCCGAGCCAGCTCAACGCGTTGTTGACCGTGCCTGCGTTTTGCGGGAAGGCCGGTACCGAGAAAATGGACAAGAGAATCGCCAGGGCGAGTCTCAACGTGTGTTGTGCACGCGCGCGGACCATCAGATTACTCCTTAGAAAACCGGGGGAAAGCGGAAGGGGCGGCACTATAGGGGCGGTGACGGACACGAGTCAAGACGGAATTGCGCCGGGCAGGAATGCTGACCGGTCGGTCGGCGCGAAAGGCGGGGTGATGGAAACGCATAGCCGCGCGTTCGCGTCTTGATTCATATTGAAATGGAATCGGGAAAAGGACTCGTCCTTCATGCACCGAAGATCGGCGCTGAGCGGGCTTGGATATTGGCCAATTGTGGGTACGTTATGGAATCAGGCGGATTGGCAGCCTAGGGATGTTTCGCGAGCGTCTGTTCGAGCACGCGGAGCGTGTCGTCGTTGGGACGCTGCGTTTTGAGGATCTCGAACGATTTTCTCGCTTCATCGACTCGTCCGAGCTCGAGAAGCATCGCCGTCAGGTTGTAGCGCGCCTGCCAGTGCGAAGGCTCTTTGAGGGTAACGAATTCGAACGCTGCGACGGCCTGCTCGCGTCGTCCCAACTGGCGTTGACAAATACCGAGATCAGTCGCGGTGCCGGCGTCGAATCGAATGGAGAGCGCGCGTTCATAGGCGGCGACCGCATCCTCACAGCGGCCGGCATCCATCGCTGCATCTCCCTTCGTTCGTGCGTTCTGGAATGGATCGGTAGGCGGCACGGCCGCCTGCGGCACCACTGTCTGTGGCTGACGATTCACGATCGGTGCAATCACAAATGTACCGGCGATGGCACCGATCGCAAACGCGGCACCCGCAAGAAATCCTGCGCGCATCCTGTGAGATTACCGGTGGGCGGCTAAGACGGCAACACGTATTTCTACGACTCCACAAACTTCCCACAGATAGCCCATATCTGATTCCACCGCAGTGCGGATCTTAGGAATGTAAACGATTACTGACTTGGCAGGCGCAGATATACCCACTATCTATGGGAAGGTCGGGAATTGGCAGAAGTGGTTGCCCTGCGGAGGGAGCTCAATTCCAACGGAGGCTCTATGAGTGCCAATTTCCGGGAGTACGCTAACGGACGTCTGCCAGGTATGGAGGAATGCGTCGAAGTCAGCGGAGAGAGAGGGATTCCGGAGGGCTTGCCGCGTGTTGGAAAAAACGCGTTAGACTCCATGTTAGACACTCCTTCGATCGAAGTCGTGTCTCCGTGACGCGAAGTGCCAAGGTATCCAAGCACGTCCTCGTAGCTCAGTCGGATAGAGCAACAGCCTTCTAAGCTGTGGGTCGCAGGTTCGATCCCTGCCGGGGACGCCAGGTGCTGCGATCGCGCCGCCCCTTACCTGTAACCGTCGCGGTGCGCATCCTCGCGCGCTCCTCACCGCAAACCCGTGCGACCTGAGAAACTGTTGAATAAGGTGGGCGATTCATCACTCGCTTCGAGGTACGCGACGTGTCTCCTGAAGCAATCGTTCAAAATCAATCGATCGTTCTTCGTCCGGCAACCTTCGGAATCCGCGATTTCCATCACCAACAAAAAGGGCGGGGTTGCCCCCGCCCTTTTCTACTTCATGAGGATCGAGTTACTTCGGTCCCGCGATGGCCCATTGCGGGTCGCTCGCGGTCGCCGAGTCGAGCGCTGTATTGACGAAGAACGCGCTGCTCATCGCAGTCTGGTTCATCTGCCACACCGCGATCTGGCGTGTCGTTGTCGTCTGCCAGATGAGGTCTGCATCGCCGTCAAGATTCAGGTCACCAACTCCGACGAGCTGCCACGGATAGCCGACCTTCGGCAGGAATGTAGCCGTGGTGAAGGCCGTGCCGTTCATCAGCCAGACTGCCACGTCGAGCGTAGCGGAGTTGCGCCAGACCAGGTCGTTCTTGTGATCGCGGTTGAAGTCGCCGACGCCGATGACCTTCCAGTTCTGGTCCGGCACCGTCGGCAGGCCGACGATCGAAAGAAGTGTCCGGTCGCGCATCAACCAGATGTTTGCAACACCCTGCACGCTGTGACGCCACACCAGGTCGGGGAATCCGTCGCCGTTGAAGTCCCCGATGGCGACCGGCACCCAGTTCGGGTCGACTGATGAGGGCATCGATGCGGTCGAGGTCGGACCGGCGGTGCCGTTCATGTACCAGACCGTCATCGTGTTGTTCGTGGAGTCGCGGAAGAGCAGATCCGCGTGGCCGTCGCCGTCGAAATCGGCGCTACCGACCAGCGTCGCCGGACTCGGGTTGGATGCCAGTGACGTGGCGCTGGTGATCGTCGAGCCGTTCATCTGCCAAACGCGGTTAGCGCCTGTCGTCTGATTGCGCCAGAGGAAGTCACGCTTGCCGTCGCTGGGCGAGCTGAAGTCAAAGTTGACCGTGTCATCGTCGACGATGTTGACGGTTGCGTTGACGGTTGCGCCGAGGGTGCCGTTCACCGGTGCCGACAGCGTTGCGGTAAAGGTCTGGATTCCTTCGATGGCGCTGGTGTTGATCAGCGGGACATCGACGGTCTTCGACGTTTCGCCGCCCGCGAAGTTCACCGTGGTGGTGGTCGTGGTGTAGCGCACGCCTGCGACGGCGGTACCGGGCGTCGTGGTGAAGCTGACGCTGCCTGCGCCGCTGGTGTTGCCACCGGTGCGGACGACCGTGAGGGTCACCATGCCGGCGTTTTCGAGCTGCCAGTACGCCGCCGGCGCGAAGTTGAACGCAGGCGGATTGACGCTCTCGACGAAGATTGCGCTCGTCGAGCTATTGGCGACGGCGTTCCCACCGTAGACAGCGGTGATGTTGTGGTTGCCACCCTGGGCGGCACTGTAGACCGTCGAGTAGGTCCCGACGCCGCTACCGTTCAGCGCTGAGTTGGTCAGGAAGGTCACTCCGTCGTAGAACGCCACGTTGCCGGTCGGCGTGACGCCGGTGGCCGCGGTGACGGTGGCGAAGTACGTGACCGGGGTGCTGGTCGCAACGGGGTTCACCGAGCTGGTAACGACCGTCGTGGTGTTGGTTTTGGAGATGGTCTCGTTGAGGACTGGAGACGTCGAGCCTGCCCAGCCCGGGATACCGCTGAACGTTGCGGTGAGGGAGTGCGGTCCGATGGCAAGCGCCGACGTGGACACCGAGGCTACACCGGCGGCGACAAGATTCGAACCAAGCGATGAGGCACCGTCGTAGAAGGTTACGGTGCCACTGTTCGGCGCGCCGCGCAGCGAGGAAACGGTGGCGGTGAGGGTGAGCGATGTGCCTGCCGGCGACGGATTCGCGCTCGACGTGAGCGCCGTTGCAGTCAGCGCCGTGCAGCCCGGGTCAGCCACGACGGTACCGAACGGTGTCTCGACGACGCCCGTGAAGGCGATGTTGTCGACTGTCCAGCCGGTCACGCCAACGCTGCTGTCGGAAGCGGCGCGGAAACGAACCTGCACCGTGGAGCCTGGCGCGATGGCCTTGGTGAACGAGGTGTGGATCGTACCGCCCGAGTTCTGGACAAAGCCGGGCCGGCCGGCGAGCGGGTTTACGTTGCCAGAGTAGACAACGAGGTTGCCGTTGTAATTCGGCAGGCCGCCTGCGGTACCCATATCGGTGAAGGCGCCGCCGTTGACGGAGAACTCGACAACACCGCCGTCATAGTTGCCGCCGCCGTCGAACTCGAAGCTGAAGGAGTGGTCGAACTGGAGGTTGACCGAGCCGCTGCCGTCGACGGTCATGACCGGCGAGACGAGGTACTGATCCGAGCCGTAGTAGCCATCCGGAGCGAACCAGACGTGGCTGATCGAGGAAGGCTGCTGCTGGCGCGACCACGGCAATCCGGGGATGGTGAGGATAGGCGTGCCGGAAGTCGTCCACTGAGTGGCCGGCGCTTCAACCGTGTCGGTGGCGGTGGAGGCCGGGATGACGTTGAAGTTGGCGGCGACGTACGGAGTCGCGTTACGCGGTCCGGCCACGAGCAGGGCCGGGTCGTTGAAGCTCAGGTTAAGCGGAACGGTCTCGAGGGCAACCGTCCCGGTCATCGTCACGCCCACCGTGGCCGAGGTAAGGCCGTACGGATCGGACGGGCCGAAGGTCAGTGCTCCGCCGTTGAGGATGGTGACGTTGGGGTTGGTGGTGCTCACGGTGCCGGTGGTGGCGCTCAGCGCGATGCTGCCCGTGTTGCGGAGCGTGATCGTCAGCTTGCCACCTTCGTTCGAGTCGAAGATGCCGTCGCTGTCGCAGGAGCCGTTGCTGTCATCGAGCGTGGCCGACGCGAAGGCAAGGTCGCCTCCGGTGGTGAAGCTCTCCGTGACTGTGGCGTTCGTGCCCGAGAAGCGGTCGGGGGAGATCGCGTTCAGGCCGGCGCCGCGCTTGGCGAAGGCTGCGCTGAATTCCTGGAAGTCCGTGAGGTCGGTGGCATAGGCCGCGGCCAGGAGTGCGTCGCGGGTTTCCAGCATGGTCGGTGTGATCGGCGTGATCTTCAGCGACGCCACCAGGTAGTTCTTCATCCGATTCTGGGAGGTCGTGAAATCGAGGCGCGGCGTCGGTCCGAGCGTGTCCCGCAGCATGGCCGCGTAGCACTCCCAGTACATAGTGGCCCACACTTCGCCGGTGTTGTGCACTTCCGAGTTGCTCGCACCGGTCTGGCCGAAGGCCGGCGCCGGGCTGACCGGCAGAGCGATGCCGTTCTGGATGTGTTTGAAGGTGAGCGGGTTGACGGTCATATCCGTGGAGTACGGATAGCGGCGGATGCCGTAGTAGTAACCCTGATTCGCGGTTGCGTTAAAGGGCACGCCGCTGGTGGCATAGGTAGCCAGCGCGTAGGCTCCGTTCCAGTTGGAGTTGCTGGCCGTGCCCGTATCAGCCTCGCGGACGGTGAGCATCATGGCGTTGATGTCGCCCCAACCTTCGCCCATGCCGCCGGCGTAGTTGGCGTTGAGGCCGTTGCCGTTTCCGATGAGGCGGTTGCTGAGGTAGTGGCCCCACTCGTGGAAGACGATCTGCTGATCGAGCGAGCCGTCGCGGTCGGCGACGCGGAGCAGGCGCGCCGTGACGGTGGCCGCGGCGCCGAGCTGGGTCTTGATCGGCGCGGCGGCGTTAAAGGAGATTACGCCGATCGGCTTCGTGTGCGTGGCCACGAGGCCGGTAATGTTGGCGACCGCGGCCGGTGAGGCAGACGTGTAAACCATCAGCGCGGCCAGCGCGCCGCTGGCATGGATACGCGTGATGCGCGTCGAGAAGCTGCAGCCCGTGCCGTCAAGGCCGGTGCCGCTCGTGCCGAAGTCGAACATCCCGATGTTGCCAGCCAGCGCGGCCGCATTCGTGATGAAGCACGCCGTGGGGCTGTTCGAGAACGTGGCGATGACGATGTTGGTGGTGATGTCGTAGTTGCGGATACCCGACTGAGCGATGCCGATATTGGTCTTGCCCACGATGCCCGCGGGCGCCTGGATGTCGAGCATGTTCGCCAGGTTCGGGAAGTTGTACATGCGCATGCGGGGACGGCCGCCGTCGGCCGGCGTCAGCATGTTGGCGTTGCTGAAGCTCTGGAAGTCCTGCGACTGGCCTTTGATGTTGTCGCTGCCGACTCCGCCGCGGCCGAAGTTGTTCGTCTGGGCGTTGCGGGACACCTCGTTGAAGCCGGAGTCGTAGTACCAGTCGTGCAGGAAGTTGATGTTGTAGAAGAGCTGCGTGATGGATGCCTGGCGGGCGGCGGCGCTGTAGGCGTCGACATCCGGCTGGTGCGTGTAAATGAACGAATCGACGGCGCTGGTGAAGGCGTGGTGATCGCCGGTCGGCGGATCGGCCGGCGGCTCATTCACGGGAGTGAAATCGTCCGGTGTTTGCAGGTCGGCGAACGCATCCACGTTGTTGCCGTTGGTAGTCGTCGCACCCGGTGCGAGCCACGGATCGTTCTGGCTGAACGGGTAGTTCGGCAACTGAACGTTCTGCATCGTGACGAAGGGGTACTGAACCCCGTCCACCGCGACGGTGATCTTCGGATGGACGCCGTTGCCGGCCGGTGTGTCGTACGGAATGCCGGTGGATGGGTCAGCCCAAACGCGGTACGTGAAGCCGCCCGGCGCGAGGTTGGACTCGTTGCCGGCCTTGTTGCCGGCGGCGTCGGCGGTGAGGTTGTTGCGGAAAAGGATGCTGCCATCGACGGCGGAGATGACGTACGAGTAGCCGTCGGTGAGGTTGGAGTGATCGTCGATGCGCGCCTGCGATGGGTCGATCGACGTGTTCTGGGCGATGACCTCGATGTAGTACGCCGGCTCCAGCCCCTCGGGCATATGGAAGTAGACCTTCTTCATGCGCACAGGCTCGACGAGTGTGACTCCCGAGCTCGCCGGAACGGTGTAGTAGTCATACCCGTCGTGCGATCCCCCGGAGATGAGCGACAGCGCACTGAGGTTCGCCTGCGTCAGATCGGTGACCGCGTTGACGGCGGCACTCGCCGTTCCCAGGGTGAAGCCCAGCGAGCCTTTGTTGGGTGGCGTCGCCTGGCTGGCGATGTAGCCGCTGATGGCAACCAGGTCGAGCTTCTGGTTCATCACGACGTTGATCTCTTCACGGAAGACATCGATGCCGTCGATGGTCTGGTGCAGCTTGACGATGACCGGGCCGCTGCCGAGGTCGTGGATGTAGCTCAGCGGAGCGGCGGCGACATCGTCCGTGCCCAGGTTGTAGAGCGACGCCACATTGCCGAGGTACCCGCGGGCCGCACCTTCTGCGGAACCAGGGGTGGTCTTCGGATTGGCTTTGAATGGCGCGCCGTTCAACACGGTCTGCGCCTGCCCGCCCCACAGGAAGGTGGGAACGCCGAAGCGCGGCTCGCTGGACATCGGCAATCCCTGCTTCGAGAAGGATTGCGTCTTCTGCGCGAGATCGGCGGCCTTGGCCAGCGACGGCGCATGCTCGCCAAGTTTGTCGATGTTTGGAAGTTGACGGCCAAATGCGGTAATGGCCGTAAGTAAAAATGCTACAAGAAACGCGAAGCGCGTTCGGCGCATAGAACTCTCCCCGAGTTGAAATTGTTGGGATTGGGAAACGATTATTTGGACCTAGGAGAGCATGGTCCGCAATGTCGGTTACGAAGTCAATCTTTTTCTGTTGCTGTGCCCGTTCGCCCTTCTCACTTGACAGCAACCGCGTTCAGCGGCATACGTTCGAACGGTGCCCGAAAAATCAAGAATCGACCTGCAATCCGTGGTGGTCGTCACCAAACAGCAACTCGCCTCCAGCATCGGCGCCGAGACGGTGATCCTCGGCTTGAGCGCCGGTCACTACTACGGCGTCGACGGCGTCGGCGCCCGCGTCTGGGAGATCATCCAGAAACCCGCTCTGGTTTCGGACATCCGCGACCGCGTGCTGGCCGAATACGATGTCGAGCCAGGTGCGTGCGAGACCGATCTGCTGAAGCTGCTCGAACAGATGCGCGATGCCCAACTGATCGAGGTGCAGGCCTGAATCCATTTCGCAAGCTGTCGGCGATGGGCCGCGATGCACGGCGCCTCCTCTTCGAAGCATTCGGCACCGTCTTGCTGATTCGTGCCGGGCTTTGGCTGCTGCCCTTCCGCGTCGTTCATCGTGCCGTGGCCTCTCGCGCGGCGCGCGCCGCCCGCGGCGCAAACCGGCCGGTGGATCAAATCGTCTGGGCCGTCGAAACCGCCGCACGCCGCGTTCCGCGTGCGAGTTGCTTGACGCAAGCGATGGCAGGGACGGTGATGCTCGCGGCGCACGGCCACGAGGCCACACTACGCGTCGGCGTGGCCAGAAACGAACTTGGCGAGATGCGCGCCCACGCCTGGATCGAGAGCGAGGGACGCACAATCCTGGGCGATCCTCGGGCCGGCACCTTCGTCGCCCTTCCGCCGCTCGCGTTCCCGCGATGAGCGGCATCGCCGGAATCGTCCGTCTCGACGGCCGTCGCATCGAGCGCGACGACGTTGCGGCGCTCAGCGAAGCGATTGCGCATCGCGGGTCGGATCATCGCGGCTCGTGGTCGAAGGATTCCGTAGCGCTCGCGCACGCAGCGCTGCACACAACGCCGGAGTCGGTCACCGAAGAACAGCCGGTCGTCGATGCGGAGTCAGGCGCGGTGATCGTGGCCGACGTTCGCCTCGACAACCGCGATGAACTGCTCGACGCGCTCGATCTTCGCGATCGCACGATCGGCGACGCGGCGCTCGTGCTCGCCGCGTACCGGCGTTGGGGAACCGATTGTCCCCGCCATCTCGAAGGCGACTTCGCGTTTGCGATCTGGTCCGAACGGGAGCGCTCGCTCTTCTGTGCACGCGATCCATTCGGCGTCAAGCCGTTCGTCTACGCGCTCGTTCCGGGAACGCTGTTCGCGTTCGGCTCGGAGCCACGAGCGGTGCTGGCTGTTGAAGGCGTTCCGCACGACCTCGACGAGACGCGCATCGCAGCCTTCCTCGCCGTTTCGTTCGAGGACCTGGAGCGAACATTCTTCCGCGCCGTGCGCCGTCTGCCCGGTGGTTGCACGCTGACCCTGCGCGGTGGAGGCGTGACTCAAACGCGTTACTGGTCGGCGGAATCCGTACGACCGCTACGACTTTCCTCCGACGCCGCATATGCCGAAGGATTCCGCGAGCACTTCGTCCGCGCCGTACGAGACCGGATGCGCGTGACGCGCTCGTCCGAGCTCGGATCGATGCTCAGCGGGGGCCTCGATTCATCGGCGATCACCTGCGTCGCCCGAGACCAGCTTCGCGCCGCCGGCGCAGATCCGCTTCCCGTTTTCTCGTGGGTTTTCACAGGGATCCCGGACGCCGATGAGCGCGAGTATCAGGAGATCGTCGCCGCGGATGGCGGCATCGTCCGGCACGTCATCGATTCAGCGGGCGCCGGATACTCGCCGTGGAGCGGCCTCGACCAACTTCTTCCCGACGGTCCGCCCTACGCCCCCATCTTCTACCTTAACTATGGTGTCGCGAAGCTGGCGCGCGCCCTCGGCGTCCGAACGATCCTCGATGGCCTCGGCGGCGACAGCAGCATTTCGCGCGGCGGTGTGCGTCCTGTCGAGCTCTTCGTTCGCGGCCGCTTCCTCGCGCTTGCTCGCGAGCTGCGCGCTCTCGCGGCGACAACGGAAGGCAATCCCTCGCCGCTGCGGCTCTTCCGAGGGGAGGTCATCGGGCGGCTGGCGCCGCCGTTTCTTTTCCGCATCGCCAGCGTGCTTCGCGGCCGGCCGCGGCACGAGCCGCAGCGCAGTTATCGTCCATACCTTTCCGTACGGCAGGAGCACATCGCCAGCTTTCGCTCGCCTTTGCTCGGCGAGGGATTGGAGTTATTCGATCGCGTGCTGGCGCTTTCCGGAGTGGAGGGGCGGTACCCGTTCTTCGACCGGCGCCTCGTCGAATACTGCATCTCGCTGCCCTCGGACCAGAAACTCGCCGATGGCTATTCGCGCGTGGTGGCGCGGCGTGCACTGCGCGGCGTCGTTCCGGAGCAGGTGCTCTGGCGGGCCGGCAAAGGGAAACCCGCGCTCGACGTTTTTCGGACGATGCGCGCGAATCAATCGCGACTCGACGAGCTCTTTATCCGCGATCCTTCCGTGCTCGCGCCGTACAGCGACATCGATGCGCTCCGGGCCTCGTACCGCGTTTTTCTCGACGAGCGCTCCACAGATTTTTTTGCGGCGGTCAAACTCTGGAGTGCCGCGGCCGCGGCAGAATGGTTGCGGCAGTTGCGCGGGTGATACAACCCACCCTATACTCCGCGAATCTTTTCAAGAGGAGAGCACCCCGATGAACGAAAGCAACAGCGCCGCCCCGACTCAGGAGACTGAGCGCAAACCGTACTCAGCTCCCACCCTCACAGACTTCGGCTCGTGCGCCGAGATCACGCAGGGCACGCTCGCGGGTGTCGGCCTCGATAGCGGCATCTACTCGTAACCCGGCCGCAGATACGCCGTCAGCAAGCTCGCCCCTCTCTTCGACGGGAGGGGCGTTGTTGTCTGCAGCGAGTACCCTTCTTCCAGCAGGAGCGCGCGATACTCTTCGAGCGTCCGCTCCTTCCCGCCAGTCAGCAATAACATCTGCAGATCGATCGTGAATGGATCGGCGATCAACCCGGCCTCGGCCTGATCGATGCGCTTCGCCCGTTCCGGAAGCAACACCTCGACGATGATCAGGGTCCTGATTCCGGCCTGGCGTGACGCGCGCACGACCGCCCGCGCGCGATCGTCATTCCAATCGTGCAGCACCCACGACAACAGCACGACGTCGCCGGCCGGAATGGAGTCGAAGAAACTGCCCGACACGAGCTGGCATCGAGCGGCGGCCTCGCTTTTCGAAACCGTCTGACGGGCAACCGCAATCATCGCGTCGGTCTCGAGCAGGATTCCGTGCAGCCGAGGACGCCGCTCCAGAATCTGCATGAGGAGCCAGCCATTGCCGCCCCCGGCGTCGACGAGCGTCGCTCCATCCGCGACCGACTCGTGCGCTGCAACGGCGTCCGCAATTCCTGCTGTGCTCCCGCTCATGCGCGCGGCAAACGCCGCCTCTCTTCCGGGCATGCGGTCGAAGAAGGCCGCGCCATGAACGGCGTCGTGCGGAGTCACTCCGGTCCGCACGGCGTCGCACAGCGCGCCAGCCGTCTGCCACAGCCCCTCGCCCGCCCGGATGGCGCTCGGCCGCAACGAGCGCGGATGCCCGCTCTGCAGATACTCGCCAGCCGGCGCCAGTGCGAAACGTCCATCCTCATGCTCGAGAAAAACACCGCAAGTGACGAGATAGCGCATCACACGCCGCAGCGTCTCCGCATGCGCGCCGCTAGCCTGCGCGACCTCCGCCGCACTGCGCGGTCCGAGCGCGAGCTGATCCGGAACTCCGAGCCTGGCGACGGCGTAGATGGCCTGCGTCCGCACCGCGCCGCCGATCAGATCGCGCATCGACGCCTCTGCCGCGGGATCGAGCTTCTCCAGCAACGGGTTGGCGCGCATCCTCGAATTCTAGCCGCGGATGCTCGTACAATCCCGCGCGTTTCATGCCCCCTCTCCTCTATTCCGCGTTCGCATTGACGATCGCTTCCGAAATCGCTCTCGTCGATCTGCCGCCCGGCAGTGGGGATTCCGAGGTCACCGTTCGCATCGGAACTGTCGACGTTCCGCGGCCGGAAGCGGACGCCTGGGTCGTGTACGCAACCGCGGACGAGGCGCACGGATGGGCGCCGGGCGCGGGCGCGTTCCGCGTGCGTGGCGGCAACGAGATCGTGATCGATCCAATGCGGGGCGCTGACGAGCGCGCCCTCCGCCTCGCCATCGTCGGTCCCCTCCTCGGCGTCATCCTTTCGCAGCGCGGCCGCTTCGTTCTTCACGCCAGCAGTGTGGCCATCGACGGCGCCGCTGTGGCGTTCGCCGGACCATCCGGCCGCGGCAAGTCGACGCTCGTGGCTGCGCTGACTAGCGCCGGACATCCGCTCATCGCCGACGACATGACCGTCATCGATCCCGATGGCGCGGCGCCCGTCGTGCAGCCGGGATTCCCGCGCGTAAAACTGTGGCCCGACTCGGCGAGCGCGCTCGCGCACGACGTCGACGCGCTTCCCCTGATCCACCCCGACCGCGAGAAACGCTCGCTACAGATGAACGCGAGCTTTCACGCCGGTCCCGTTCCGCTTGCGCGATGCTACCTGCTCGAGGATGGCGACCAGGAATCGGTATCGGAGCCGGCCGGATCTGCGGCCATCCTGGCGCTCATCGCCACCACCTACCAGGCGAGCTGGATGCACGAGACCGGCGTTTCCGGCGCAAACCTGCAGAAATGCGGCGCGCTGGTTCGTAGCGGCGTCGTGCGCCAACTGCGCCGTCGCCGTACCTTCGAAGCGCTGCCCGACGTGATTCGATTCATCGAGGCGGACGTCCGTTCGGCGAACCAGTAGACGTCTTCTCGACGATCGCGTACAGCCGCTCCCGCTTGCGCAGCATCGCCACGCTCTCGGCGACGTTGCGCGGCCGCAGAGCGCCGCTGCGAAGCGATGCGATCACGTTGCGCATGCTCTGCCACGGCCTGCGGGCGCGAAGCCAGGCCCCGGTGATTCCCGCCGGCGCCGGCACCGGCACCGGCGCTTCGTGTGCGTGTTGCGGCGCGGGATGCTCGCGCGTAAAAAGAGAGGTAACACGTCCGGAAACGCGCGTCTCCTTCTGAATCCACAGTTGCTCAGCCGCAAGCATCAGCGCTTCCGGCTCCGGCGAAAAGCGCCGCAACGCCTCGGGGACCGCCGATCCGAGGAGAACGTTCGCGAGCGAAAGCGTCAACGCGATCCAGCCGGCAATCCCGCGCGCTTCCCACTCCGCGGCGAGCGCGATCCAGTCGAGCCCCTCGGTCTCCTGCGAGCGCATCAGCAACGCGACGTCGAGCAGTGAGCGCAGCTCTCCTTCGAAGCGGTGGTGACGCGAGACATGCATGATCACGTGCGCCAGAAACTCGCCACGTCCAAGCGTCGGGACCGAGACGTCATGCCGGAGATCGACAACCCGCGCGGTTGACCATGCGGATTCGAGCGCCGCGGGGTTGTCGGGCGCGGAATCGAGAAGCGCGTGCAGCTCCACGATCGGCGCGCCCTGCTCGCCGTTCCAGAGCGGCGGCGCGTCGCCAGCGTTCATCAACGCGCCGGCGAACCGCTCCGGGATGACGTAGCCGAGGGAGGCGAGCACGGTCATCGCCGGCGCGAGATCGCGAACGAGCAGATCGACGTCGAGCATCGTCCGTGTCGACGCGTCGTCGTACACCGTCGCCGCAAGCACCGGCCCCTTGAGCACGAGGTAGCCGATCCCCGCCGCGTCCAGCGCCTCTCCGATGCGGCGCAGATCCGCGAGCCGGCGAAGGTGCATCATCGCGTTCTGCCTGTAGTGAGCCGCGAAGCGCGCGAGCATCGCTTCCGGCGCGCCGATCCGCGAGGCAATCGGCGCCAGCCGCCTGTACACGAACGGATAGAGCGGCCGCGGCGTCACCGCCAGAAACCCCTCGGCATCGAGGGAGCGGAAGTCTCCATCGACCTCACCCCCGGCCAGCAGGTCCAGCAGAAAGAGCCGCTCCCGGCGATGTACAGCCGGCACGAGGTCGAGGCGGTCCATGGAGCGATTGTACCTGCCGCGATCTCGCCCTCTTCCCGGCCAATCAGGACTTTTCCAACCGCTCTGCTGTTCCTGAGTTGCTCGGGGTATCATTCCCCCACCCCTGAAAATGCGACGCTCCGGTCTTCTCTGGCTATTTGTGTCCTTCGTGTGCGTCCCCACCGCCTTCGCGCGGGCGAGGATGATTCCGATCCAGAACGCGTTCATCGGCGCCGCGGCGAGCTCGAATCCAGAGGGCTTTCTGCGCGCTGGTTCCAAGGTCTTCTTTCGGGCCGACGACGGTGCTCATGGCGTGGAGCCATGGGTGACAGACGGGACCGCGGCAGGTACGAAGGTGCTGGACATCTTTCCCGGGAGTGGTGGCTCCTACCCGCTGACGGCGAGTTTCGGCGGACAGGTGGTTTTCACCGTATACGAAGGCCACGGATATGCGCTTTGGCGCTCCGACGGCTCGGCGGGCGGCACGATCAAGCTTCTCACGCTGCCGGTCCCGAACCCGAATGCAAGCTATGGATACACCACCGTCGGGGCGGACACACGCGCCTTTCTGCTCCTCTGGGCCGGCTACGGCCTTCCAACCGAGATCTACGTTACCGACGGAAGCGTCGCCGGTACCAAGGATCTCGGCGCGTTCCCGATAAACGCTGATCCGGCTCCGATCGGCGCAAACGGAAATCTTTATTTCGTCGGTCAGGACGCCAGCGTCGGTCCGCAACTTTGGGTCAGCGATGGCACAACGGAGGGCACGCACCTCGTGCGCCGCGACGTGGAGTGTCCCGGCGCCTCATGCGGTCCGACTCCGAGGAGTTTCTTCAAGATCGGCGCTCAGACCTTGTTCCTCACATCCGACGGCCTCTGGAAGACAGATGGCACGGGCGCTGGGACCCAGATGCTGGCGTCGATCACGGATCCTGCCTTGTATGCGTCGTCCCCTACGTCTCCATTCGCGTACCTGAGCGCACCATCCGGGGCATTGTGGAAAACCGACGGGACCGCGGCGGGCACGCAGCAAACCGGAACGGTCCCGCAGTCGGCGTACTCCACTCTCATGCTTGACGACGGCACACTCGTTTCTCTTCGGAACCTGACCACCATACGCGAATTGTGGAAGAGCGATGGCACGGACGCCGGATCGTCGAAGGTCGGCACCTTCCCCACTCCAGCCCCCACTGGTCCGGGCTTCGTCGGGGCGATGGACGTCAACCGTGTCTTGTTGCAGGCCTCGACGTTCGCTGCAGGCAGAGAGCTTTGGATGGCGGACTTAAGCACAGGAAGCATTTCGCTTCTGAAGGACATCGACTCCCGCGTCAGTTCACTCGGGCCAAGCTCGGGTACGCCATTACCCGGCATCGCACTCGGCTCTCATTTCCTCTTCCCCGCAACCGATGTCGCCGGCCGCGAGCTCTGGATGACGGACGGCACCACGGCGGGAACCTCAATGCTCGCGAACATCGCGCCCGATCCCGGCGGCGGCGTCGTGAGCGGAACAGTGCGTACTGCCAGTACGGGAACCGCCATCTTCAACGTCAGGGTTGCTCTTTGCGCACCATCCATTACCGGTTCGTGCGACACCGCGGTGACTGACGCCAACGGTTACTATCACTTCGACGGAGTGATTCCGGGGACATACATCGTTTCCGCGAGCAGCTTCAACTACCTCCTGCAGCGTTATGAAGGCGTCGATTGTCCCTGTCCGAGCGGTAGCGGCACGCCTGTAGTGGTAAGCAGCGGACTCGAGACCGCTGGGATTGATTTCTCCTTGATCCGAGGGGGCACGTTCGCCGGAACCATCACTCGCGCCTCCAATGGGCAGCCCATCGGAGGCGTTCAGGTCGCGATCCGAAACAGCACCGGCGCCGTTGTCGATACCGAGTCCACCGACAACCACGGCAACTATCGATCGCGCGGTCTGATTACGGGCTCTTATTACGCGGAGACGGACGCCGCATACAGTTACGACGACCATCCTTCGGCCGATCAGGTCTATCACAATCACGATTGCTCACGGGAAGAGTGCGATTGGCACATCGGCGAGGCGATCAGCGTCACGACTGGCATCGACATAACGGGAATCGATTTCTCACTTCACGAGTACGGGACGATTGCCGGCACGGTGCGCGACGACACAGGGGCCGCGGTCTCCGGCCTCGGTGTTTCGTTCTTACGCCAGGGCGGTCAGTTCTCAAGCGCGTCGTCCGTGACGGACGCCAGCGGGCACTATCTGTCGCCGTTATTGAATCCGGGTTCGTACTACGTCGTGACCGGCGGGTATCGCGGCTTCAACGTCACCGTCTATCCGAACGGGAGCTGCTACGCGACATACAATTGCACACCCACCGGCGGGACGCTCGTTCCGGTCGCCATCGACGGCGCAACCACAGGGATCGATGTCCAGCTCACGGCTTCTGCCTCACGGCTCGTAGGAACCATTCGTGCCCGCGACGGAGCGCCGTTGTCTGGGATCAACGTACAGATTCGCAACAGCAACGGCTACTACATCAGCGTCGATGGCGGCCCCACCGACGCCAACGGCCATTACGAGCTCAATAACGTTCTACCGGGGACATACTACCTGTTCGCGCTCGATGAGCTCTATCCCGGCGTTGACTGCTTCAGCAATGGATGCAGTGTCGCAGGCGCTACACCGCTGGTTTTGACGAACGGACATACGACGCACGCGGACATGCAACTGCACTCGCAGAAGACCACGATCAGCGGACACTTGCTCGACGCTGTAACTGGCCAGCCAATTAGCGGCAATAACGTCTACTTCGTTCCGACCGAAAGCTATGGCGTTTCACCTACGTGGGGGCCTGGCGGCTCCTACCAGGTCACCATTGTCAGCCGCCAAACCGCGTTCTATCTTGTTGGAACCGCGTCTGGCTATCACACGACGATGTACCCGAGTGCACGTTGGGAGTGCGCGGCGCCGTGTTCTCCGCCAGCGGGCGCCATTTCGATTTCTGCTGGGACGAGTACGAACATCGACATCCTGATGGAGCGCACCGGATCGGTCAGCGGAACGATTACAGACGCGGACACCGGGGCACCGATTGGGAACATTCCGGTTTACTTCGGCTCGACAGTGAGCGGCGGAACGTCTGTGAACGCGACCACCGACGCCACCGGGCACTACAAAGCATACCTGCTGGCTGGCCAGTACAATGCCCTCGCAGTGCCCTACCAGGCCAACACATACCTATCGCAGGTTTTCCACGACCGAAACTGCGCAGGCACCTGTAATCCCTCTACGGGTGAGATCATCAATGTGGCTGATGGCGTCGATACTCCGGGAATCGATTTCCACCTCAGCCCGACGAACACATTCGGCACAATCAGCGGACACGTTCTCGACGCCGAGACAAACCTGCCGATGGCAAACGTGTATGTCCACGTCAACAACCAGATGAGTGCCAGCACCGACGCGCAAGGTTTCTACTCGATCTCCCACAGCGCCGACTCTGGTTCGGGCCTGAGAACCGGGCAATACACGCTGTACGCCCAGGCGCCGCAGCCATACTGGATCGGATTGTCAGGAGGCGGAAACTGCGCCGACTTCCCTGCCTGCGTCAGCACAGGAACACCCGTGACAGTAACAGCGCCCAATACAACAACCGTCGATTTCCGGATGGTCAAACTACGAATCACGTCGGTGTCGCCGGCCTACGGTCCGGTCGCGGGTGGAACCTACATCACGATCACCGGCACAAACTTCACTCCGGTTGCAACGGTGACGATCGGTACGAATGCGGCGACCGTAGTCAGCACTACGCCGGCACAGATCGTGGCGGTCACACCAGCCTCCATAACGATCGGCGCCGCCCACGTCACGGTCAGAGTGTCGTACGTTGCGGTTACCTACACGCAGAGCTTCATGTATCTGCCGGCGGCGGCGTTCTCCGACGAGCCGCTGGTCGCGCGCGTCACAGTCATGAAGGCGGCGCATATCCTCGAGCTCCGCGCGGCGGTGAACCGATTACGCGTAGCAGCGCTCCTGCCGGGGTTTCCGTTCACCGATCCTGCAATCTCGGGCGGTTTCGTCAAAGCGGTCCACATCGCTGAGTTGCGCACCGCACTCAACCAGGCCAGAGCTGCTCTCGGCTTGCCGGCTCTGTCGTACACGTATGCGATCGCCTCCGGGGCCGCGATCCATGCGATCGACATCGCCGAAATCCGCAACGGCGTTCGTTAGGCGGAGCCGGACGAGACTATCCTCCGCTATAGTTGAAGCCCGCAATGAGCGACGACGTACTTCCCACTCCGATCCTCTCCGGCTGGGAGCGGGCGCGGATGTTCTCGATCTGGTCGTGCTGGATCGCGGTGGCTTTCTTCGGTGTCTATCCGGCGATGAACTGGATCACATCGCTGCGAGCGACGCGCCTGCATCTCTACATTCCCTCGGAGCTGGCCATCCCGTTCGTGCCGCAGCTCATCTGGGCCTATCTGTCGATGTACGTGCTGTTCTTCCTGCCGCTCGTTTTCATCCCCACCGCGCGCATGCCGGCGCTCGGCAAGCAACTGGTCGCCGGAGCGCTCATCAGCGCCGTACTGTTCCTGCTCCTGCCGGCGGACCTGGGGTTTGTGCGGACGGTGCCCGCGAGCGCGCCGTACGCCGCGCTCTACGCCGGTATGTTCGGCGTCGACCGGCCGCACAACCTCGTGCCGTCGCTTCATGTGATCTATACGACCGCAATTGCTCTGGCGTGTGCCGATTTCGCACGTCCAATGCCCAGGTTTGCAATCCTTCTGTGGCTTGTAGTGATTGTCTCTTCAACTGTACTTATCCATCAACATCATCTGCTGGACGTAGCCGCCGCGCTGGCGGTCGTTTATTTTCTTCGACGTCGTTATGAGGTGCTTGTATGACGAAGACGACCCTGTTTCTTGCCTCTCTGTTGTTGGCGCTGCCGGTTTATGCAGCCGAAGAGCCTGATCACGACATTCATCAGGAGTTGCGCGGCATCCTCGGCACAGTGCAGACCGCAATCAATAGTGGCAATTACGACGCGATGCTGCCGGTGCTGAGCAAGGACATCCGAGCCACGACGATCACGCAGGAGGTGATGTCCGGCCATGAACAGGTATCTGCCTACTTCAAGAAATGGTTCGGCCCCGGCGGATTCCTCAAGAAGCTGGAGATGACGTTTACCGCTGACGCGCTGACCGAGCTGTCGCCGGACAAGACGTGGGGCGTCGTGCGCGGCTCAGGGATGGAGCGCTACACGCTATCGGACGGCCGCCAATACGACATGCCGACGCGATGGACAGCCACAGTGATCAAAGAATCCGACGGCAAATGGCGGCTGCGTACGATTCACTTCGGCACGAACTTCCTGGACAACCCCATTCTGACCGATGCAAAGCGAGCAGTGGTTAAATACGCTGAGGTTGCGGGCACCGCCGGATTGGTCGTCGGCGGCTTGTTAGGCTTCCTGCTCGGCCGCCGCCGCAAAAAGTGAACGCCGCGCCGGCGCTCCCATCGCCGGCGCCGGTTGCACGCCGTGCCGCCAGAGGCTCCAATAGATCTGGAGGAACGTGGGCTGGCCGTTATCGTGCGTCGCGAGACGAGGCAGGCCGGTCCACGGAGCTCCAGGGTGGGCGTGATGAGCGCGGTGGTATTGATAATTGAGCGTCAGCCATCGCACCGGAGCGGCTACCTTCAAATCCCACGCGCCATACCGGATGTCCCGCGCACTCCAGGCATGATCGACATACTGCAGAGCCGACCAGTGCATGGCAAAGAGCCAGTGAGCCAGAAGCCACCCTTTCCAATTGAGGCCGAGGCTGACATAGAGCGCTGCCTGATAGCCAAACGCGCACAACATCTCCAGCCAAACGCGGACCGGCGATAACTGTGCGATGTCGCGCACATGCGGACCAAAGCCGAGCATTGGCGCGACACGCTCGATAAAGAATCGCGATCGATAGAGCGGCGTGCCCAGAAGGTAGATCAGATTCGAAAGTGGGATGCAGAACCAATAGAGGCCGAGAAGGTTGCCGCCATAGAGCCAGAGATTGCGAATGAAGCGCGACTGGCCCGGGAGGTAGTAGTCGTAAAGGTCCGTGTCGGTGCGATTGCGCGTGTGGTGGCCGAGGTGAGCGACGTGCTGCATGGAGAAGGAGGTTGGGAACATACAACTGGCGATGAATCCAAAGACATAGTTTCTGCGCGGCGCATTTGCAGCGACGCCATGCACCGCCTCGTGCATCAGCGCAAACGGAACGTTATTGACGAACGCAAACGCGATCGCCGCCGGCACGGCAACCCACCACGTACTGTGACTTGCCAGCCAGAGACAGCCTGACGTGGCCACGGCGGAAGCAACCAGAAGCAGCCAATTCAAACGTTCCGGGATATTGCGGGTTGCGCCCGGCTTCAGCACGGTTTCCTCACCGGGCGCGTGCCCCAATGACCATGGCGGCGAATGGACTGCAGGACAAAGCCGGCTGTTGGTGCCAGAAGAGTAAGAAGAAGCGTGGCGGTGAACGCAGCCGCAAATGCCGGAGTCGAAAGCGCGCCCCTTCCGTCGAGCCACTCCATCAGTCCGATTCCGGCGCCATAGATCGCGCCGAACCCGCCAAAGAACCACGGCGCGTAATCCAATGCGATCGCCGTCTCATCTCGTCCATCGGCCCACGGCTGGTTGTAAACGCGCAGGATGCCGCTCTGAAGCGCTTTGATTTCGTAAAGGACGTTCAGGAAGCCGATGACGCAACAGAGAATCAGAGCATTCCGACCGATATCCCAAAGTCCTCGCGCCGCTTCACCGTGAACGAGCCAGGCGATCATCGCCGTCGCAGAGCCGAATACGAATCCGTGGTGCGGCCGGAAACGGCCCAGGCGGAGGCGCGTGTCGAACTCCCATACGTTCAACACATTCGTTCCGATGCCCGGCACGATGTACGCCCACAACACCGGGACGAGCCACGCCGTTGCCGTCAGCTTCAGATTTCCGCCGTATTCGCGTTTCCAAAGCAGGAACGACAGCGGCGCCAGGATGACCGGCGCGAGATACTGGTAAATCGACAGCGTGCGTTTCATTGCAGCCCGAATCGCATTCCGTGTTTCTTGGGAATCTCTTTCTTGAAGAGCAGCGTGTATTTCCAGAACGCGCCCATCCGCGACAGCGAGCGCAGATGCGTCTGCACGTCGGCGAAGCGGCGAAAGAGCGACGGGATCGAATTGAAGCGCGTCCGCGCAGCATGACAGGCGTCGGTCAGCTCGTCCGGGCTCATCGTCGCCGGCCTAAACGCGGCGCGATTGAAGCGGTACGTGGGGTCGAGCCACCATTTGCCGCCGTAAAGATGCCGCCCCTCTTTCCCAAGCTTGTGATAGAGCGGCGTATTCGGATACGGCATCAGAATGTTGTAGGCGGCCAGCGTGAAGCGGCTCTCCAATGCGAAGTCCACCGTCGCTTCGATCGATTCCTTCGTATCGTGATCGTAACCGAGCGTAAAGGCAGCCCAGCTCTGCATCCCGTGCTCGCGAAGGATCCGCACCTCTTCTTTGTATTTTGTAAAACGCGGCAGGTTCGGCGCTTTGCGCGACTCACGCAGGCTCTCCGGCGTGATGGTCTCAAACCCCGTAACGTTGCCCCAGTTGCCCGACTTCTCGAGAAGTTTCATCAGCTTCGCGTTGCGTGTCACGTCGAGGCTGGCCTGACTCACCCAGTGGAGTTTCAGCGGCGTAATGGCGTGGCAGAACTCTTCGAGCGCCTTCTGGTCGCTGGCGATATTGTCGTCGATGAAGAAAATGAACTTTCTCTTCTGCGCCTCGATCTCCCTCACGACATCGTCAAGAGCCCGCACATAGTGCTTCTTGTCGAAATATTGGGTGACCGCGCAGAAGCTACAGGCGAAGTGGCAGCCCCGCACGAACTGCATCAGCGTAAGCGGCAGATATCCCTTGCCCTTGAACAGATCACGCCTCGGCAGGACGCGACCGATCTGCCCGACGCCTGGAGGTCCCTGATAGCGCGGCTTGAGTTTCCTGTGGCGTGCGTCCTCGACGACCTGCGACCACACCGTCTCCGCGTCTCCGAGGAAAATGCTGTCTGCGTGCTCGGCCGCTTCCTCAGGCAGCAGCGTGATGTGCATCCCGCCGAGGATGGTCTGTACGCCTCGCTTGCGATATTCGGCAGCGATCTCGTAAGCGCGGCGCGCCGTGTACGTCTCGACCGTAATGGCAGCCAGGTCCGTCGGCTCATCGAACGGAATGCTCTCCATCCGGTCGTCGTACAGAACGCACTCCACATCCGGCGGCGTCATTCCGGCGAGCACGGCCAGCATCAGCGGCTCCATGCGCCCCTCGTCGACATAGAGGCTGTGCTCCATACGGCCAATGTTCGGTTTGATGAACGTGATTTTCATTGATCGAACCATTACATGCCGAGGAGGCGGTATTGCTTCTTGTAGATCTCGCGACGGCAGATTACATTGGCGACCGTCGTCAGGCCGGCGCGAAACGGCGAGAAGCTCGTGCTGGCAGCGAAGACGCGCCGCCCAATCGCCGTCCAGCTATAGAACCGTCTTCTCGCTTCGAACACGCCTTCGGTGAGCTCCGCCGCGCTCATCCCGTGCGGCTCGAAGATGGCGTTGCCGTAGCGGTAATCGGGGTCGAGCCACCACTGTGGCGAAATCAGCCTGCCTTCGCTTGCCAGCCGGTCGTACAACGCGGAGGCGGGAGTCGGCGCCAGTGGATTGAAGTTCGCAATCTCCAGCCTCGACTCCAGCGCGAAATCGACGGTGCGCTCGATGCTGTCCTTTGTGTCGGCGTCGTAGCCGAAGACGAACGTCCCATAAATGCCGATGTTTCGCGCGTGGAGCGCGCGGGCTACACGCGTGTACGAGCCGCCAGCAGTGTTCCAGCCCTTGTGCATCTGCTTCAGGCTCTCTTCGTTCAGCGACTCGAAACCGATCAATACAAACCCGCATCCCGCGGCCGCGAGACGATCGAGCAGCGTCTCGTCGCGCGCGACGTCTATGCTGATCTGGCACGACCAGCGCCGTTTCATTGGCGTCATCGCGTTCAGCAGTGCCAGCAGTTCCGAACGGCGCCCAAATAGATTGTCATCGACGAAAAAGAGCAGCCGTCCTGCAGGCAGAGCCTCGATCTCCGCGAGCAGCCCATCGAGTGGCCGCGTGCGAATCGACGTCCCATAGAAACTGTGAATCGAACAGAAGTCGCAGGAGAAGCGGCAGCCCCGACCCCACTGAACTAGCTCCACTGGCGCGTAGTTCTTCCCTTTGTAAATCGAGCGATCGATCCGGTAGTCTGTGAGCGGCTCGTCATTCGATCCGGCGTATTTCTGTTGAAGAGATCCCGCTTCGAAATCTGCCAACAGCCTTTCCCACGCCCCCTCGGCGTCACCCATAACGACCGCATCGGCATGCTGGAGCGCCTCGTCCGGAAGAAACGTCGGGTGGTAACCGCCCATGACAACAGGCACCCCTCGAGCGCGGTAGCCATCGGCAAGTGCATAGGCACGCCGCGCCGTGTACGTCTCGACGCTCATCGCCACAAGGTCAGTCTCACCGCCGACCGGCACGGCCTCGGCTTTCTCGTCATAGAAAGTGATGTCGTGTCCCTGAGCACGCGCGGCAAGAATGCCCATCGCCAATGGAGGCATTGCGTCGGACGAGCGATAGTCGCCGAGGTTTGGGCGGATGAGCGTGATCTTCACAGCAGCGCCGCCTCTGGCTGTACGGGCCGGCCGTTCGGAGGAGGTCCGCCCTCGAAACAAACCGCATAAACGCGTGCCGGATAGGAGATCGGCCTCATTTTCTCAATGACTGGGACAAGCGAGTGCTTCGCATGAAGACCGATGCTCGCTGCCGGTGTTTTGCAATGCGATAAGAGATCGCGAAACAGCTCGCCGGCGTTTGATTGAACGGAGTCATTGAGCGCAAGAAACGCGACAAACGTCTGATCGAGCGCACCGCCTTCTCGCGGAAGCGGAATCCGGCCGGCGATCGAGGCGTACAGGTTGTAGAGCGGCCGAAGGCTGGCGAGTGGCCTTCGATAACGCCGCGCCACGATCTGTTTGAAGGCGCGCTGGTCCCACAATGCAGCGACGCCTCGGTCTTCGTAAAGAAAGAAATGTTCGGCGCCGACGCGCCTCACCAGATCCTCAGTCAGTACAGGCGAGCACTGAAAACGCGAGGCTTGAGCGTTGTAGAAAGCAACGATCTGCCCGCTATCGCTTGTAGTTGCCTGGCGCCAGAGGTTGCGGCGCTTGCCTCGCGCGGTGGCGACCGCAAACGTCACATAGTCGCCCTGGAAGTGATACGCGGGAAGACCGGGCACGCCCGATTCGAGGAGCCGTCGCGCGGTCGAGTTCTCCGCCGCCACAACCGTAAACCACCACGGAAGAGTGCCGGCCTCGGGTGCGAGCGGACGGATGGATGCGTAGCCGTCGCGCAGGTAGCGGATGCGTCGCCGGTGACTGTCGTTGACGCGAAGACCTCCGAGATAACCGAGCCGCTCCGGACGGCTATCGACATGCACAGGCAAGACGGACGCCGTGTACATCCCGACGACCGCCCCTTTTTCTTCTGCGATGACAGCCCAATCGCGGCCGAACAGATCTTTCCCGGCAAAGAACGACGGTTCACGCTCAATGGCCATATCGACCCACGTAGGCATCGGATTCCCGCGCAACAACGACCGCACCAACGCATCATCCCCCTCGGTGGCCAGCCTGAAGGTTGTCATTGAACCTCCAGTAATTTGCCGCGCCAGTTCTCATCGCCGAGTGGGTAGCCATTGCGCTGGGAGATCTCATTGCGGTGCAGGGCGTTCACTAGAAAGAAATTCCGGAACACGAAACCGTCTCGCATATGGCGCGTGCTGCGCCTCATGATGTTCGGCCAGCCGTAGAAGCGGCGGCGGGCGGCCACGCAGCCCGCGGTCACTTCGTCAGGCGTGAGCGATTTCGGCTGAAACGGGACGGCATTGTAGCGATATTCAGGATCGAGCCACCAGGCCTCAAAGCGCAACCTGCCCTCGGTCTGTAAACGCTTGTAAAGCGGCGTTCCCGGGAATGGCGTGAGGTGATTGAACGCCGCAATGTACATCCCCTCCTCCGTGGCGAAGTCGACCGCTTCGTCAAAGGATCGGTGCGTGTCGTGCTCGTATCCGAAAATGAACGTGCCATAGACGAAGATCTTGTGGCGGCGAAGGTTTGCAAGCGCGCCGCGAAATCCGCTCTTCATCGTATTGAAGCGTTTGTTCATCAGTTTCAAATTGTCTTCGTCAAGGCTCTCGAAGCCGATCAACACGCCCCGGCAGCCGGCACGATGCAGTTCGGCCAGAAAATCTTCGTCGTGCGCGGCGTCGATGCTCATCTGCGTGATCCAGCGGATATTGAGCTTCGCCAGCTCGGCGAGGAGTGGCTTGCCCGACTTAAGATCGCCTGCGAAATTGTCGTCGACGAAAAAGAAGACGCGCTTATCAGCCTTGAGCGTCGACAGTTCGGCGATCACGTCGTCGGTCGGGCGGCAGCGGTATGTGCGCGAGAAAAACGTCTGGATCGCGCAGAACTCACAAGGGAAATGACAGCCGCGTCCTGTCTCGACAAGACCGATTGGGAGATAGCGTTTGCCGCGAAAAAGGCGCCGATCGATTTTGATGCTCGCCAGCGGCTGCTGCGCGCCGTGGTAGCGGCGCAAGAGCGTTCCGTGGCGCAGATCGTCGATCACGCGCGGCCATATGCCTTCTGCCTCGCCCGTCACGACCGCGTCGGCGAAGCGCGCCACTTCGTCCGGAACGAGCGTGGCGTGGAAGCCGCCCATTACGACCGGAACACCACGGCTCCGATACTCGCTGGCGATCTGGTAGGCGCGGGCGGCGGTGTACGTTTCGATGGGAATGGCGACGGCGTCGGTGGGTGCGTCGTAATCGATCGCTTCCATCCGGTCGTCATAGAAAACCGTCTCCACGTCTGGCGGCGTAAGACCGGAAAGAACGGCGATGGGCAGCGACTCCATCTGCCACGTGCGCACGTAGCTCTCGCCGGCGCGATGGCCGACCGCCGGATGAATGAACGTGAGCTTCATATCGCCTTGCTCAACGCGGGCATCGCCGAAAGGTGCCAGTCGCAGTTGTAGAAACGCTGCAGATGATGGGCGTAGAAGCGATAGCCGAGGTTTGCGGCGATGCCGAGCGGCTCGAAGGCGCGCGCTTTCCAGAGACGTCGGGCGATGGCGTTGTAGCGATAGACCTTTTTCCACGCGCGCTCATGACCTTCTGCGAGCTGCTGCGGCGTCATGTTCAGCGGCTGGAAGACGACGTGCTGCCCGTCGTACAGCTCCCAATCGCGCGTCAGGATCCGGTTCTGTGCGGCCAGGCGCTGATGCAACGGCGTGCCGGGAAACGGCGTCAGGATCGCGAAGCGCGGCAAGTCGATGCCGTTGTCGATCGCGAAGTCGGCGGTGATGTCGAAGACCTCGAGCGGATCGTGATCGAGTCCGAAAACGAAGCAGCCCTGGATGGCGATCCGCAGATCGTGCAAATGAGCGATGAGCGTTTTGTAGTCGACCGATCCGTTGAACCGCTTGTTCGCCTCGCCCAGGGAGCCGGGCATGACTGACTCCAGGCCGAGGAGGAGACCGCGGCAGCCGGAGCGCGCCATCAGCTCCATCAGCTCCGGATCGTGCGCGATGAGCACCGTGGAGAGTCCGAACCAGCGCACCTTCAGCGGGATCAGCGCGGTGAAAAGCTCGCGGGCGTAGGCCTTGTCGGCGACGAGGTTGAGATCGATGAAGAGGATTTGCTTCTGCCCGACGCGGCGGATGTCTTCGACGATCCAGGAGACCGGCTTCTGGAACTGGCGGCTTCCCCACGCCGTCGGCACGATGCAGAACTCGCAGTCGTGACCGCACGCGCGGGTCGCTTCGAAGACGGCCTGCGTGAGGAAATGGCGCTGATTGAAAAGATCGCGGCGCGCGAAGGGCATGTCGGGGCGATCGAGTGAGAAGTCGGGCGCCATCCGATACTCGCGCCTCAACGCGCCGCGCGCGAAGTCGCGCAGAAGCTCGGGCCACGTGTCCTCGGCGTATCCAACCACGATGGCGTCAGCGTGGAGCGCCGCTTCTTCCGGCACGAGCGTGACGTGCGGCCCGCCGAGGACGACCGTCTTGCCTTGCGCGCGGAACGTGCGCGCCAGCTCGTACGAGCGCCGCGCCGTGCCCGTGATGACGGTCATGCCGATGAGGTCCGCGTCGAGCGTGGACGGCACGTCCTGGATGCCTTCGTCGTAAAGATCGATCCGCGCGTCGAGCTCCGGCGGCACGAGCGCGGCGAGCGTCGTCAGCGTCAGCGGCTGGTAGCGCAGCGATCGTTTGAAGATCCCGCTGCGATGGCGATAGAGCGGTCCTTTGGGGGAGATGAGCGCGATTTTCATGATCGGCCTCCAATCCGGTCGAGCCAGTCGCGCTCGTTCCGCAATGCGGCAGGTTTGACGTCGCCGAGCCGTACGCCCAGAACGACGCACGCTTGGGCGTAGCGATCGAAAAGACTTGCGACCGGCATCAGTCGCAGGGGATTGAGCTGACCGAGGCGCCGGGCGTAAGCGTACTGCGGGTTGTCGCAGAGACGCCGCTCGACATCGTCGATATCGACGGCGACACCGGCTTCGGCGAGGAGGACGTAGCCATTCGCCCGCGGCTCCGGCACGAGCAGGCGGAAGCCCGGCACGGGCTCCAAACACGAGGCGACGAACGGCTCGGTGAGCTTCTCGCCGACGAGATCCGATACGAGGTTCCCTCGGCCCACAAACTCCAGAACAGGCCGGCCGGAAGAGTTGAGGCCGTCGTAGCGCACGAGATCCGAGGTGCGATAACGATAGAGACCGCTGGCAGTCGTGGCGATGACTTCGTAGACGTCGCCCGCACGCAGCTCGTGAGAAAGGAACAACCGACCTTCGCGCTCAAACTCGAAGAAACCGTTTTCTGTCAGCACTGGACGATCGAAGTCGTCGGGCACGGTCACGACAGTCTCGGTAGATAGCAATCCCTTCGGCTGCAAATGCGCGTGCGGCAACCGCGTCGCGACCTCATCGGCGAACGGCTTCGATGACGCCGCCGCCCAGCAACTGACGACTTTGAGCCGCGGCCAGAGTCGTTGCGGATCGTCGAGATCATCGAGGAGCCGCAGCAGAAACGTCGGGCTCCAGACGGAGATGAGCTCGAGGTCGCGGGCGGCTTTTAAATGACGCAGCGTCTCCTCGCGCCAACGTTCGACGATCGCGATCGACGCGACATCGAACGGCACCGCGGTCATCTTCGCGAGCAACGCTGCTCCGCTGTCGCCGAGGTATGCGCCGTCGGGAAGACCGACAGGAACGCCGCCGATCGATTCCGGCTGGCGCGTGGCCGGGCTGATCGAAAAGTAAACGCGCCCGGTGATTCCGTGGCGCTTCACGACATCGGCGAACCACGGCGACACGGAGCGCTGGAAATCGCGCAACCCCTCGGACGAATACGGGATGAGCTTCGCGGCGCCGCTGCTTCCGCCCGTGCGCTCGAACGCGATGGGACGCCCGGCGAAAAGCACGTCGGACTCACCCTCTCGGATGCGATCGAGCCACGGCAGGAGGTCGTCGTAATCAACGACCGGAACGCTGTCGCGAAACGCATCGATCGTCAGCGGAGAATCGTATTGCCGAAGGTACGCAGAGTTCGCATTACGCGTGAGCAGGGAGCGAATCCAGGCGGATGAGCCTCGCGTTTGCGCGCGAACGCGCGTAATGCGGCGACCCGAGGCGACGACTCCGGCCGCGTCAACCGACATTGCGCGCTTTCTGAAACAGCTTCAGCGTCAGCGGTTTCATGTTGTGCATCTCGACCTCGCAGACGCAGACGAGCTCGTGGCCGCGCTGGAAGCCGGGATTGCGTTGAAGAAAGAAACTCACCTCCTGCCGGTCGAGATCCGACGGCGAGGGAAGGGCAATGTCTGACTTCAGATGTCCTCGCGAATTGCGGAACTCGACCACGCCGGTGGCCGGGTTGTAGTCGTCCGGAAACATCTCGCCCGCCAGCGCGTCGGCGAGCGGCTTGAGGTCGCTGCGATCCTCGCTCCAATGCGGGTGAAACGACTTCCCGAAGAGCGGCAGATAGCGGTACGTGCGATGCCCCTTGACGAGCAGAAACCAGTACAGCGGAACGTCAGGACACTCGCGCTTGATACCGCCCATACGCCCGATCCAGTCGAAGGCTAGCGCCTGTTGTCCCCAGTGCGCGCGGTCGACGACGGTGTCGCCGGAGTAGACGACGCGAATGCGCTCGGACCTCCACTCGCGCTCAAAAACCATGAGGGTGGTGAACCCGACGAGTTGTCGTCCGGAGTAGACGAGGAGCGCTTCGTCCTTCTTCGCAAGATCGCCGAGGAAGAGTTCCGCGGAGGTGCCGTCGTAGTTGTCGAGATAGAGGCCAGCCATCTCGACTCTGGCCGCTTCATCGAGGGCGGAGACTTTCGCGAAGACGGTCGAGTAAGGGTCCTGAACCATGACCACAACCAGCCCGGCGATGCTAGCACGGGGGCACGGGCCGTGACCGCCCACCGAGGCGTTGGTCAGTTGAAAAAGAAACGACCGTCGCCCCTCACGAAGAAGAGCGACGGCCGGGAAGAGCTGGCGTGTCTGAGGGCTAGAGCGATCCGCGGTTTGCGTTGTTGTCGGAACGCGATTCGTTGTTATTTTCCTGGCGCGACGGCATGCGATCGGTCTCGTCAAAGCTCCCGCGATCGCTGGCGTGGCCGATGTAATTCTGGCGCTCGGTGTCGATGCCGGTACCGATGCTGTTGTTGACGTTGGCGCTCTCGCCGGGGAGCGGCTGGCGCGTCCGGCCACGGCTGTGGCCACCTTCGCGGCCGATGGCCGACATGTGAGCTCGATCGCGGCTTACCGCTTCGCCGCCTTTCCGCCCGGCGAGACGGGCCTCGTCGGAAGTGAATTCGTGGGCCGTTCCTTTCGCGTGGGCGGCGCGCCCACCTTTGCTGGCAATCTCGCGCTGTTTGGACGAATCCATCGACGCAAAACCGCGCTTGCTTGTATTAGCCATGAGAAGTCTCCTTTGGGGGATGAGTAGTACAGCGTGAACTGCGCACTACTTGCTTGCGTAGCGAGCTAATCAGGCTTCACGAACTGTGCCACTAAGCTCCGCAATAACGATGCGGCGGGGTGCCGAGGCAGCGTCGGCGACTTTCGAACTTCCGCACTTTTTTCCCTCCGAGCGACTAGAATCCGCCTCCGGGGAATTGACCCTCCCCAATCCGCATTCTGCGGTGTGCATTTGGCACCACGGTTGAGCCACGGAGAGATGGGTGAGTGGCTGAAACCAACGGTTTGCTAAACCGTCGTAGGGCCTAAAGCTCTACCGAGGGTTCGAATCCCTCTCTCTCCGCCACCGCGCACGGCGCGGCTCGTTGGTTGGCCAAGCCTCCTTCAGGGTTTTGGCATGACCGGGCGGGATCGTTCGAGCGCTCCCGACTTCAGACTGCGCTCACTTCAGCGGCTCTTCCTTCATGTACGTCATGACGTTTGCCGAGCCACATGCGGGACACTTCATGTAGACGTCCGTGTGCGATCCGTCCGGAAAGTCAGCGGCGGTGGTCTCGAGGTGGCCGGTCTCACAGACTGGGCACGGCACGCGGTCTTTCGGATTCTCAGTCAGCCGCTCCGCCGCAACAATCCATCGTCCTGATTTCATTGAAACCAAACGCAGCCTCCCAGTCACGCGCGATCGATCGCGTTCTCCCGCAGAGTCCAGATCGTGTCGCGCGGAGTGTCAGTGCTGATCAAGTGCCCGCTCGACCGCTTCGATCGTCGGATCGATCTCAATCGTACGCTCCTTTGGCACGTTGCGCAGGATCGAGTCGGCATCCTTGAGCAGGTGTCCGGTCAGGACGCAGACGATGCGCTCGCCTTCGCGCATCACGCCCGCGGTGCGCAGCTTACGGACTCCGGCCAGCGTCGTTGCGGATGCGGGCTCGCAGCCGATTCCCATCTCGTCGATCTCTCGTTTCGCGGCCATCAGCTCGTCATCCGTGACCTCTTCGACGATGCCGTTCGTGAGTTGAATCGCGGTCACCGCTTTGGCGTGGCTGACGGGGTCGCCGATGCGGATGGCGCTGGCGATCGTCTCGGCGGTGATCTTGTGGCGCGTGGCGAATGATTCGCGATAGCTGCGAAAAAACGGGTTCGCGCCGCTGGCCTGGATCGACGCCAGGCGCGGCATCGTCTTAATCCAGCCGGCGTCGAAGGCTTCGCGGAGTGCTTTGCCGAACGCGCTGGTGTTGCCGAGGTTGCCGGCGGGGACAACGATCCAGTCGGGAGCGTTCCAGTCGAGATCCTGCAGCAGCTCCCAGACGATCGTCTTCTGTCCTTCGATGCGAAAGGGGTTGATGGAGTTGACGAGGTAGATGCCGAGTTTGTCGCACGCTTCGCGAACGAGCTTCATGGCGGAGTCGAAATCGCCGCGCACGTGGAGCGCGGTGGCGCCGTACGCGAGCGTCTGCGCGAGCTTTCCGGTGGCGACTTTCCCCGCGGGGATGAAGACGACCGCGCGAATGCCGGCCTGCGCTGCGTATGCCGCGAGCGACGCGCTCGTGTTGCCGGTTGACGCGCAGGCCACCGCGCGTGCGCCGAGGCGTTTGGCCTGCGTCATAGCCACGGTCATGCCGCGGTCTTTGAACGAGCCGGTTGGGTTTTCGCCTTCGTGTTTGAAGAAGAGGGTGTCGGGTGTCGGCTGTCGGCTGTCGGGGTTTGTGCTTTTGAGCGTCCGCTCGTACAGACGCGTTGCGCCTTCCGGATGCGTAACGATTGCGTCGTCATCGATCGACAACACGGCTTCGCGGAAGCGCCACACGCCGCTTTGATCGATCGTGCGGCGGCTGTTTCTCCGCGATTCGAACAGATCGCGGTCCGGCATGGCATCGCGCGCGACGTTCAGCAGATCGCCACAATCGCACGTGTAGCGGATCTCCATCACGTCGTAGCGGCGGTTGCACGCGATGCACTGCAGCCATTCGCTCATACGGCGCGCACTCCCTGCTTCGCGATCGGCGATACACGAGCGAGCGAACGGACCTGCTCGAAGGCTTTCTGCATCGCGGCAGTCACGCGATGCGCGATGTCGTCGTCCGCGCAGATTGCAACGAGCGTCGGACCTGAGCCGCTGATGGTGCAGGCGAATGCGCCGGCGTCGATGGCGGCGCGCTTGACGGCGTTGAAATGCGGGATGAGCGCGGCGCGGCGCGGTTCGGCGTAACGGTCGTCGAGCGCGCGCCGCAGCAGCTCGCCATCGCCGGTCGCGAAGGCGTGGACGACGCCGGCGGTGTTGGCCATCTGCTGCACCCAGACTGCGCGGCCGGACGTCGATGGCAGCACCTCGCGCGCTGCCTTCGTTTGGATGCGCACGTCGGGCGTGACGAGTGCGAGGCGCCAATCGCCGGCCACCGTCAGCGCGATGATGTCGATGGGACGTACGGAGCGCGACAGTGCAAGCCCGCCGAGAATCGACGGCGCGATGTTGTCGAGGTGTTCGCCCGCTACCGTCATCTCCCCTTGCAGCGCCGCGGCGGCGAGCTCGATCGGCGTCGTTTCACTCCCCATTGCCAGCGCTGCCGCGAATGCGCCGGCGACGCTGCTGGCGGCGCTGCCGCCGAGGCCGCCGGAGAGCGGCAGGCCCTTGTCGATGGTGACGATCGGATTGCGCGAATCGCCATGCGCGCGGAGCCAGGCGATCGCTGCGATCGCGGCTGCGTTGCGCTGCGGATCGAGCGGAACGAGCGCGGCATCGACGCCGGTGATGCTGTCGATACGCGCATCGCCATCGGTCAGCTCGACCGTCACCCGGTCGCCGATTCCTTCGATGGCGAGGCCGAGGACGTCGAAGCCGGGGCCGACGTTTCCGATCGATCCGGGCGCGAACGCGGTCGCCGTCATCGGCTGTGCCTCCGCCGTTCCTCCATGGCGATGGCCACGATGTCGTTGAGTACGCCCGCGGCAGTCACGGTCGCCCCTGCGCCGGGTCCGCTGACGACGAGCGGATTCGTTTTCGTGTAGCGCTTCGAATAGATCGCCACCTGATTGGCGGTGCCGCGCAGATGGGCGAGCGGCGATGTATTCGGCACGGCCTCGACGCCGACGGAGATCGAGCGCTTGCGGATCGTGGCGACGTAGCGCAGAACCTTGCCGCCGCGCCGGGCGCGATCGACGCGATCGCGATACTCGCCATCGAGCGCGCTCAGTCCGGCGATGAAGGTTTTCGCGTCGATGTTGCCGCCGTCACTTCGAACGAGCGGCTCGAGTTTGATCTCGTCGGGCTCGGCGCGGTATCCGAGGGTGCGCGCCAAAATCAGCGCCTTGCGCGCGACGTCCATCCCGGAAAGATCGTCGCGCGGATCGGGCTCCGTGTAGCCGAGCTCCCACGCTTTGCGCACAGCCTCGGAGAACGCGACGCCGTCTTCGAGCGCGGTCATCAAGTAGCCGAGGGTTCCGGAAAAGCAGCCGAGAATCATCTCGATCTTGTCGCCTGCTTCCTGCAATTTGGCGATCGTGTCGAGCACCGGCAGGCCCGCGCCGGCGGTGGCTTCGTAGCGGACCGACAGTCCTCGCTCCTTCGCGGTTTCCATCAAGCGATCGAATTCGAGCTGCGGTCCGGCCAGCGGTTTCTTGTTCGCGCAGACGACATGGAACCCGAATTCCAGCGCTTCCTGCAGCAGCGGCCCCGTCTCCTCGGACGTCAGATCGACGAGCACGGGCCGGTATGACGGAAGCATCCATAGCTCGTCGCGCATCATCGCTTCGAGCTCGCGCAACGTCAGCGGCGAGCCGCGCTCGAAGAGGCGCGCGCCCGATTCTTTCTTTTTCGCGAAGCGTTGCAATGCGGCCGGAGTGAAGCCTTTGTCGTCGATGCGAATACCGGAGCGGTCGGCAACGGCGACGACTTTGAGATCGATGCCGAGGTCGCGGCGAAGGTGCGGTTGCTGGGCGATGAGTTGGCGGGCCAGCTCGCGGCCGATCTGCCCGAGGCCGAGGAGCGTGAGCTTGGCTTCGCGGCCGGTCGTGTCGGCAAGCGGACGGATCTTGTGGAGTTGGTATTCGGAATGGAGCGCCAGCAGCGCGCGCGTGGCATCGCCCTCGGAGACCGCGACCGTGATGTTGAGCTCGGACGAGCCCTGGGCGATGGCGACGATGTTCACGCCGGCGGCAGCGATCGCGGAGAACGTACGCGCCGCGATGCCCGAGGTTCCGCGCATGCCGAGGCCGACGACGGCGATCATGGCGACGCGTTTTTCGGCGTTGATGCGGTCGATGAGATGAAGTTTGCGCTCCGGTTCGAACGCGGCTTCCAGCGCGGCGACAGCATGATCGGCCTCGGACTCCGGGACGACGAAGCAGATGCTCGACTCGCTCGATGCCTGGCTGATCATCGATACGGAATGGCCAGCCTGCGAAAGCGCGGTGAACGCGCGGCCGGCGACGCCCGGCACGCCAATCATTCCGTTTCCTTCGATGGAGAGGAGTGCCTGACGATGAATCGCAGTCAGCGCCTTCACCGGATACGCGCCGGGCTTCACATCGCCGGCGATGCGCGTGCCGGGCGAGGTTTCTCGAAAACTGTTGCGCACATACAGCGGAATGCGCCGGTCGACCAGCGGGATCATCGTGCGCGGATGGAGAACGTTCGCGCCGTAGTAGGCCAGCTCGGCGGCCTCGCGGTAGTGAAGATCGGCGATGACGCGCGCGGCCGGAACGCTCTTCGGATCGGCGGTCATCAGGCCATCGACTTCTTTGAAGAGCCGCAGCGCTCCCGCGCCGATGCTGCGCGCCAGGATGGCGGCCGAGAAGTCGCTTCCGCCGCGGCCGAGTGTGACGACTGATCCGTCCGGACCGCTGGCGATGAAGCCGGGCATGACGACGATCCGGCCGGCGGCGAGAAGCGGCACAACGTTCTTCTTCGCGGCACGCTCGCACTTGGCGAGGTTCGGCCAGAGTGTGCCGAGGCGGCGCTCGGTGTGAATGACCTCGACGGCGTCGATGTACACGGCATCGATCCCGATCTCTTCAGCGGCGATCGCAAAGATGGCTGCGACGAGGCGCTCGCCGCGCGCGACGAGCGCGTCCTGCGCGCGCGGCGTGAGCTCGCCGAGGACGGCGATGCTTTCGGTCATCGACCGCAGCTCGCGGACGGATTCTGTGATGACGGTGTCGAGAGCCTTGGCTCGGTCCGACGATGCAATCAACTCGCTGACGAGTGTCCGATGACGTTCCTCGAACTGCGCCGCTGCTTCCTCGCATCGCACGCGGTCACGGCGCAGCGCTGCCTGTCCGGACTCGAGCAGCATGTCGGTAACGCCGTTCATCGCCGAGACGACGACGGCAACGCCGGACTTGGCGCTGCTCACGTGCGCGAGGGCGACGCGGATCGCATCGGCATTGCCGACCGCGACGCCGCCAAACTTGAAGACCTCCGGACGCACCTGCTTCATGAGGGGCGCGAGTATAGGCGGCGAATGGGGTCAGGTCGAAAGTCGAAAGTGGCGGCAAGGAAAATCGTGGCAATACGACGATCGGTCGCCGCCACTTTCGACTTTCGACCTGACCCCATTCTCACGCGCGTTTGTTTGAAGCGCCGAGGCCCTGCTCGATCACCGCGAAACGCGCCAGCATCTGCTCGTACATCCGGTCCGTCTTCTCGTGCAGATGCGCGACCTCCAGCTCCGCCTTCACGTTGATCTCGTACTCGACGTCGGAGCGCACATGATCTTTCTCGGCCTGCCGGTTCTGGCTGACGAGGACGAAGCAGGAGAGAAAAATCGCTTCGAGCGACACGATCATCGTGAGCAGACCGAAGGGATACGGATCGAAGCGCGGCAGTCCGACGTTCATCGTGTTGATGATGATCCAGACGATGAACCAGATGCCGTTCATCATCAGGAAGGGCATGCTGCCGCTGAACCAGGCAATCCAGTCGGCCACCTTCTGCAGCGGCGTGAGGTGCTCTTCGACTTCCTCGTTGACGTTGCGCGAGACGCGCGAGCGCAGGAGCTCGTCGGCCTTACGCATCATCCCCGTGACCGCCGCGAGCATGCTCACCGCGCTGTCGGGATGGCGTTGAAAGAGAAGGAGGAGATCCTCGCGGTCGAGCTCGAGGAGCTGGCTGTCCTGCAGCGCGACTGCCGTGGCCGTGCGCGCACCACGATCGAGGAGCGCCAGCTCGCCGAACAGGCCGCCTTCGATCGCATTCATCAGCACGATCTTCTGGCCGGTGTTGTCCTTGATGAACAGCTCGATCTCGCCGCTGCGGACGACGAAAAGCGATTCGCCCGGATGCCCGGCCTCAAAAAGCGTTTGCCCGGCAGTGACGTTGATGCTGTCGACGACGGCGGCGAGCGCCGCGCGATCCTCATCGCTCAGCAGTTCGAAGAGTTTGACTCCGGAAAGAAGCTGCGGATCACATCCCATGGGCGCATTGTAACTGGGCGAAAAGCTGTTTCACGCGATCGCTTGCTTTCCTCCGCGTCTCCGCGTCTCCGCGTGACCGGTTCTTCCTTCAATCCCTCCAGATCGCGAATGACGATGTGATTTCGTCTCGCCTGGATTACGCCATCCTGCACCAGGGGCGTTTACCGCGATGGGAACGCCTGGCCTGTGAACACCCAGCATGTGCTATCGTTATTTTCAGCCATCCAAAAAGGCACCATAATCACGCTCAGAACCGCCGGACGAACCCCCGATGTCCGCAACACAGGATCGCAGCACTCCGCACGTGCTTATCGTCGATGACGACGAGGGCATCCAGGCCCTGATGAAGGCTCTCCTGCTTCGTCGGGACGTCGTGGTTGACAGTGCCACTGACGGCGATGTGGCCCTCCGCAAGTTACGCGAGCGGAGCTACGACTCGATCGTTCTCGACCTCATGCTGCCGAAGGTGAACGGTTTCGAAGTCGTGCGGGATCTCAAGAACCGCACACCGGAACTGCTGAAACGGACGATCGTCGTCACCGCGGTATCGAATCTGATGCTCCGCGATTTCAAGGACAGCGAGCTCGTTCGCCGCGTCATGCGCAAGCCGTTCGACATCAACGAATTCATCGACGAAGTCCTGGCCTGCGCCGCCGAAAACTCGCACTGAGCGGCAGAGACAAGGAGGCAGAGACAAGAGACAAGGGTAAGTTCTCTCGTTCTCTCCCGAGACCTTATCCAATCTCAATGTCCGTCGCGTCTGATCCCTGTCTCTGATCCCTTGTCTCTCGTCTCTCCCCTCCGCCTCTCCGCGCCTCCGCGTGAAACCGTCTCCTCGTCTAAGATACGCAGGCGAAAAAACCGAGGAGCATCGAATGACAGCAATCGACACGACCAGCCCGATGACCGCCGAAGAGATCGTCGCCCTCACCAAGCGCCACACGATTTTTTCCTGGTCCGCACAGGGCAGCGTCAATCCCATTCCCATGGTCCGCGGCGAAGGAATCTACTTCTGGGACGCTAACGGCAAGCGCTACATGGACATGAACTCGCAGCTCATGTGCGTCAACATCGGCCACGGCGACCGCCGCGTCATCGACGCCATCAAACGGCAGGCCGAGGAGCTGGTGTATGCGGGGCCGGGAATGGCGACGGCGGTGCGCGCTCGCGTCGGCAAGATGCTGGCCGATCTCACCCCCGGCGACCTCAATCGCTTTTTCTTCACCCTCGGCGGCGCCGAAGCGAACGAGAACGCCATCCGCGTGGCCCGCATGGTCACCGGCCGGCAGAAGATCATGGCCCGCTACCGCTCGTATCACGGCGCAACGTCCGGCGCGATCTCACTCACCGGCGATCCGCGCCGCTGGGCCAACGAGCCCGGCCTTCCCGGCGTCGTCCGCTTTTTCGATCCCTACAAATACCGCAGCCATCTCTACCGCGACGGCGACAGCGACGAAATGTTCACGCGCCGCTGCCTCGACGAGATCGAAGAGACGCTGATGTACGAAGGGCCGCAGACGATCGCCGCGATCTTCATCGAGACCGTCACCGGCACGAACGGCATCATCGTTCCGCCCGATGGCTACCTCCAGGGCCTGCGCCAGATCTGCGACGAACACGGCATCCTCCTCGTCTGCGACGAAGTGATGTGCGGCCTCGGCAGAACCGGACGCTGGTTCGCCGCCGACCACTGGAACGTCGTCCCCGACATGATCTCCATGGCCAAAGGATTGACGTCCGCCTATCTGCCGCTCGGTGCGCTGGCAATGAGCGACCGCATCGCAAACTATTTCGATAAGAACATCTTCTACGGCGGGCTCACCTACAACGCACATCCAATGAGCCTCGCTGCCGCCGAAGCCTGCTTACAGGCGATGATCGACGACGACACAATGATCCACACCCAGAAAATGGGCCGCATCCTGCGCGACCTTCACGGCGAAATGAAAGACAAACACCCCTCGGTCGGCGACGTCCGCTCCATCGGCCTCTTCGGCGTCTTAGAGCTGGTTCGCAATCGACAGACAAAAGAGCCAATGGCGCCTTTCAATGGCACCAGCCCCGAAATGCAGAAACTCGGCGCGTTCCTGAAAGAGAACGGTATGTACGCGTTCGTCAATTGGAACAACCTGTTTACGAACCCGCCACTGTGCATTACAGAGCCGCAGCTCCGCGACGCATTCGAGCTGATCGACCGCGCGCTGGAGATTACGGATGCGGCGGTGGTGGGGTAGTTTCAGCGATAAGCGCGCCACTGTCATTCCGAGAGGGCGGGGCGGCGGGCGGGCGAGGAATCCCCCGCCGACGGAGCGCGTCTCGATCTTAAGCAGGGGATTCCTCATCGCGCTCCACCACTCACACCCACGCTTCCGCCCCCGTGGTTCCGCCGATTCGGAATGACAGCGTGCTACTTACACCTCTTCCCTATTGAGCGAAACTGAACACTTTGTTCGCCGGTGATGGGCCGAGAAGATCGGTCCGAGGTGTAGAATGAGGCCATGGGCCTGCGGAAACTGGACGATCTTGCCATTGAAGCGCTCGAGCTCGGTCGCGAATCGCGGGCAGAGCTCGCGAAACGGTTACTTATCAGCTTGGATGAGCCCTCCACTGAGAGCCTTGGCCAAGGCTGGGTGGCTGAAGCCGAGCGGCGATACGAGGAGCTCCAGGCCGGCACCGCGCGAACCACTCCGTCCGAGGAAGTGTTTGCCGCTCTGGCGGCCCGACACCAGAGGTGAAATCCCGTTTCCACGATGCCGCAAAGAGAGACCTCGCGGAGGATGTGGAGTACTACGATCTCGCGTCTTCCGGCCTCAGCAATCGGTTCCTGACGGAAGTCCAGGCGGCAGTGACGTTTCTAGAGGCCTTTCCGCTGGGTGCTCCGACCGTTTCTGGCGATGTACGCGGCAGAATGCTCGATCGTTTCCCACACACATTGCTTTACGTTATCCAGCTGAGCGAGGTTGTCATCCTCGCGGTCGCCCACCAGCGTCAGGATCTGCAATCGTGGCTGGATATCGTTCGTACGCGGCGTACCGGCGCTTGATTTAGCCCCCTACGACAAAAACTTCGCCAGAAAATCCGGGTGAATGCCCCACGCAAAGAATCCTGCCAGTCCGAAAATCACGCCGAAGAGCATGAAGAGTGAGGCCAGGCCGAGGAGCCAGCGCTTCTTGGTCAGGGCGGTGATGCCGAAGAGCGCGATGGCCACGGACAGGCAGGCATCGGACATATCGAACTGATCGTCGTGGACATTCAGCCCGTCGTACTCCTTCTGATAGTCCTCGGCCTTCTTCTTGATGTCCGCTTTTTCCTTCTCGTACTTCTTCACCTGCGACTGATACGACGCGATCTTCTGGTCGATCATCGGCGCGAACTTCGGATCGGTGAGAATGGCGCGCTGCAGCATGAGTTGATCGAGCACCGACTCCGCCAGATTCAGCTTCATCCCTTTGGCCTGGTAGTACGACCATTGATCCACGCCGTTCGACTGCGCCTGCTGCATGGCCTGGACGATGTTGCCGTCCTTGACGTTGCAGAGCGCCATGAACGTCGCCGCGATGGCAACGAGAAGCGCGATGATCGAGTTGAACCGCGATTCGGCGCCGTGCTCGACGGCTTCGCTGATCGTTTCGTCGATGTCAGACATGAGCCCGAATTGAACCACAGGGACGCAGAAGAAACTGAGATTAACTCTGTGTCCTCAGTGCCTCTGTGGTTAAGCTTCTAAGAATGAACAGCCAGGAACTAGACGACGACGCCCGCGATCTCGCCCGCCTCGGCTACAGCCAGCAGCTCTTCCGCGAGATGGGCGGCTTCTCCAACTTCGCCGTCTCCTTCTCCATCATCTCCATCCTCACAGGCGCCGTGCTGCTGTTCGGCTACGGGCTCAAGTTCGCCGGGCCGGTCGCAAACTCCATCGGCTGGCCGGTAGTCAGCCTGCTCACGATGACCGTGGCCATGTCGATGGCGGAAATCGCCTCGGCCTACCCCACCGCCGGCGGCCTTTACTTCTGGGCCTTTCGCCTCGGCGGGCGGACATGGGCGTGGGTCACGGCATGGCTGAACATGATCGGGCAGGTCTCGATCACCGCCGGCATCAACGTCGCCGCCGCCATCTACATCATCGGCATCTTCACGCGTGAGCCGAAGAGCTGGTGGTTCCAGGTCGGCGTGATGGTGCTGATCCTCGTGCCGCAGGTTGCCATCAACCTCTGGGGCATCCGGCTCACCGCGCGCCTTTCCGACATCAGCGTCTGGTGGCACATCGGCGGCGTGGTACTGATCGCGCTCGCTCTGACGATCGCCGGCAAGCATCACAATCCCGCATCGTTTCTGTTCGCGTGGAAGCCGGTGGCGAGCGGCGCCGAGATCGCGGCAGCACCGCTGACGATCGGCAAACTGTCGATTCCATCACCGCTCCTGCGGCTCTTCCCATCGCTGGCATCGCTCTACACCGCCGCGCCACCGTTGTTGTTCTTCGTGCTCGCACTTCTGCAAGCCCAGTGGACCTTCACCGGCTACGACGCCTCGGCGCATCTCGCCGAAGAAACCGTGATGGCGCGCAAGAACACCGCGTGGGGAATCGTGATGTCGGTCGGCGTCTCGGCGGTCGCCGGCTACGTCATGTTGATGATCCTGACGTGGTGCATTCCGTTCGGCGACGTAGCCGCAACCGCGAACGATCCCTATCCCGTTCTCTACATCATCTCGAAGAACCTGACGCCGCTGCTCGCGAACATCATCGCGGTCGTGATCGGCGTGGCCATGTGGCTCTGCGGCGTCGCCTCGGTCACCTCGATGGCGAGGATGTGGTACGCCTTCGCCCGCGACGACGGTATGCCCGGCTCCCGCTGGCTCAAACAGGTGAACGGCCGCCACCGCACGCCGGCAACCGCGATCATCGTGACGTCGGCACTCAGCGTCATCCTCTGCCTCTACGCCGCCGCCTGGTTCGTCGTGACGTCGATCAGCACGATCTGCCTCTACCTCGCCTACGGCATTCCGGTCCTGCTCAACCTGCGCAATCGATTCCGCGGCGCTGGCGAGCACATGACGCAGTCGGTCGCACCGTGGTCCCTCGGGCGCTGGTCATCGCCCATCAACATCGTCGCCGTGATCTGGATCGTCATCATCACGATCGTATTCATGCTTCCGCCGAACGAGCTGGTGTTATGGACGATGATCGCCGTCTCAATCTTGCTAATCGCCGTCTGGCTGCTGTTCGCGCGACGGAACTTCCGCGGTCCGGCGGGCGCGGCGCTCTAATAAATTCTCCTGGGTTTTCACGCGGAAACCCGAAGCGCTTAACTCCGCGTCTCCGCGTCTCCGCGTGAAACCGCCTCTCCCCGGAACAACGGAGCGCTTCCTGCGCATTTATCACTCCATGCGCAAACTTCTTCTCGCCATCGCAATCCTCGCCATCTCTACTCACCCCGCTCTCGCCACCTGCGGCGGTGGTGGTGGCGGCGGGATGGGCGGGACGATGCCGCCGTCGATGTTCGGGCGGGCGCCGCAGGTCGATCCGTATGTCGTGCCCTGGAAGACGATCGGGACAATTGACAAGCCGCTGACGACGCCGATCGTGGTGATGTGGTTTCCGGCGGATGCGTCCGAGGTGGCTTCGTCGGAGCTGAATCGGTCGCGGATGCTCACGTTGTATTCGTCACAATGCGTAGGTCTGCAGCTCGTCAAGCCGGATGACGCCAACACGATCGCGAAGTTCGATGTCGTCTCAAAGCGGCCGACCGTGCTGCTCGTCGCCGACGGCAAGGTTCTCGATCACGTCAATCCGACCGGCAGATTCATCACGGCCAGCAGCGTCGAGAACATGATCCATCACGAGCTCTTTCAACGGGAAAGTGCGCTCGATCAGATTCTCGATACCGCGAAGAAGCAGGCTGCGACCGACAAGGATGCCGCGATCGCCGGCTATCAGAAAGTGTGGGAGCAGCACTGCCTGGCGCCGAAGCAGGGACGCGAGGCGCAGAAGGCACTCAAGCGCCTCGGCGTGATTGTTAAGGACGCGGAGTTGCGCGCGACGGATCCCGATTTGTCGCCCGCGATGAACGCGCGCATCACGAAAGCGATGTCCGACGCGTTGCAGGCGGAGCTGATGGCAGACTATCCGAAGGCACGCTCGCTCTATCGCGCCGCCGCAGCCATCGACCCCGCCGATCCCGTCCCCGCCCGTTTCCTCGGCGAGCTCTATCGCCATCACACCGGCGAGTGGACGCTGGCCCGCGCGACGTTCGAAAAGCTGCTCACCCAGCAGCCCGATCCCCTCTCCCGTGCCGTCGCTCTTCACGGCCTCGGCAAGATGACGATCCACATGGGCGACTCCGCCAAAGGCCTGGCCCTCTTCGAGCAATCGATCGCCGCCTACCCGCTCGCGCTCACCTACCGCAACATGGCCGTCTACTGGAACTCCGAACGGCAGCGCGCCAAAGCCGATCAGTACGTGCAAAAAGCTCTCGCCCTCAATCCGCACGATTCCTACAACCTCATTTTCGCCGCCACCTATCTCGCCGACAGCGGCCGCAAAGAAGACGCGCTGCGCATCGCCAAAGCGAACGAAGGCGATCTCGCCGCCTCCTATAACCTCGCCGCCATCTACTCCCTCCTCGGCAACAAAGGCAAAGCGATGGAGCTACTCAAGCGCCACTTCTACCAATACGAGCGCTACGACGACGTCCGCGGCATGGAGATGTGGGAAGCCCGCGTCGATTACGTGTTCGCGTCGATGAAAGACGATCCGGGGTTCGTCGAGCTGACGAAGATGGCAAGGTAGTCTGATTCACGATCCAGTGCCGCTGACGCGGCACCACAATCGAAGCCCTCGTTCGAGGGGTTGCTCGCTGCGCTCGCCACCCCTCGCTACCTTCGTGTTGCCGCTGACGCGGCATATGAACCCAAGCGATTAACCTCGCTCCCGAATGCGTGGCCACCCACCAGTGCAAGCAACTCCTTCGAATTGCATCACTCAACGCCCATGCCGCGTCAGCGGCAAAAAGAGGGTAGCGAGGGGTGCGAACGCGCCAGCGCGAGCAACCCCTTGACGCGCGTCCCCACGAAGTTCGTGCCGCGTCAGCGGCAACAGCGAGAGTTGCGAGTAGTGCGAGGGCAAACGAGTAACTCCTTCGAACTGCGTCCCTCAACGCCCTGCCGCGTCAGCGGCAAAAAGAGGGTAGCGAGGGGTGCGAGCGCGCCAGCGCGAGCAACCCCTCGACGCATGTCCCCACGAAGCTCGTGCCGCGTCAGCGGCACTGGAAAACATCACAGAAGATATCGCTCGTCAAACTCGATCCCATTCGCTTTCAAAAACTCGCCATACTCCTCTTCGAACGTTCTCGTTTGATGATGCTCCGCCTGCGTCGCGATATATCGCCGGAGGGAGTCGATTTTCCGTCCGACCGTGAACGCCGAATAGCCATCCTGCCAATGAGACGCCGCCACGCCCATCTCATGCCGCACCCAATCCGACGACGCCTTCTTGATCCTGCAAAGCACCTCCGCGACACAATGGGTCGGCTTCAACCCAACGAGAAGATGGACATGATCCGACACTCCGCCGATCTCCAATGGCACCCCGCCAATCGTCCGCGCGCATCCGCCAAGGTACGCATGCATTCGTTCGCGTAGTGGATGATCGAGAAATGGCTGCCGGTTCCTTGTGGAAAAGATGATGTGGTAGCGCAAGCTCGTAAATGTATTTGGCATCGCCAAATCCTCCCTCGGGCGCAACGCGAATCCGAGGACTTCTACGAGAGGTGGATGCTCGGCGAGCGATCCGGCAACCCGGCTCGATTTTGGATACAGGGCGTAGATCTCGGATCGACGATCCAGTGCCGCTGACGCGGCACAAAATCAAGGGACCACGCTTTCCAGAGGTTGCTCGCTGGCGCTCGCACCTCTGGCTACCCTCATTAGCCGCTACGCGGCACTTTCTCGACGTGTGCAAGCGCGCCAGCGCTACGACGACATAGCGCATCAAAAACGCCGCGTCAGCGGCGAAAAGAAGGTAGCGAGGGGTGCGAGCGCCAGCGAGCAACCCCTCGACGCGTGTCGCCAGGTAGCTCGTGCCGCGTCAGCGGCACTGGACAGACGCGCTCAGACGAGCACCAGAAGCAATCACGATCAAACTGGAGTAGCGTGCTCCCATCCAAAACATGAGCAAGTCCACCGCCCTACGTTTCGTCATCGCTGCGCTGATCCTCGCAGCGATTGCCATCGCCATCTGGCGCAAAACGCGGCCCGACGAAATCGCTGTCGTCATGGGCGTGATCGACCGCGGGCGCGTCGAGCGCACAGTCGCCAACACCCGCGCCGGAACCGTGCAGGCCTGCCGGCGCGCGAAACTCGCGCCGCCATCGGGTGGACAGATCGTCTCGCTGCCGGTGAAGGAAGGCGACCGCGTCCGCACCGGCCAAGTGCTGCTCGAGCTCTGGAGCCAGAACGGCGTCGCGCAGGCGCGTGTGGCGCGGGAGCAGGCGCGCGGCGCGACGCTGCACGCGCAGGAGGCGTGTCTGAACGCCGAAGTCGCCGAGCGCGAGGCCGAACGCGCGCGCAAACTGCACAAGCAGGGGCTGCTGCCTGACGATCAGCTCGACCGCGCCATCTCGCTCGGCAGGACATTGCGCGCCGCTTGCAACGCCGCCGGCGCCGATGTGCAACAGAGCGAGGCCGGCGTTCAGGTCGCGCGCGAAAATCTCACCCGCACCGTGTTGCGTGCGCCGTTCGACGGCGTCGTCGCCAAACTGAACGGCGAGCTCGGCGAGTTCACCATGCCATCGCCGCCCGGCATCCCCACCCCGCCCGTCATCGACCTCATCGACGACCGCTGCCTCTACGTAACCGCCCCCATCGACGAGGTGGATGTCGCCCAGGTCCGCGTCGGTCAACCCGCCACGATCACGATCGAAGCCTTGCCGGGCCGCCGCATCCCCGGGCGCGTGCGCCGTGTCGCGCCATACGTCGTCGACGTCGAGAAGCAGGCGCGAACTGTGGACGTCGAAGTCGAGCTCGCGAATCCTGACGACGCCAAAGCACTCCTCGTCGGCTACAGCGCCGACGTCGAGATCATCCTCGAAGCGCACGACAACGTCCTGCGCGTTCCCACGCAAGCGCTGCGCGAAGGCAACCGCGTTCTCGTGTTCAACAACAAAGGCATCCTCGAAGAGCGCCATCTAGAAATCGGCCTCGCGAACTGGGCCTTCACCGAGGTGCGCTCCGGCATCGACGCGGGCCAGAAAGTCGCCCTCTCCGTCGAGCGCCAGGGCGTCGTCGCCGGCGCGCATACGGTCGAAGAGAAGCCGCAACGGCGATGATCCTCCTGCGCGAGGTCCATCGCTCCTTCCGCGTCGGCGACGACGAAGTGCACGCGCTGCGCAACGTCAGTCTCGAGATCGGGCCGAGCGAATACGTCTCCGTCATGGGACCTTCCGGCTCCGGCAAGTCGACGCTGCTCAACATCCTCGGGCTGCTCGATCGGCCCACCGCCGGCGTCTACGAATTCGACGGCGAAAACGTCACCTCGCTCGACGAGCTTCACGCGGCGAACGTGCGGCGCGAAAAGATCGGCTTCGTCTTCCAGTTCTTCCACCTCGTCCCGCGATTGACCGCCACCGAGAACATCGAACTGCCGCTCGTGCTCGCGGGCGTGCCCGCATCCGAGCGCGCCACGCGCGTGAGCGGCCTGCTGCAGGAATTCGGAATCGCTCATCGCGCCCGCCATCGCCCCGACCAGCTCTCCGGCGGAGAGCGGCAACGCGTCGCCATCGCCCGTGCCATGGTCATGCGCCCCTCCGCGATCCTCGCCGACGAACCAACCGGCAATCTCGATCAGACCACCGGCAAGGAAGTCTTCGCGCTGCTCGAAGCGCTCAACGGCCGCGGCGTCGCGCTCATCCTCGTCACGCACGATCCCATCCTGGGCAACCGCGCGCACCGTCAGATCCGCATGGTCGACGGCGAGATCCACAGCGACTCCGGAGCCCGGCAATGAAGGCGATCGACATCGCCCGCTTCGCGTGGCGCTCGCTCACCGCCTATCGCTCGCGCACGCTGCTGATCGTCCTGGCGATGTCGATCGGCGTTGGCGCCGTCGTCGTCCTCACCTCCCTCGGCGAAGGCGCTCGCGCCTACGTCCGCAACCAGTTCAACTCCCTCGGCGCCAACCTCGTCGTCGTTATCCCCGGCCGCGCCGAAACGTTCGGCGGCAGCGGCGGGATGATGTCGGGCCGCACCTCGCGCGACCTCACGCTCGACGACGCCTTCGCGCTGCGGCGCATTCGCGGCGTGAAGCGCGTCGTGCCGCTGAACATCGTCTCCGGAGAGGCGACGTGGAACGGCCATCGACGCGACGTGCCAGTGGCCGGATCGACCGACGAGATCCTGCACCTCTGGGGTTTGCACATGGCCCTCGGACAGTTTCTCCCGCCCCAAGATCCCCGCCGCGCCACCTCGGTCTGCGTCATCGGCTGGCGCGTGCGCGAAGAGTTGTTCGGCGCGCACACCGCGCTCGGCGAGCTCGTTCGCATCGGCGACCGCCGCTTCCGCGTCATCGGCGTGCTCCAGCAGCAGGGTGAATTCCTCGGGCTCGACATCGACGAGCTCACGATCATCCCCGTCGCATCCGCGCAGGCCGTCTTCGATCTTCACTCCCTCCTGCGCGTGGCGTTGGAAGCCAACACGCGCGAGGACGTGCCGTGGGTGAAGGACGAAGTGCGCCGCATCCTGCGCGACCGCCACGAAGGCGAGGAGGACGTAACGATCATCACCGAGGATGCCGTGTCAACGGCGCTTGACCGGATTCTCGGCGCGCTGACGATGGCCCTCGGCGGCATCGCCTCCATCAGCCTCGCCGTCGCCGGCATCCTGATCATGAACGTCATGCTCGTCGCCGTCTCGCAACGAACGAGCGAGATCGGCCTGCTGAAAGCGATCGGCGCGTCGCCCCAACAAATCCGCGCCGTCTTCTTCGCCGAGGCCGCCATGCTCTCCGGCGCCGGCGGCCTCGCCGGATCCATCATCGGCCAATGCGGAAGCTGGGCAATCCGCCTCGCCTACCCCAACCTCCCCGCGTTCGCCCCCGCCTGGGCCGCAATCGCCGCGATGGTGTTAGCGATCATCACCGGCATCGCCTTCTGCGTCCTCCCCGCGCGACGCGCCGCGCAACTCGATCCGGCAATGGCACTGGCGAGGAGGTGATCGATGCGAATGAACAAAAATCGCTGTCATCCTGAGCCGCCGAAGGACACGAAGTGCCGAAGGACGGTCGAAGGACCCCCCGCGCATGTGCAGGGTCGGGCGGCGGAAAAACCACGGCACATACGCAGGGGGTCCTTCGACGTCCTCCGGCACTTCGTG
>JAXDGW010000041.1:0-24114 GCA_034664845.1 Thermoanaerobaculia bacterium | reverse complement strand
GCCCGCCGCCCTTCCCTGCAAAAAATCAGGGGGTCCTTCGACCGTCCTCCGGCACTTCGTGTCCTGCGGCGGCTCAGGATGACAGGCCTGATAGTCTTCGCGTCGCGCGCAGAAACCGCAGGTTAGTAGTACAGAGTTGCACTGATCTCTTTCAGTGATCTCAGTGTCTCTGTGGTGACGGGTTTCTTGCCCGCCACGTGATGAGCAAGTCCGGCATCCGCGTGACATGACCTGCGCCATCGATGATCTCGACTTGAATATCGGTCTTCTCCGGTACGCCGGAAGGTCGGTGCTCGATACGCGCGGAGAACGACGGCAGCGTCGTGTTCGGATACCACGGATACGTTGTGCTGATCTGCGCGTTCGGAGCGAGCGATGCGACGATGCGCACGCGGCCACTGTTAATCAGGAGGATGACCTCGCGAATGCCATCCGGCGACAGCGCCCATCCCGTGACTTCGAGCGGCCCATCGATTGTCGCGCCGTAGCGAGGGCGGTCGACGCGGCCGAACGTGGCGTTGTTTCGAGTCGGTTTTCCCTCGAGTAGGCGCTGTAGCTCTTCGTTCGGCGCGGTGCGCGGGCCGCGCCGCAGCGCAAAGAGCCAGTCGCCATTCATCTCGTGATCGAAGCGGCGCACGAAGGCGAGCCGCCCTTCGTCGAGGCCGCGCCGGATCCAATCGAAGGCGATGCTCGGAAGCGGGCTGAAGGCGTCGATGTGGATCAGGACGTAGCGGCATCCATTCGCATCGAGCAGATCGAACGTCGCTTCGCTGAGCGGTTCCGTGCGCAGTCGCCGGTGCAGCGGCGGCTCGAATCCCGAAATGCCGTTGAAGAGCGATACCTCGTGCGGCGCGCCGAGCATGTAACGGTATTCAAGCTCGCTGCGAAGGGGCAGCTCAATGAGCGGACCGGCGTGCGTCGCGGCGAGCCAGCGGTCGAATGGCGTCGGATCGCTCAGCGCGTGTTCCCACCGGATGCGCGGCCAGACGTCGACGGCCGCAAGTAGCGCCAGCGCGACGAGCGCACGCCCTCGCATGCGCGCCAGCGCAAGGGACGCCGTCGCCGCGAGTCCGGCGTAGGCGATGAACGCCCATCGCGCAGGCGCGCGTGTGGCGCGAAAGCCGGGGACGTCATGGAAGAGGAACGAGTGAAGGAACCCGTGCAGCCCGAAGGAGCCAATCACGCCGATCACGATCCAGAGTGCGGCGATCCACAGCTCAATCGGAAAGCGCGAACGCGCGATCAGATCGCGCAAGGGCAATCGCGTCACGATTGCGATGACGAGCAACAGCATCGGAATCGTCGATGCGTGAACGACGAGGCCGTAGATCGTGACGACGGCTAGAAGAACGATGAGTGCGTCGAGCCATCGAGCTCGCTTCCACCTGATCGTGTCGGGCTTTGGAGCCGTTCGTGCAAACGCGACGATGGTCAGGATGACCAGAAGCGCGCCGGGAAACAGCTCGCGCTCGTTGTGATGCCACGCATCGGCGAGGACTTTCCCGTACATCGCGCTGTTCGCCGGAGCCACGAGCCAGTCGGCCGGCGTCGCGGATGCGCCGAGCGTCTCGCCGTCGCCGCGGCGCATGTCGTACTCCTTTGCAACGATCGCGTACGGCAGCAGCACGGGCGCGACGGCGATGCTCGCGATCGCCAGCGCGATGAAAAGCGTCAGCCAGAAACGGCGGTCGCGTTGTTCCGCGATCGCGATCAGCACAAGCGTCAGCGCCAGGGCCACACCGCCAAAGAGAAACAGGTAAATGTTGATGATCGCGCTCACCGCGAACGCGATGGCAACGAGCGCGGCGCGGCTCTTCGACGGCGCGCGGCGGTAAAACATCAGCGCTGCGAGGAGCAGCGCCGGTGCGGCGCTCCAGATGATCTGCACGTGGGCGAGATGTCCCAGCTTGTACGGGACGAATCCATACAGCAGCCCGGCAATGGCAGATGCCGCGATCCTTCCTGTGACGACGCGCGCCAGGAGATATCCCGCATACGCCGAGATCGCGAAGCCGAGGAGCATTGCGATGTTGTAGACGGCTAGCGGCGGCAACCCCGCAAGGTGAAACGGCAACACGACCAGAGCGATCCCGATGAGGTTCTCGCTGTAGGCCAGCGGGTACTTTGACGGATAGAAAATCGGCGCGTCGAAAATGTGCAGCGGTGTGTGCGTCAGTGCATAGCAATCCCAATCGATGATCCACGCGTTCAGCAATGGATCGCCGAGATCCGAGACCGCGGTGTCGAGGCGCGCCGCCAGCGGCCACGTCGCCGCGACGGCCAGCAGGAGGTACGCGCAGAAGAGCGCGGCCTCCCGCCCGGCGCGTTTCGCTACATCCACTTCGCCAGCCAATCCCAGAGCTCGCCGTACCAGTGCCGGCTGTTCTCGGGATTGAGGATCCAATGGTTTTCATCGGGCCATACCAGCAGCTTGCTGGGGATGCGGCGACGCTGCAGGACCGACCAGTTCTCGAGCGTCTCGTTCATCGGCACGCGGAAATCGTGCTCGCCGACGGAGAGGAGCATCGGCGTGTGAAACTTCGCCGCGTAGCGAATCGGGTTTTGCTCGCGCCACACGGGGTTCTGTTCCCAGACGGGCCCGAGGTTCGTGAGCTCGCGGTGATAGATGCCGTCGCTCGTTCCCCACTGCGACTCGAGGTTGATCTCGCCGGCGTGGCTGACGAGGCACTTGTAGCGCGTCGTCGTCGCCTCCAGCCAGTTCGCGAGATGACCGCCGTAACTCGCGCCGCCGGCGGCCATGCGCGTGCCATCGATGAAGGGGAAGCGCTTTACGGCCTCGTCCGCCGCTTCGTTGAGCTCCTCGCCCGGGCCTTTCAACGGATCGCCCTGAATGTCCTGCGCGAACTTCTCGCCGAAGCCGGTCGATCCCGTGTAGTTCGTCAGCAGGACTACGTATCCCGGCTTCGCCAAGAGGTGATAGTTCCAGCGGAGCGAGATCTCGTCGCGCCACATGTTGGCGGCGCCGCCGTGGATGACGATGAAGAGCGGATACTTCTTCGTCTCGTCGAACGCAGGCGGCAGGACGATCATGTTGTGAATCTTCTTCGCCCGTTTGCTGGTGAACCAGAAGTGCCGCGGTGACAGCCAGTCGAGCTGCTGCGCGGTCCCCTTGTTGATCTCCGACAGGTTCTGGTGTCCCTTTCTCCACGGATCGACGCGCACAACCTCGGCGGGCTCGATTGCGCTGCCCCATTTGGCGATGAGGAGCGGCGCGTGTTGCGCACTTGCAAGGCTGGTGTAGACGCCCCGGGGAGGATCGACGGCCAGCGAAACGGGACCGCCTGCTGCGCTCACCCGGTAGATCTTCTCGAGCCCCGCATCCTCGGCTGTGAAGTAGACGAGCTTCGAGTCGTAGGTGATTGCGAACGACCCCACCGAGCGGTCGAACGGCGCCGCCGTGACGACGATGCGGTTCTGCATCGACGGCCAGTCGAAGCGGACGAGGCGATCGAGATTGTAGGCCTTGCCGTTGTTGGCGCTGAAGACCGCGAAGAGCGACTTTCCGTCCGGACTGAAGCGTGGCCGCGTGTAGCTTCCTTCGCCATGCGCAATCACCTGCGGCTCCGGCGTCTCCGTCGAAATGCGATAAAGATCGGTGCCGTACTCTGCGTATGCCGAGGTATTGCGAGCGGTCGTGGCGGTGAAAACGATGGTGCTTCCGTCCGGAGACCACGTGGCATCGAGATCGTCGCGCGATCCTTCGGTCGTCCGGCCCGCGAAGCCGGGTTGCCTGACGAGTTTCGTCGGAGCCAGAACGTCGTACGGTTTTTCGTCTGGCTCCAGTTTCTGAACGAGGATGTGCGTCTGCATGTCGTCGAGCCATCGGTCCCAACTGCGGATCGGGAATGATTCGTACGTGCGGACTTTGTACTTCTGCTCTTTGCGCTCTTTCGCGATCTTGCGGTTTGCCGCGTCATCGACCGCGCCGGGATAGACGACGCTGGTGAAAAGAATGGTCTTCCCGTCAGGGCTGAACTGGGGCGATCGGGCGCCGGTGGAAACCGACGTGACGCGCTGCGCTTCGCCGCCGCCGGCAATGTCGAGGATGTAGATCTGGGAGGCATCGTCGCCCTCGCGTTTGGCCGAGAACGCGATTCGCCGGCTGTCCGGCGACCAGGTAGCGTCGTTTTCCGCGGACTTCGAGAACGTGATGCGGGCCGGAGCGCTGGCGTCCGGATGGACCATCCAGAGATCGGAGGAAACCTCCTTCTCGTCGTACGCCGGTTCGGTCAGCGGATAGACGATCCACTTACCATCGGGACTCGGCACCGGCGTCCCGACACGCTTCATCATCCAAAGCGCCTCATGCGTCGGCGCTGTCTTCGCGGGGATCTTGACGATGTTCGGCTGCGCCGCGAGCGGCGCGACGACGAACGCGGCGACGATCGCCGTGCGCAGGATGGACTTGAACATGGTGATGCTCCTCAACGCGGATTTGCGTGAGATTACCGCAAAGCGGGATTGTTCACGGGGCCTGCTCAGACCGAACTGCTGCCGTGCGGACTGGAGCCGGAATCGTTAAGGGCGCGTGAAGCCTGCGATCAACGCGCCGAACCGTACTTGCGCTTCGCGATCGCCAACCCAGACGGTTCCCCCGCAGACGTCAGCGATGAGCGTTCGTCCGGAGTCGTAACGTGCAAGCACGAGATAGGTTCGCTCGGGTTTGAAGTCGATGCCACAGTCTCCGCCGCCACTGCCGGTCCAGAGCGAGATGGTCTGCTCGGCGGTTCCTTTGATTGCTTTCGCCACCTTGAATGAAATCTGCCGGATGCCGTACTTCCATTGCAACGGTGGCTGAAAGGGCATGGTGTGGCCGGCAGGCAGGAACCTTGGCCAGGACGCGGCTTCGATACCGGTGACCTGGCCGATGAACACTACCTTCGCACGCTCAACTTGCTTGTTCAGGTCCGTGATCAGGCAGTCGCACGCGGCCGCCTGACGGCACGCCAGCGCGAGGCCCACGGCGATCAGAATTTGTCGAATCACTCTGCTCTGTACGTTTGAGAAGTGCGAAACGTAACGTCGACGAATCTTGGCCTCCGCCCTGACAGCACTCGGGCGAGGACGCCCGAGTGCCCGCGTGCGAGACGCACGCACTCCTTGCGACACGCGGCGGAGTGCGGTCGACTCGACCGCGGCCATCGGGGCGTCCCGCCCCGGTGGTTGAAACAAGCCCAGCGATGTTCCCGGCTGTTCCCTCGGCTCGCCACGCCGAACGCGCTACTTCGCGGCCAGGGTCTTGACCACCGGCGTAGCGCTATTCACCGTCTCTGCGGTGAGCACCGACGCGCTGATGCCGGGTTGGATGGCGGCGAGCAGGTCGATGCCTTTTATGATCCGGCCGAAGCCGACGCAGGTGGTGTCGGCTTCCTTTGGCTGTCCCATGTCGATCACGATCGTCGGCTCCGGGCGTGCGCCGCCGGGACGGCAATAGCTGACCGTGCCTTGTGTTCGCTCGACGCCGCTCTCGGGGCGGGTGGGCTGGAGGAGGGCGTTCGTGCGATTGCTCGGCAGGGCGATTGCGACCGAGGCGTCCTTCTGTCCGATGAGGCGCGTGGAGGTCATTGCGCCGGCTAATGCGAAGCGGGCCACCTGAATCACGGTTTCGGGTGAGCGCTCGCGGTTGAGGGCTGCCGTGATCGTGCCGGCGTTGGTGTGAAGCACGAGCGTGTTGTTGTCGAAGAGCGCGGCCGAGGTGCGTGCCAGTTGGTCGGAGGCAGGCACGACCAGCTCCGGATCGTCCAGGCCGAGGAAGATGGAGGCCATCGAGTCGGCGTTGGATTTGGTCGGATTGTCGTACGTGCTGATCAGCGAATACTTGTGCGCGTGGTTCAACAGCACGCCCTCGGCGCTCGTGAGCTCGTCGACGTGCAGCAGGCCGATGGCGTCGTGCGGGTTCTGCGCTTTCGCCAGGAAGACCGTCTGTCCGGTCGTCATGTCGCGCATCTCCAGCGACGTTGCAAATGGGTGGAGGTGGACCGCGGCGTAGTGCAGGCGCGTATCGAACGGAAGGTTCATGAACCAGGTGATGTCGCTGTGATTCACCTGCTTGCCGGGCGGCACGATCCAGTGCCCCGTCATCTTGCGGCCCTGCGGATCGACGTAATCGGCTGAGCCGCTCGACGCCTGCGGGGCGCGCGCGCCGACGAGGCAGCTCATCGTCGGATTCATCGTCATGCCGTCGTGGCCTGCTTCCGTCGTGACGCCCGCGGCCGACGGCATCGCCACCATCGAGTGCGCCAGAGCCAGCGGATTGTCGTCGAGCTGGACCATGCCGGACGCGCCGACATTGAAGAGCGGCTTGATGGGTGAGGTCACCTCGCTGGCGCGGACGTAGTCGATCGTGACGCGGTGCCGCACCTTGAGGTTCTGTGGCTTCTGGATGTTGAGATTGAGAACTTGCGTGAAAAGAAGGAGCGGTTCGTTGGAGGCGAGCGGGAAGCCGAATCCGGCCGGCAGTTTTGCGGCCAGCGCTCCCTGCGAGAGCGTCATCAGACGCGACGCTGTTGCGCGGCGCAGACCGAAGAGTGATTGATGTTTGCCGGGATCGAGGTCCACGTTGACGTGACACATCAGCTCGGGAAGTTGTGGCGTGGCGCCGTCGGCGTCGACCATCTCGGTGCGAATGCCGGTGACCCATAACAGCTCCGCGGGAGCGCCCGGATCGCCGAGGTAGATGCGCTCAACGCTCGAGGGACCTTCCATGGAGTGATAGATCTTGTCGATCGTGTAGACGGGCGAGAGGAACTGCTTGGAGCGCCCTGCCGGAGCTTCCGCGAGGGCAGCGCCGGCGGTGAGAATCGCGGCCATCGTCAGCACAAAGATAGGCGTGTGTTTCATGTCGGCTTAAAGAGTAGCACCTGCGCGGCCCGAATTGTTATCTGCATGATTGTGGCGCCCGCGGTGTCGAGGACGACGTCCTGCCACGCGCCGGTCCGCGACGCCACGAACGACTGGTGAAACTCGTCGATCGAGGCAACGAACAGAGCCATGACGATCGCGCCCACTGCCCAACGCAAACGCCAGCCCGGCCCTTCCCCGCGAAGTGCGCGAAACGAGAGCGCGCTGAGGATGCCGTATGCCGTCATGTGCCCGATCTTGCGAAGGATGTGATTCACAAGATCGAGCGTCGCCGGTGCCAGCGAAGGTCCGAGGAATGAGGTGATGCGTGCGATCCATCCGCCGGTATGCGTCGACGAAAAGAGATCGCTCGATGCCGCCAGAATGACGGCGGCCCAGACGAGCGGAGGAAGCCAGTAGGTGAGGAAGCGGCGCATGTCGGCGGTTGCCGCAACCTTATACGCGGCTTCGAGGCCGTTTGCCGCCTTCGACCCCCCGGCGTATATTCACGCATCGATTTTCCCGACGAACTCTCGCACTATCACCTCATCCGCTCGCTCGGCGCGGGCGGAATGGGGGAAGTGTTTCTCGCCGAAGACCGGACGCTGGGACGGCAGGTTGCGCTCAAGATTCTGCCGCCCGAGCTGGCCGAGGGGACTGATCGCCTTGCTCGCTTCCTGCGCGAGGCCCGGGCTGCGTCAGCGTTCAGTCATCCACATATCGCCCACGTATACGAGCTTGGCGAAGCGGATGGACTCCACTTCATCGCCATGGAGCTCGTAGAAGGCGAGACGTTGTCGCGGCGCATCGGTTCGCTCAACACGCGCGAAGTGGTAACGATCGCGATCCAGATTGCTGATGCGCTGGCTGCTGCAGGGGAGAAGGGCATCATTCATCGCGACATCAAGCCTTCCAACATCATGCTCGATGCGCGCGGCGCGGTGAAGGTGCTGGACTTCGGTTTGGCAAAGGTTCGCGACGAATCGACGCAGGATACGGTCGATCGGAATCCCCAGACGGCCACGGGCACCGTCATGGGCACCGTTCCGTACATGAGTCCTGAGCAGGCAATGGGCCGGTCGGTCGATGGCCGCTCCGACATCTTCTCCTTCGGGATTGTGCTTTACGAGATGCTCACGGGACGGCGTCCCTTCGCCGGCGTCACGACGACGGAGATCATCGACAACATCGTTCATCAAACGCCTGAACCGATGGCTCGCTTCAACTACGAACTGCCCATGGAGCTGGAGCGGATCACCCGCAAGTGCCTCGAGAAGAGCGCGGGCCTTCGTTACCAATCCGCGCGTGAATTGCTGATCGATCTGCAGCGCGTGAGCCGCGAGCTTACGGAGCCGGTCACTGTGCGGCGGTCTGGCCCCGATCTCGAAACAGTGGTCATGGACGAGACACGCGAGCGATCGACCCCACCACAGCAGCGGTGGGTCATGCCGGTCTCAATCGCCGCCGTCATCCTCATCGCGGCTGCCGCAATCGCGATCGCGCTCTCGATGCGGCATGCGCCACCCGACGTAGCGAAGAACGCGATTCACTCATTGGCCGTGCTCCCTCTCGTCAACAACAGCGGGAACCCGCAGGCGGACTACCTGCCCGATGGCATCTCCGAGGATCTGATCCACGATTTTTCCCAACTGCCGGCTCTTCGAGTCATGTCGCGCAACTCGGTCTTCCGCTTCAAGGGACAGAATGTCGATGCGCAGGCAGTAGCGAAAAAGCTTGGTGTGGGTGCCGTCCTGACCGGTGATTTCAGGCAGGCCGGTGACCTGGTGACGATCAATATCGAATTGATTGACGCATCCGACGGGAGTCTGATCTTCAGCAAGAAGTACTCGCAGCAAGCCACAGATCTCGTGGCGCTGCAATCGGACATCGCACACGACGTCGTGGAGCGGCTCCGGCTGAAGATCAGCGGTGAAGACCAGCAATTCATGACGCGGGGCACGGCAACCAACGCCGAGGCGTACCAACTGCGGCTCAAGGGACGGTTTCACGCCAGCCGGCAAATGCCTGCGGAACTGCACGAGGCAATTCGCTACTTCGAAGAGGCCGTGAAAAAGGATCCGGATTACGCGCTTGCCTATTCCGCAATGGCAGAGTCTTACATCGAGCTCGCTCTTTTCTACGAATCGCCGAAAGAGACGATGCCGCTGGCCAAGTCGTATGCGCTGAAGGCGCTCCAGATCGACCCGACACTGGTCGACGCACATGCAACGCTAGGCCTGATCAGCCTTGTCTTCGACTGGAACTGGCCGGCTGCAAGCCAGGAGCTCGTTTCCAGCTCCGGAATGAATCATGCCGCTGTGGAGACGTTCTCCTGTACCGCACATGTCATGCAGTCGCTTGGACGTAGTGGCGATGCCATCCGGGAAATCAGACGCGCGCTCGTCATCGATCCACTCTCCTCAACTCTCAACACGGAGCTTGGTTGCAGCACGTATTACACCCGGGACTATCGAGCCGCGATCAGGGAGTACAACGAAGCGTTGACCATCAATGCCGGCAACCCGGAAGCGCAGTGGGGACTCGGCCGTTCCTACAATCAGTTGAAGATGTACCCTGAGGCCATTCGGGAGCTGAAAAAAGCGCAGGCGCCGAACGGCGACGCACCTCCGATCATCACCTCCGAATTGGCGTTCGCCTATGCACGGTCAGGGAGGCGCGCGGAAGCAGAGCAACTCCTGAACAGATTGCTGGCAGACCAGAAAACCATGTACGTCGATGCGTACCTCATCGCCCTCGTCTATCTGGGCCTTAACGACAAGCCGCATATGTACGAGTTCCTCGACCGCGCGTATGCCGCGAGGTCGTCGTTCCTCGTATCGATGGTCAGCGAGCCAAAGCTGGATGAGCTGCGCAATGACGATCAATTCAAGGAACTGATCAGACGAATCGGATTCCCGAGCCCGACACCCACGATATGAGTCAAGAGTCGAGAACCCGCGTTAAGTTCACTGTCTATCAGCCCGGGCAATCGCCGCAGCAGGTGATCGTGCCCGCTGACAACATCACCCTCGGACGCGCTTCCGATTGCACGATTCCGATCAAGGACCGGTTTCTCTCCCGCCGGCACGCCGAGATCATCAACGACCGCGGTACCTGGTACGTGCGCGATTGCGGCAGCGTGAACGGCACGACGCTCAACGGCGTGAAGCTCGCGGAGCAAGCTGTGCTCCATCCCGGCGACCGTGTCGGCCTCGGCGACAGCGAAGTGCTTTTTCAATCCGATGATACGACGTCGCAGTTCATCGCCATCGACGCCGATTCCCACGCCACGAACCTGGCTATCTCCGTCGATGAAGACGAGAAAGAGCGCAGCAGCGAGCGCACGCAGATCCTGTCGACGCTGGCGCTGGAGTTTCTGGCCGACCGGCCGATGTCCGAGCTCTTCGATTTCATTCTCGACCGCGTCGTGTTTCTTCTTCAGCCGACGCGCGCGGCAATCGCGCTGCTCAACGATGACCGCGTCACGTTCGGCAACGTGAAGCTGCGCCGCCTCGACCCGGCCGAGTCGAACGACCTGACGATCAGCAGGACGTTGCTGCACGACGTCGTGGAGGGCCGCAAGGTCGTCTCGTATTTCGATAGTGACAGTCAGCAGAACGACAAGCTGGCCCGTGCGCAGTCGATCATCGCGCAGCGGATCCGCTCGGCCGTCTGCGCGCCGCTCCTCGTCGCCGACGCCGTGCTCGGCGTGCTCTACATTGACTACACATCGGCCCGAGGAGCGGTGGAGGAAGATGACGTGAGGCTGCTTGCGCAGATCGCGCGCTTCGCCGCGGTCACGCTCGAGCGGACGCGCCTGCGCGAGGAAGCCTTCGCCAAGGCCAAGATCGACGAGGAGTTGCGCACCGCCTACAAGATTCAACGCCGCCTGCTGCCGGACACGCTCCCCGAAATCGAAGGCTACCGTTTCGCCGGTACGAACCGGCCGTGCAAGACCGTCAGCGGCGACTACTACGACGTGGTGACCCGGCCGGACGGGCGCATCTACTTCGTCATCGCCGATGTCAGCGGCAAAGGAATCACCGCGGCGCTGATCATGTCGAGCGTGGCCACGGCATTCGCCATCTTCACGCGCACCGATCCGACTCCGGCCGACCTTCTTCGCGAGATCAACGCCACGCTCGCTCCGAAGACGGCGCCATCGAAGTTCGTGACGATGGTGGCAGGCGTGCTCGATCCAGCGACGGGCGAAGTGTCGTTCGCGAACGCGGGCCATGTGTCGCCGCTGGTCGTGTCGAAGTCGGGAGTCGAAGTGATGCGCTCGACCGACATCGTCGTCGGCATCCTTCCCACCGCGCAGTACCGTAATCAATCGCTGACGCTTGGCCCGGGCGACTCGCTCGTGTTGTTCACGGACGGCGTGACGGAGGCGGAGAACATCGCTGAGGAGCAATTGGGACTCGACCCGATCTCCGAGATGCTCCTGACGATGCACTGCAGCGACGCCGAGACGATCCTCGACAGGATCGACACCTACGTTCACGAGTACATCGGCGAAGTCCCGGCCGGCGATGACGTGACGATGCTGGCGATGACGCGGTGCGCGTGAAAGCAGAGATCAGGGAATCAGAGATCAGAGACAAGAGATCAGAGACTTCCCGCTTCCTGATCTCTGATCTCTGATCTCTGATCTCTGATCGCTGATCTCTGATCTCTGATTCCCTGATCTCTGCCCCTTACAATGCCGCGTGCCCTTTCAATTCCGGCTGGCGGCGGTTCCGTGGGCGGTGATGTGCGTCGCGCTCGTCGTGCTTGCCGGCGTGATCCTGATGCGCCAGCGGGCCTCGCGGGTGGCGAGGCTTTTCTCCCTGATGCTCTTTCTCGTCGCCGGCTGGTTTCTCGGATTTGCGTTGATGTTCTCGGCATCGTCGGTGCCGCTCGCGGCGATGTTCGGCCGGCTGGCCATCGCCTGCGTGGCCTTCCTTCCTGCGTCCGTTTTCGACTTCACCGCCACCTCGATTCGCAGCTACGTTCGCGACCGCGCCATCGTTCTGAGCGCCTGGGCCGTCGGTGGCGTGTTCTCGTTTCTCATCCTGGCCACCGATCTCATCATCGACGGCATGCGGAAGTTTTCCTGGGGCAGTTATCCGCGGGCCGGGCCGGGTGGAGCGCTGTTCCTCGTCTACTTTTTTGCCGTACTGGGGCTGCAGATGTACGCGTATGCGATCGAATACCGGCAAACATCCGACGAGCGCCGGCGCCGCCGCATCCTCAACCTCATGGCAAGCTTCGGCATCGTCTATCTCTCGGTCATCGACTTCATTCCGATGTTCGGCGTCGATCATCATCCGGCCGGCTACGTGCCGGTATTCGCGTTCGTGATGTTCGCGTGGCGCTCCATCCGCAGCCATCGCTTCTACAACATCACCGCCGCGCGCGCCGCCCGGGAGATTCTCGACACGATGGCCGACGCGCTTTTCGTCATCGACAGCGATGCACGCATCCGCGTCATCAACGACGCCGTACACAAACTCTTCGGCTACACGGAGCCGGAAATCCTCGGCAAAACCATCGATCGGCTCGAACACATCGACCACGAGGCCAGCATCTCCCGCACCCTGAGTGACATGCTGCGCCGCGCGCCCATCCGCGACGAGGAGCGCATCTTCCGGACGAAGGACGGCGAACAGATCGAGGTCAGCATCTCAGTCTCATCGCTGCACGAACGCGATGTCGAGGGCGGCGCGGTGCTCATCGCGCGCGACATGCGGGAGCGCATACGGGCCCGCGATGAGCTGCACGCGTTTACGGTCAAGCTCCAGCAGAGCAACCGCGAGCTCGAAGACTTTGCCTACGTCGCATCGCATGATTTGCAGGAGCCTCTGCGAAAGATTCAGGCCTTCGGCGACCGGCTTCGCGTGCGCTACGAAGACACGCTGACGGGTGAAGGCGCGGACTATCTCAAGCGGATGCAGAGCGCCGCCGCGCGGATGCAGGCATTGATCAACGACCTTCTCGCCTTCTCGCGAGTCACCACGAAAGCGCAGCCGTTCGTGCCGGTAGACCTAAACGCCGTCGTTCACGAGGTGGTTCACGACCTGGAGGTACGGATCAACCAGGCGAGTGCCGAGGTGACGATCGGAGAGCTGCCGACGCTTGATGCTGATCCGTCGCAGATGTACCAGCTCATCCAGAACCTCATCAGCAACGCGCTGAAGTTTCACAAGCCCGATACGCCGCCTCGTGTGAAGGTCTCCGGGAAGAAGTCGTACGACACGGCCGAGATCGTCGTCGCCGACAACGGCATCGGCTTCGATGAGCGCTACGCCGACCGCATCTTCACGATGTTCGAGCGCCTTCACGGACGCGGAACATACGAAGGCACCGGAATCGGCCTGGCCATCTGCCGCAAGATCGCCCAGCGCCACGGCGGCGACATCACTGCGCGAAGCGCGGCGGGCGAGGGGGCAAGGTTCATCGTCACGCTGCCCGTGGTGCATCGGAGCGGGTTCGCGGACTAGGAGTTTGTTTGCGCGCCAGAAACTCCGAGGCTGTACTTCCCGCGAGCAAGCCTCGACAAATCTCGACCTCCGCCTGATAGCACTCGGGCGGGGACGCCCGAGTGCCCGCGGTCGAGACGACCGCACTCCTTACGACGCGCATGCCTCGAAGCGCTGAGGAGTGCGGGCGTCTCGCCCGCGGCCATCGAGGCGTCCCGCCTCGGTGGTTGGATCCGGCCAGATAGCTCCAATGGACTGAAGCGGGTCCAGATCTGAAAGAGGCCCAAGCGGATCACCCGGAGGTTGTGGCAGACTCGCGATGCGCGATGAGCGAAGACACAACGACGGCGGCAACCGCGCCAATGATCGTCCCGATCACCGGCGCAACCGCGGTTCCGAGCAACGCACCGCCAACCGAGCTCGCCGTAATGTCGCCGGCGATTCTCAGAAAGTGCTGCAGCTTGGCTTCGTCAGGCATCCGGATCTCCATGTCAGATGTATAGCACTCGGCGTGCCGCATCGCTTCCAGACGGGAAGCCGTCATCGCCCTCTAAAGTGAACCGAATCATAAGTTTGCGTCGAGCTCCGAGCGGGAGCCTTCGAGAGTGTTCCGAGTATACTTGCTGCGCGCATCCCGCCTCGAGCGCAGGTTCAACAACAGCGAATCCACTGTTTACTCATCTGCGAATCTAACCCACAATCTCTGATCTCGCAGTTTCCCAAGGAGCCCATGGCCGCACACGCGAAACCGATCGTCATCCTTCTCGCTGATGATGACGAAGAAGACCGGATGCTTACCTCCGATGCGCTCATCGAGAGCCGCGTCGTCAACGACCTCCGTTTCGTCGAAGACGGCGAAGAGCTTCTCGACTACCTTCATCAGCGCGGCCGCTACTCCGATCCTGCCCTGGCGCCCTCACCCGGATTGATCCTGCTCGACCTGAACATGCCGAGGAAGGATGGGCGCGAGGCGCTGAAAGAGATCAAAGCTGATCCGCATCTGCGCCGCATTCCGGTGATCGTGCTGACCACCTCGAAAGCCGAAGAGGACATCTTCCGCACCTACGACCTCGGCGCGAACTCGTTCATCACCAAGCCGGTCCACTTCAACGCCCTCGTCGAGGTGATGAAAGAGATCGGCCGCTACTGGATCGAGATCGTCGAGCTTCCCACGGGAGCCGCGCCCCATTGATCGATGCCCGGGAGGTCAGGGTTCTGCTCGTCGAAGATGACGAGGATGACTACGTACTGACTCGCGAGCTCCTCGCCGACAGCCGCCGTACCCGATTCGTTCTGGACTGGGTCTCGACGTACGAAGACGCGATGTCGCAGATCGCCGGCGGCGGGCACGACGTCTACCTCGTCGACTACCGCCTCGGCGAGCATGACGGATTGGAAATCCTGCGCGAGTCTCGGGCCGCCGGTTGCGCGCGGCCCATCATTCTCCTCACCGGTCAGGGCGATGGGGAAGTCGACATCGCCGCCATGCAGGCCGGCGCCGCGGACTATCTCGTCAAAGGGCAGCTCGATTCGCAGCTCCTGGAGCGCTCCATCCGTTACTCGCTCGAGCAGAACCGCACGCTCGAAGCGCTGCGGGAAAGCGAGGAGCGTTACGCCCTCTCCGCCCGCGGCGCGAACGACGGCCTCTGGGTCTGGGATCTTCGCGACGAGACCGTCTACTACTCCGACCGCTGGAAAGAGATGCTCGGATTCACTGAAGACGAGATCAGCACCTCACCGGACGAATGGTTCTCCCGCGTTCATCCCGACGACGTTGCGATGTTGCGCGCCGACATCGACGCCCATCGCCACGGAAACACGCCGAGCATCGAGCATGAGCACCGGATGCGCTGTTGGGACGGGCGCTATCGGTGGATGCTGGCCCGAGGAGTGGCGGTGCGCGATGCGAGCGGCGTGGCGACGCGCGTGGCCGGCTCGCAGACCGACATCACCGAGCGCAAAGTGGCCACCGACCGGTTGATGCACGATGCCTTTCACGACGGGCTGACCGGGCTTCCCAACCGCGCTCTTTTCATGGACCGTCTCGATAGCTCGCTGGAGCGTTCGCGCCGCTACAGCGACAGCCAGTTCGCAGTTCTCTTTCTCGATCTCGATCGCTTCAAAGTCGTCAACGACAGCCTCGGGCACACCCTCGGCGATCAACTACTCATCGCCGTCGCCGATCGTCTCCGTTCGACGCTTGGCCCCACGGATACCGTAGCCCGGCTCGGCGGCGATGAGTTCACGATCCTGCTCGAGATCGATCACCTCGCCGACGCCGTTCGCACCGCCGAGCGCATCCAGGAAACCCTCCGCGTGCCGTTTCGCGTTGGTGAGAACGATGAGCACGAGATCTTCGCGACCGCCAGCATCGGCATCGCGCTCAGCGCAACCGGCTACGAGCGCTCGCAGGACGTGCTTCGCGACGCGGACATCGCCATGTACCGCGCCAAATCGCAAGGTCGCGCCGTTCACGAAGTCTTCGACAAGACGATGCACGAGCGCGCCGTCAAATTGCTGAAGTTCGAGACCGAGTTGCGGCGCTCCATCGAGCGTGACGAGCTGCGCGTCTTCTACCAGCCGATCATGTCTCTGGCAACAAACCGAGTAGCCGGTTTTGAAGCGCTCGTGCGCTGGCAACTCGGCGACGAGCTCGTGACCGCGGACGAGATCGTTCCCATCGCAGAAGACACCGGCCTCATTCTCTCGATCGGCCAGTGGGTGCTCTGCGAAGCGTTGCGGCAACTCGCCGAATGGCAGCGAGCCGATCCTGCGATGGCCACACTGGACATGCACGTCAACCTTTCCGCGAAGCAATTCCTGCAGCCGAATCTTCTCGAACAGGTTGCGGCGGCTCTCGAAGAAAGCGGCGTCGCCGCCGGGCGGCTGCACCTCGAGGTGACCGAGAGCGTCGTCATCGACAACCCCGAGGAGGCGGCGGCGCTGCTGGAGCGGCTGAGGGAGAGCGGCGTGCGCATCAGTCTCGACGACTTCGGCACCGGCTACTCATCGCTCAGCTCTCTCAGCCAGTTTCCGTTCGATACCCTCAAGATCGACCGCTCGTTCATCTCCACGAACGGCGATCGCCGCAACGACGAGATCGTCCGCACCATCAGCAACCTCGCCCGCATCCTCGGCATGGACGTGACGGTGGAAGGCCTCGAGAGCGCCGACCAGGTTGGCCGCATGCGCGCCCTCGGCATCGAATTCGCGCAAGGATTTTTCTTCTCCCCACCGGTAGATGCGGAGCGAGCGGTGGCGTTGGTGGGGTAGTGGGTTGCTGGGTCGCGTAGTCGCGTGGTTTCGCGTCGGTGCTCGGTACTCGTCCATCGAGCGCCTTCTCCCCCACGGTTTTTTGTGGGGGAGAAGGTGGCCGAAGGCCGGATGAGGGGGTTTCCCGTCGCGCGGAACCCTTGATCGACACTCGTGATGTGACGCTCTGCCTCGGGTAACTTCTCGCGAACAACGTGCTTGTCGTATTTGCAGCGCCCCCCTCATCCGGCTTCGCCACCTTCTCCCCCCGAAAAAGCCCGGGGGGAGAAGGCGCTCGATTGAAAGGAATGGCGCTGTGGACGAGAATGAAAACGTCTCCGCCGCGAGACCGCGAGACCGCGAGACCCAGCAACCCAGAAACCCAGCAACTTTCCCGCAACCTATTACGAACAGCTTCGTAATGACACCGCAACATGCGAACGAAAGCTAACCTTGCCCTCCAACCTGCGTCTTATCCAGCCGTGCATCGTTTCCTTCTCCTCCTCGCCGCCATCGCGGTCTTTGGCGTCATTGCGCCCGCCGCAGCCGCCGCTGATACGCCGCCATCGCCAACGCTGACCATCCACCGCGCTGCCGGTCCGATCACAATCGACGGCGATCTTGCCGACCCCGGCTGGCAGAACGCTCTCAAGTCGGAGAAATGGTTCGAGACCAATCCTGGCGACAACATCGAGCCGAAGGTGAAGACGATCGGGTACACCACCTATGACGACCGTTTCTTCTACGCGGCCGTCCGGTCATGGGATAACCCGTCCGATATCCGCGCGCAGCTTGGCGACCACGACGGAATCAGCGGCAACAGCGACGACTTCGCCGGCGTCATCCTCGACACGCGCAACGACGGCAAGACGGCGATGGAGTTCTTCGTCAACGCGGCCGGCACGCAATACGACGCCGCCCAGGACGACGCCAGTGGCAATGAGGACTCATCGCCCGATCTCTTCTGGGATTCGGCGGTGAAGCGGACCGCTGACGGCTGGATCCTCGAGCTGCGCATTCCGTTTTCCTCGTTGCGCTATCAGCAGACCAGCCCGCAGGTGTGGGGCATCCTCCTTTACCGCAACATGCCGCGCGAACGCCGCTACCAGATCTTCGATCATCCGCTTCCCCGAGGATCGAATTGCTTCGTTTGCAACTGCAATAAGGTGGCGGGCTTCGAAGGGCTGCCGACCGGAGGCCACATCGTCATCGCCCCGTACGTGACTGCGAGCGAAAACGGCTCGCTGCGCGGTAACGGCAGCCACCGTCTGCTAAACCGTCCTGCAACCGGCGACGGCGGCGTCGATATCAAATACACGCCGAACGAGCACACCGCGATCGACGGCACCATCAATCCCGATTTTTCGCAGATCGAGTCGGACGTCGCGCAGATCTCGACCAACCAGCGCTTCGCCATCTTCTTCCCTGAAAAGCGCCCGTTCTTCCTCGAGCGCGTCGAGCTTTTCTCCACGCCGATTCAAGCGGTTTACACGCGGACGATCACCTCGCCTCGATGGGGTCTGCGCGACTCGGGCAACAACGGACATGACAGTTACACCATGCTCGTGGCGCAGGACCGCGGCGGTGGGGCAGTGATCATTCCATCCGCGACCGGCTCTGACTTTGCCTTCCAGGACTTCGGCGCCACCGACGCCATCGCGCGCTGGCGTCACGATTTCGGCGGCAAGTCGTTCGCCAGTCTGCTCGTCACCGACCGCGAGTACGAAGGGGGAGGCCACAACCGCGTCTTCGGTCCCGACTTTCAGTGGAAGCCGAACGACACCGACACGGTCACCGGCCAGATTCTGGCCAGCCAGAGCCGCACGCCGAATCGTCCCGACCTTGCGTCGGAATGGGATGGACGCAACCTCTCGTCGTTCGGCACCGATCTCTGGTGGTCGCACTCGAATGCGAAGATCGACCTCTACACAGAATTCAAAGATTTCGGCGACGACTTCCGCGCCGATCAGGGCTTCCTGCCGCAGGTCGGCTACCGCTCGAACTATTTCGAAGGCGGCTACACCTACCACCCCAAAGGCTTCTTCAACCGGGTGCGGGTCTTCGGCATGGGCGAGTACGACTCGCAGCAGGACGGCTCGCGCCTTTACAGCCTCAAATCAATCGGCTTCGGCGCCGACGGCAAGTTTCGTTCGTTCACGCGTCTCCGCTACGCAGACGAGAGCTTCCGCAACAACGGCGAAGTTCTCTCGCGCAAGCAGCTCGTCTACACGGTTCAGTTCACCGTGAGCCGGCTCATCCCGCAGGTATCATTCGATGGCTGGGTTGGCCAGGACATCGACTTCTACAACAACCGCGTCGGCCGCGGCGCGCGCGTCAACATGGGCGCGCAATTCCGTCCCACCTCGCGTCTGCAGTTGTCGACGACGACGGTCGTGCAGTGGCTCCGCGAGCACTCCGCCGCCGGGCCGACCGGCCGCCTTTTCACCGCGCAGGTGGAGCGCCTTCGCGCGCAGTACATGTTCTCGCCGCAGATGTTCGTGAGAGCGGTGGTCCAGAATCAGCGCACGAGCTCCAACCCGCTGATCTACGGCGTCGATCTGCCGCTTCGCACCGGCACGCTCTCGTCGCAAATCCTCTTCGCCTACAAGGTCAACTGGCAAAGCGTCCTCTACCTCGGATACGGCGACATCCGCGACGTGAATGAGGAAGTCAATGCGACCGATCCAGCCCACCGCATCTACACCCGCGACTTCCTGCTGTCGAACCGGCAGGTGTTCTTCAAGTTGAGCTACGCGTTTCAGAGGTAGTGAAACGGAGCGCTGGCGTCCTCGCCGCCGACTGCACGCAGGCGAGACGCCTACGAGCCAGCCGGCGAGACGCCAGCGTTCCGTCGGCTCCCCGCGACTCCGCCTCGCGACCTGGTGCGGTCTAAGCACGAGATGTTCTTCAAGTTGCGTGCGTTTTCAGAGGGAGACGGAACGCTGGCGTCCTCGCCGGCTGGCCCGGCGGCGTCTCGCCGCCGACCGCTCGCAGGTAAGCCGCCAACGTTCCGCTTCACCGCCTCCACGCCACACGCCGCCAGCATCATGTACTGCGGAATCACCGGCACGCGAAACCGCGACTCCGCCTCGCCGCCCGCGGAGATCAGCACGTAGTAACCGATCGTGGCCACGAGCAGGAATGCGAGGTTCCGATCGCGCCGCCACAGTGCCAGTGCCCCGATCGCAGCGAACGTGAAGATGATTGCGGTGAACGCGTCGAGTCCGCGCTGGACGATGTTCACCGGAAAGCGGCTGACCACCTCCAACGCCTCCCAGCGGCTGTCGAAGAAGTTCACGAGGAGACCTCGCAGCGTGAGCATCGCCGCGGCGCGCGGATGCTGCCGCAGGATGCGCCACGCGATCTGCGAGTAGTACTTGCTCCGCACGGCGTCCGGCAGATCCTCCGCGTCGGGGATATGCAGCGTCGCCTGAATCTCCTCGTCCGCATCGCCCACGAGGCCTTTCTCTTCATCAGCGAGATCAGCGTCGAAGTCGGCACCGTCGTCCTCGATCGCCAGAGCTCCGGCGGCCCGGTAGGTGAGCATGTTCGCGCCGCCGATCGACGAGATCGTGAAGACGCCTGTGTGATGCAGGTTGCGAAGCTGCCACGCGACCGGCAGGACGAGCGCGAGAGCGACGTAGCCCGCGATCGTGCGCAGGCGAGCTCGCCGGAGTGCAAGAGATAGCGCGACCGCCGCAAAGTAGACAATCGCCACCGGACGGATCAGTACCAGCACGCCTGTAAGCACTCCCGCCAGCGGCAGCTTGCGCGCATACGCGACGAGCACGAAGACGACGAACAGCACCGCCGTGAAGAGCGTCTCGGTCAGGATCTTGTTCGCGTAATGCAGCGTCGGTGTGTCGGCAGCGAAGAGAATCGCTGCCGTCAACGCCACGAGCCGGCTCCCGATCTGGCGCATGACGAAGACGTAGATGGCGACGGCGAGCGCCGCGTTCAGCAGGTGCTGGACGACGACGACCGGCACGACATGAAGTCCGAACGCGGCCAGCACCAGCGGATATCCGGGCGTTCGCAGCGTCTCGATGATGCCGTCGCCGGTCGTGAAGCCGAGGCCGTGAAGAAGGTTGCGGGCGGGCTCGAGGTAGGTAAACGAGTCAGGGAAAAAGTAGTCGGCGGAGGCGTACGCGAAATAGAGAAAGTTCGTCGCAAGCGAGATCACAGCGACGATGGCGATGTCGATACGTTCGCGAACGCGGGCTGCCATGGCCGCGCATTCTAGAACCCATCCGCAGATGACGCAGAGAAACGCAGATGAAATTCAGAGCAGGTTTTAACTGCGCGTCCATCTGCGAAATCTGCGGATCAGGTTCGAAGCTGGCTTTCCAGCTCCTCCGGCCGCGCCGAGCGGATCCGCGCGTCCTCGATCGTAATGACTCCCTGCCGCACCAGCCGCGCCAGCGAATCCTCGATCGAGATCATCCCCTGGCGCTTGCCGAGGGTGATCTCGCTGATGAGGTTCTCCATCTTGTCGCGGCGGATGTGATTGCGGACGGCGTGATTCGCGAGCAAAACCTCCGCCGCCACCGCCCGGCCGTTGCCGGACGAGGCGGGAACGAGTTGCTGGACGACGATGGCGTTGAGGCTGAGCGAAAGCTGCTGCCGGATCTGCGTCTGCTGTCCGGGCGGAAACACATCGACGAGCCGGTGAACGGCCTGGGCCACGTCGCCCGTGTGAAGTGTCGAGAGAATGAGATGCCCCGTCTCCGCCGCAGTGAGCGCGGTGGCCACCGTCTCCAGATCGCGCATCTCGCCGACCAGAATCACATCCGGATCCTGCCGCAGCGCCGCGCGCAACGCCGACGCGAACGATGGCGCGTCGCGGCCGACCTCGATCTGCTCGATCACCGACTGTCCGTTGCGATGCTCGTACTCGATCGGATCTTCGATCGTGATGATGTGCCGCGACTCCGAAACGTTGATCGCACCGATCATCGCCGCCAGCGTTGTCGTCTTTCCCGCGCCGGTCGGCCCGCAGATCAGCACGAGGCCGCGCGTCGGTTTGACCAGCTCGTCGAGGATCGGCGGAAGGTTCAACTCCGCGATCGTCGGCACGGCGTTGGGCAACGCACGGATGGCCGCGGCCAGCGTGCCTCGCTGGCGGTGAATGTTCACGCGAAAACGCCAGGCGCGCCGCTCCTCGCTGTCCACCGGCGGCGCCAGACGCAGCGAGAAATCGACGGCGCCATCGTCAGCGATTCGCTCGCGAACGCGCTGCGTCAGGAGCGTGTCGAGCAGGGAGGAGACATCGTCGTCGGAAAGGTGCGGCCCTTCGCTCCGTACGAGCCGCCCACCAACGCGAAAGACCGGCGCGGAGCCGGCGATGATGTGCAGGTCGCTCGCTCCACGCCGCGCCACTTCCAGGAGCAGCGCTTCGAGCGGATTCCCGCTCGGCACCTGCGCTGCCGGCCAGACCGCTTGCGGTTCCTCGGCCGCCGCCGCTTCGCGTTCATTCAACTCGCGAACGAGTTGATCGAGCTCGGGGTCAGGAAGAAGTCGCGTCATGTCGAGCAGAGTACGAACGAAGCGTGCCAGAAGTAACGTTTCCTGCTTTTCCCTCGGCCCAGATTCTTGAAACTGCGAAATGTTAAATGTTGAATGTTCAATGTTGAATGTTGAATGGGTGACCCACAAGCGCTGCACGGACTCCCGCTCATTCAACATTCAACATTGAACACTCAACATTCAACATTCCTGTTTTCCGAAGGAGGAATGAGAGCCTCACCCCCCCCGTTCCCCCCGACAATGCGCAAGTTATTTGCCGTCCTCGCGATCGCGATTCCAACCATCGCCGCCGCGGATTACACCTCCGCCCGCGCCATGCAGTCCGGCTGGTTCAGCGCCACCACGCCGCTGTTCGATCACGGCATCCTCGGCCAGCGGCAGATCATCGCCATCCTCGATACCGGTCTCGATTGGGACAGTTGCTACGTCGCCGAGCCCGACGGCTCACGGCCTCCCATCAACACCGGCTCGCCGTCCAGCGGTTTGAATTCGTCGAACGTCGACACCAGCCGGCGCAAGGTCATCGCCTACGATTTTCTCTACTCGTGCGATCAGTTCCCGGGCGCCGCCGGCTGCGACGATCCGAACGATCCGCATGCATTCGACAACGCCTTGCACGGGACGCTCGCAGCCGCGGTTGCTGCCGGCGACGGCCGGGCGCCGCTCAGCGCTGACGATGCCGCGGACGGCATCGCGCCGGGCGCGAAACTGATCGTGCAGGACGGCGGTTTCATCGGCGGCGACAACTGCAGCCAGCGGCCCGGGTTCGGATGCCCTGTCAACCTCACGCCGATTCTCGATCAGGCGTACAAACAGGGAGCGCGCATTCACTCCAACTCGTGGGGCGACCGCCAGAACACGCCGCCCGGTTTTCCCGCTCCGACCGCGAACTACTCCGCCGCCGCGCGCGACGTTGACGCCTTCGTCTGGTCGCATCCCGACATGCTCCTCGTCTTCGACACCGGCAACCAGGCAACCAATACGCCGCCGCCGGCCAGCTCCGTTCCGGCGCCCGGCTGCGCGAAGAACACGTTGCAGGTCGGCGGTACGCGATACACCAATGTTCATCCGTTCGACGACGTCGTCACGCCCTTCTCGTACATCGGCCCCACGCGCGATGGGCGCATCAAGCCCGATCTGGTGGCGCCTTCGTACGTTTTCACCGGCAACAGCGATGGCGACGTGACGACGCGCAACTGCAACACGAGCACGCAGTCGGGCACGTCGTGGTCCGCGCCGTCGGTGGCCGGCGCCGCCGCGCTGGTGCGGCAGTATTTCACCGACGGTTTCTATCCGACCGGCGCCGCGACGCCGTCGAACGCGTTCGTGCCGAGCGCTGCGCTGCTGAAAGCGACCTTGATCGCCTCCGCGCGCTCCGTTCCGTACGATTGGATCTACAACAGCGGGATCACCGACGCGAAGCCAGCGCCGACGTTCGAACAAGGGTTCGGCTTTCCTGTGCTCGATGATGCGCTCTACTTCACTGGCGATCGCGCCCGCGTCCGCGTTGTGGATGTGCCGCTCGCGCAGGGGCTCGCGCAAGGCGATACGGCCACGCTGCACCTCAACGTCGCCGCCGGTACTCCGCTGAAAGCCGCGCTGGTCTGGACCGATCCCGCGGGCGTTCCGCGCACCGTCTCCGATTCGACGCCGGAGCTCGTCAACGACCTCGATCTCCGCGTCACCAACGCCGCCGGCACCACGCTCCTCGGCAACGAAACGCTGCATCCCGGCCAGCCCGATCGCCTGAACAATGTCGAAGTCGTCTCCATCGCAGAGCCGTCCTCCGGCTCGTACACGATTGCCGTCTCCGCGTCGCGCCTCGGCAGCGGCCCGCGCCAGAGCTACGCGCTCGTCATCACCGGCGATCTGACCGATGCGGTTCCGCCGATGGTGAATGTGACCGCGAGAGCGCGATCCGCCCGGCATTGAAGAAACAGGTGGAAACGTAGGTCGGACTCTCCAGTCCGACTGCTCGTGCGACGAAACCCATTCGGATGCGGCGACGGCTCGT
>JAXDGW010000040.1:0-17204 GCA_034664845.1 Thermoanaerobaculia bacterium | reverse complement strand
CAAGGACACGACGTGCCGACGGACGGTCGAAGGACCCCCCGCGCTTGTGCAGGTTCGGGCGGCGCCAAACAACCCAGCCACAAAGCCCAGGGGGTCCTTCGACGTCCTCCGGCACTTCGTGTCCTTCGGCGGTCTCAGGATGACAGTCGTTTGGGTTGTCTGGTTAGAGCGGTTTTTCCATGAACTTGGTCCCCTCAATCGGGTTGAATCGATACGGCGCGATCTCCACGAAGCCGAGCGATTCGTAGAGCGGGATGGCGGCGGTCATCGTCGGGAGCGTGTCGAGTCGCATACGTGCGTAGCCGGCGCGACGTGCTTCTTCGATGATGCGCTCCGCGAGCGTGCGCCCGAGGTTGTGGCCGCGGAAATCGGGGCGGACGTACAGGCGCTTCATCTCGCACGTGGTCTCGTCGAGACGGCGCAGCGCGACGCAGCCGGCGGCGCGATCGCCTTCTTTCGCGATCAGGATCAGCTCATAGAACGAAGCCAGCGATGCGAGCTCGTGATCGAAATCCTGAAACGAAAGATCAACGCCGAGGGACGCGGCGTACTCGGTGAAGAGATCGCGAACGACATCGAGATCGTCCGCCGGCGCGATCGAGATCACACAACCAGCTCGCCGCGCAGCACCGTGACCGCGCGACCGCCGAGCTTCACGCGATCGCCTTCGAGCCGCACGCGTACGGCTCCTCCGCGCGGCGAGGCTTGCCAGGCGTTCATCTCGTTCTTGCCGAGGCGCTGCGCCCAGTAGGGAGTGAGGCAGCAGTGCGCGGAGCCGGTGACCGGATCCTCGTCGACGCCCGATCCGGGTGCGAAGAAGCGCGACACGAAGTCGTACTCGCCCTTGTCCGCGCGGCTGGTGACGATGACTCCGCGCACCGGAAGTTGCCGCAGCACGCCGTGATCGGGCCGCAGGTTGTGGACATCTCTTTCGGACGGGAGCTCGACGATGTAGTCGAACTGATTGCGGCCAACGTAGGTCGCGCGGGTTGTGCCGAGCGCGTCGAGAAGTCCGGCCGGCGCTGCGATCTCCTCGTCGCGTTTGGCCGGAAAATCGAGCTCGATGAATTCGCCGGCGCGCTCCGCCGTCAGCAAACCGCTTTTCGTGTGAAAACGAAGAACGGACGCGTCGCTGATTTTTTCGCTCGAGGATTCGTCGTCGCGCTCCGCCGTCAGCACACCGCTCTTCGTGTGAAATCGCAGCACGGCATCGCTGCTGATTTTCTCGCTCCAGATTGCGTGCGCCGAGGCGAGGGTGGCGTGGCCGCAGAGATCGACTTCGACCGTCGGCGTGAACCAGCGCAGCGACCAGCCATCGTCGATCGGCAGCAGGAACGCCGTCTCGGCGAGATTCATCTCCGCCGCGATGTTGGCCATCCACCGATCCTCCCGCACGCCGTCCATGAAGCAGACGGCGGCGGGATTGCCTTTGAACGGCTCGGCGGTGAAGGCGTCGATTTGGAGAAGGAGCATGGGTTTTGGTTGCTGGGTTGCTGGGTTGCTGGGTTGCTTGGTTACTGAGTTGCCAAGTTGCCAAGTTGCCGGGTTGCCAGGACCGTTTCACGATTGCAGAGTTCAGGGTTGCCGAATCGCTTGGAGACTCGGCAGCCTAGCGCCTCAGCAACCTAGCAACCCAGCAACCTTCCAACCCAGCAACCCAAATCATCAGAATCCTTGCACCGCTCCCGCCTTCGAATACATCCAGCGGACGAGGAGAAATCCGAGGATGATCACGCCGGCGAGGTAGCCATCGCGGTACCACATGTCGGCGCCGTAGATCGTCGGGTAATGATTGCTGATCATCGTGAAGATGAGCGGCACGGACATGTAGGTGTTCTGGCGGGAACGGAGGCCGGCCTGGCGCACCGTTTCGGCATCAGCGGGAGCGCCGTCTTTGATGCCGCGGATGATCTTCTGCTGATACGGCCAGATCACCATCCAGACGTTGAGGGCCATCATCGTGCCGAAGATTCCGCCGGTGTGGATGTAGAGCGCACGGCCGCTGAAGTGGCCGGCGGTGGCGAGCAGGCAGTAGACGCTGGCGAAGAGGATCAGATTGATGATGCTGGCCACCGTGACGTTCTTCACCGTCTTCAGAATCAGGTTGTAGATCACGAAGCCGAGGGCGAGCGAGATCAGAACGATGGCGAGCCAGAGCCACGGATTGCCGACGTGATCCTGATCGAACAGCACGGTCTTGGTCTGGTAGTAGACGAGGCCGAGCATCAGGAAGCCGGTGAGCCACGTCCAGGCCGCGCCCCAGCGGAACCAGAAGAGCGCGCGGGGCATCAGCTCCGGCACGACGGCCTTCTTGGTCGGCCCGTCCATCTTGCCGGCGAAGGGGCCGTTGACGAAGTTGAAGAAATAAAGAAGACCGATCCACATCACGCCGGCGACGACGTGACCCCATCGGAAAAGCAGTTGTAACCAGTTGTTCAGTTCGGGATTCATACGCTCTCCTCAATCGCTGCGGTTTGGGGTAGCCTGCCGTCGATTATATGCCGCCCCCCACATCGCCCAACGGCTTCGAAGGACGCGTGGCCATCGTCACCGGCGCATCGACCGGAATCGGCCGCGCCACGGCGGAGATTCTGGCGTCTCGCGGCGCGCGCGTAGCGATTTTCGCGCGGTCGCTGGAGACGCTTCAGGAAGTCGCGGCGCAGCATGAGCAAAACATGCTGGCGGTCGCGGGCGACGTGAGCGAGATCGAGGCGATCGAGCGGCTGTTCGCGGAGGCGGAATCGCGTTTCGGCGAGTGCGGCATCCTCGTCAACTGCGCGGGGATGATCGATCCGCGGACGCTGGTCGACACGCCGCCCGAGGCTTGGGAGCGGATGTTCGCAGTCAACGTGCGGGGTACCTATCTCGCCACGCGCCGCGCGTTGCCGTCAATGATTGCGAAGCGCGCCGGCTCGATCGTCAACGTCGCCTCGATCTCCGGCGTGATCGGCCCGGAGAAGTTTCCGGGATGGGTTTCTTACTGCGCCAGCAAGGCGGCGGTGATCTCGATGACCGAGGCGCTGGCGGTCGAGGTGAAAGAGTTCGGCGTCCGCGTCAACAGCGTCAGCCCGGGATCGGTCGACACGAAGATGTGGGCCGAGGCCAGCGGCGGCGCGCCTGCGGCGATGACGGCGGCTGAGGTGGCCGAGGTCATCTGCTTCCTGGCGTCGGACCGGGCGCGCGCTGTGAACGGGCAGGACGTGCATGTCTACTCTTCGTGAGCTGCGGCCGACGTGGGCTGAGGTCGATCTCGATCGCTTTGCGCAGAACGTCGATGTGATCGCGCGCTCGTTGCCCGAGGGCTCGCGGCTCGTGGCGGTGATCAAGGCAGACGGCTATGGGCATGGCGCGGTCGAGACAGCGAAGCGGCTGACGCCCGAGCGCGTGGCGATGATCGCGGTGTCACTGCTCGAGGAAGCGCTGGAGTTACGGCGCGCCGCCATCACGATGCCGCTGCTCGTTCTCGGGCCGCTGACGAGCGCGCAGATTCCGATCGCGCTCGATAGCGACGTCACCCTCGGCGTGATCGGACCGGAGGAGTTGGCTGCGGTCTGCGCCGTGGCCCGCGAGCGTGAAGTGAGCATCCATCTCAAGCTCGATTCGGGCATGGGACGGATGGGCGTGATCGAAAGCGAGCTGCCGGGTGTCATCGAGATGATCCGCGCGACGCCGCGGCTGCGCATCGAGGGGATTTACACGCATTTCGCGAATGCGGACGATGCCTGCGATTCGTTCACCGAGGTGCAGATCGCGAATTACGATCGGATGCTTGCAACTCTGCGCGAAGGCGGCATCGACGCGCCGCAGCATCATTTTGCAAACTCCGCTGCGACGCTACGCGGCCTCGTTCGGCCCGGCGACTTTGCGCGCGTCGGCATCGCGCTTTTCGGACCAGAGCGGATCAAGATTTCAACCGGTACGATCGAGCCGGTGCTCCGCTGGCGAACCGAGATCCTGCGGCTCAAAGAGCTGCCGGCCGGCCACGCCGTCGGCTACGGCACGACGTTCCGAACCTCCCGTCGAAGTCGGATTGCAACGTTGCCGGTCGGATACGCGGATGGCTACGACCGGCTGCTGTCGAACAACGCCGACGTTCTCGTGCGGGGCCGGCGCGCGCCGGTGGTGGGGCGCGTGTCGATGGATCTCGTCACGATCGACGTCACCGACGTCGATGGCGTTTCCGTTGGCGATGAAGTGGTCCTCATCGGCGTGCAGGGTGACGAGATCATCACGGCTGAGGAGCTGGCGGCGAGGGCGCAAACCATCTCCTATGAAGTGTTGTGCCGCATTGGCGCGCGCGTGCCGCGTGTTTACCCGGACGGCGGCGCACATCGGATACGCTCCCGCTTCGCCGAATGACCTTCCTGGAACGGATCGGCCGCGCTTTCATCCATCTCTTCGAAGAGACCGGGCTCTGGTTCGGGATGCTGGCCAAGACGTTTCTCTGGACGTTCCGGCCGCCGTTCGAAGGCATCGAGTGGCTGCGCCAGATGGTACGCGTCGGCGTCGACTCGGTGCCGGTCGTTTTCCTGACGACGATGTTCACCGGCATGGTGATGGCGCTGCAGACGTTCAACGGCTTTCATCGCGTCCACGCCGAAAACTTCGTCGGCAGCGTCGTGGCGCTGGCGATGCTGCGCGAGTTGTCGCCGGTGCTCGTGGCGCTGATGGTGACGGGCCGCGTCGGCTCGTCGATGGCGGCCGAGATCGGGACGATGCGCGTGACGGAGCAGCTCGACGCGCTGGAGGCGCTGGCGACCGATCCGGTCCAGTACCTTTTCGTTCCCCGCGTGATCGCCGGCATCGTCATGGTCCCGCTCCTCACAATCCTCGGCGATGCCCTCGGCGTCGGCGGCGGCTACCTCGTGGCCGTGAAGTTGATGGGCGCAAATCCGGTCGTGTACGAGCAGAACAGTTTTCAATTTCTCCAGATGAACGACGTCTGGAGCGGCTTGATCAAAGCGGCGTGCTTCGGCTTGATCCTGACGCTGACCGGCTGCGTGCGCGGCTACTACACGAGCGGCGGTGCGGAGGGCGTAGGACGCGCCACGACGGCAGCAGTCGTCAGCGCGTCGTTGATCATTCTGTTTGCTGATTTCTTTTTGACGAAGATGTTGTTTTGACGCGGTAGCGAGGTAGCGGAGTCGCGCGGTTGCGCGGCGTTTGCTGCTGCGAGACCGCAAAACCCCGAGACCTCGAGACCGCGACATGACGCAAACGACCCACATGATCTCCCTCCAGCACGTCGACAAGACCCTCGGCGGGAAGGTCGTGCTCGAAGACATGTCGATCGATGTCGGGCGTGGCGAGTCGTACGTAATCGTCGGCGGCTCGGGTGTGGGGAAGAGCGTGACGCTCAAGCACATCATCGGGCTGATGAAGCCGGATCGCGGACACGTGGTCGTCGATGGACAGGACATCGGTACGATGCGGCCGGTCGATCTCAATCGATTCCGGCGGAAGTTCGGGATGTCGTTTCAGGAGGGAGCGCTCTTCGATTCAATGTCGGTGTTCGAGAACATCGCCTTCCCGCTGCGGCGCCACACGAAATTCACGGAAGCGCAGATTCGCGAGCGCGTCGATGAATGCCTCGATCTCGTCCATCTCGAGGGCGTGTCGTCGAAGCGGCCATCCGAGCTGTCGGGAGGGATGCGGCGCCGCGTCGGATTCGCCCGCGCCATTTCGCTCAAGCCGGAGATTCTGCTGTTCGACGAGCCGACCACCAGCCTCGACCCGGTCATCAGCGACGTCATCGCCGATCTGATTCTGGAGATGGACCGCACTCTCAACACAACCACCGTCACGATCACGCACGACATGAAAGTAGCGTTCAAGATCGCCGACCGCGTGGCGATGCTGTACAAGGGGCGGATCGTCGAAGAAGGGACGCCGCAGTCGTTCCAGCAGTCGCGGAACCCGATCGTGCAGCAGTTCATCGAAGGACGCGCCGCGGGTCCGTTGACGGAGTAGCGCGGAGAGGGGGCTTGCCCACCGCCCAACCCCTGTCATCCTGAGACTGCCGAAGGACACGAAGTGCCGGAGGACGCCGAAGGACCCCCCGCGCTTTCTGCCTGGTTTGTTTCCCACCGCCCGATCCCGCACAAGATTAGGGGGTCCTTCGACCGTCCTTCGGCACTTCGTGTCCTTCGGCGGCTCAGGATGACAGCGGTTTGCGATCAGCGCGCGAACGTGTCGTAAATCGCTTTTGCGATCTGCGAAACGACGCGCAGCGCGACTTCCTCATTCTGCGCAGACGCTTTCTTCGTGAAGATCGCCACGACGATGTGATGCTTTCCATCGGCCGAGGTGATGATGCCGACGTCGTTGAAGACGCCGGGCATCGTGCCGGTTTTGTGGGCGACGGCCGCTCCGGCTGGTAGCGCCGCGGCGAGGCGGACGGGGTTGTGCGAGGCGGTCATGAAGTGCAGCAGGAGGTCGTGGCTCGCGGGGGTGAGGCCGTCCGCACGGCGGGCGAACGCGCGCAGGAGCGCGGCCATGCCGTCGGGCGTGGACGTGTCGCGCGGGTCGCGCACGTACGCGGCGATGCCGTGCGCTGCGATGAACACTGCGATGTCGTTCTCGGGCCGGTCGACGCGGACGCCGTCGCCGCCGAGGGCTCGGATGCGGCTTGTGATCGCGGCAGCGCCGAGGCGGCGGATGAAGTAGTCGACGGCGGTGTTGTCGCTCTCGCTCACCATCAGCTCGATCAGGCGGCGCACGGTTACGGTGACGGCTTTGCCGTTGGCTGAATCGCGCAACGGGCTGTGGCCGCGCGAGAACTGCGACGGCTCGATCGTGACGTTGTCGTCGAGATGAAACTCGCCGGCGTCGACGTGCTGCAAGACCGCCAGCGCAACGGGGAACTTGAAGACGCTCGCCATCGGGAAGCGGTCTTGCCCGTGAATGGTGATGTGGCGTCCTGACTCGAGATCGAAGACGCTCACACCGACGACGGCGTCCGTCTGTTTAGCGATCGTCTCGATCTGCGATTGGAGCGTGGCTGCGAAAAGAAGCGTGGCGATGATCATGGCGAGCGGAAAGCCCTTTCGTATCCTGTCATCTCGACATATCCCTGGCCGTTGATGGCGACATTGCCGAACGAGCCGGCGGCATCGACCGCACCTTCCCAGTACGTGACGCGGGTCGAGCTCCGCGTGACCAGTTCCTGGTCTTTCAGCAAGGGCTGCAGCACCAGGGCGATCCCGAACGATGGCACGGCCACGCGCCAACCCATCGGGTATGTCGCGCCCGATTTCTTCGAATGCCAGGAGCCGAGCGGCGTGATCACCATCTGGTCGCGGCGCAGGTGGATCACGTTGCCCTCGCTGCTGATGAGCGATCCCGACGACGGGGCGTCGGGCGTCCCGTCTTTACGGCGGATCTGGTAGAACATCAGCTCCGCATCGTTGTCGAGCTGGATCGAAAACCAGTCCCATCCCTGCTGGCTCTCGCGAAGTTGGGAACTGCCAAACTCGTGATCCATCCACGCCAGACCGTGGCAATTCGCGCCGTTCACGCGTCCCCGCACTTCGAGCCGCGACATCGAGTAGTAGTGCGACGCGTACCCCACCCCCTCGGCCTTCACGCTGACGCCATTCTCGCCATGCACAGCCGGCGCTTTGCGCGATGTCATCGTCAGATCGATCGTGTCCTTGCCGCCGTACGCTGCGATGCGCCACGAGCCGTCCGCGAGCGTCGTAGCGCGCCATCCTTCGTTGAAAACATCGAGGAGGCCGGGCGCCGCGCCGGCGGTGAACGGGGATGATCGATTGAGCTTTTCGTAGTAGCGAAAGTCACCCCCGTCGATGTCGCTGATGGCGAAATGCGCGAGCGAGAGGTTGCGCAGATCCCACTTCGTCGCAGCAGCAGTTCCCGGCGGCACGATGCCGACCCGAAAGAACGTCAGCTCGAATCCGTAGCGCTTTCCTCCCTCGGTGCGCAGTTGGCCGGTGTAGTACCACCATTCCGTTTTGTACTCGTCATGCGCGCCGTGATCGCGGGGAAACGAAAAGTCGTAGCCGGGCAACGCGGGAACGAACGCGGGCTCCGCTGCGATCGACGGATTCGCAATCGGAAGGATCGTCAAAACGAGCGCGAGAGCGATCGCGGCCCGCCGCATCCTTCCAACAATTGACAGGGAACATGCGACATTCGACATCCGAAGCTCATAATATGCGCTCGCCATGGCGGAACAGCCGGTCCCGACGACTCCCCGCGCGCGCTTCCGCACGATCGCCGCGGAGTCGAGCATTCCCATCAGCGCCGATGAGTTGATCGTGCTGGCGCGGCGCTACGCCGACCAGGGGATGTACGACGAGGCCATCCATCTGTACGAGATGGCGGAGAAGCTGAAGCCCGGCTCGGTCTCCGTGCGCATCAACCTGGCGCGTACTCGCGATCACAAAGAAAAAGCCGAGGCGTCGCGATTCGAAGTGGTGCGCCAGGATGTCGATGCACAGCGCGCCCGAGACGAGATCGACGCGTCGCAATACGTCGGTCTGGCGCAGTACTACATGGCCAAAGATCAGACGTCGAAAGCGATCGAGCTTCTCGAGATCGCCAAGCTGAAGACGCCCAACAACTACCGCCCTTACGAGATCCTCGGGCGCCTCCACTACTCTCAGGGCGAATGGGATTCGGCGCACGAAGAGATCGGCAAAGCGCGGAAGCTCAATCCGTTCGACCGCGGGCTGGCGGAGATCGCCGGACGCGTCGAATTCGAGAAGCGCAATTTCGAGCGCGCGCTCGACGACTTCATCGACGCGTTTCTCCTCTCTACCGATCAAAAAGGCGAGACCACCGAGCCGGTCCGGCGGATGATCAACACGCTCAAGCGCATCGAGAACATCGAATCGAAGGACCTCAACGCGCGCATCAAGCAGCGCGTCGAACAACTGCAGACGTGCACCGAGCGGCTGGAGCTGCGCAAGGACAATCTGTTCAAGCTGGAGTCGAAGAAGGGGCTGCGCGAAATCGTCGACAAGATCACGCGCGACGCCGAAACGCGTGACAACCTCATCACGATGGCCGCGGATCTCCGCTCGCTTGCCGTCTTCCAGCACATCAAAGACGAGCATCTGATCCGGCTCTCGAAATTCTCGCGCATCGAGCAACTCGCCGAGGGCGGGCAGGTGTTCAAAGAGGAAGACCGGTCGATGGATTTCTACGTCGTTCGGGACGGCCGCATCGAGATCCGCAAGGACACGCCGTTCGGCCCGCAGATCCTCGGCTCGCTCACCGCGGGCGTGATCTTCGGCGAGATGAATTTCATCGACCGCACGCATCGCTCCAGCGACGCCGTGGCCGTGGTCCCTTCGAGTTGCTACACCTTCTCATTCAGCGCGCTCGATCAGTTGATGGACGAGGACAAGCAGCTCGCCGTCGGCCTGCACTGGGCGTTCTGGCGCTCGCTCACCGAGAAGGTTCGCGACGCCAACGAGCAGCTCAAACTCTTCTTCCAGGAGGATGCGAAGAAAGGTCAGGGCCGCAAACGCGCGGAAGGAAAGCGCGAGGTGCAGCAGATCACGGTGAAGTCGGAAGACAAGGTCGATCTCTTCAAGGAGCGCGGCCTGTCGGCGGGTGAAATGAAGCTGCTGGCGACGTTCTCGAGCGAGGAGCGGATCCGCGACGGCTCGATGGTCTTCCGCGAAGGCGAGCAGGGCGACAAGCTCTACATCGTGCTCGACGGCCGCGTGCGCATCTCGAAGTTCATCCCGGGCGTCGGCGAAGAAGCGCTGGCCGTGCTCGACCGCGGCGACTTCTTCGGCGAGATGGCGCTGATCGACGACAAGGTGCGCTCCGCCGACGCAAAGGCGCACGACGGCGATGCCACCGTGCTCTCCATCGACCGCGCCACGCTGAACGAGATCCTGTCGATGGACCCGCACGCATCGCTGCAGTTCCTCAATCTTCTCTGCCGGATGATCAGCCGCCGCCTCCGCGAGATCAACGAGAAGATCGTGCAGTGGAAGTACATGAGCGGCGGGTTCTAGCTCGACATTTCGTTTGAAAAAAAATCTGTCACCACAGAGACTCAGAGAGCACAGAGAAAACCTCTGTGTCCTCTGCGTCTCTGTGGTTCATGGTTTTGAGAAAGAGTCGCGTTACGCCCGAATGCGGAAACGGCGGATTTCCTCGTCCAGTCCGCGGATGGCTTCCGACAGAAGGTTGAGCGATTCGCCCATTTCGACGGCGTAGTTTCCGCTCCCCTCGGCCAGGGCGCGCACCTGTTCCATCGTCGCCACGATCTTTTCGCTCTCGGCCGCCTGGTTCGTGGCGACTTGGAAGATCTCGTGGATCATGTCGATCATTTTTTCGGCCGAGGCCGAGATCATCGAGGAGCCGGAGCGCTGCTCGGTCATGGCCTGACGCACGTAACGGGTCACCTCGCGCATCGACTCGACCGCTTTCATGATGTGGTCGGAGCCTTGCGCCTGTTGCGTAGTCGCGCCGTTGATCTGTTGGAGAAGCTCCTGCAGGCGGTCGATGGAGCGCGTGATGTTCTCGCTTCCCGCCGTCTGCTCCCGCGTTCCCGCGGCGATCTCCTTCCCCATGCCCGAGGCTTTCGTCGACGAGTCGAGGATGTTGTTCAGCGCCTTCCCCGCCTCGTGCGACAGCGAGACGCCCTCTTCCACGAGCTTGGTGCCGGAGGACATGGAGCGAAGCGCGTTGCCGACTTCCTCCTGCACGGAGCGAATGAGGTTGGCAATCTCGCGCGTCGATGACGCCGTGCGCTCGGAGAGATCGCGAATCTCCGCGGCCACGACAGAGAAGCCTTTGCCGTGCTCGCCGGCCGAGGCAGCGAGGATGGCGGCGTTGAGTGCAAGCAGGTTCGTCTGCTCGGCGATGTCTTCGATGACGTTGAGGATCTTGCCGATGGCGATGGAGCGGTCGCCGAGGCGTGTGATGACGGCGTTCGACTCGGCGACGGAGCGGCGGATCTGTTCCATCCCGTCGATCGTCTCGCGCACCGCTTTCATCCCTGACTCAGCGGCGTCGGCGACTGCCTGGGCGAGATCGTAGGAGCGCGCGGCGTTCGACTCGACCTGCGCGATCGATGCGCTCATCTCCACCATCGATGAGGATGTGTCGGTGACGAAGTTGGCGAGGTAGTCGACGTTCTTGTCGACCTCGTTGATCGAGCTCACCATCTGGCCGGTCGCGGACGCAGTCTCTTCGACCGAGTTGTAGAGCGTGTCGGTGTGACGGCTGACTTCTTCGATCGAGGCCACCATCTCCAGCATCGAGGAGGAGGTCTCCTCGGATGAGGCCGAGAGCGCCTCGACGTTGTCGGTGATCTTGCGGACGCCGTTGTTGAGCTGATCGATGGAGTGGTAGTTGTTGTCGATCATGGCGCGCTGTTCGCTGACGCGCTCGGCGACATTGCGAGACCGCGAGCCGACGTTGTCGACGACGGACTTGAGTTGCGCCTGCGAGCGAACGAGCTTCGTGACGGTCTTCTCCAGGTTCCCAGCCATCGCGTTGAACGCCTCGGCGAGGTCGCCGATCTCGTCGCTCGATTGCACCGTTGACCTCTGCGTCAGGTCGCCTCCCGCAAGACTGCGCGCGTGTTCGGCGAGGTCAAGGACGGGACGAACGATGAAGCGTGAGGCGATCCACGCCAGGCCGATGGCGATCAATAGCGCCAGAAGAACGACGCCGAGGTTTGACCAGCGGAGCCCTTGCGCGACGCTCATCGCCTCGCGGTCGTTTGCGACGAGCCGGAAGAGCGAGGTGTCGCCGGCGACCGGCGTGACGTAGATGTGAATCGTGTCGCCGTTCGCCTGCTGAAGTTGCGTCTTGCCCGGCGTGAGAGAGAGACCTGCCGGCGGTTCGCCCTGCGCAACCAGGACTTTGCCATCAGCGGCTACGAAGTCGGCGTAGTCGATCCATGGCCGCGACTTGATGTCGGTCAGGATCGCCCTGAGCTCCTCGGTGCGGCGATTCTGCGCGGCGCTCGACGAGGCGACGGCGATGGTTCGCGCGAGTGCGTCCGCGCGAGAGAGAAACTCGCCGCGAATGACGGCGCCGACGCGCCACTGCTCGAGACCGACGATCAAAAGCGCGCTGACGAGCGTCTGCACGGCGAACGCGATCGTGAATTTCAGGCCGAGGCCGATGCGGGTGCGAGAGGGCTCGGTGGTGGCGCCGGAGAGCATGCGAATGGGCGGAAGTGTAGCGTATGGCGCTGCGCTATCATCCGCGCATGCCTCTGATCCGCTGCGCCAAGTGCGGACAGGCGTACGACGTGCCGGGAGTCATCGCCGTTCGCCTTCCCAATTCAATCGCCACGTGCGATTGCGGCGAGTGGATTTCCGGCAGCAAGGCGGCGGTGCTGGCCCGGCTGATGAATCCGGAGGAGATCCGAGAGATCGATCTCAAGCCGTACCGGGTGCGGCGCACCGAGGATGCGCCGTCCGCGCCAATCGCAGCAGCGCGTCCGGCGGGACAGCCGCGATCCGTCCGCGTGATCGCGCGCGGCGCGAAGGAATCGGTCAATACGGTTTTCACGATCGGCGCGCACCCGCTCTGGATCGGCCGCAAGGGATGTCACGTCGAGCTTGGCGAGCCCGATCTGTCGCTACGTCATTGCTCGATCTCGCTGCAGGGCGATGACCTCGTCGCGCGCGACGCCGATTCGCACATGGGCACCTTTCTCGATGGCCAGAAGATCACCGAGGCGGTGATCGGCGAAGGAACGCATCTCTTGCGTGTCGGCTCCGCACTGGTGAGCGTTGAACCGACCGAGGAGCCGGGTGTGGCGGTGGAGCCGGTCCGGCTGGAGGTCGAGGCGCCACTTGAAGAAGCCGAGCTCGTACACAGGATCACGCAGCGAGGCGCCGCGGTGACGCCGCCCTCACCAACGACGCGGCCGGTGCTGATCTGCATCGGCGGTACGCTGAATGGCCAGGAGTTCGAGATTCCTCCCTCGGGGCTCGTCGTCGGGCGCGAAGGGCACGTCCGCGTTCCGGACGAGTTTCTTTCGCGCCGCCACTTCGAAGTCGGCCCCGATCCTGACGGCACCATCCGCGTCCGCGACCTCGGCAGCCGCAACGGCACGTTCCTGAACACGCTGCCAGCGCACAACACGAAGGTGCAGAGCGGCGACGAGATCCGGGCCGGAATCAACCGCTTCCGCATCGAGCAACGGTAAGTTCCGTCGTTCCGGCATCACCAAAATCCGAGCTTGACGGACGGCGGCTCTCTCCACATACTCCGCCCGATCCAAACAAGGGAGTGTGCGAGATGAGCTGGTTCGCCGAAGACGCGGCCGGCCGCATCGTGCGGTCGTTGTCCACGTTGCTCCACAAGGAACTTTCCCTGGTTGATCCTGCGTCCGCGGAGGATGCAATCGTTCTGACGCCGAATCTGGCGGTGAAGGACGACCCCTCGCTCAGCGCGCCGCAGCGTGATCTCGTTCGGGAGGTTGCGTCGATCGTTCGCTTTGCGGGAGCACGCGACGGACGTGCCCGCGAGCTGGAGTTGAAGATCGCTGAACTGGAGACTCGCAATCTCGATCTGCTCCTGAAAAACCGCACCCTCGCCGACATCTCCGCACGCGACACGCTGACCGGTCTGTACAACCGCTGGTACGTGATGGAAAAGATCGACAGCGAGATGAACCGCTCGCTGCGCAATGGCTCCCCGGTCTCGGTTCTCATGCTCGACATCGATCACTTCAAGCGCGTGAACGACGAGTTCGGACACTCCGCCGGCGACGGCGTGCTGCGCTCGGTGGCCCAGGTCCTTCGCGAAAGCTGCCGCGTGTACGACGTGCCGGGCCGTTACGGCGGCGAGGAGTTCTGTGTCGTCCTTCCCGAAACGAAAGCCGGCAACACTACGGTGGTAGCAGAACGGATTCGCGAGCGGATGGCCGCAAGCTCCTTCGACGTCGGAAGCGACTCCGTCGTCGTCACCGCCTCGATCGGCATCGCCGGCATCGACTCCGCGGAAGGCGAAGGGATGGTCAGCCCCTCGACCTTGATCGACCGCGCCGACCGCGCGCTCTACTCCGCCAAACACCACGGCCGCAACCGCGTCGAGCTATGGAACGTGGCCATGCACGGCGCGGCGATGGGGCACTAGGCCAGCAGCGGGCCACCCGGCTGCCGCGATTCACCTTTCGAGAACTTTCCGAAGATTGCCGCCGGCGCTCGCCAGGAGCGTTCGCGCTTCGTCGATCGAGAGCTGTTTGCCGGCCATCACCGCCGCCAGTTTGACGTTTCCGCCGGCGTCGCGCATCGCCTGCACCGCGGCCTGACGGCTCACTCCCGCCGCAAGCTCAACCATCCGCACCGCGCGGCTGCGCAGCTTTTCGTTCGTGGCCGGCATGTCGATCATCAGGTTCGAATGCACCCGTCCCAACAGAATCATCACCCCGGTCGACAGCGTGTTGAGAATGAGCTTCTGCGCGGTGCCGCTCTTCATCCGCGACGATCCCATGATCACCTCGGGGCCGGTCTGCGGCGCGATGGCGATGTCGGCCTCGCTCGCCAGCGGCGAGTTGGGATTCGACGTGATGCCGACCGTGAGCGCTCCCAGCATGTTCGCGCGGCGGATCGCAGCGACGGTGTAGGGCGTCGTGCCCGATGCGGCGATTCCGACGACGGCATCCTCGGCTTTCACCGCCGCATTCACCGCTTCGATCGCCGCGTGCTCATCGTCCTCCGCCCCTTCGGCGGCGTTCAGAAATGCGAAATCACCTCCGGCCATGATCACGCTGACCAGAGACGGATCGATGCCGTACGTCGGCGGAAGCTCCGACGCGTCGAGCATGGCGATGCGGCCACTCGTCCCCGCGCCAACGTAGAAAAGACGGCCGCCGTGCGAAAGACGGTCAGCGATCTGATCGACCGCATGCGCGATCCGATCGCCCTCGGCAGCCACGGCAGCTGCGACGATGGCGTCCTGCTCCTGAATGATCTGCACGATCTCGCGCGCCGATCGCCGGTCGATGTCGAGACTGGCCTCGAGCCGCTCCTGGCTCATCGAGCGAAGATATCATCCACTCCTCATGCCCACGCTCATGCAGAAGATTCGTCTCGTGATCCGCGGCTGGCAAAGGCGGCGCGAGGAGAACGACAAAGACTTCGTGGCGCGGAACGCCTCGTGGAGCGCCGCGCCGGCAGTGGCGCCGGCGGCGAAAACGAAGTCGCGTACGTTCGCGATCGACACCGAGGGGCTGACGGTCGCGTATCTCGATGACTCGGGGCAACTGGTGCATTTTCTCGATACCGAGTCGGGCGACATCATCGATCTGCGCGCGTCCGATGCGGGCGCCGGTTCGCAGTTGAACGAGCCGCGCTACCGGCGCGTGCCGTCGCGCACGGCGACAACGGAGCGCGAGGATCGCCGCGCGTTCATCGCGTCACTCGACGGCTCACCTGCCCGCGACGCGCTGGCACGAAGCGCCGACGCGGACGCGTTTCGCCGCGCGCTCGCCTCCGATCGCACGATCGAACGCGCTTGGTACAACTTCAGAAACGACCGCGCCATCGCAGCGATCGAGGCGTGGCTTGAGACGTTTTGAAGCAGAGTTCTGAAGCAGAGATCAGAGACAAGAGATCAGAGATCAGGAGAGGACGATTTGCTTGGGTTTCCTGATCTCTGATCTCTGCTTCCTGATCCCAGCTTCCTGATCTCTGCCGCAAACAAAAAGCCGCGCCCGAAGGCGCGGCCTGATTCGTAGCGAAGGTTTCGTGTTGTCTAGTGCAGCGGAAAGTGCGGGACGTAGTGCGTTTGCGGTACGGGGACGATCTCGACTTCGACGACTTGCAGTTCGGGATAGAGCTCTTCGCCGTGGCGCGGCATGATCGCTTCCGGCTGCTTGTCGTTCTCGCTCGCGCCCTCTTCGATCCATTGATCACCGTCGTAAATCCACATCGGGGCGTCCTTTCCACTTCGTCCTCGGAGTCTCCGAAGACTGCTCTCGATAGTTCAATTGGCCTGCCAAGAGGTGGCACGGCCAAATCCATCATTTTCAGTCTGTTGTACGGATGATTCCGGCAGAGGGTTTGGGCGGCCGTCCTCGCCCGGACTCAGTGCGTCCGGTTAGCGGGTCAAGCGTTTCCCGATTTTAGATAGGCGGCGAGCTGCCGGTACGCCGCGCCGCGATGCGAAACCGCATCCTTTTCCTGGGGCGTCATCTCGGCGAATGTCTTCTTCGATCCGCGAGGCTGAAACCAGGCATCCCAGCCGAAGTTCCGCTCGCCCCGCGGCTCGACGAGGATCTCTCCTTCGCTCACGCCGCAAAAGATCTCGCCCTTCGTGCCGTTCCAGTAGGCGACGCAGCATTCCGCTTTGGCAGCGCGGTTGTTGAGTGCGTATGCGATTGCGGCGAGACCTGTTCCGCCTGCCGCTTCCAGCAGCCAGCGGACGTACGGACCGGGAAAGTTGCCGAGCTCATCGAAGCCGAGCGAAACGTCCTCGACGATGAGATGGCTGTAACCCTTCGTGCGGGCGATCTCCAGTTTGTAGCGGGTGATCTCTTCGACACCAGCGGCCTGGATCTCGGGAAGGACGATCGAGACGCGGAGCAGCGGGATGCCGAGGATCCGCTCAGCCTCGATTCCCTTGTTGGGATTCGACGAGACGAGGATCAGTGGGTGATCGGGCACGCGGGCGATTCTATGTCTAGCTGTCGCCCAGCGCACGGAAGCTGCGGGTCAGCCGCTGCCGCAGCGTGGGAGGTGCTACGGCGCGCCCGAGGCGTTTGACGATGAAGTTGCGCAATCGGCGGTGGATGCTGACGCGCTGCTCGCATTCGGGGCAAAGGCTGACGTGACTCTTGAAATCGGACTGTTTCTTTTCGCCCATGCTGCCATCGAGGAAGAAGTAGGCAACTCGTTTCACATCGTCACAGATCATTACTACAGTCTCCTTGGCCATCGGGGTGACGACTCTGCACCGTTCCGCAACTAACGCGGGTGAGGTTGAATTCCGGAGGAGCAGGAAGCAGTGATCAGAGACAAGAGATCAGGGGAGAGGGGAAGCAAGAGCGCGAGAAGCGGTGTCATCAATGTCTCCCGTAACGCGCCGGAACGCTGGCGTCCTCGCCGGCTGGCCAGGCGTGCGTCCCGCCGCCTACTCGCCAGAGGCCCGACATTCTTACCAAGCACCACGGCGGCGAGGACGCACGCCGAGCCAGCCGGCGAGACGCCAGCGTTCCACCGCGAGCCTCGGAGATCGCTAAGTTAAGGCCATTG